>NZ_CP012600.1:2791916-3391916 GCF_001278705.1 Bacillus gobiensis
TCATCCTTTCATAGTTAAAGTACACCTTTCATTATTAAAAACAAGCCTATCAGTAGAGTACAAGCATGGCAGATTATAAAAAATGCAGCTTTAGAGGTTGGCCTTACAAACATTGGTACACATTCGCTCCGTAAAACGTTTGGTTATCACCAATACAAGAAAGGAACAAGCATTGCGATTCTTATGGAATTATTCAATCACAGCAGTGAAAAGGTGACATTACGATATATAGGAATTACACAAGATGAAAAAGATCAAGCTGTCATATCTCTTGATTTATAAATGTAAACAACATGCCCAACAAATTATTTTGAGCAGACTTTATTGAGACTTGCATCATTCATAAAAGTACACCTTTACAAACAAAAAAGCCCATGTCTAAAAGATTGGGCTTCTTTACTCCTTATAACTTTGATTATGTTAAGTTCATTTTGTCTCAAAATCATCTCGATATATATACAAAAGTTAAGAAATATTCTTCAATTCCTCTGTTAGTCGCAGGAATTCTTCTTTGTTTCGATTCTGTAATGACTGGTCAATCTCTTTTCGGATTTGCTCTTTTCGGAAATCACGAAGGGCTTTGTTTAACACCATTTCAGCCAATTCAGAATTCATGCCGTTTACTTCAGGTTGTGGTGATGTATTAAGCAAATTCCTTTTCATAGGAAATCAACTCCTTGACCTTTTTTCTATTATACTAACGGTTTTCAGATTATTCAAATATTTCGTCCGGTATTCTATAAAGGAGATAGTCTCAGCAACTGGAATATCTCAAGGTTCCTTATATAGAGCAGTCAACAGAAGAAAGCTTGAAGAATAAAAAAATAGGCGTGTTTTATTATTTCTTCAATTTTACTTTGCGGTCTACAGCAGGAACCCTGTCACTAAGCCAAATTGGAAAAACAATTATGAACTAATGGCGCAGATTGCAAAACAATAAAATCTTGCTGTAGATTCAGCAAGATTTTATAAACATCGTTTCGAAGATTACATACCATCTGTTGGTGAAGGAAGAAAAAAACGAAATAGATCCGAGACATTCAAGGTATTGCGGATCATTGGGATTTATCGTAACCTAACTGCAACTTCAAATCGGACTCAAACAAATGGATGCAACTATGCATATTATCGTTGATCAAAAAGAAGAGATTGCGGAAACATATTGCTGACGTAGAAAATAGACAGCCGAAATACAAATCTGTCACATTAAAGAATAATCGGTTGAAACCCTTTCTTAATATAACCAGCAAAATCTAAATGTTTACCGCTTTCTGCCTCCGGACCAGCGAAGCCAACTCCATTCTTTACTTCTTCCTTAACATCAAAGAATCCAGAACAAGCCTGGCAACCCCCTTTAATGATTCCAAGTTTCATAACGTCTTTAAATACTGGATGAAACATATGATCCGTTTTTTCAAACTCACCTACCCAAGTCGTTCCAGCACCATCGAATACAATCTCAACTTCATACCCAGCATGATGTAGCTCTTGGCCATATAATAAACCGTGTAATGCCTTACCTGCATCCTGTGCTCCTGCTTGAATGATAATAACAAATTTGTTTGCCATCACAATTTCCTCCAATTTTATTCCCATAATGGGATATTTGCTCATAGTAGAATGTAAAAATTTATTTTGGATTAAATGGGGAGAGCTCTAAAAGCTCTGCCGTATAGCTTAAAACGTTGTTGCTTTCTATAACGTTATCAATCTCGAGAAATACCATCCTCTCAGCTCCTGGAAAATCTATTGAGGCACCTTCTTCCCATAGAACCTTCGCTCTGCCTGTCATCTGCATCGTCTTCCGAGTTTTAAAATCGATAAAGATCAGACCGACATGAGCATTGACCTCTATATTCCCCAACGTATTAAACATGTTGTTCCCAAAATAATCAGGGAAAAACAGACTGTTTTCGTTCAATACCTTAACAAAGCCAGGATTTCCTCCGCGATGGGACGCGTCCAGTTCTTTTTCGTTATTCGTGCTTGCAATAAAAAAAGCATCTGAGGTTTCGATCCATTGCATTTGGTCAACATTGAGCTGATTCGTCAAGAATGTAGTAACAACAGGCTTTTCGTTATTCATATTCGATTGAAATGAACGGGTCGTAATATACTTTGGGCAATTTCCGTACACTTGTTCAGAGCAAATGACAAGCTTATCATGATCAAATGTAGCTTTCCCATTTACTCTCAGACGACGTCGATTTGAAAAGTCCATGAATAGAGCTCCTATATGGCCATTGTCATAGACGTTCTTCAACAAAGGATCTTCAGGAGGAGTATACCCTGCAATCACTAATTTTCTTTCATCCTCCAAATCGACAAATCCAGGTTCTCCATGAATGATGGACGCCCAAACACGACCACTGCTGTCAATGGAAGCTAAAAAAACAATGGGTTGTTGTTGCAAGAAACCTAGTGCCGTTTTCGGAACAAAGTTTTTGTACATCTTGTTAGCGAAATCATCAGGCAGCCTAACGCCAGCTCGTTTCTGAGCTTTCAACTCTCCACAATGAAACCCCATCTCCATGCACGTTTTCACCTCCTTTCATCTGCGATGTAAAGCGCTTAGTACCAAAACGTAGGATATTTCCGTTCTTTATGAAGATTATTTATTATTAGAGCGATGACAACGGTTGCAAGAGCTCCAAATAAAGAAGGAAACCATAAAAAACTCCACTGACTTTTTGAGAGGATAACAACTAAAGGATCTGCTCCTGCAGGAGGGTGGGTCGTTTTCGTTATGACCATCAAAGCTATCGCTAGACCGACAGCTAATGCCACTGCCCATAAAGAATCACCGATGGTTGAAAGGATGATCAGCCCAACGAGAGTTGAAATCATATGTCCCCCGATGATGTTTCTCGGCTGGGAAAACGGAACATTCCAAGCGCTAAAGGCTAAGACACAACTTGCCCCGAAAGGAGCCATGATCCAAGTGTTACCGGAGAACTTTGATAACGCCATAAGAACGAATATGGTTAGAAAACCCCCAAGAAACCCCATGACCGCATTTTCAGGTAAAGCTTTCATTGGCGTTCTTTCTTTCGTTTTCATCTTTGACAGATATCTCGAAAAAAAGGATCCACGCGATTTGATTACTTTCGTCTGATCTTCATTCACATTATCCACCTCTCTTTAAATACATAGTTACATAGTTACATAGTTATATATGTTTTTAATAATACTCTTCAGTCTACTGTAATGTCAACAGAAACACACTTAAATTACCTTCAAGTCTTGAGATAAGTTAATACATAGTTTATTATGAATATAAGGAGGTATGAAAATGAGAACGTATAATACCTTAAGTCTGATCGTCGATTCAGAGTTACCTATTCCGATTAACATCCAACTAAAAGAACAAATTAAATTTTTAATTAAAATGGAATATGTACTTCCCGGAGATTATCTACCCACCGTAAACCAGTTAGCTGACCAACTAACGATTAACCGAAATACAATTAACTGGGTTTATACTCAGCTCAAAGAAGAGGGCTTCCTTTTAATGCAAAAAGGCCGGAGGACACAAATTAGGGATTCACAACAAGTGAGAAGCTTAGTTCAGAAGAAAGACTTAGATGACATCGTTAAAACATCGATCGAGACCGCGATTGAGAAAGGGTTTACGTTCGATGAGTTCGTGGCCTCCACATTTATGCATCATCACTTCTTTATAGAAAATCCCCATTCAGCTCGTTTCTTATTTATCGAATGTAAAGAGCATGATCATATTTTTTATTCAGAAGAAATAAAGAAGCATACAGGGGCTCATATCACAGAACTCTTCATCGAAGATATGAGAGATATCGAGGAGGATGTTCTTGATGTTAAGGAGATCAACGGGATCATCACCACTTTAAACCACGCAGATGAGGTTAAAGCCCATTTTAGTAGAATCAACCTACCGATTTATACGATCGGCGCAACATTATCACCAATTGATCTGATGAATATCGCGAAATTAAAGGAAGGAACAAAAGTTGCGTTTATCTGTCTTGGAGATAAAGGTGGAGAGTGGATGGCAAATAGGGTGGAAGAAGCAGGTATTCAACATATTGTGAGTATTGCAGGGGGGATTTCCGAAAAGAGGAACCTAGGGGAAATCATTCATTCAGTTGATTATATCTATGCTTCAGAGGCTGTTTATGAAAAGCTAAATCATCTCGCTCCGGAAAAGACAAGTTTACTGCCTTTAAAACTAGAAAAAACAAGTGAACGAATTCTAGAAAATCTAAAATAATGACCTTATAAGGTGGATTTAAAAACTAAAACCTATTGAGATGAAATCAACTCATGATCATTTCATTTTTTCTAATGAAGTGAAAGTGAGCTTTTTTTTGGATGTTGATGGTATGGTCTTAAAAATAAATATAAAAAGAACAGGATCAAAAGAACCTTCCTAAGTCATCAATGACTTAAATACATGGATTTCCAGTGTTTTCCATCTTTACAATATGATCACGAGTGTTCCTTTTTTTTAAAAAACATACTCTTGACTTTCCAGTACAGTAGAGGGTTTATACTTCAGAAGAACTGTATAAGGAAGGGAGAAAAAAACATGTTTAAGATTAGGGGTTTCGCCAACATTTCGGAAATTTTGTACGCTAAGCAAATTCAAACATAAAAAAGTCGAATTCCCTGTACGTTAAGGAACCGACTTTTTTATTTGACTTCTTCAAGTAAAGCACCCTATAGTTTACGTATAATTCTTCACAAACTTTAGTTTTATACGTGATCAACAAATATTGATTCATCATTTTACTTTTGCTACACCAATTGCAAAATGACTCCAAAGTATATTCTTAATTAATCCAGCTTGTGTTTCTTCACAATTTACAATTAAGATTACTTCCGAATGTTTGCCTTTTAGAACTCTTTTATTTTTCTTTTCAACCAATTCCATGACAAGCCGAATAGCAAAGCCAAGAACAAACCCAACAAATGCTCCTATCAGAACCCTTTAATAAGTAGTGAGTGCTTCTTATTCAAGTTGAAAGCACCTTAAAAAACAGCGACTATAAACAGTTTTTCTTCCTATTACACCTGCCTAAAGATAACTGGCCAAGTTTAAATCAGCGACTGACATTCGTTAAATTACTTCCCCATTCTCCGTTTGGGGTTAAATAACTTATTATTCTATCCTCAAGCAGATCACCAAGAACTTCTTCATATTTTTTTCGATAAGGCTTTGGCAATTCTTCCTGTAACCAACTGTCTTTTGTACCTTGCCAGATTTCATAAATTACAAGATCATCTGGTTTTTCAATATCATCACTTATAATAGCATTTATAAAGGTAGGTTCGTTTGACATCACTTCAACAAGTGAATAAAGTGATTTTCGAAAAGCTTCTTTTTTGCCTGCTTTAACTTTGAAACGAATGTTTAAAACAACTTGATTGGCATAGCTAGTCATAGTAATATGCAACCCCTCAAAAAGTTTATTTAAGAATATTCCCGTTAAACCTATTTCCTAGTGTAATAGAATGCGCTTCCTTATTCCACAAAAGTGCCTATTTGTTCCAGAATATGCGCCCCGTTTTAAAATAAAGTTTGATCAAAAATAGCTTACAAACCCATATTTCATAACCAATAAAAAGAATCCATTTTGAAAAAAGATTGATCAAAATAGATTCCTCTCCAATAGATTTCAATTTTATTTTTATAATAAAGATTGATCATTGTTGTAGTATATTCTTCAACTACTGCACCTTATAACGGAAGATTCGAAAAAAAAATATCTAATTTGTCTTGGGTTTAAATACTAAGGTTACATAACCAATTATAGAAGCCCCAATAAAAAGAGTATAATATCCTGATATATCAGCTACTACCCCTGAGAAAATAGTCCCTATTGCTTGCCCAAGTGCAAGTATTAAGAACGGTACACCTAATCCGAATGATGGATTAGTCTTAAATACGGAAATCCCCCATACTATTAAGACCCCTGTCATGAAAATATAAGAGCTTCCAAAAAGAACTGGTGACAGGAACCATGTTATATTATTATCTGGGAAAATTCCTAGGATTAGGGACGTAGTTGAAAGTGCTAATACAGAAATCCTGTACGCACTCATTAAACCAAACTTATCTATAAATGCACCAGCAGTTCCTCCTAGTAAACCTGCTAGTCCAATAATTACCCAAAACCACTCTCTTAGGTGTGTGGGGACATTATCTAAATTTAACATAAAGTCCCTTGAGAATGTCCAGTAGGCGGAGCAGGATATTCCTATAAGTAAAGAGGCAATAATTAGTTGAATAGAGTGTCTCCATTCCTTTTTAGAGAAGCCAACCATCACCTTCTTTTCTGAAGCCTGCTGCTTTGGAAGTACTTTATAATTAACAACAAGTACAAAAATAGCAATGACCATAAATATCAAATACGTTTCTCTCCAACTATTAGCCATAAGGATAGCAATTGCCCCGGTAAAAGCTGTTCCAATACTTGTACCGGAATTTATCCATGAATTAGCCTGATTTTGTAATCTTGTTTCTACTTTAGTGCTAACAATATTAGCGTATGGTGGGGATGATAATCCTGTACTTAGCCCTGCCAGGAATATACCTAAACCTAGCACTACCGAATTAGGAGAAATGGAGATTATACCTAAACCAATAATGGATGATAATCCAGCTACCACAAGAATAGATCTTGGAGTGAACTTATTAGAACACGCCATTGCAAATATGATTGCTATACAATAAGCAATATATGATAAAGACGAGATTAAGCCACTAGTGGATTGATCCATATTCATTGTTTCGTTAATATATGGAAGCATTAGACCATAACTAAACCGAGATAAACCATACGTCACGGCAATCATAGGCAAGCCTACTGCTATCAATTTTTTTGCATTCATAAAGTTCACACCTTTATATATATAACGTTCATTATAAAAATTATTTAAAAAATATATAGGAGAAAATCTTAAAGTTTTTAAGACCACTATTCTCTCCCTATATTCTATAAAATTACATAATTTGGAAAAATGAATACTTTTCGCTAAATCCATTGCAGTATCTTTTACCTTATCTAACTCAAGTATTTGAGCCATCGATTTTATACCCTGTTATTATGCATTTTACGATATAAAGTCATTCGAGAAATACCAGCCTTCTCAGCAGCATCTGTACGACTCAACCCTTGATCTATAAGATACAAGGCATACTTAACCTTTTCTTCATCGGTTTTCGGTCTTCCTGGATACTTTCCTCGCTTCCTTGCAGCCAGAATCCCTTCTTTCGTCCGTTCAGAAGTTAAGTCTCTCTCAAATTGAGCAATACCGGCAAAGGCTGTCCCGCTCTTCTCTCGCAGCGTCTCTTCGATTTCTTCGAGGCTCTTCCCTTTCGTTTCCGGCACTTTAAAGTATACAAAAAGGCAAGCAAGGACTCCGATTACAGCGTAGGCCAGGAATAAGTAGCTGACTCCCATCGCTTGTAACAAAACGGGGAAGGTCAGCGTGACAATCAGGTTGCCCGAATGGAGAAATAATGTTGATAAACCCGTTCCGATCCCTCTCACGTGGCGAGGGAAGATCTCTGGAAGAATGACCCAAACGACCGGCCCCCAGGTTACAGCAAAAATAACGATAAACAGTCCCAGACAGATAACGGTTGTCCAAGCAGCAGCAACGCTCGATGCAAAAAACAGATTAACAAAGGAAAGCACTGTCAGGCTAAGTACCATACCGATATTCCCAAACATGAGCAACCGCTTTCTACCAACTTTATCTATTACACGAATAGCTACCAGAGACATGAGTACATTGACAGTTCCGATTCCAATCGTACCTAGCAAAGCAGCTGAGTTACCAAGGCCAACGTTAGTAAATGTTGTCGGTGCATAATAAATAATCGTGTTTGTCCCAATAAACTGCTGTAAAAAGGCGAGGCCAAGACCGGCAATTAACGCGGGACGCACCCAAGGGTGAAATAGCTCTTTTAATCCGCCCTTATCTTCTTTTTCAGTCTCCATAATATCTTTAATTTCCTCGTCAACAGAGCTTTCACTTCTGATACGCCCAAGTATTGATTTCGCCTTACCTTCCTGGTTATTCATTAACAGCCACCTTGGGCTTTCAGGCATGAAAGCCATTCCAACTAAGAGTATTACTGAAGGTACAACGGCAAGTCCAAGCATCCAGCGCCAACCTTCTGATTCGGAAAACCCGTAGTTGACGATATAAGAAAGCAAAATTCCAATCGTGATCATTAGCTGATTTAATGAAGTCAGTGACCCTCGTTTTTCCTGAGGAGCAAGCTCAGACAGATATAGAGGAACCATTGTGGTGGAACAGCCTACAGCAAGGCCGAGCACGATCCGCGCAAGTACCATAACCGCCGTATTAGGTGCTATAGCTGTGCCCAATGCCCCAATAATAAACAGAAAAGCAGCGCCTATGATCGATTTTTTTCTGCCAAACTGGTCTGTCAGTTTTCCTGCAAATCCGGCACCGAAGATTGCACCTATTAATATTGCGCTTACAACAAGTCCTTCAGTAAACGCATTCAAACCCAAGTCTTCTTTTATAAACAAGATCGCACCGGAAACAACTCCGGTATCATATCCGTAAAGCATTCCCCCGAGCGCCCCAAAAAAGTAAAGCAGCGCATTTGACTTCTGATTTTTCACCCGTATTTCCTCCCTCTTTCCAAATTAAAAAGCTTATAACATAAATTCCACCTTTACATACAATTCAAACTTTCCAATTGATAGTATAGTAAAATAAAATTTTGATTAATCCTACGTGCTTCATATTGACTAAACGCAAAAGCAATGTCACATTAGTACATGGAACGAATTTGAACATTTGAAGAGAGTCTGGAGGGTACATATATGAAACTAATAGCAATTGATTTGGATGGAACGTTGCTGAATGCGCAAAGCGTGATATCTGAGGAAAACAAGAGAGCGATAAAAAAGGCTTTGGATTCAGATTGTATAGTGGCTATCAGTACAGGTAGGGCTACCTTTGACGTAAAGTCACTGCTTGGTGATCTGGATATTCCGATCATTGCAGCAAATGGCGGAACTGTCCATGACTTTCAATACGAGCCTCTAAGCCATCTCACATTGGATAAAACAGTCGCCGCAGAAGTTGCGGACTATCTTACCAATGAAAATATTTATTTTGAAGTTTATACGGAGGATGCCCTTCTATCCCCTTTTGACGGAGAAGAAAAGCTGAAGGCTGAGCTTGATATTGTACAGTCGGCAAATCCGGACGAGGATTATGAAACCCTTTGGCAAGGAGCGCTCACTCAGTTTAAGCAATTTGGCATTAAGCCTGTGCCAGACATTCATGAGATTTTCAGAAGTAATGAAAACGTCTATAAGCTGTTATGCTTTTCCTTCGATAGTGAGAAATTGCTGAAAGCAAGAACAATTCTTGAGGAAAATTCAGCACTCAGCATCACTTCATCAGGCAAACACATTCTCGAGATTTTGCCAAAAGAATCCGGAAAAGGGAGAGCAGTCAAGCTGATAGCGGAAAAATATCAAATTCCGAAAGAAAATATTTATGCAATTGGAGACAGTCCGAATGACATTTCCATGTTTAAGGAAGCGGACAATCGAATTGCCATGGCCAATGCCATGGACGAATTAAAAGAAATGAGCACCTATGTGACAAAAAGCAATGTCGAAAATGGTGTAGCCTACTTTATTGAAAACGTTTTGCTAAAAAAGTAAAAAATTTATCGTTGGCTAAGAAAGAAGGATAACGGTGAAAAAGTCAACTATCTATATCGTCTTGTTTTTCATAATGATGATCTGGGGATTTAATGTAACAGCCTTGAAGCTTCTGGTAGCTGAATTTTCTCCTGTGACCATAACGTCCTTTCGTATACTGACAGCAAGCATCGTCGTGATGGCTGTTTTATTTTCACTGAAAAAAGTTCGCTGGCTGACAAAAAAAGAAACGGGCTACGTGCTTGCAGGAAGTCTTTTGAACGTGGTTGCCCACCATTATTTTTTGTCGGTTGGGATGAAGTTTACTTCAGTATCAAATGGGGGTCTGATTCTCGGTTTAGGACCCATATTAACCTCCATAATGGCGATTATTTTTCTTAAAAATAAGATTTCGCTGCTCAAGGGACTCGGAATCATTTCAGGGTTTTCAGGTGTCTTTTTTATTATTGCGGAAGGTAGCGGAGTGACTAGCGTTTCCTTCGGGGACGTGTATGTTTTTCTTTCGATCTCCTCACAAGCGCTAAGCTTTATACTGATTAAAAAAGCAGCGAAAACGCTCGATCCTAGATTGATGACAGGATATATGTTGTTATTTGGCTCAGTTATCCTTTTTTTCATCAGTTTAGTGACAGAACCTGGCGGGTTAACAACATTAAGCAAAGGCTCATGGTTGGGCTGGCTTGTTTTTTTAGGCTCTGCCGTTTTCGCCACAGCGATCGGACATATGGCCTATAACAGTGCTCTCGGAAAAATCGGGGCACCAGAAGCAGCGATTTTCTTAAACTTAAATCCATTTTTCGCCCTCATTGGGGCTGTGCTTTTTGTAGGGGAAAAGATTCTTTTGACACAAATCATCGGGTTTGCCTTTATATTAGCTGGAGTCTTCCTCGGTTCGGGCGCATTCGAAGAAAAATATAAGCTGTCCAAACACAAGCGAATGGCAAGTGGAGTAAAAAGCGGTCAGTGATTCTGATCGTTTTTTATTTGGAATTCTCCAGCGAGGCAGCATCGATTTTCCCAAGAGCTTCTTCCGTTTCTTTGAAGGAACTCGCGGTTTGGTGAAGCAGGGTTTCAATAGTTATTGTCGTATTCATAAAATCGTTAAGTGCTTCAATCACATGTACAAGATCCTTTGACGCTTTATGCTCTTCGATTGCAGGAAATAAGCTGGTAAGCTGATCTACTTTATGGCGAAGACGTTGATAATCTGCTTCAACCGACATCCTTCTGGCGAATAATTCCTGTTGAAGGCTTTCTAGTTTTTCCGGATGTAACTTAACGACATTCATTGATAACCCTCCAGACGATTAAAGGTATTTTCTGGCATTACCCATCAACTGATCATAATAATCATTTAATTCTTTCCGAACGTCCGTTAAAGAATAATCAGCTTCATCACCTAATCGGTCGAATCCCTTAATGATTTCGTACAGCTGCTCCCTTAAGATTATAAATTCTTCCTTTGCTTTCCCGCTCCAGTCCAAATCTGAAGCGTCCAACAACTTGTAAGCTGCCATAAGGTCCTGAAACAGCATAGAGATTTCCGATCTGATGACGAGCTGGGACTGGTAGATAATATCTTCTTGGTTCGCAAGCTCATTAGCTTCAGAAACATACTGTTGATAACCTTCCCTGTTTGTCATCCTTCTTTTCTCCTTATTAAATGAGTCGTATGTCCTTATTTTACATAATTTTAAGTTTAATTGCTTGTTTTTAGATTGGAAATAGGAAAAAAATACTCTTTTCTCCTTTAGAAGGTTTTTTTAATTAAATAAAGCAAAAAATTCCGGAGAATTAAGTGAGAATCTTCATTCTGGAGGAAAATTGATCTTTCACACAAAAAAGACAGGTGTACCCCTGTCCTTCTGTATTCTATTCAACTTCAACAGTTAAAACCGCTTTTGTATATTGACTTGATGTAATGTATTCATCACTTTCTTCTCCTGGTATACCGCATGTTTCAAGAAGTTGTTGAAAAGCTCTTACTCCGCTTCCATCATAACCACTCGTTAATCCACCAATAACTTTTACATTATAATAATCACTGAGAATAAAAGTCTCATAGAAAAGGGAAACTTTATCGCGATTTTGAATAATCTTTTTCGGTTTCATAAGTTGTAATGCAGCTTCTGCCATCATATAACTCATATCTGGAGAAGCAAAAGATATAGTTACTTCAGGGTTATAATCTAAATCAAAATAATCTTCATTTTTGTGAACTTCCTTAATAAATATATATGCCAATTGGTTGCCTTTTCCTCCTAAGTGTCACACGACTCTTTCAATAGCCGCCAGACATGTCAGCAATCGAAATCACCTGTACTAGCTTGAGACCTGGTGAATTTTCCATTACCAGCATGTCTGCCTCGTTTAATTGTCTCGAAAAATAAAAAGTTATTATAATAAGATGGTATTAGTTCTATTGATAAAGTGATAGACTTCACAATCTCTTACATCATAAAATACTGGAATCTTGAACCAATATCAAGAACTGATATGTTGGCGGTTACTCCGGAATCAGGAAAGTTCTTATTCGTGATAACCAGCTTTCCTGATTCAATGGAAAACGTTGGTCCGTAATACATTGCGGCGTTGTGATTTTGGTGAAGTGATAGATTAGTGACTGTCCCTTTATCATCTCCCACATTTCGATATACGAGCAGCGTATACGCATAATTATAATTAGCTGCCTGTAAGTAGACAGATACGATGGAGGATACTCCGTTTGTAACGGATATTGTAGGGTTCGCGCCTGTCATTAATTGGAATGCGTTCTGGTATCTTTTTCTTTGGACATTGATAGTTCGGTCAGGATTGATTTGCACTCTATCACATAAGACCAGGTTTCCGAGCTGTGATTGATCGTCAAGCGCCGATACGGAACCAATCAAATAGACAGGACTATCATTTTTAGATACCATTTCCACTTTATACCCGGAATCGCCGTGATCAAAACTCTCAATCGAAATCGTTCCGTAGAAGGTTGCGGGTTCATTACCTTCGTTTTTAATAATTGGAGTTTCGCCTCTTGTCCAAATGTTGAATTCCAATGGGGCGTTAAACGGGATACAGTCCTTTCCGATTTTGATTTTAGGTTCTGTTTCGCCAGCGCCTTGATTAATCGTGCAGCTTTTGATGCCTGTGCCGTGAAAGCTTTCCACATTATTTGATTGCTTATATTCGACAGCTGTTTTGCAAGAGGCTCTGAAGTCACAGTAGGATGCAATGCAGCCTTCGGTGAATTCTTGTAAAATCCCATTATGGAACATGATACCCACCTGATTTAACTCGAATTGGCAAAAATCGACACGAAACCCGTTGACTCCGGCCACTTCGATTCCGATTGAATTCTCATTTCCGCGAAAACCAACGCCAAACAGCATTCCGCCAGTCATCATTCCCCAGCCGCCATGTACTTTGATTGCCGGTTTTCCAGCTGGAAGGTTTTCGCCGCTAATCACGGTGCGGCGGAATCCTTTTCCGAAGATAAGAGGCTTTTTATCGCCGCTGTCTATCAGAATTGTATCTGAGATCACATAAGCATTGTTTTCGTTGAGGTGAATAGGAACCCATCCTGAATATTCTGATGCTTTAATCAATCGTCGAAGTCTTTTCGTATCATCTGCTTCCCCATCTTTCCGGGGAAAATCCGAACTCTTTACGCCGTCAATATTCGAATAGGCCTGGGCCGTTTCGGTTTCGAACATTCCGGGAATCCCCATTGTACCTGCCGACAGTGCCAGTGCACCTATGCCTGCTCCCCCAGCTTTTAAGAAGTCACGTCTGTTGTATTGCTTACTCTTTTGATTAGTCATAATAAAGCCTCCTAGTGTGATAATTGAATGATATTGAGCAATTCCATTTACGCGTCTTGTGCTTTGATTCGGTTCTAATGACCCTATTATTTTTTTCGGCAAATACAATATAATGTACAAAATAAATATAAATTTTTTATGCCATTTAATATAGTATTTTTTCCCATGTTTATCATGTCAGCACAAAAGGGATTCAACACACATTATTTTGTATAAGGGGTTTTAATATGTTCCATCATCGCCTCGGTCCAACGGTATTAAGCTATCGAAAGAAAAATGGTATGACAATTCGTGAATTCGCCGATTATGCAGGAATCAGCACTTCGCTTATCAGCCAAATTGAAAGAGGGCAGGCAAATCCCTCGTTAAGCGTATTGGAACTGATTGCGAAAGCATTAAAAGTTCCGCTCTTTTCTCTCTTTATCAATGATTTCGATACGGATTCTCTCATTTTGAGAAAACAAGACCGCAAGAAAGTGTATCGAGAAAATAGTGACCATATTGTTTACGATGTGTTAACGCCGGATTTTATGAAGGCACATATTGAACTCTTAATGATGGATTTAAATGCACACGCAAGTACGACGGAAGATTACTATTCTCACGACGATCAAGAAGAAATCGCTGTCGTCATGAAAGGTCAAGCGTATGTTGAAATGGAAGGAATTGAATATTTTTTAGACGAGGGAGATGTCGTACGCATTCCGCCAAATGTTAAACACCGATTTTTGAACAAAAGTGATCAACCGAATCATGTTTTGTTCGTACTTATTCCATCTTTATTTTAAAGTAGTAATGTAATAAGAATATAGATTGCCAATCTCTTTATTGTAGTGATAATCTTGGATAAAAAAGGTGAGTTATATGACAACAATTTGCGTGATCGGCAGTGTGTCAATGGATTTGGTTGTTACTACTGATATCAGGCCTGTTGTTGGCGAAACAGTCTTGGGGAACTCTTTTCAAACGGTTCCAGGAGGAAAAGGAGCCAATCAGGCAGTAGCGGCAAGCAGACTCGGCGCAGACGTCTTTATACTTGGCATAACAGGAAATGATAGTTACGGAGAAAGCATTTTAAAAAACTTAGAGAATAACGGTGTCCACACTGATTATATGGAGAAGGCAGATAACACAAAAAGCGGGACTGCACATATCATTCTCTCAGAGGGCGATAACAGTATTATTGTCGTCAAAGGAGCAAATGACCATGTTACTCCGGATTATGTACTCGGAGCGACGGAAATCCTGAAAAAAGCCGACATCGTACTCATCCAGCAGGAAATACCTGAAGAAACGGTTCAATATACAATTGATCATTGTGAGAAGCTGAAGATACCTGTCCTGTTGAATCCTGCACCCGCACGACAGGTTGCGGAGGAAATCATTGAGAAAGCAACCTATCTTACCCCAAATGAATACGAAGCATCTGTTTTACTAAACGGTCGTACCGAAGAGGAAGCACTGAAAGCGTATCCAAATAAATTGTTGATTACGAAAGGAAAAAACGGGGTTCGCTACCATAATGGCATCGAAGAAAAACAGTTTCCGTCGTTTCCCGTTAAAGCTGTTGATTCAACGGGAGCGGGAGACACCTTCAACGCAGCACTTGCCATTGCGCTGGCTGAAAAAATGAAGATGGAAGATGCTCTTCTTTTTGCAAATCGAGCCGCCTCTTTATCCGTCTTGAAATTTGGCGCTCAAGGCGGCATGCCGACACGCGCTGAAGTTGACAGTGCACTGCGGCAATAATCTAATTAGAGTACCTGTGTACTCTCTTTTTTTTATAAATTTAGAAAAAGGTATTACATAAAACTAAGCAATAGCCACGACCAATAAGACTAGTGAGGTGCTGCTTCCATCATAACTCCTAATTCATTTTCCATACGTTGCTTAAACTCTTTTGGCGAACATGCATTATACTTTCTAAACAATTTATAGAACTGAGCCATATTAGAGATACCCACATCATAACCCACATTTGTAATACTTAGATCACTGGTCATTAATAGACGTTCGGCTTTTTTTATTCGCTGATAGTTAACATAATCAATAAAGGATGTACCCATTATTTTCTTAAAATATTTTATGAAATAGTGATAGCTTAAGCCTAGCAATGAACAAGCCTCTTCCACAGTAATCTTATCCTCTAAGTTTTTGTCTATATATTCAAGAACTGGTTGCAATCTATTTAAACCAGCTTCTTCTGTGTAGCTCAAAATATTATGTGTGTCGTTTCTTAAAAGCAAGAGCAGTATTTGTTTAATGACAGAACTAATAGCAA
Source organism: Bacillus gobiensis (assembly GCF_001278705.1). GTDB lineage: Bacteria > Bacillota > Bacilli > Bacillales > Bacillaceae > Bacillus > Bacillus gobiensis. Next base: position 2,807,714 of record NZ_CP012600.1, read on the forward strand.
TTTCATAGCCTCTCATTTGTATTTGTGATTCTTTAAAAATTTCCATAATTAAAGTATGTATTTCACCTTTTACAAATTGATTTTCTTCAAAGATATAGTTTAATTCATCTAAAGGATTGGTCAGTTCAGAGAAACAATATAGATAAGGCATTGTACTTTGGTCAAAATGTTTTCTTAAGTCAATTTGGAACACAACGTAACGTAAATTATCCGAAAGAGGCTTAGAACGATGTGGTTGAGATGCACCTAAAACCATAACATCACCTTGTCCCATACAGACATATTTATTTTTAGTCTGTACACCTAATTTCCCCTCAACAACAGCAATAAATTCTACTTCTTTATGATAATGCCAAGGGTGGCTCTCTATTGAGGTGAAATCATTTTTTTTAATATTGATTTCCCATATTTTCAGAAAAAGCAATGGATTTTGGTAAATAACTTCCTCGTTATGTGCTTCTAAATTATTGAGATCATTGTTATGTGTTGAAGACATATTTCACTCCTCCTGATTAGAATATAACACTTTTAAAAATATAAGAAACTATATTTCGGCTTATTTTTTCTTTCAATTTTTAAGCTAATGAAAGCGGATGACACATTTGAATAGAAAGACAGCAAAATTAAGCATATCCTTCGTTGTCCATATTTTTTATACTAATTACTGAAAAATCTAGAAGGAGGCTTGTTAATTTGGTAAATGTTACAGTATGGAATGAAAATCGACACGAACAAAAAAATCCAGTCGTAAGTGAAATTTACCCTGCAGGAATACATGGGGCCATTGCTTCTTTTTTAGAAGAAGGAGGGTTTCGCACTCAAACCGCAACATTAGACGAAGAAGAACATGGACTCACAGATGATGTATTGAATCAAACAGATGTATTAGTATGGTGGGGACATTTAGCACACGATGAAGTAGCAGATGAAGTAGTCGAAAAAGTAAAACAGCGTGTATTAGATGGTATGGGACTAATTGTGCTGCATTCCGGTCATTTTTCGAAAATATTCAAAACATTGTTGGGTACAAGCTGTGATTTAAAATGGCGTGAAGCGGATGAAAAAGAACGTTTATGGGTAGTAGAACCAAGTCATCCGATTGCAGAAGGAATCCCAGAGTTTATTGAGCTCGATCGTGAAGAAATGTATGGGGAGCATTTTGATATTCCGGCTCCGGATGAGCTAATATTTACAAGCTGGTTTGAAGGAGGAGAAATTTTCAGAAGCGGCTGCACATTTAAACGCGGAAACGGGAAAATCTTCTATTTTAGACCAGGACATGAAACTTATCCAACGTACCATAATAAAGATATCCAACGTGTAATCATAAATGCCATTCAATGGGCAAAACCGTTAGAAAGAAAACGCCCTGTCTATGGGAATGCACAACCACTTGAACAAATCACCGTAAAAAATTAAATCATATGAAATTAAGGGGATAGAAATTATGGCAAAAGTAAAAGTAGGGGTCATTGGCTGTGGAAGCATCGCGCAAAATCGCCATTTACCAGAATATAAAATGAATGAAAATGTTGAATTAGTAGCTGTTTGTGACGTGAATGAAGAACGAGTAAATAGTGTAGCACAGCAATATGGCGTAAATGCATACACAAATTATGAAGAACTTTTAACAAGCGGTACTGTTGATGCAGTCAGTGTGTGCACACCAAACTATCTGCATGCGCTGATTTCGATTGCAGCTTTAAACGCAGGCATTCATGTATTATGTGAAAAACCAATGGCTACATCAGAAGAAGAAGCACAAGCAATGATCGAAGCAGCAAAAACAAACGGCAAAAAACTAATGATCGGCCATAATCAACGCTTTGTTTCTTCCCATCAAAAAGCCCGCCAGCTGATTGAAGATGGAGAAATCGGAAAAGTCTATTGCTTCCGTACAGCTTTTGGTCACGGTGGACCTGAACAATGGAGTGTAGACGGAAAAGAAAGCTGGTTCTTTAAAAAAGAAGAAGCATTTATTGGTGCGATGGGAGACTTAGGCGTGCACAAATCGGATTTGCTTCGTTATTTATTGGGAGAGGAAATTGTTGAGGTTGGTGCATTTGTTGAAACCAACGCTAAAGATTTCGCTGCTGTTGATGATAATGCAGTATGTATTTTGAAAACTGAGAGCGGTATCATTGGAACGCTGGCAGCAAGCTGGGCTTATAAAGGTAATGAAGATAACTCGACCATTATATACGGAGAGAAAGCCATTCTTCGTCTAGAAGAACACCCCGTTTATTCACTAGTTGTTCAGTACGCTACAGGAGAAGTTGTCAATTATGAATTAGGAAAAATTCAGTCGAATGATGAAGGCGGACAAAGCAATTCTCACGTGATTGAACAATTTGTACACAGTATTGTTACAGATGAAGAGCCAGCTGTCACTGGTGAAGAAGGATTAAAATCTCTTGCTGTTATTTTAGCTGCTTTAAAATCAAGTCAGACGAAGCAATTTACCTGTGTGCATGAGGAACAGCCGGCAGAAGGCATATTACAGCATATAAATAGCTAAGTTCGATGTTAAATTCGCCGTTACAGGGTATCTTTCACTCCATTTAAAAGATATCTTTAAAGTAGTAGAAGCAGTTTGTATACCGAATAAACTTTCGTAATGAATTTTGAAATATTTTGTGCTACCAATATCGAAGGCGTTTTCCCAATTAAACTGTATACTAAAATGAACAGCACCCCGCCAAGGAGATGCTAAAGTTAGTGGCAGCACTTCACGTCTCGCAATTATAGATAAAACTGGGGGAAAATAAAATGAAGCTTGGGGTATTTACGGTTTTATTTGCAAATCTTACATTTGAAGAGATGTTAGATAAAGTAAAAGCAGAAGGTCTTCATGCGGTTGAAATCGGTACGGGCGGCTATCCAGGAAATCATCACTGCCCATTAGATGAATTGCTTGAAGATGCAGGAAAAAGAGGAGATTATCTAAAAGAAGTAGAAGACCGAGGGCTAGTAATTAGCGCATTTAGCTGCCATGGCAATCCAATCTCACCAGACGAAGGCTTTGCAAAAGAGTCTGATGATACGCTTCGTAAAACAATTAAATTAGCATCATTATTAAACGTTCCAATTGTTAACTGTTTTTCTGGAACAGCAGGAGATCAAGAAGGTGCTAAATATCCAAACTGGCCAGTGACTCCTTGGCCAAATGAATACGGAGATGTATTAAATTGGCAGTGGGAAAATAAGCTCATTCCATATTGGAAAGAGCTCGGGGAATATGCAGAAAAACACAATGTGAAAATCGGGTTGGAATTGCACGGCGGATTTTTAGTACATACACCGTATACATTATTAAAGCTTCGCGAAAAAACCAGTAAAGCAATTGGTGCTAACTTGGACCCAAGTCATTTATGGTGGCAAGGTATCGATCCTGTAGGAGCAATAAAAATTTTAGCGAAAGAAAATGCTATTCATCATTTCCACGCAAAAGACACATACTTGGATCAAGATAATATCAATATGTATGGTCTGACTGATATGCAGCCGTATGGAGAAGTACAAACGCGTGCTTGGACGTTTAGATCCGTTGGTTGCGGCCACGATGTAAAAGAGTGGTCAGATATGATGAGTGCACTTCGTACGTACGGATATGATTATGTCGTAAGCATTGAACATGAAGATCCAATCATGTCGATTGAAGAAGGATTTAAACGAGCTGTTTCGAACTTACAAAGTGTATTAATAGAAGAAACACCTTCACAAATGTGGTGGGCATAGGGATAAGGGGAATTTTGATACTTGTCTTATAGGGAATAATATCAGACATTTTCTATATTACCAGGAGCTTTGGCTTCGACATAATTAATAAAAATGCTGGCGGACAACCTCTTACCTGCCCGAAATTTCCCGGGAAAAGTTAGCGAAATTTTGTGGAATAAAGAGAAACAGAGATTCAAAAAAGCACTGATGTACTCATTTGGCATCAGTGCTTTTATCACTTAGTATTCGTTCAACTTCGAATGCTTTCTCCCATATAAAAAGTAAACAATCAATCCAATTACCAACCAAATTAAGAAACGGATGAAGGTGACTGATCCGAGATTATAAATCAGAAATACGCAAAACACGACAGCAAGAGCTGGAATAACCGGGACTGCCGGACACCTGAATGCTCTTGGAAGATCCGGGCGGGTATATCTTAACACGATCACAGCAATGCTTATTAAGACAAATGCAGACAGCGTACCAATGTTCACAAGACTCGCCAATTCGTCAAGCGGAACAAATCCGCCAAGTAATGCAGCTGTGATTCCAAAAAACCAAGTAGAAATATACGGGGTTCCATGCTTAGGATGTACTTTTGATAGTATAGAAGGAACCAATCCATCGCGAGACATCGCAAACATGACTCTCGTTTGCCCATAAAGCATGACGAGCATAACCGTTGTCATTCCAAGAATAGCGCCAATATCAATAATAGCTGCTGCCCAGTTCTGGCCGGCCACCTCAAGCACACTCGATACAGGATTCGTTACCCCTTCGAATTGAGCAAACGGTACAACTCCTGTCATAATCCCAGTTACTACGACATATAACAATGTACAGATCAGCAACGACAAAACAATTCCGCGCGGGAGGTTTTTCTTCGGGTTTTTTGTTTCTTCTGCAGCAGAAGCAACTGCATCAAATCCGATGAAAGCAAAGAACACAATTGCCGCTGCTGCAAATACCCCATTAAAGCCAAACGGCAAAAATGGTGTCCAATTATCAGGCTTGACGTACGTAAAAGCCATTACAACAAAAAATAAGACAACGGCTACTTTCACAATAACCATAATGTTGTTCACACGTTTCGATGCTTTAACACCTACGTATAATAATATTGTAATCAGCATGACGATTAAAAAAGCAGGAAGGTTAAAATACGTAGTCGCACCTTTCACCGCCCCAGGTGCAGCAGTTAATCCAACGGGGAGCTCCAACCCGATTCCTTTTAAGAAGGATTGAAAATACCCAGACCATCCGACTGAAACAGAACTTACTGCAAGCAAATATTCAAGAATTAAGTCCCATCCGATAATAAAAGCCAACAGCTCTCCCATTGTTGCATATGTATACGTATAGGCTGAACCGGATATAGGTACGGTCGAAGCAAATTCAGCATACGCCAACGCCGCGAATAAACAAGCCAATCCAGCAATAATAAATGATACGATTAGTCCTGGTCCTGCTGTGGTCGCACCGGTACCGGTCAACACAAAAATTCCGGTCCCTATAATAGCGCCTATCCCGAGCATCGTCAGATCAAAAGTCCCTAGTTCTTTTTTCAGGGTATTTCCTTTTGACACAGATGCAAGCATGTCCTCAATCCCTTTTTTTCTAAACAAACTGCCTCTCATCAATTTCACTCCTAATAGTAATTGTATGATTTTTCAGAATAGAACAATAGTTATTTCAATATTATAACGATTGTTTCTCAAAAAGAAAACAGAAATTTATTACTCAAGCACATCTGGAAAAATCCTCTACTTTCCAGATATGTTTATTCCATGTATACTATTTTTAATATTTATGCTCGGAAATTCAGAGGATTCCATATCTTCTTTCTTTTTTCACTTGATCATAATCAGCTTTTTCTATCCGCATAATTAAAATTTTCATGGTAGTATTATACATAGAAGATGACGGAAAGGATTGAAGACGCAAGATGATAAAACGATCAGCCGAAAGTGTCGCTACCATGCTAAATGAATGGTACAGCTACATCCGCAAAAATAAGGTCGAAGAAGCCGAGATTTTAAAGAATGAGATTTTCTCCATTTTAGATGAGATGGAAGAAAATCAAGACGTGCTTCTTTATTATTCTTTGCTGGACTTCCGTCATCAAATTATGTTGAGCTATTTAAAACCTGAGTCAGCCGGAGATGTAAACAATCGGCTGAAGCAGCTTGAAGATAAAAAAGACGAGCTAACCGGATTGCTGGATTACTATTTTTATCTTTTTAAAGGGATGTATCACCTGAAACAACGGGATTATTTAACTGCAATCGGCTGTTATAAAAATGCGGAAACCAAGCTAAAAGAAGTAAAAGACGAAATTGAACGAGCGGAATTCCATCTCAAAATTGCCGAAGCTTACTATTACATGCAGCAAACTCCTTTTTCAATGAACTACGCCATGCAAGCTCTTGAAATCTTCAAACAATATGATCTTTATACCATCAAAAGAGTCCAATGCCGATTTATTATTGGAGGGAATCTGATCGATGTGCTGAATTATGACAAAGCGAAGGAATTCTTTCGCGAAGCCCTATTGGAGACAAAAAGCCTCAAAGAAAAAGATCTTCATTTGCAGGCAACGGCTTATTTTAATTTGGGCCTTTGCAGTTTTTATGAAAATGATTACGAGAACGCATTAGAGAATTATTTATTTGCAGCAGATATTTACGAAGAACAAACCTCATTTTTTCTGCCAAAGGTGTTTCTCAATTTAATGCGGGTCCGAATCAAACAAAATCAGTTTAAGGAAGCTGAAAATCTGTACGAAAAAGGGATAGACTATGCCATTCGCCTAAAGGACGAGGAATGCCACGCTAAGTTTATGCTTTTTAAGGCGACTTATCTTCAATACGATGAGCAATTAATTATAGAATCTTTTCAATACTTCGAATCGAAAAATTTATTTTCAGATTTAGAGGAATTGTCACTTGATGTAGCCAATTACTACACTGAAAATCAAAATTTCGACAAAGCAAATTCTTACTACCGAAAAGCAATCTTCGCCAGACAACAAATTCAAAAAGGAGAATGTCATTATGAGATTTAAAACAAAAAGGCTTGTTCTAATCTTCATAATTGCTTTAATCCCGTTCACTCTGCATATTGAACAAGGCAGCCAGCTGTTTGAACGGGTGATCACGTATTCCTTTGATAAAAATTAAGTCTCTAGCAAAAGTAAGATTTTTTAAAGATCCCTGTTGATTGAAGAACCGCTTTGGAAAAGCTTATCTTCAATCGCAAGGGATCTTTTTTTGCGCGCTTTATTTCTGGTGTTTCTGGGGATGAGGGAATTTGTCGCATGATCTGCAAGAAAATTAATTAATATACCTGGGATATTCGATTTGTTTCGAATATAGAAGAAATCTGTTCTCGAATATACGTGATTTTCTGGATTTATGAACGATCTGGAACTCGTTATGCGCGATTTTCTGGGTTTATGAGTGATCTGAACCCGTTTTGCGCGATTTTCTGAGTTTATGCGCGATTCGACTCGCATTTTGCGCGATCTTCTGGGTTTATGCACGATCTTCACCCGTTTCGCGCGATTTTCTGAGTTTATGCGTGTTTCGACTCGCGTTTTGCGCGATTTTTTGAGTTTATGAGCGATCTTCACCCGTTATGCGCGATCCTTTCAGTTTATGAGCGATTCGACACGCATTTTGCGCGTTTTTCTAGGTTTATGCGCGATTCGACTCGCGTTTTGCGCGATCTTCTGAGTTTATGAGCGATCTTCACCCGTTATGCGCGATCTTCTGAGTTTATGAGCGATTCGACTCTCGTTTTGCGCGATCTTCTAATTTTTTTCGCTCTGCAGTTCACTAATTAATCACTCATAAAATTCTAATGGTAGTGTATACTTTCGGCTTTTCAAGTTCCCTGTATATTGTAGATTTAATGCTGTCAGCAGTCTCGTTACGATTGATCGAGAATCCACCTGCAAAAATTCTCTTGCCTGCTGGTTCGTTATGGTTGGTCCTATTAGATAGGCGTAATCCTTCAAAGTCTCGATGTGGGCATGTTTGTCATAGTCCATGCAAGCTGGGCAGTACCAGCCTTTTTTGCTTTTTTCCAATGGTAGAAACGAACATTTTGGGCAGTGGACTCCTGTCTTTATTTCTTTTTCATTAATTTGAAAGGTTTTCAAAATGTCCGGATTTGATGGTGTGTGCTGTTTGATTAAAAGTCGGGACATTTTCTTAAGATCCTTTATCTGTAGTATTTCTTTCTGATATTTTTGTTCCAGCTGTTCGATTTTATCGAGAAGAGCTGCCGCGTGAATGACTTTTTGCATACTGCCCCCGACTTCCGATTTTATGATGGTCGAGGGATGGCTGATTACGATTAAAGGAAGTATCGGCATTGCGGGAAATTGGTTTTCTGCGACCCATGATTGAAGGTGCTTCTGCTGTCGTTTCGCCTGCAGCAATGGATCTGGAAATGCCTGTTCCTTTCCGTCATAGGTGCGGATCAGCTGGTTGAAGGATCGATCAAAGTAAAGCGTACCGGAGATGTTTTTCACTTCAAGATGGATCAGGAAACGAGTTGTTAAAATCAGAGTATCCAATTGAAAGAAATGATTTCGTTGAATTCTAACATCGTGGAGAATATAATAATTCTTCTTCGGCAGCTGGGAGAAATAATAATCGAGCGACTGCTCCGCGAAATCCTGCCAAACGTTTGGATCGCTCTTCTGCCAATGCAGGTTGCTTGGAATGCTTTGAATCAATTCTTCTTTTAATAGCTTCAATTTTTTTAAGATGCAGCGGTACTTTTCTTTCTTTTACTATCAATGCGAACTCTCCTTTCTTCCTCTGTTCATTCGACATTCCTTTGCTTTTCCCCTTTCTTTTTTTAGGTCTAAAGTAACAAATTACCATTAAGTTAATAGACCTATTAACCGAAATATAGAATAGAGAAAACAATTACAGTGAGGTAACGAAATGGTTGAAATTCATCAAAATATGGCCATGCTCGCAGTATTATCAGACAACCATAAATACCGGTACTATTACGAGAAAACATGGAATAAATACAGACCTTGTGCTTGCGTCATTTTGCTGCATCCGAGCCTCGATGATGTCTTAAAAAGCGATAAAACCGTCACGAGCTTGACGAATTATTTTATCGATCAGCATTATGACAAATTTATCGTCGTTAATTTGTTCGCCTATATGACTTCTGATTCAAGCGAGCTAAAGAAAAGCGAGCAGAGCTACGAACAAGTAAATCGATCCTATTTCGAGAAAGCATGCGCCGGATCCGATATGATTTTTATCGGCTGGGGCAGCGATACGAAGAAATTTGTCTCTGCAAAAAGAGACGCTGAAGAAATCCTTCGTCCCCTACAAAAGCAAGCTGAAATGCTTCGTAGACGACCGGGGGAAGTTTCCGCGCCATCCACGTGATCTGAACGAAAGGTGGAGTATAGAAGAATATCATTTCTTTTATATTTAAGATTACTGCTGTTTGACGTATACTAGAGTCAGAAAATTGAGAGGAGTTTTAAAATGAACTATTATGCGGCGATTCTTTTTATGGAAAAACCGGAATTAAATCAGACCTACAGAGCTGATCATCTAGAATACTTGCAAAAGCTAAGTGATGAAGGAAAGGTTTTCAAAAAAGGGGCATTTGCCGATGGAGCAGGCGGCATGGTGATTTACCAGGCAGAGTCACTTGAGGAAGCAAAAGAATTGGCGGAAGCCGACCCTTACATAACCAAAGGAGTCAGACGGCTGGAGCTTCATGAGTGGAGGATATAAATAAGTAACCCGCCATTTTGGCGGGTCTATTTTAAATAGCGTTCTTGGATGATTTGACGATGGTGGAGCTCGTGGCCGGCTACGATATATACAAGGGCACGGACAGTAACCTCAAAGTTGCTTGCGATACCGCCCCGCAGCCAAGCTTCTTCAGTGAAACTCTCCAGTAATTGCAATGTAGATTGTCGGACAGAATGTAAATTGTCAAGAAGATCTTGCACCGGCTGTTCATCAAATACAGCGTTGGAAACATATCCATCAATATCATATCCAGGAAGTGAAGCAGTCTCGCCGCGGCCAAAGGTGAGAAGCCGGTATCCCATCACACGCTCGGTGTCTGCAATATGGCCAAGAACTTCTTTCAAGCTCCATTTTTCAGGTGAGTATCGAAATTGCCCCTCTGCTTCAGTCAAATCTTGTAACAAGCGAATCGTTTCTTTCATTTGGTCGTCTAATATTTGCAAGATATCCCCATCCGGTACTAAGCTTATGTATTTTTCATAGTACTCATTATATTCACTGATTTCTGGACGTTTCATCATTTTTTTTGCCGCCTCTCCATTGTGATTTAATATCCTGAATTCCGGTCCACAATCCCTGCAAGCTCTTCCTCATTTATATATCTCTTTAGATTTTCAAGAAAAAAATGTCCGACCCTCGACGGAGTGCTTATTCCTGAAAGATGAGGCGTGACATAAACATTCGGCATTTCCCAAAGCGGACTTTCTTCTGAAAGCGGTTCATGCTCAAACACATCCAATACGGCGCCGCGCAGATGTCCTGACTTCAACACATCGATCAGATCATCTTCGGCCACCACTTGCCCTCTTCCGACATTGACTAGATAAGCGGAAGGCTTCATCGCTAAAAGAATATCTCGATTGACAACGTGATAAGTATTTTCTGTAAAAGGAAGCACTAAAACAAGATAATCAAGCTCTTTGACAAACTCACGCCACTCATCCGGATGAAAATGCTTGTCAACAAACTGTGCTTGCTTACCGCTAACGCTTAAACCGTGAATCTTCATATCAAAAGCGCGTGCTTTCCTGATCATTTCCCCGCCTATCGAACCTAAGCCGGCAATTCCAATCGTTTTTCCTGATAAAAGCTCTGGTTCAAACGGAGCCCATTTTTTCTCCTTTTGAGCCGATTGGATGGCTGTGATGCGTTGATTGAAATGGAGAAAATAACTAAACACGTATTCGGCAATCGGCACGCCGAATTGATCGACAATCCGTGTAAGCTGTGATTGCTTTGAAACATGTGGTGAACTGACCAAATCATCAACACCTGCTCCCAGCGATTGAATCCATTTTATAGAGTCTGTTTCCGAAAGCAAATGCAAAGGAAACTTCCAGCATAGTAATATCTCTGTATCTGCTATGATCTCTTTTACTTCTGCCGGACTCGATGCAGAAAAAACATTGGTATACCCTTGTTTTCTGATCATATTCTCATAGTCTTTTGCTTGATTCGGGCTGTAAACGACAATTTTTGGCTGTCTTGTCTTCATTTGCTGCACCCCCCTTTCTATGATACATATTAAATTATGATAAAACCATCTTGAATCTAGTAAAAATAATACTTGTACAGACCTTTAGAATATGAAAAAAGGGAGGAATGAATATGCCAGCGCCAAAAGCAATTACGTTTGATTGTTTCGGTACACTGATTGATTGGGAAAGTGAAGTTCAAAGGTGTTTTACAGATATTCTTGAAAAGCACAACGTTTTTGATGTCGATATTATCGCACTGCAACGACGGTGGGAAGCAATTCAATTCGAGTACATTCAAGAACAGTACCGCCCCTATAAAGAAGTCCTGAAAAACACGCTGCAGATGACCTTTCAAGAGAATAATCTGCCATTTAACGAGGATGATGCTGCCCGATTTTCTGAATCAATGGGAACATGGCAGCTCTTCGAGGATACGAAAGACGCCTTGCTGGAATTAAAGAAATACACAAAAATCGCACTCATTACAAATACTGATGATGCGATTATCCAAGAAACTGTAAAACAACTCGGTGTTGAATTTGACGAAATCATCACCGCCGAGCAAGCGGGAGCCTATAAACCGAGTCATAAAGGATTTCATCTTGCCCTCGAACGTTTAGGCCTGGAAAAATCAGAAATTCTTCATACCGGATTTGGCTTCAAATATGATGTTGTGCCAGCCACAGAACTAGGGATCGAGTCTTGCTGGGTAAACCGCTATGGCGAGGTCCGGCCGGCGGATGTCGAAGAAACATATCTGGTCGGCGACATGAAAACCTTTGCTTTACTGATCAAAGGGATGGCAGCGGAGTAATGCAATTTTAAGAGGTTGACTCCTCACTGAGCCAACCTCTTTTTTCTGCCCATCCTGGCAATATATCCGACCTTTAACGCGATTTATCTTCCCTACAGCTAAATTTCCGATGAAGTATTCGAATCTAGCAGCTCTAGTTTCTTCAATTTTTTTCGGTAGATAAATGCAGATAAACTGATACTAATCTCATAAAGAAAGATAAGTGGTATTAAAACAAGAATGTCAGAAATGAAGTCTGGCGGTGTCAAGAAAACTGATGCGACTGCAATGAGAAAATAAGAAATTTTTCTCGTTTTCCTTAACGTATTCGGATTCAAAATTCCGATCGAGGTTAAAAAAAGAATCACAACCGGCAGTTCAAATAAAACGCCAAATGGGACAGTTAAGTTAAGCATAAAGCTAAAGTACTTTTCCGACGTGTAAAATGGCTGAAATTCATTTCCTGCCAACGTTTGCATAAAGGAAAGACAAGTGGGAAACACAAAGAAATAGCCAAATGAAATTCCGGAAATAAAAAGGAAAAACAAAGCAGGTATTAATACAAAGGTCGCCTTTTTTTCATGTTCTTTAAGAGCAGGTAAAACAAACCGCCAAATATGAAAAGCAGCTACAGGAATCGTAAAAGCAATCGAGCTTACAGCTGATAGCTTAAAATATATCCATAAAACATCTCCAGGACCAAGTAAAGCAAGTTTAAATTCCAAGTCCTTAACCAGATAATTATAAATTTGCTCGACAAATAAAAAAGATAACGCAAGAAAACCTAAAAAGCAGCCAAGGACATAAATCAGTCTTTTTCTTAATTCTGCCAAATGCTCGGTTAATTCAATTTCCTGATCATTCATTTTTTTCACCTCATAAGAAACAAAAAGAGATTAGCATCTAATCTCTTCTTCTCGATTGACATTAAGAATTTTTATCCTCTTTTTTCGAATCTGACGAGACTAAATCTTTGGTGGCATTCTTAAATTCTTTTAGAGTATTACCGAAAGCGCGTCCGATTTCCGGCAATTTTGACGGTCCAAAAATAATAAGCGCAATAACTAATATAAGAATCAGTCCAGGGATTCCAACATTTGGCATATCTAATCACTCCTTCTAAGCTTTTTTGCGTTAACTATTTCGTGAGTTCCAAGAAATTATAGCATACTAAGAATGGAATCACCTCAAACAATCGAATTATTTTTTTGACATACTTTGACTTTATATGCTTCATTTTTCACGTATTATGCAAAAAGCCTTTGCCATGTACTAGGACCTGGATATCCATCAGCGTCACTGCCTGTCCATCCTTGCGCACGTTGAAAAGCCGCACATGCTTGACGGTCAGAGTCGCTCCATTTCGGACCTGCACCAACAGAATAATATTGTTGGTAGCCTTTTTTAATTAACTGTTTCCCCATTGCTGTAACGTATTCATTGTTTGAACCGGGACCGAAGAAATGGCTGCCTGGAAATACAGACACGTTTGGCGAGCTGCCTACGATATCAAACAGCCGCTGCCAAGTAGACGGACCAGGATACCCATCAGCATCACTGCCTGTCCATCCTTGTGCCTCTTGAAACTCTTTGCAGTTCAGCCTGTCAGCTTCTCCCCATGTCGGACCAGGCCCAACGGAATAATGTCGGCCGAATCCGACTTTTACTAATTGTACGCCCAACGCAGTCACGTATTGATTCGAAGCACCTGATTGAAAATATTGAGTCCCTGGAAATGCCGGCGGCCAGCTGGTATCATCTCCACTTCCGCCGCTGCCATAGTAGATAGAAGTAAGGCGTTCCCAAGTAGTAGGTCCGGGAATTCCGTCAGCACTACTGCCGCTCCACCCTTGAGCCCTTTGGAAAGCTGCACAGGCGCTGCGATCGCTTTCTGTAAAACGAGGTCCTGCTCCAACTTGATAGTAGCTGCCATAACCGGCTTTTATCAGCATCTTGCCTAACAGAGTGACATAGTTGTTGTTCGCTCCAATATAAAAATACCTTGATCCCGGGAAGCTAACTGGAACTTCCCCTCCCCCGCTGTTACCGTATGGAGGCGGAACAGGTTTAACTTTTGGCGGAGAAGTGGTGCCTTCATATTCTTCATAGTAAACCAGCGCAAATCCAACTATTTTCGAATCTGACAGATTGCGATATCGGCGAAACACACCTTGATAGTCTTCTCCTCTAGAGGGAAGGTACGTATTTCCTTCAATCGTTACCACTGTTTTCTCCTCTAGATTCAAGCGTTCTACGATACCAATATGAGAGTCACCGCTGAAAAAGATCAGACTGCCTGTTGCACGTAAAGGATTGTTTTGAATGACATCTAGAAAAGTTGACTTAGAAAAATATTCTCCATAATACTCATGAAACCATCGATGTTCCCGGACAGCTGCGCTATGCGCGAAAAGCGGCCGCCCTCCATTATAAACGCTTTTAATTCCTGATTGGGCAACACACCAGCTGACAAAAATTGCACACCATGGCTCATTATTTAGACCAAACCAAGTTCCAAACTTCGTATTATTATTTGATCCTTCTACGTAACCAATTTGGGATGCAGCTGTACTGATCAAATCTACTCGAAGAGACATTTTTTAAACCTCCTTTGTGATTTACATATTTCGTTTGTATATTTCTTCAACGTCAATTAGCAGAACATTCGGATCCTGCGGAAGCTCCTTCTCTATTTCTGAGACGGCATCTCCCCATGTTCCAGGATCGTTCGGCAATTCCGTCGGATCACTATCCGGCGGTGTTTGTGGATCGGTAATTTCTGCAAAGGCTTTAATCGGCAAGTTGACAGCGGCAACGGTTGCTATACCAGCTCCTAAATATCCTAAAAATTTACGTCTGCTTAACTTTTTTTCCGGCATGAAAGTAAACCCTCCTTATTTCTGAAAAGTGTAAATAAACAGGAAATAAATTTTGCAACTTCAATATTCTCGCAATTTCTCCCTTATTTTAACTATATAAAATTAATATAAATATTAACATTTATATGGTCAATGCTCATTTTTAAAATGAACAATAAGCACTAAAAACAAAAACCGACCGCTTGCGGATACTTGAACTGTCCGTAAATATCGTGTACATTCACTAAAATAGAGAGCTCTACAAAATCCTTTTATGAAACACCTTTTGCAATTAAAGTGGGAATTTTATTAGAAAGAGATTTAAGTACCAAAAACTGTGCAACTCCGCTTCGTGAAAAAGACCTTTTTGTTCTTACTTTTTGCAACTAAAGAAAGGTATATTGTATAGCTTCATCCGTGTTAAAATTTCTTTTTTATCACTTTTTCTAGAGAGTTTTAACTAATCTTCTATAAAATATCAATCAAAATACATAGGTTGTTACATAATGTTACAAAAACATTTCTATTATTGCGCCATGCCGAAATAAATATTGCGGTATTTTTTCGATCTTTACATTAATTAGTAATGATAATATATTAATTATAGAGATTTACTAGGGGGTCTTTTGTGGGTCAAGTCATTTCTTCTTCAAAAGTCGGCATTAAAATTTATGAATGGTACAGGATGATCCGTCAATTTAGTGTGCCAGATGCGGAGATTTTAAAAACGGAAGTTGAGCAGGAAATAAGTGAATTGGAGAACGAACAAGAAGTATTGATGTACTATCAGCTTATGGCTTTCCGTCACCAGCTAATGTTAGATTACATAGAACCAACAAATAAGTACGGCGACCGGCCGACTACATTTGAGCTTTTAGAGAAAATAGAAACCTCACAGAAAAAACTATCAGGCATCCTCCAGTTTTATTCCTTCTTTTTCCGTGGTATGTATGAATATGAAAAAAAAGAATATGTTGAAGCGATTGGATATTACTTAAAGGCAGAAAAACAGCTACCATTTGTAACTGATGAAATTGAGAAAGCTGAATTTCATTATAAAGTTGGAGAGTCTTTTTATATGATGAAACAAACGCATGTATCCATGCATCACATTTTACAAGCTTTAAAAATATTTGATAAAATCGAGCTTTATAAAATTCGTAAAATTCAGTGTTTGTTTATGATTGCAGGTAATTATGATGATCTAAAATATTTTGAAAAGTCTCGTCCCCATTTAAAAAATGCTTTAAAGCTTTCTCAAGAACTAGAAAATGACAAGCTAATCTGCTCAACTTTATATAATACTGCTAATAACTATTCAAGAGAAAGAGACTATGTAAAGGCTATTGAATTTTTTAACAAAGCGGCTAAATTAAGTAGGTCACATAAACCGGATATTCATTCACGTATCTTGTTTGGCTTAAGTTGGGCATTTTTAAAAACCAGCGAAATTGAGAAAGGAAAAACAATAATTCAAGAAGGATTGGAGGATTTAGAGCAAAATCCTGATTATCTACTTGAACTGTTATATGAATTTTTAAATTCCTTATATATTGAAACAGCTAAACCGGAGAAAATATATGAGATTTTTAGTACACTAGAAGAAAAGAAACTTTTCGCTTATATTGAAGAATGTGCATATAGTTCGGCAATTTTATTCGAAAGTCAAAATGATTACGAAAGCTCCACAAGATTTCTTCTCAAAATGGTAGAGGCACAAAGACAAATTCAAAGAGGAGAATGTATCTATGATTACTAAAAAGAGAATTATAATACTCACTTTAGCTATTACAATAATCGTCGGTACCATTATCGCCTATTCGCACCAGTCTGAATTAGCAACAGACAGAAATATTGGTGCACTAGAAAAAAACAATTCTTATGCAGAATGATTATTAAAATCCATTCACTTAATTTAGCTGTTAAGTGAATGGATTACTTTGTATTTCAACCTTTATCTATCTACCAATTTCCCCTCCGAAAAAACCAATATTTATTTTTAAAGAAACAAAAATTCACACTCTTCCACACCCCTCACAACCGAACCGCTCGCCTTTCCCTTTCGACAAAATAAACCATTTCTTTAAAACCGATTTGCTTCAGCTTTTTCTTTACTTCGTCAAAGTCGTCGGCGATTCGCGTAGCGACATGGGAGTCCGAACCGAATGTAATGTCGACTCCGTAGAAATTCGCTCGTTCCAAAAGCTCATCAGATGGATACCAGCCGCCGCAATATTTCATTTTTCCGGATGTATTGACCTCGATTGCTACATTGTTCTCACCAATCACCTGCAGCGTTTCGTCCACCAAGTTGGTTGGAATAACAGAAAACTCTGGATAATAGCCTTTCATAGCATCTATGTGTCCCAAAATTTGAAAGGATCCGCTCCGGGCAGAGGCCTGAATTAACCTGTAATACTCTTCCTTTGTTCTGATTTGTTCTTCTTCGTTTACGCCTTCCCAACGATCTTTTTGAAAAATATTGATTTCATTTACATAGTGGACAGATCCAATTACATAATCGAACGGATATTTTTCGATCTGCTCTGCATAAAACTTGTGATGCTCAGGAAAAAAATCACTCTCCATTCCCAGCAGGACATGGATTTTGTCTCTGTACTTCTCCTTCAGCTCGAGAACCTCTTGAACGTAGCTTTGAAATTCACTGATTGGCATTGTAATTCCGGGAAAGAGATGGTCGTCTTCACTGTAGAAGTGCGGCGAATGATCAGAAATCCCAATATAATGAAGCCCTTTATCAATCGCCGATTCGATGTAATCAGAAATCGTTCCTTCTGCATGTCCACACCTATCATGATGAGTATGTAAATCGAACTTGACTTGCTCCTGTGGTGCCATTTCAACTTTCCTCCTTGTGGATCTATATATATTAAGTATAAACTTTATTTAACTTTATGACGAAAAATTATTTCAAAATGATGTAAAAGACCTCAATTGATACCTGTATAAGTGTGGCCTAAGTTAGAAAAATTATAAGAAATGTTTAAGTCCTTGGATTATATCAATATCCGTAGAATCTATTTTCACATAAGATGAATCATAAACTTGTGCGATCAGACCTCCTTTATTAAATAAAAACTCATCAAATTCATTAATATTCCGATATTCTTTCAGAAAATACTCTCTTGTCATTTTTTTATCTTTTATTCCAAAAATAAATAACTCTAATATATATTCGTTGTTAAAAATAGCTTTGTCTAATGGCTCAATTACAATAATTTTTTTAGAAAAAAATTTATTTAGCGGAATGAAATCCTGGTTTTTTTGTCTGTTCTTTTGATTCGTTATATAATAGATATACAGAGTATATTTAGTAGATAAATATAAAAATACCTTCTTTATCGTTTTGCTAATAACATCGTACTCTCTTTTTTCCTTATTGTATTTATCGTTCGTGGAAATGATTAAAGAATATTTTTCTTGAATCGTATAAAATTCATCAACCAAATAACCACCTCCATTTTTTACAACGCATCAACCACAGCAGGTAATTCTTTAATAGGTACTGCACCTTGTTCCCCTTGATACGATCTAAATTCGATTTCACCAATTTTTACGCCAACATCATACTCTCCGACGAGATTGTCGAGCAAAATAAAAGCCGCGTCTATGAAATCTTCATTCTCTTCTGTAAAACCTTTCATGTAAATGATCACATTAACAAGATTATTATGTTGATCGTTTTTATAAGTAAAAAACATATCATCAATGTTTAGTTCGATATCATTAAATTGAATTTCATCTTCATTTCCTCGTTGCCTGAAAGCGATAATATTAAAATTTTTTAATTCAGGGCAGCTTCCACTAACCGAATGACATCCGGAAAGGCTGCAACGATGCCATCAGCACTGATGATAAATTCTCTTTTTCCGCTATCAAGCTCTGCGCTAAATTCAAATACCAAATCAGGATTAATCTTTGATAATTGAGAGTGAAGCTTATTAAATAAGGATTCATAGCGGCTTTCCTTTAGCTGAAAATAATCCTCGGAATTCTTCTCAAACCAGTTCCAAAAATCTTTCTCACTATAGCTTTTCTTGAATAAATTTTTTATCATGTTTTTATCCTTCCTCGGCTTCCGATTCCAATTTAACAAATTCTATTAAATTAGGTGCGTATTCCTCAATTTCATTTGTCTCGTGATCCCATAGATAAATCTTTTCACTCATTTTTCCATTAATGACTTGAAAGCATAGTTTATCTCCATTGCCGTCATCCCCGATTGCAATCAGATCTTCGGGCATATTTTCATCTCTTACTTCTAGATTTTGCCTTACAATATCATCCCAGCTCTTCCTGAGATGATTTGGATCTTTAATAGGAAAGAGAATCCATTCACCTATTTCAGCTTGATTAACTAATTTATAAAATTCTTTATAAACTTCGGGAAAAACAGCTCCTAATTTTTCTTCTGCAGACTTAATGTCCTCATCTGTAACCCCTGGTTTGCCTGTTTGAATGAAAACTAAAATATCGTTCTTCATGAAATCCTCCTTTTCACATATAGTTTCATGACAAATAGGGTGTAAAAAAGTATCACATTACCTAAATTCTCTACTTTACTATTCCATTTTAATTGTTCGAACCCTTTTTTCTGATAAAATGTTACTAATAAACTTAATAATAGTTGACAGGGAGGATATTATGTTTTTACTCAACGTTAAATGGAAATTGACACTATTATTATTTCTTTTTATCACTATCATTCATTTCAAATGAAAACCAGCAGAAAACTAACAACTGCAACACTACAAGCCTTATAACCTATTAACGGTTTTTCCGTTTTACTTAAAAGAAGTTGGAACAAAGAATGAATGCCTGAACTAACTAAAAACGCTTGGACGAAATATTCAGATCCAAATTGCTGACCACGAAAAACAAATTGAAAAAATAACGAAGCACCAGTCAGATAAAACCATCCATTGCCGTTTAATAGTTCCTCAGTTGAAGGAATTAAATCACGTTTGTCAGACAGCTCTCTTTTTAAAGCGATAAAACCATGAACAAGAACGGATAAACCCAATATTAAAAGAATAATTGCATGAAACATTTTTTCCTCCATTTTGAGTAGATGTCGATGACTTTCTATTTTCCATTATCATCTCATAGAAATCCCCATCCTTGACCTAGCCATATTATAAATGAAGATTAGGAGTGAGAGAGATGGCAGAGCGAACGATCACACTACAAGTACGGCTTGAGCCTTGGGCAGAAAAAGATCTGGCCCTTCTGCATCGAATGAATGCACCTGAAATATTAGAACACATTGGAGATCCGGAGACCGAGGAGCAGATTCTCGCGCGTCACAAGCGCTATGTCAAAATCGGCGGGACAGGGAGAGGCCGTATGTTCAGCATCATTCTGCTCCCTGAGCTTGAAGCTGTTGGAGTCACCGGATACTGGGAACGCATTCGGGAGGAAGAGGCCGTGTACGAGATCACCTGGGGTGTTCTGCCGCAGTTCCAGGGCAGAGGTATTGCGACCGCGGCTGTAGAAGAGACTATCGCAATCGCCTGTGCGGAGCAAAAGCACAGGAAGATTCACGCGTTCCCGTCCGTCAATAACCGCTCGTCGAATGCGATTTGCCGGAAGCTTGGCTTCTCGTTCATCTGCGAATACGAAATGGAATACCCGCCGGGAAGCTTCATGCGGTACAACGACTGGTGCCTGGATTTAAGAAAGAAAAAATTGTCATCCGTATATAAAAACAGTGTAATTCACATTTGAATTTACACTGTTTTTGCTGTTCATCTCCCTAATCCAACCGATGAATCATAGTGTCACTCTTTATATTTGTTATTTTATATACTCCTTCGATCCTGTCAGTCGATACGAATTGGGAAAAATATTGATTAAAGTTAGGATCTGAATCCAATACGACGATATGGCTGGATTTCTTGATTAAATCGTTTAGAGCTTTTCTTTCCTTTTCAGTAGAGCTGCTTGTTACAATACTATACTTATTAGAAAGCTGTTCGTACATCAGAAGGTATTTCAGATAACCTCTATCTTTTTTACTCCGAGGGCTATAATAAATCACATGAGAAATTTTAGAATGACTTCCTCTAACCTTGCTAAAATCATTTTTCACTTGCAGTCTAAGTGATGATTCAACATCCGGCCTTGTTGTTACTGCAGCAAGGTTGTCTTGAAAAGGAAGTACAAACAAAACCGCGAGAACCAATGCGGCGAATGCGTTTATCGTTTTATTTTTAGATAGCTTAGAGAACTCATACGAGATAAAAGTCATGAATAAGCCGGCTATGTAAATGACAATCGACGAATTATATCTGTTAAACCCGGCTAGTTTACTCGCTTCCCCTTCTGGCATTAAAAACAGATACATGAAATAGAGCCCGAACAGATAAAAGACATAGGTCAAGTTCCCAAATAAGAAAAGATAGAACAATCGCTTCGATTTTTCTCTTTTCCACAAATAAACGATGAATGCCATGGCTACAAGCAATGCATTTAAAAGCAATAAGCTTTTAAAAAGAGGCGAATTGAAATTTGCTGCAGCATCAATTAAAGATGGCGCAAGGGTTTCCTTAAACTCCTCCGACTTCTCATTGTTGTTGACCTTGTCAATGTTTACAGCGAATTTATTGCTTGAATATGAAGCCTCGGGATACGCTTTTTGAGTATACTTCAGCCACAAGAAATTTGATCCCAAAGGAACTAAAATCATAAATACCATAGCATAAACGAGTATCTTACTGTGTGTCATTTTAGGTTTTTTGCCTTTTATGTAATGTACATAAATCAACCACACAATTAAAACGATATTAATGATCAAAAAGAATTTTCCGCTGTCTTTTATCAGAGTGAGTAAAATCATCAAAGGTGTATTAATGATCATGCTCTTTTTCCAATCGGCTCTGTAATAATAGGCAATGATTGATATCGATAAAGCGGTAAAACCTAGCAGCGTATCGACCAATAAGTTATAAAGGTTATTTTTTATGACTGCTATCAATACGGTACTTAGAACGATGCTCAGTAATAGATGGCTGATTTTTTTCCATTTACAGAAGACAGACAGCACCGCTATATTAGCAGCAATTAATATCCCCTGCGCCATTAATGCATGGCTCTCTGTATAGCCGATAATCTTACCGATAAAGTAAATAAAAACGGCACTTCCCGGCGGATAATTACGAAAAGAAATCATTGTCGTTCCGTCCGGCAATCCGTTGATTCTGAACATTTCTTTCACGATAAGTCCCCAATGGCTGAAATTATCATAATGAATTAAGATCAAGCCTTTTAATAAAAGTACAATTGCAACTGAAAAAAGGACAAAAACAAGCGAAGACGGAACCAGCAGATTTTTTATGCTGTACTTTTTCTTCACCAGTAAATAAATACACAGTACAAAGAGCAATATGCCGGCATAAAAAATCAAGCTCACCATCAGCGGCATTATATTTAATAGACCAGCAGCGAAAACCAGGCAGGTAATCGAAGAAAAAAGAAATAAAGGGATGAATGCCGCGTTGATTTTTAGTTTTTTATGGATAAACATCCCCCAGCCTGCCAATGACACGACTAAGAAAACAAACGATATGAGCGAACTATTCATTTGTGATCAAACCATCATTTTTTCTAACTTTTTTAAATACCCATTCTCTCTGGATATAGAAGCTGATAATAAACAGAAATGTGTCAACAGCAATTTTGATGGCGACTTCCCCTTGTCCGATTAACAGATATAAGAGATAGACCCCTAGTGCGGATATGCACATCTGACATACGCTTAATGTATAGTATTTAACTAATGTATTCTTTGATTTACTATGAAAAACGAGATTTCTATTGACCATATAATTAAACAGCGAGGATAGGACTCTGGCTCCGATTGTGGCGCCTATGATGTAATACGTAGGAAGAATTCCTTGTAAAAGTACTAAAAGGATAGAAAAGAACAAAATATCCAGGCCAAAAGATAAGAGGGATGAAGAAATGTATTTAAAGAAAACGGAATAGATTTTGATCGAATCTGCGATCGGATTGAAATGAGACGATTTATTTTCCTCTAAATAGATGGTCTCAATTTCAACTTCTTCTATGGAAATATTGTTCGCCTTGCACTCAAGCAGCATGTTCATTTCATATTCGAACCGTTCGCCTTTCACATTCATCAGCTTTTTTAAGAAGGAATAGGAAATTCCTCTTAAGCCAGTTTGCGTGTCCGAAACATGAACGCCACTCGCAAAACGAAACACCTTTTCAGTGACTTTATTTCCGAATCTGCTTCTAAAAGGAATATTTTCTGCAGAAAAATTTCTGACGCCCAAAACTAAACTGTCATGGGTATTTGCTAGTTTCTGAGCAACCCTTTTAATGTCTTTGATTGAATGCTGTCCATCAGCATCTACTGTGACCAGCTTCGTCAGTTCTTTGTATGTATTCAATAGATAGTTAAAGCCTGTTTTTAAAGCACGTCCCTTGCCCAAATTGACTGCATGATTTACGATTTCACATTCTTTAAACGAAGATACGGAGTCAAAAATTCTTTCACATTCCATCTTGCTGCCATCATTGATGATAAGAATATGTTTGAAGTTTTCCTTGATTAAACCTTCAACAAGGAACGTCAATTTCTCATCAGGATTATAGGCAGGAATTAAAATCGCGATGCTAGTAAAATCAGCCATTATGTACCCCTTTATTAAATAAATTGAATACCCTTTCAATCCTAACAAGCAAAAAAGATTTAGTCAATTTTCAGGTGGAGTTTTTTCAGTCTAAAGACTTGTATCATCTTCCAACTCACTATTCGACTAGCCTTTATGCCCTGTAATACTTTTAATTTATTCCAATTTCATGTCAAGAAAAGACTAGCTCACTTACTAGTCTCGATGAAGTATATTACCTATTTTACGGTGTATTAAGTTCTAATGGACTTTTTTGCTTTCGGCGATAAACAGCCCTGGATAAACACCTCAGTTCACAAAAGGAAGATGCAAGCAAAAGAAGCTGCTCACATCTTTCTCGATTTTTCATTTCGTTTCTTTCGCCTTATTGATTTTCGGCTTATTTTCCTCAGCCTCTTCACCTGACACCAAATCTTGAGTTGATTTTTTGAACTCTCTTAATGTTGATCCTACTGCACGTCCGAGTTCCGGCAATTTTGACGGGCCGAAAATGACTAATGCAATAACGAGAATCAGAAATAAACCGGGAATCCCTATATTTTGCAGCATGAATCCTACCTCCTTATTTATTTACTTTTTCTTCCTCTAACGGCGCCGGATCCATACTTTGATCGTTAGCAGTTAAGTCTATTCCATAATCCTTAGCGAAAACCATATGGGTATCTACTAAAACTTCTTCCGTATTTTCATCTAAATTAAAAACTCTGGCACCGCGCAATCGATTTCTTTCTGCATCAGGAAGGCCATATGTACCAAACCCTACGCTGCCTGCATAGCCTAGCATAATTCCATAATAATTCCCTGCGTACGTGTTGATATGGTCATGTCCGCAAAATACGCCTTTCACATCGCCTCTCTCCAACATAGCCGAAAACATGCCGCTGTTGATCGGACCCGGGCATTCGTCTTCATTTCTTTCGCCTACGATATTATGCTTTTTTACGGCATTGGCATGGTTTTCTTCTGTTCTCTCGTCCACACTGGCAAACCACATATAGCGATGCTCCCAAAGCGGAATATGAATAAAAACGAGTGAAGGAACCTTGTGCTTCCATTGCTTCTCAAGCTTCTTGGAAGTCTCATAATACCATTTTACCTGGTTAAAACGGAGCCAATCCCACTTCGGATAGCCATTAAAGTCCTGGCCGGCAATCATTTTCGGCGCATACCTTCCGCTGTCCATCAGCCAAAGATTGAAAGCCGCGCGATTGCCTTTGGAATTCTTTATAAGAAGATTCATATTGCCAGTTCCGGTAAGGTTCTTCTCTCCAGGCTTATTCATATTGTATTTGTAGGATCGATACACCTTAAGCATATCTTCCTCATCTAAACCGCTCTTTGGAGTAGAATCTTCATCATGATTTCCGAAGGTTACAGCCCATTTAATCTTCCGTTTTTCCATAGGCTGAACAACATTATTCATCGCTTGCTTCATCTCAGTAGCTGAATCACAGCCTGCCTCAATGATGTCACCATTAAGCACAACAAAATCCGGCTTTTCTGAATCGAGCACTTTTTCCATCAATTCAATCGTCCGGCGATCAGTACGTTCATCATCCTGTGAATCATTAAACTGTACGACTTTGAACTTCCCATTGCGATTAAATTGAAGCTTCACATCATCGTGTTCTTTGGCTTCAGCCGTATTAGAGTTGAATAAGTCAGTAGGAAGACCAGTAGATGCAAGTGTTAACGCAAGCGTGCTCATCCCGCCAATTTTAATAAAATCGCGTCTGTTTAATCCTTTTTGAGAATTATCATTCATAATAAAGCCTCCTTACCTTTTCATCATTAGCAGATGTACTACCTATAGAATAGCAAGTGAAGATTAGCTGAATGTTAATAGACTGCAAAACTTTGTTGAAAAAAACAAAAGTGGTTTTGAGGGAAACAAACTTTAGAGGATGTTTTGAAAAAAAATGGGTTGGGATCTAGTGGAACCTATTATCTCTTCTTAAGTTGGTTTTGTACTTTTATTGCTGTGTTTTTAATCTCTTGTTCATTGATGTAGGTATTTGGAAAATTCATATGATCTTCTTCAATCCTTAGTATGATAGATTTTATTTTAAAGAAGCGATATGAAAAAATCATAGAAGAAAACGAAAGATAAATTATGAAAATCAAATCATACATATAATAAGGATTAAATTGAATATAACTCCTTGCAGCTGCTTCACTCCGCACCTATATAGATTGGGCATGTAACAATGCAACCAAACCAAACCCTCCAAATGTGCAATTATGCGCGGTATTTGTACAATTAATCCTCTTATCGGTGCAATTATTGCGCCTAACCGTGCAATTCTCTCATGTATCTGTGCAATTATACACCGCAACCGTGCAATTCCTTCCCACATCTGTGCAATTACTTTCTTAACCACTTACACCCCCGCCGCCACCCTTGCAAATTCACCACTACATCTACACAATCTTCGCCTAAAACCAGCAATCCCATAACCCACCACTTCCCAAGCAAAAAAAGAACGATTCGAAGTACACATCCCGCGCACTCCAAATCGTCCACTTCCTCTTCCTCAGCCACATACTCGAACAATTGAAATAACAATTTAATTAATATCAACGTTTTTTATAGATTATGTCATGCATAATCCGCATTTTTATAAATTTTAAAAAAATTTCGATTAGCCGTTATACTTAAAATATTTTACCGTTATATGGTTATTTTTTAGTTTCCAGCTCAGATTCAATACGTGAGCTTTTTGAAGACTCACCCATACGCCAGTAAACAATAAAACTTATAGCAATACAGGCAGATACGTAAAAAAAGAATAGTGATTCAATTCCAATGCTTTTAAACCATAAGGCGATAAATTCGGCTGTGCCACCAAAAATGGCAACGGTAAGACCATAAGGGAGACCTACGCCAAGAGCACGAATTTCAGTTGGAAAGAGCTCAGCTTTTACAATTGCATTAATAGAAGTATAACCCGTTACAATGATAAGCCCAATCGTCATTAGAATAAAAGCAATAACAGGACTGGTCGTTTGTTTCATCATCAGGAATAAAGGTACTGTCAGCAATGTTCCTAAAATACCAAAACTAATTAATAAGGGGCGACGGCCAATTCGATCAGATAGCATACCAGCTATCGGTTGAAGTACAACAAATATTAGTAAAGCTATAAAGTTAATCCAAGTGACAACACCTTTATCAAGTCCTACAGAATTCACCATAAACTTTTGTAAATATGTTGTGTAAGTGTAGAAAGCGACAGTTCCGCCAAGTGTTAGTCCTATAACTGTTAACACGGCTTTAGGGTGCTTCAGTAGAGCTTTTATAGTGCCGGCATTCTCCCGGGCTTTAGAATCCATCTTAGAAAATTGCTCTGATTCATCCATTGTGCGACGCAGCCATAGAACACTTAACGCCCCTAATGCTCCAATGACAAATGGAATACGCCATCCCCAAGAGGTCATATCTGCTTCGCTTAAGGTGGACTGTAGAATGATTTGGACTCCTAATGCTACCATCTGTCCAGCTACAAGAGTGACATATTGAAAGCTTGAATAGAAACCTCGACGACCGCTGCTAGCCATCTCTGAAAGATAAGTTGCTGAGGTCCCATACTCTCCCCCTAAAGATATTCCTTGAAGCAAACGTGCAAAAACTAAAATTATAGGAGATAGCAAACCAATAGAACTATAACTTGGGGTACAGGCAATAATTAAGGAACCACTAGCCATAATAGTAATAGAGAGTGACAGAGCAGAACGGCGGCCATAACGATCAGCAAAACGTCCCATCAGCAGACTCCCTAATGGACGCATTAGAAAACCAACAGCAAAGATAGCTGCCGTGTTAAGCAGTTGGCTTGTCTGGTCTCCTTCAGGAAAAAACTGGGATGAAAAATATATGGCAAATGCAGAATATACATACCAGTCGTACCATTCAATTAGATTTCCAATTGAACCTTTGAAAATATTACTTGTAATGCGTTTAGTTTTTGTACTCTCAGAAGTGTGAGCCATAATCAAATCCTCATTTCTTACAACAAATGGTTTTTATGTAAAATTTATAACCGGTTTTTTATCGTTTTATTTTAACTTTAATAAAGCAAAAATTCAATCAGTGGGTATCATTTCCCGTAAATAGGTGTAAAAAGTTATTTGAAAAAATACTTTGTTAATACCTCATCACTTAACCCTTCTGCAAAAGACCCTCTGTTGTTTTCTATTTAAGCATCCAGTATAAAGAATTAGTCCACAAGGATTTTCTATATTAAACCTAATTAAAAACATAGGATCAAGAGGAGCAGGTTTATGATAATTTTAATCTTCACCCTTGGTGAAACTTGAACGGCTGATACTTCGTCTATTCCTCTTCGTATTTTCATGAGTTGATATTTTATGTACAGACCATCTACTTCTACAAACAACACTCGAGGAGAAGATGCTGGCGGATAAGGGAGATTGATTCTTATAATGGTTTTACTTACATATGGATAGAAACAACTGCCAAAGCAAATTCTATTTTTCCCGCCATGTATGCTATATATCCATCATTAGCTGCCGAAGCGTTCTTAATAATAAAAAATAGGCCGCGATCGCAGTCACGATCACAGCCGCTTCCACAAACAAATCCTACCCGCTTACTCAACCCCTTCAGCAAAATCTCCGTCCTTAAGCCGCAATTCGCCGCCTTCGTTGACGAGTATCAGGTTTGTGCCGTAGTTTTTTTCATCCGCCAGCTTCCATTGCATGGTTAGGTTCTTGACATAACCTTCGTTCTCATATTTGGATAAGTGGCGGGCGAGCTCGGCTGCGTGGCTTAGTACTGTACTTTGGGTCAAGACTCCGTTATAGGAGAGCTTAACCTCGACTGTAAATGCCGTGCTGTCGTTTTGCTGGTTTGCTTTGATGCTGTCTATTTTCGTGTCTTGATATTGATTGAGTATTTCCTTGCTCAATTGTTCGAGCTCGGATACGATCTTCGAAGCTTTTTCATCATTCGTCAGCTTTTCTGACTGTTTCGCGTCGCTGTCAGGAGCAGAATCTTCTGCCGAATTTTGCCGATTTTTATCTGATTGTTCTTCGTTTGCAGCACATCCCTGCACGAATAGCATCATCACCAGTGCAAAAGCACCTATTCCTCTTTTCATAATTGCCTCCCATAATCATCGTTGCACTATTCATTGTAACAAATCTCTACAAAACACGCCGAATCGAGAATGATCCCCAAGAATTCCGCCGTCCTTATATCATCGCCACTGAAGCACCTAAAAAACCTCTCTAGCATGACATACTTCTTTCCTACTATGTAACCGCTTTATACCGAATGCTGTATCAGATTAACTAGGCTGTTGATTAAAATTTTTTTCTGCCTAAAAACTCTTGGTAAAAGCGGTTTTTATTTTATTTTATTAACCTTCTATTCCCGCGTGTTCAAGTCAATCAGTACATAAGTGACTCGGCGGAAAGACCTACCAAACATTTCATAAATAATTCTAATTTTTACTTAAAATTGCTTCAATTCTTTGCTTTTTGTAACAATTGAAATAACAATTTAATAAATTTCAACGTTTTTTTATACATTTGACCCCTATATTCATAGATGAATCATTACGCAAGGATCTAATGACCTATCCTATTCGACCCGCTTAATCCGCTGTGCCTAGCGGGTTAAGGCTATAATCCTATAATTAGAACAACTGATTGACAACCCCTGAAAGCTGATGTAATCTGACCTCAACAGCAATTCGAAACCGAATATTATGTAGAACCGTGGGATGAAATGCCATTTTTTAGCAAACGATCTCTTTGTATCTCTTTGTAAAGGAGGCTGAAATCTTGATTGATAAAACCGGTAAGAATCTAGTATTTCTTCTCTGTGTTCCGAGAAGCGGCAGCTCTCTTTCTACTATTTTGCTGCAAAATCACAGTAAAGTGCTTGCAACCCAAGAAATGTGGTATTTAATGAGCCTCTATGATTTAAAGCGACCGGAAAATCGTCCGTACGGAGGGAAGAGAATTATCAGCCGTTTTTTTAATGGAATGGTGACTGATAATGCCTTTGTCGATTCAGCCCGAGCGTTTGCCCTTGAGACTTATAACGGTCTGCTTCATTCAAGTAATGCAAGCCTGATCGTTGATAAATCCCCGCGGTATTACTACATTTTAGAATTCATTGACCGGCTTTTTCCAGAGTCTAAGAGAATCTGGCTGATCCGGAACCCCCTTAGTATTCTGGCTTCCTATAAAAAAGTAAACCAGAATAAGAAGGCGTTTTCACTGATCGAAGAACTTAGTAAACCTACGTTTAATATAAAAATAGTTGATTTAACGGTCGGATTTTTTCGCTATTATGATTATTTTTCAACTGATCACCCGCAGGCCTTTCGACTTTCCTATGAACGGCTCGTCACCAATCCGAAATATGAGGTTGAAAAGCTATGTGAATTTTTGAACGTGTCCTACGAGGAAGGAATGGAGATATACGGAGACCAGCTGGACAGCTCTAAAGGGAGAATGTTTGCCAGCATGGGGGTCGGTGATCCAAATGTATATGAGCATTCGAAAGCTCACACAGATTCGATTGAAATCTGGAAGGACCTTTTAACGAAGGAAGAAATCGAAGCCTACTGCCGCCTGCTTGGTGCCAATGTATTTCGTGAATTGGGCTATGAAAAAGAGCTTCAGGAGGCTGAAAAGATCACAGGCGCCCGCTTTGAACAAGATCCTGATCATGAGTTTATCCAAAAGGTAAGGAAGCAATTTTTGAATAATTCTGAAACTGAATGGGAAGAGGCATATCATATGCAAGCAGTGCAGTCGGAAGATTTTTCAAATGTAACAACAAACGAAGAACATCCTTCCGATTCACGGCAGGAGCTTCTTAATGAAATCCAGCAGATGAATATTACCATTAAAACACTAGAGCAAAGACTGGCAACGAACTTGACAGAAAAAACAAAGCTTATGCAGGAACTTCAATCAGTAAGAACTCGATTCAATCGCTTTAAGTCGCTTATCCCTTTCAGTGGATTTTTGACAAACCTGGCCGAGCAAAGGGGTCAGAAAAAATGAGTGCGATCCTGGGTCTCGTCCATTTTAACCAAGAACCTGTCTCACCATTCCAAAGCTCTGAGTTCATGACCCGGCTTCTGCCATTCCCTGCCGATGTTACACAAACGTGGCACGATCATAACGTTTTTCTCGGCTGCCATGCCCAGTGGATTACACCTGAATCGATCGAGGAACGCTTGCCTTATCACGATGAGGAAAGAGAGCTAGTTATCACCTCTGACTCGATATTGGATAACCGCGAGGAATTGTTTGAAAAGCTGCAGATAAAAGCTAGTGACCAGCCGCTTATTACAGACAGCAAGCTAATTTTGCTTGCTTACGCAAAATGGGGCGAGAATTCGCCTAAGCATCTGCTCGGAGATTTTGCGTACATCATCTGGGACATAAAAAAGAAGAAAATTTTCGGCGCGCGCGATATGCTCGGATGCCGGACGCTTCACTATTATAAAGATCTAAACCGTTTTGCCTTTTGTACCTTGATCGAGCCGCTCTTTTCTCTCGACTACATTCAAAGAGAATGGAACAAGGAATGGCTTGCAGAGTTTTTAGCCTTGTCAAGGATGTATGAATCAACTGACGTTCAATCTACGCTTTACAAGGACATCAGGCAGATCCCTCCTGCCCACAGCATGACTGTAACCACGGAGGGCCTTCAGTTGAAAAGATACGGAAGACTTGCGGATACAGAGCCTTTACGGCTGAAAGACCCGCGCGATTATGAAGAGGCTTTCCGGGATGTCTTTGGAGAAGCAGTACGAGCAAGAACAAGAACCTATAAAAATGTCGCTTCCCATTTAAGCGGCGGTCTGGACTCTGGTTCGGTTGCGAGCTTTGCTTCCAAGCACCTGAGAACAGAAGGAAAATCGCTGTACACCTACAGCTACATTCCGCCGGAGGATTTTGTTGATTGGACGCCGAAACGGTCGTTTGCTGACGAACGTCCCTACATTCGATCAACGGTCAACCATGTCGGAAATATTAAAGACCATTACCTTGATTTTAAAGGAAAAAGCCCCTTCTCCGAGGTAGACGTATGGCTTGATTTATTAGAAATGCCGTATAAATATTTTGAAGCAACGTTTTGGACGAGAGGGTGCTACGAACATGCCCAAGCCGATGGCGCGGGAATTTTGCTCACAGGATCACGTGGCAATTATACGATTTCATGGGGGCCCGCCCTTGATTATTACGTCCAGCTATTGAAAAAAGGGAAATGGTATCAGCTGCAAAAAGAAATCAAGCATTTTTCTGAAATCAAAGGTATTGGCCGAAAACGAATCCTGTCCATCCTATTGAATCGAGCCGCAGAGTCCTTTAACTGGAAAAAGCAATCTGGCGAGGAGCTCTCGATTATTTCGCCGGAGCTTGCAAAACAAACGAATATTTATGAAAAAATTTCACAAAGAAACAGCTTTGCATTGAACGGGCCGAAGGATTCCATCGAGGCAAGAATGTACCAAATGGAGAGCCTTGAGATTCCATCAAAAAACGGCAATTTGGCAACAAAGCTTTCGTTAGCCTATGGCGTGTGGGAGCGCGATCCTACATGCGACCCGAGAGTCGTTCGATTTTGCTTGTCCGTACCATTTGAAGAATATGTTCAAAACGGCGTCGATCGCGCCCTCATCAGACGGGCAACGAAAGGATATTTGCCAGATAAGGTTCGATTAAATCATACATCAAGAGGCATACAGGCTTCGGATTGGATTCACCGGACTGCGCCTCATTGGGAAAGTTTTCTTAATGAACTGAATCATATGGTAAAAGATCCGGAAGCAGCTGAATACATCAGCATCCCTTTTATTCAAACGGTTCTTTCAAAACTGGATAAAAACCCTCCGGTAGAAGAGGCATTTAATAAAGAAATCCGATTTGCGATGAGAAGCTTGATCTTCTATCGCTTTCTAAAACGATCCAGTAAAGGAGGTGATACATATGAAAAAGACTTGGAACGAGCCTACTCTTGAAGTATTGAACATGAATCAAACAATGGCTGGTAAAGGTACTACTTGCATTGACATTGTCTCTGACGATGACTTAGACATCACCAACCCTAGCTAATCGGTAAGAAAAACTTTTACAATCAGCCCCTTATACTAAGAACGTATGGGGGCTTTTTCAAGCATAGGGGTGAATGAAATAATGATCGATAATCCTACTAAACCCTGTTATGAGGCGTTTGGTTTACGTATAAATAGTGATATCGCATTGCCGGAGCTTATGCAGGCAGCACCAGACAGCAAAATAGATGTCGAGATACGCTATAAGGATCTTTCACAAGAATGGAACTCCCATTCTCTTGGCCAAAAGCAGGTTGCGGTCGCAAAAAAAGGCTACTTTATATTCAAGGTGCCGGGGAACGCTATCTATCAAGTAATAGACGGAAAGCACATTTTCATTTCTCCATTGCCGGGATCAACAGAAGATAAAATCCGTTTGTACATTTTGGGTTCTTGTATGGGCGCGCTTCTTCTGCAGAACAGCATTCTTCCCTTACACGGGAGCGCCATTGTTCTGAACGGAAAAGCCTATGCGTTCGTAGGTGAGTCAGGCGCAGGAAAATCGACCCTCTCTTCCGTTTTTATGAAGAAGGGGTACAAGCTATTGAGTGATGATTTGATAGCTCTTTCCTTTAAAGAAGGTGTGCCGTATGTTATTCCCGCCTATCCTCAGCAAAAACTCTGGGAAAACAGCATTCTAGAATTCTCATTGAATACAGAGGACTATAAGCCTCTCGCTGATCGGGAAACAAAATATGCCATTCCTAGAGATGCCGAATTCTGTAAAGAGCTCACACCGCTTACAGGCATTTTCGAGCTTTCAGTCCAAACAGATAACGAGGATGTGATCCTTGAGCAAGTAAAGCCTTTGGAGAAAATCCAGCTGCTATTCCGGCATACGTTCCGCCAATTTCTTATCCAAAAATTTGATTTAGTGGAATGGCATTTCAATACATCCGCACAGATTGCGGGGCACACGGCAATCTATCATCTGAAGCGGCCGCAGCAAGGGTTTACCGCGCAGCTGCTTGCCGAACACGTTGTTGAAGAAATTTCAAGGGAGGTATAACTCATGGATAAAAAGATCACTCCTGATTCAGTGGTTGCGCAAAACGAAGGATATATCGCCAGCAATATGGATGGAGAAAAAGTAATGATGAGCATTAAAAACAGCAAGTATTATAATCTTGGAGAAATTGGCGGCGCGATCTGGGATGCTGCTGTCAGGCCGATCAAAGTCAGTGATTTGGTCACACACCTCCAGTCCGAATATGACGTCAACCGCGAGCAATGCGAAAGGCAGGTCATCGCCTTTTTGGAAAACCTGCAGAAGGAAGGCTTGATTCAGTCCGGCAAAGGATCAGAAGTGATGTAGCATGGGAAAGCTAAAAAAATTTTTAGCTCTCAATCGCGCAAAAAAATTACTGCTCGTCGAAGCAGTTGTCGCATTGGCCAAGGGAAGAGTTATGGTTTGGCTCCCTTTTTCAAAGGTCGCGCCCTCACTTGGGTTTCATATGAAGGAAACCCCGCTCGCTGCGAATGCGGAGGAAGCAAGAAAAGTGAGACAGGTTGCCAGGGCGATCGCCTTGATGCACCGCCATACCCCTTGGCAGACCCACTGCTTGGCAAGAGCCTTTGCGGGCATGAATATGCTGCAGCGCCGAGGAATTGAAAGCACCCTTTACCTTGGGACTGGCAAGGATGAAAACGGAAAAATGATAGCCCACGCCTGGCTTAGGAGTGGAGATATTTACGTAACCGGTGACGATGTGATGGATCAGTTTACTGTGGTCGCAACCTATGCGAAAGCATGGAAGACTCAGGAAGAGGAGATTGTTCAACATGAAAAAGGATAAGTATGCAATCGATGTCGATAGCTTTCCGAATGAGCTGCAGCTTTTGCTGTTGTTTTTAAAGCTGGACAATTTTCCGAAAGAAAATGAAAAAATGCTGGAAGAGCATCAGCATTTATTTGCTGCAGCTAACTGGGATCATTTTATCAAGCTTGCCGACCATCATCATCTTTATCCTGTCCTTTACCATAAGCTAAAATCTGTAAAGGAAAAGTGGGTTCCTTCCATCGTCGTTCGCGCGCTGCAAATGAGATATCAAAACAATACGCTAAAAATTCTCTACCTTTGCGGAGAAATGGACCGTGTCGCTAAAGCCTTTCATGAACACAACATCAGATCCCTGCATTTAAAAGGACCGATCCTTGCTCATGAATTGTATGGTGATATTTCGATGCGAAAATCTAAGGATTTAGACATTCTTGTGCCGAAGGAGGATCTGGAAAGAACAGAACAGATGCTTTTTGAGCTCGGCTATGAAAAGGATGAGGCTAATACCGTACTGAACGAAGTGAAATGGCGGGAGCATCATTTTGAATATCACCATAAGGAACGGAAGACATCCGTTGAAATTCACTGGAGGCTATCCCCGTTTCCTGCAAAAGAGCCTTCGTTCGAAGATTTGTGGGCGCGGAAAAATGAGTCGAAGCTGACAAGCGTTCCAGTGTACTATCCGGGTGATAAGGATTTATTTTTATATCTCATATCCCACGGAGCTCGTCACGGATGGTTTCGTTTGAAATGGCTCTATGATATACATAGATGCGCCGATCAGATGCAAAGCCCGGACAAGCTGTTGAGAAAAAATGATTTTAAGAACATGATCCTCGTCGGGCAAGCCTTGATCTTGGCTCATCAGCTATTTCAAACGCCTTTATCCGCGAATATGATGAAGCAGCTAAAATTAGGCTCTTATAAATTGGCCCATCAAGCACTGATTTATATTACGTCGATTCTTGTGTTAACTCCGCTTCCCGAGCATATTCGCACAAAGCATGAGCGGTATCTGTTTGCTTTGAATGGTACAATTTCGCAAAAGTATTTGGCCTTATTAATCGTATTGTTTTATCCAAGTCCAAGAGATGAAGCTCTCATTAAATTACCGAAATACTTGCACGGCTTGTACTTTGTGCTCCGTCCCTTTTTAGTCGTTGTACGAAAGCTAAGAAAAAATAAAGCTTTTGAGGGAGTGTAGATAATGAAGGAATTGTTTCATTTTGCTAAAAGCCTGCACTCTCACACAGGCAGCGTTCTTTATTTGAACCTGCTCGGTATGGTCGCCGTCGGCTTTTTAGAGGGAATCGGCATTTTATTAATCATTCCGATGCTGAGTCTGATCGGCGTCTTGGATGCAAATGGAACCATTTTTTCATGGGTGTCCGGCTTTTTCCCAGAGGAAGCATTAAACTTGCCAATCGTTTTAGGTTTGTTTCTCTTTATTATTATTGCAACTGGGTTGTTTCAGAGGCAGCAATCAATATGGAATGCAAAAATCAAGCAAGGCTTCGTGCTCAATTTGCGCCTGCAAACCTATCGGGATCTCATCCAAGCCAATTGGGGATTTTTCTTAAAAAAAAGAAAATCCGAGTTGAGCAACCTGATGACGACCGAACTGGCCCGGGTCAGTTCTGGAACGAATCTATTTTTACAGCTGATCGCATCTGTCATTTTCACACTCATTCAGTTAGCGATCGCCTTTTGGCTGTCATTTGAAATGACCGCCTTTGTTCTGTGCTCGTGCGCCATTCTTGCTCTTTTTTCAAGAAGGCTTGTAAAGAAGGCCAATCTGCTGGGAAAACGCACGACTCAATATGCCCATGAATACATGGGGCAATTGACAGATGATCTAAACGGGATCAAAGATATTAAAAGCAACCAGCTTGAAGAAAAGCAATTCAACCGATTTCGCGATCTTTGCCGGCGGTTGGAGAAAAATACGATACATTTTGCCGTGTTAAGCGCAAACTCTACGTTTCTGTACCGCATATCCGCAGGGGCCGTCATCGCCGCATTCGTCTTTCTGTCCGTTCAAGTTCTTAAGCTTCCGTCAGCAAGTATTCTATTAATCATCGTCATCTTTGCCAGACTATGGCCGCAGCTGGCCAAAATCCAGTCGAGTCTGGAAAATATGGGCTCTCTTCTGCCAGCGTTCCAAAGCATCATCGAACTGCAAAAGGAATGCGCAGAGGCGAAGCAAAGCTTTCTTTTATCAAAGGGAAACCCGATTCATCTTACCCGTTCGATTGAATTCAGACATGTTGATTTCCGTTACAATCCTGCAATTGAAGAATACACGCTTCAGGATATCAACGTAACTATACCGGCCAACAAAATGACAGCGATCGCCGGTCAATCAGGTGCGGGAAAAAGCACGTTTATCGATCTTTTAATGGGGCTGAACCAACCGGAAAAAGGCGAGATTCGAGTGGATGAGGAAGTAATGACGGAAGAAATGATGAGCCGGCTGAAGCCGTCAATTAGCTATGTTCCGCAGGACCCATTTTTATTTAACGACACGATTCGGAACAATCTGCTTCTCGTTAAACCGGAGGCTGCAGAGGAAGAACTATGGGAGGCATTGCGTGCCGCTTCCGCGAATTTTGTCGAAGCCCTGCCGGATCAACTGGACACACGTCTCGGAGACAGAGGTGTGCGGCTGTCAGGCGGAGAACGTCAGAGAATCGTTCTTGCCCGAGCACTACTTAGAAAACCGTCCCTATTGATTTTAGATGAAGCAACAAGCGCAATTGATACCGAGAATGAAAAAATCATATTAGAGTCCTTACATCGATTAAAAGAACAAGTGACTATTGTCGTCGTCGCTCATCGGCTGTCTGCAATTCAAGCAGCTGATCAGGTCATTGTCATTGAAAAAGGAAACATTCAAACAGCCAATACGAAAGCAAACGAGAACATTCATGCATTATTTACAGCTAAAAATCAATAAATCATCGTAGCAGGAGGCTTATTCATGAGTAATCGATATAACAGACGCGGATTTTTAAAAGCAGGTGGAATTGGCGTAGGTGCACTGGCGGCTGGAACATTGGTATTCCCCGGCAAGTCAGAAGCTGCAACCCAGGACGCTTCGAAAATAGAAGAGGTAAAGAGCTCTGATTTCCCCCGGAATGAAGGGGAAACCGATGATACGAAAAGACTTCAACGATTGATTGATGCCTCGGAAGCAGCAGGCTGGGCTCCTATTCATCTTAATGAAAACAATGCATATGTCATTACAGACACGATTCATATCAACAGCGGCGATACAAAGCCACTTATTTCCGGAAAAGGCTTTCGCCGAACCGTGATTAACGGCGAAAAACTTCCCTCAGGTAAACCAGCGATAAAAGTCAGCGGCGGCTCGGGAGTGATGACTGGCGGAAGGCTGTACGGAATTGGATTTTACGGAAACTCGAATTCAATCGGAGTCGAAATTGCCGGGACAAACGGGTTTCGCATCGACTTTTGCCAGTTCGAGATTAACCGGATTGGCATATTGTTTCATAATGAGAGATATAGCGAATTTACAGAGTATAACGTCGCATCTGACTGTGACTTTAGAGGCTCCTGCAATACAGCAATTGAGTACCGGCAATCAAACGGCGTTGAGAGCTTTCACGGTTCCGGCCTTAAAGGCTGCACGATTAATCAGGGTGCAGAGGAAACAGAGCCTAAAATCCGAATCGGTGAAGGCTGTTTCCCATTTAACGCCCCATTGGATTTTAATATTTGGACAAGAAAGACAACACCGATTATTAAAAACGAAGGAAAAGAGCCTGCGACCTTCCACGGGAACATTTCCATCGAGAGCTTTGGTCAAGGCGATATCCAATATAAAACAGAATTGGTTTCCAAAAACGACAGACCGGTCTATTTTATCGGAGCCGCATCAGCGCTTGACGACCAATCACAGCTCGGAAACTTAGTCTTGTGTGAAGGAGTACAAGTAAACCCTGACCGAACCGTCAGCGTTCAAAGAAAAAACGGCCTGCACGTGTTTGAGTTAACGACAGGCGCTAATCAAACAATTTCTATTCCAAGCGGAATATCTTCCATTATTACCGTATCCTTAAAAGCAGCAGATTACGAGTATTCCTATACGCTGCTTGCTCATCGCAATGATGGGGAAGATAAAGGCTCAGTCACTAACTTATCGCTTCACCAAAACCATAATGCCGCTATGTATTACGGCCCAACCTTTTCAGTAGAAACAGGGAAACTAGTCATTACGAATAACAACTTTCCTGCAGACGTTGTCAGTGCCTATGTTTCCGTTCTTGATATCGGAGCAATATTCTAACACTGCATATTAATTAATGTTGAGAAAACGCCAGCATAATTGATGTCAAACAGAAAATCATAGAGTCCTTAGAACAAGTCGTGAGAATATTTTACTTAAAATCAATAAATCATCGTACTGGGAGGTACTTTTATGACGAATCAAAAAGAAAATCGATACAACAGACGTGACTTCTTAAAAGCTGGAGGAGTAGGTGCAGGCGCACTGGCACTATCGGCGGGTGCAATGGGGATTCCCGGAATGTTCGAAACTGAAACGGCCCAAGCCTATTCGAATATTGACGGCGTAAAGAGTTCGGATTTTCCTCGGAAAGATGGAGAAACCAATGACACGAAAAGACTTCAGCGATTGATTAATGCATCGGAAAATGAAGGCTGGATTCCGATTCATCTTAATGAAAATAAACCGTATGTGATTTCAGATACAATTCTGATAGACAGCGGCGATAAAAAGCCTCTGATCTTCGGAAAAGGATTCCGCCGCACCGTGATTAACGGCGAAAACCTTCCTGCTGGTAAACCGGCAATCAAAGTACATGGCGGCTGGGGTATGATGACTGGTGGAATGCTGTTTGGCGTTGGTTTTCACGGAAACGAGAATTCAATCGGAATCGAAATTGCCGGAGTCAATGGGTTTCGTGTCGACTTTTGCCAATTTGAGCTGAACAAGGTGGGTATCTTGTTTCATAATGAGATCTTACAAGAATTCACGGAAGCATGTACCGCTTCACACTGCGACTTCAGAGGCTCCTGCAAAACAGCTGTCGAGTACAAGCAATCAAACAACGTCGAGAGCTTTCACGGCACCGGAATTAGAAGCTGCACGATAAACCAAGGTGCAGAGGAAACAGAGCCTAAAATCAGGATTGGTGAAAACTGTATTCCGTTTAACGCCCCATTGGAATTCAACATTTGGACAAGAGGTCAAACACCGATTATTAAAAACGACGGGAATGAACCTGCCACCTTTTACGGAACGATTTCGATCGAGAACTTTGATCACGGCGATTCCGGATATAAAGTGGAAATGGTATCTAAAAAAGACAGTCCTGTCTATTTGATTGGTGCCGTATCAGCGCTTGACGATCAATCACAGCTCGGAAACCTGGTCTTATGTGACAGAGTGCAAGTCAATCCTGACCGAACCATCAATGTCCAAACTAAAAAAAGCCAGCACTTATTTCAATTAACGACTGGTGCCAATGAGACGATAGCCGTTACAAACGGAGTATCTTCCATTATCACCATCTACTTGCAAGCTGCTGACTACAACTATGCCTATACGCTGCTTGTATACAGAAATGTCGGAGATGATAAAGGGACAGTCACCAATTTAGCGAATCACAAAAATCACAACGCCGCAATGTATTACGGTCCAACGTTTTCAGTGGAATCAGGAAAGCTGGTTATCACGAATAAGAACTTCCCTGAATCCGGTGTCACTGCCAAACTCTCAGTCCTTGATATCGGATCGAGATACCAGTATTTTATGGTGTAATATGTGAAGAGGATCACTTTAATATGAAGCTTCAATCAGCGGGGGCAAATCACTTCTCCCCCGCTGATCTTCCTCGAAAAAAACATTTCCGGTTCTCCCCTATTTCAATGAGGATATTTGGTGAAGAAAAAAATTCGATGGGATAAAAAATACTCCTTAAATGAGCCTCATTTAAGGAGCAGCAAAACACGATGTTCAGTCTTTTGATTAATTGTTAGAAGCTGCCTTGGTCGGCGTAGAATCCATTGTGGAAGACCAGCTTCCTCCGTCCGGCAGACGTACCCAGGATTTATCCGCAGAAGCAGAACCGTAGTGATACTGATCAATGACTGCCCCATTTGGAGTTTTTAAAGTCACGTCGTCGCCAGAGTTATTATAGTAGTTGCTTGGTTCCCATACAAAGTATCCTTTAGAAGGAATCGTCGTGCCGCTTGGAATCGTATAAGGCGCAGAACCAGCATCGACATAATCATCAAGAATATATCCAGACAAATCAACAGCAGAATCGGTAGGATTATAAATTTCGACGAACTCTTTGCTATATTGAGTCCCGGATGCAGGAAGCACCTCATTGATTACCAGCTCATCAGAAATCTCTCCACCGCCTCCAGATGAACCTTCTTTTGTATATCCAGCAGAAAGAGCATCTGACTCATTAAAGAAGTACACGCGGTTCTCAATCGGAATTTGTTGATAATCGCTAGGTACAACATACTTATTTGTATAGAAATCTCCTACATACTTATCTTGAGATTGTCCAGAGACACGATCACGAAATTCAAATGGCAGTTCCTGCATAGGATTAGACGGATCCCAAATTCCCCGGCCGTTTTGTTTCGCTTCCAAATAAGCCTGCTGGTACTCCTCAAAATGAAGCATATTTGGCCAAATATAATAAGTCGCGGCATGCCCCTGACGAACCATCTCTTCATTTACATCTAAAGAGCCTTTATGAACGTGAGCAAGCAACCGGCCGTAAGCATCGGTTTCCTCAGCATCAGTTTCGATCGTTACTTGAGTTCCAGAAGGAAGAAGTTGATTCAAATAATTTTTAGCTTCAGTACCCCATGGCTCTTGAGCTTCTCCTTGATAATTGGTTTCAGGAGTATCGATTGAAAGCATTCTTACTTTGTAAGTCCCATTGATAGTTTCATTAAGATAAACTGTGTCACCATCTACCACCCTATCAATGGTAGCATTGTATGTAGCAGCAAATGAAGTGTTCGGAAACAGACCAAAAAACGCAATAAGAGTAACAACGACTGGCAAAGCGAAAGTCAACAATCGTCTTTTCATCATAATCCTCCTTTACATTATTTAGCTCCTTTATTAGATCATACCATTGTTTTATTGATATAAATAATCGGTTAATAAAGTGTAAAGGCTGTTAGGAAGTGACTATGGTCGGGGGGAGTTTCGTTACGATCAATCTAGGTGCAGTTAAAAGGAACTAAATATTTTATTGCGTTTTTAACACTCCATTGGAATGCAATGAAACATCTACTATTAAAAAAACGGCCATTATAAATACCTTTCTCATTTCCTATCTCAATTCCTTCACGCTGCGACTACTGTCCAATCCATTTCTTACAATTCTTATTCAATGATAGAGAAGCACAACATCAATAGATTCATACAATACAATAACGGTTGGAAAAAAGGACTATGTCAGACCTTCCATATCATGAGATCAATGAAGGAGGAATTAACAAATGGCATTAGGAGATATTCTTCGCGAATTTCAAGCTCCCATCGAAGCCCGTGGTTTCGGCCGTGCTGTTGCTTTTGATGGTCAGTTTCTTTATCTCACAAGGGTTGGAGATAGAAATATCCACAGGGTGACCACTACAGGTACATTTGTATCATCCATCCCTACACGCATTGATTACGGTGCTCTGAAATTTGACAGCACGGAAGGCGTTTTTTGGGCTGGTGGATTCGAAGGAACTTCTGACATAGATAAAATCTCCATATCAGGGGATGAGGCGGCTGTCCTTGATACAATCAACTATAGTGACACAGTTCCACTTGACCCGGATGACAGATTTCCTGGATTCGTTAGTGGTATTACCGTTGATCCGGCTACTGATACGCTCTTCTTTAGCACGAATTTAGGGGGATCTGTATACAACATCCGTAAGGACGGTTCATTCATTAACAGTTTCCAAACACCTCCACAAGATGGCTTCTCCAGTAGGGTTACTGGCGTTGAATCTGACGGAATAAACCTATGGCTTAATCTAGTCATAAATCTTGGAAATGAATTTAATGACGTTCGGGTTTATACTGTTCAGACGGATACAGCAGGCAATGAAACTTCCAATCGATTTCTTTCCGGTACCGGCTTCGAAGTCACCGAAGACTTGGAATTTGATAACATCACATTTGCACCCCGGTGTGCGCTTTGGTCTAATGAGGGGTCTTTTGGTGGAACCGGTATCCGAGCCTTTGAGATACCGTCCCTGGACCGTATTCATTTCTTAGAGATTTGAGCCGTAGGTAAATTTATTCCACAATAATGTTTGAGTTTTTTACCGTTATGGACATAAAGCAGCCCCTCCAATTGGAAGGGTTTTTAATATCATGATGTTAGACTCTCAGTTATATTTAAAAACAACACTATGATTCCATTGATTTATCTGCTATAACAATTCTTTTTTCATGGATACAATTCCATAACCCTTACCTGAATCTCGGCGGGAGAGGATGCGATAGCCTCGTTGCTCATACATCTGAACCAGCCATGGGTGATTATCAGCTGTTCCAAGTGAGACCGCCGGGCTTTTCAAAAGATCTCTCACTACACTCTCCTCGCACCACTTCCTCCTACTAAAGGATCAACGGCAAACCACCAGATATGAGGGACTCCAAATGGTCCCGGATGGTCACCCCAAGGCATGCGCAAAGAGATGGTGCCCAGAACCTCTCCTTCTTCTGATTCTAAGATGAAACAAAGATTATCTTTAATATTTTTCTTAACAAAATCCAAATCTGCATATGCAGTATCAAATGTGATGCCGAGCTCTCGAATTGGCCTGTACGCTCTCTGTGTTAGATCTAACAGAATCTTTGCATCACTAACTTCAGCCGATCGGAATTTTTCCATAGCAAGCTCTATCCTCCTTACGACCTTTTGTTATTGATTGATTTGTCTAATCCACCGATTAATTAAACAGCTACTCCCTGTTCATAAGGCTTATCTAATCTTTTTTCATACAATGATTGAATGAAAGCAAACAATGCAGTAAGTCCCCAATAAATGATTGCAACAGCTAGATAGCTTTCAAAAAAATTATATGTTCCTGCTGCAGCAAGCTTTGCCTGGGCAAACATATCTGTTAATCCAATAGTAAATGCAAGTGAGGTTTCTTTAATAATCATAATAAAGAAATTTCCGGTAGGAGGGATGGCTATTCGGGTTGCTTGTGGAAAGACTATCCTGCGAAGCCCCTGCCATTTCGTCATTCCTACAGAAAGTGCCGCCTCCATCTGCCCGCGTTCTACTGCTGATAATGCAGAACGAAAGACTTCTGAGAGATAAGCTGAGTTTCTTAAACTGAGAGCAATAATCACAGCTGTAAAACCATTAATAAAAGCGAATTGCGGAAACAGCTGCGGCAAACCAAAATAAAACAGAAAGATCTGCACTAGAGAAGGAGTTCCCCTAAAGTAAGAAATATAGACAAGTGTAATTTGATACAGC
This sequence comes from Bacillus gobiensis, assembly GCF_001278705.1. GTDB lineage: Bacteria > Bacillota > Bacilli > Bacillales > Bacillaceae > Bacillus > Bacillus gobiensis. The sequence continues at coordinate 2,851,439 of NZ_CP012600.1, forward strand.
ACAGGTATTTTGCTTTTAGTAATCAATCCAAGCAAAAGCCCTAATACAATAGCAAAAAAAGTAGATAACACAGCCATTATTAATACCATAGGCACATACGGTATCAGAAGAGGAAACATCTCTATTAAATACTTAAAATCAAAATCCATTCGTTTCTCCTTTCTCAATCAATGTCTAAGGGCTTCGTCACGTCCAGCTTAAACCATTTCTCTGAAAGCTTTTTCAATGTGCCGTCTTCTTTAAGCTCAGCCAGCTTTTCATCAAAAAGCTTCTGAAGCTCTTGATTATCTTTTTTAAAAGGAAAAGCGAACACAGTGGGTTCAAACGGATCCCCCGCATACTTTAAATCAAGTCCTGATTTTTCAATTTTTATAAGCCCGCTTGGATAGTCTACAAGGTTAGCATCCAAACGCTTGTTTACGATATCAAGAAAAATGCCGCCGCTATCCTCGTATGATTTCAGATCAAAATCAATGCCATGTTTGTTCTTATAATCCTCTAAATATTTTTCCTTTGCGGTTCCCATCCCTTGTGCGATTATCTTTCCGTCTAAGTCCTCTAGTGATCGGATTTTATCATCGTCACCGCGTACAACCAGCTGCCACGCTGAATAAACATATGGTTCCGTAAAGTTAAATTTCTTTTCCCTCTCGGGAGTGATCTCAGCCTGATTGGCTATCGTATCAATTCGATTACTTTCGATTAAACCAAATAAACCACTGAAATCTGCAACTGTGTATTCAACCTTATAACCGCTTCGTTTTGCTATTTCATTAATAACGTCTATGTCATAGCCAACCAACTTTTTATTATCATCATAATAGGAACTGGGAATCGTTTTTCCGCTTGTTCCAACCCGAATCACTTTATTACCCTCTGCTGCTTTTTCTTGCTTTCCTGCCAAGTTGGATTCCCCGCTTTGGCCGCATGCTGCAAGAATAAGAATAAAAATAAATAAAATTAATGTTATATGTATGAAATTTCGTTTTTTCACAGAGTATTCGCTCCTAAAGGTATGTTTTTATTGTTTATACTGTAGACTTTGATTTACTTTTTACTTCATCAGCCAACAGTTCATAGGACCGCTGCCGCTTTTTACGATCCTGGATTTTTGTGACAATGATAAACTCATCCACTTGATACTTCTTTTTTAATTCATCAAGAGCTTCGTATACTGTTGAAGGTGAACCAGCGATTACCGTTTTTTCCTTCACTTCAATTTTTGCCAGTTTTTCAGACTGACGTACAAATTCTTCTGCTTTTTGTATGTCGTCCACGTTAATCTTTGTCCCATCTTCAAAAGTGATTTTTACATGCTGTTCCTTGCTTTTCAGCACTTTCGCTTCAGCATCTGTACTAGCCACAATGACAGACACCGCCAAAATAACATAAGCAGATTTCTCAGCACTGCGAAATTTATACGAAGAACGATATTGTTGAATTGCTGCCTCAAGCTCATCACTATCACTATTAATAAATTGGGCAAATACATAAGGACTGCCAAATTCAGATGCGATTTTTGCACTTTTAAGACTTGTTCCTAATAAATAAAAATCAAGTGAATTTTCTGGTTCAGGAATAGCTTTCAGCCCATAAAGATTATGTTCAGCAGGAACAGTGCCGTGTAGAAACTGCCTTAATTCCAGCAATTTTTCTTCAAGAGTTTTACCGCTGTTCCCCTGCTGCAGCGCCTCAGTAGAGAGAGGAAGACCACCAGGAGCACTGCCAATTCCAAGATCGACTCTTCCTGGTGCAAGAGCTTCTAGCACATGAAAGACCTCTGCTACTTTATAAGGACTGTAATGCTGAAGCATAACCCCACCTGATCCAACTCTAATTTTGCTCGTATTAGCTAAAATGTAAGAGATCAAAACCTCTGGAGCTGATCCAACCACTTTCGGTGAATGATGATGCTCTGATACCCAGAAACGGTGATACCCCCATTTTTCTGCTTTTAGAGCCAGGTCAATCGTATGAAGAAAGGCATCCTTTGGCATCTCATCCTCGCTAATCGGAGTTTGGTCTAATATACTTAGTTTCATGAATCTTTCCTTCTTTCAGTCATTTAATCTTATTAAACTCATTAATATAGTAGGTTTAATGATAGCGATATATCCGTTCTATCAACGATTATGTACTTTATCCTGCGCAGATACAAAACGATTCCGCGGGACATCCAGACCTAAATTTCCTCGTAGAGTAGTTGACTCATATTCTGTACGAAATAGGCCCCTCTTTTGTAAAATTGGAATGACTTTATCAACAAAATCATTAAGTCCTTCCGGCAGAATTTGATTACCGAGTACATAGCCATCTGCTGCTTCCGCTTCAAACCATTCCTGAATGGAGTCAGCTACCTGCTCAGCCGTACCAATAAAAACATTGTCATCCTTAGGTGTTGTAATTCTAAAGGCAAGCTCACGTAATGTTAGATTTTCGTTTTTTGCAATATGCTTAATCCGTTCTGTTGTTGCTTGGAATCCGTTGCGCCCTAAATCTCCAATGTCTGGGAAAGGCTCGTCAAGCGGGTGCTGCGTAAAATCATAATGATCAAAGTAACGCCCCAAATAATCCAGTGCAGCTTTTTCATCAACAAGCTCTGTCACTTGTTGATATTTTTCTATAGCTTCTGCTTCAGTTTCACCGACAAACGAAGTAATAGAAGGGAAAACAAACAGGTCATTTTTATCGCGGCCAGCTTTATCTGCCCGGTTTTTTACATCTTTATAGAATTTCTGTGCATCTTTTAGTGTCAAATGCCTGGTGAAAATCGCGTCTGCTTCACGAGCAGCAAATGACATCCCCGCTTCTGATGATCCTGCTTGAAAAATAAGCGGATGGCCTTGCGGGGATCGACCGATATTAAGCGGTCCTTCGACAGAAAAAAACTCACCTTTATGATGTAAGTGATGCAGCTTTTCTGGATGAAAGAAGACGCCCGACTCTTTATCCCGGATAAAAGCATCATCCTCCCATGAATCCCAAAGACCCCTTGTAACTTCTAAATATTCACTGGCAATTTTGTATCTCAAATCATGCTCAGGATGCAAACCTTTATTATAGTTAGCTGCGGATTTTTCAAGAGGTGAAGTCACCACATTCCATCCCGCACGCCCTCCGCTAATATGGTCTACTGACGCAAATTGTCTGGCAACTGTAAATGGTTCGCTATAGGTAGTAGACAAAGTAGCTACCACTCCAATATGCTCAGTCGCACTTGCCAATGCAGTTATTAGTGTAATTGGTTCAAAACGATTCAATAAATTAGGCCTGGTTTGCTCGGTTATGTAAAGGCCATCGGCTACGAATAGGAAATCTAGCTTTCCTTCTTCTGCTTTTTGGGCAAGTTTTCGATAGTGCCCAATATTAATGCTTCCATCCGCCACTGCTTTAGGATGGCGCCAGGATGACATATTCCCTCCTGACCCATTTAACATTGTTCCAATTCTCAATTTACGCTTTAACGCCACAATAATCCCCCTTCATTCAGCTAACCGCTTTAATTCCTAGTTATCATATATGTTTTATTTGTCTATCATACACTCGTCATAATTTCTAGTCAATTCTTTATTGAATAGATATTTCTATCAATAAGATGAAAAATCCATTGTTATTTTTTTGAGTATTATGTATTATGAGTGCAACGCTAAGGATTAAAAAACGAGGTAACCTTATTTCGAGGTACTTCTGATCATACTTTTTTAAAAATGAATAACATTATCAATCGAGGTGCTATCTCCATTCCTTCACGCTGCGACTACTGCCTAATCTTTAGAGACTTCCGTATTCTTCTTTAATTGCTTTATTAGTACAAAACTCATAGAATTTTTTAATTAACTCATCAATGTCTTGCTTTCTAACTATTTTTTTCAACCATTCTTCTGGAATTTCGTTCATTTTAAAATACACTCCTGCAATGATCCAGTTATTGAAGCCACGGTGTCCGTATTTTATGATGATGATACCAAGTTACCTTTTATTCTGGTTCACCAATATGAATATCTCTAAGTTGTTTTGCTGTAAATATATCCTTCGATGAAGAAGACAGAACTTTTTTACACAGATGTAATTTTATTATTTTATTTTAAATATAGATATTATATGTTGATCCGGTCTTACAAGTGCGAATATGTAGGCTTGTGATCCATTTCGATATTTAGAATTTTTATTTGGAATTAGCAAATCTTTATTAACCGGAAAAGCTATACCTTTATAAATATCAGCAAATAACCTTTTTTCCTCTTCAGGTTGATATCGACCAATAGAAATTAGTGAATGCTCCAGACCCATTTTTCTTAGGGGGTGAAAATCTGTTTCTTCTAAAATATAGGGAACCCTTTTGCCCGTTACCCATTTTCCAAACTTTTTCAAGGAAATGCTTCCTTCTGGCCTAATCTGATCAAATGAGTGATCAACAGGAAGTATTTGGCTAAGCAGTGCCTCCTTTTCCATCGCTTTCTTCCCAATGGCGGATAAATTGGAAATCGTTTTTATCAAAAGCGAACGTCCTTCGGCTAAAAATAGATTGGTAATCGCGATATTCCGGAATATCAGTGCATTATTGTTTTGGATTTCACTTGCCCCCACTCTTTGTTCTACAGAGTAATCATCCAAAAAAGCACTGAAATCTTTGTGCGTTTTCAGTGACAATGCAAGCCTCCATCCAAGACGCCAGGCACCGAGTATTCCTACCATCATACCAGCTCCAGCAGAAGGCCCCATCGCATGAGCAGCATCCCCCGCCAAAAGCCATCTCCCTTTTCTATAAGTATGGCTTTGTCCTTGTCCTAAACGGAAAGCACTCGCCCAAAGCATCTGGCGGACATTAGCATCCGGTAACCTTTCTTTTAATAACTTGCTTATAAAATCCGCACTTGTTGCCTCTTCCCGACTCTCACCTTTATTTATGCGGTAAATGAAACGCCATCTCCTGGGTGCAAAATAAAAAAATCCGTAAGGTCTGTAAGGGTCCAAAACAATATTCGAAATGTTTTTAGGAAGACCACATTCCATTTCAAAATCTGCAACTGCAGAATCCATACCGTAATCTCTCCAAGTTTTATCGATTCCTAACTTGCCTCTAATGACACTACTCGCTCCATCACATCCAACTCCCAAAGGGGCGGACAGTTCATATGACCCTTCTTTACTTTGAACTTTAACGGTAACTTTATCTTTTGTTTGAGCAGCACCCAATACCTTATGACCCCTGCGAATTTCTACGATTCCTGTTTTTCTCGCAATGTCTTCGAGTATTACCTCCGTATCGTGCTGGGGTAATTGAAGAGAAAATTGATAGGGAGTCTCCAGTGTATCAAACGACCACCCAAGAAGTTTTCCACGTTGATTCTCAAATTGGTGTAAAATCCGCCGTACTCCTTTTTCATTGAAATGACTAAATATCCCCAACCATTCTAGAAATTCCATTCCCCTTGGCATCCATGTAATGGCCCTTGATTCATCCTTTGATGTAGGCTCATCTCTTGCTTCAAGAATGAGAGAAGGAATCTTATATTTTGATAATACAAGAGAAAGGGCTAAACCTACTGGACCTCCACCTACGATAAGAACACCGTTATGAAAAGTATTCATTTCTTTTCATTCCTTTACATTTGACTTTACTTTATCGTTTTTAAAAAATCCTTGATACTTTGCTCTAGGTGATAGTTTATAGCCGTGTCATCTTCGCAAAACCTTCCCCACATAATAAAATAAAGAAAAAATGATGTAACAAGATTTTGTATTGTCACCTGATCTATTTTCTTGTCAGTTCTTCCGATAATAAACTCTTCTAGCTGATTACACCCTTGTTGAATAATTTCTAATAATTTTTCATGAATTTTAGGGTTACGTTGTGCTTCTGAAAAACACATAACAATAAAATCTTGACGCATTCGAAGATATTTGAACATTAACTTGAAATATATAGTCAGTTGTTCATGAAGAGTTTGTTCCTCGTTAAAGTCAGGTAAAGAGTCTTTAAGAGAACGGTTAACGGTATACTTTTCAAGGACAGCACTAAGCAATTCGTCTTTAGATTTAAAATAGTGATAAATTAATCCATCAGTGACTCCCGCGGCTTTACCAATTTCTTTTACTGTACTTTCTTTAAATCCCTTCTGAGAAAATAACTTTAGAGCGGCAGTTAAAAGTTTATTTCGAGTTTCTTCTGCTTGTATTTGACGTAGTGTTTTTTCCATGCGATCACTCCTAAATAGTTCTTAACTTACTAAGTACTTACTAAGTTAAATATGAAATAAAAACTGCTAAAAGTCAACAAGACTTATTGTGCTAAAAAGATTACAATAGAAGAATTTTCATCTATAATCAACTGTCCTGCTAAGAAGATAAAACCTTCATGACTATTTGATCAATTTCAGTTTTTTAACCATAGCAATATATATACCCAAAAACCTTGAAAGGCATATTGCCAATCAAGGTTACATTTTAACAATTATTTTCTTACTCCTAACAATAACACCAAGTAAAAGTTCGTCTTGGTTTGACTCAACTAAGTTCTATCAATAAATTCTTTCACAACCATAAGAAAGACTTTTCCTAAGCATATAATTTCATTACAAAAGAATTGTTTCAAGTGCATCACTCAACATGGAATCAAAACTATCAAATGACTTAATCAAAGTTCCTGAGGGTTTATCAAGTTCTACATATACACTCTCTTTTAAGTCGTAACAATACCATGCTGTATCAGAGTCGCCAAAAAATATATATTGCTTTTGCCAATCATTTTCATACCAAAGCTTGTTTATCTCAATAAATCCATGAACCTCTTCATCTACTTCCTTATCACGTAGAGTTTCATCAACACCGTAGATTGCTAATCCATTAAAGTCTAATCCATTTATTTTCTTTAGAAATTGAATATATGACCCAGGTAATACAATGTTTCCTAATTTCTGCTGAATAGTTTGTTTCATTTTTATAATTTCTGTATCTGATGCTGGATTTCTAAGCGAACTTCCATATTTTTCTTCATTTTTTCTATTTCTATCAACAAGTCTTTCCACTGTGACATATCTACTCTTCCCTTCTTTTAAAAGGATTTGGTGGGTAAACATCATCTTCAAACATTGGCCAATTTATCGTTTTACTTTCTCTATGAGACAATCCCCTTGTTAGAGAGTTTTGTCCATTGATAAAAACATAAAAGCACCTGTTTGCCTAAAGACAATCAAGTGCTTTACGTAATGAGTTTCTGATTCTAAAAAGTATCTTGCAATTTCATTGTTTTATTTGAACACAGAGTTTCTATAAAATTATAAATAAATTTAGTGTTCTATAAATTATCCGTTGAATACATAAAACTTTCTTTTTGTTTTTTCCAATTAAGCAAAAACTTCCTAAACTCATCATTTGATAGTTTAACTACTGGATAAAGTTCGTCATCATCAATTATTCCCTCAAATAAATCTGATATTTCAATACCATCTTTAGTAACACTAATTAAACATCTTTCATTTCCTATTTCTTGTAAAGAGCTCTTACCCAACATAACAGAATCGACTTTATCAATAATTTCGTCAACAGAAATCAATTCAAAATTCAAAATATCTTCTAAACTAATATATTTTTCATCCTCAAAAATCGTAATTATTTTTGACTGACCATGTATCTCTCTCTGTTTAAAATAAAATTTCATTAATTAAATCTCCTTATAATTAATATATTGGAAAAGCAGATATTATATTCCCACTTGAATCCAAATACATTTGTATCTCTAAACCATTCGATAAAACACCACTATATCTATTACCACTGATAAACTGTCTATTTACATACGCCTCATTAATACCATTAACTATTTGCTGCAGATTCCAATCTTTAGGGAAAAAGGATGAATTTGCACTTTTCACTACATCATCAACCTCTACCATTGCAGTATAAACTCCTTTTGAGTTAGGTAAAGACTCAGTTCCAATAACAATAGAGCCTTTCTGAGTAGGCATTCCTTCATAATGAAAACCAACAGCCCTTCCTCGAGCATTCAATTCGCCTTCAAGTATATGTTCCAAAGCTCCTGACCTAAAATTATCTACATTTTCCAATCTGTTAATTTCATAAATTGTTTCAGTTTCCCAAACTACATTATCAACTCCATATTTTCCTTTAAGAAAATCATCCCACTCATCTCCAAATACTACACCTTTATTAGCAGTTCTAGTTCCTAAAGCTTCGCTAGCTATCTTATCACCTTTACCTGTATCCTTATTCTGCAAAGAAGACTCATTAATCCTTTCCCCATTAAAGGGAGATTTATTAAAATCACTTTCCTTCTTCGCCATGGTCATTAATTGATTCCGTAACCATTCGCCATTTACTGCACTGTGCGGAATTCCACCAGAAGCTCCTGCTGCGGCTAATCGATGTTGCGGAGCATACGGCAGCAAATTAGAAATAGGTCTATCTTGCATATCTGCTGAAAGAAATCACGGACATACTCTTGGTTGGCTTCAGATGATTGATACTCTGATTCTAATTGATGATCCACTTTCTGAACAGCTTCTCTTGCTCGCCTTAGCTTTCGATCAGCATCGTTTATTGCTGAATAAAACGGATTTTTACTAAAGGGCTGAATCGTGACAAGGTCATCAATCTTATGTAACGTTTCCTTTAGCTCAGAACGTTGCTCGTTGACCATGTTCTTTGCATTAATAATTCCGTTCGACAGTTCATCCTCTAAGAACGGGAGATGGACGACTGTATTTCCTGACACATTTTCATCCTCCAAGTATCCGGAAGCACTGTCAAGAAAGGCAAGCTGCTCATCGACTAGATCGATCCAGCCATCGACACCAACCGCCTGTTCCTGATAAAAGCTTTTGATGGCATTTGCGCCTTTTCCTTGAAAACTCTCAAGATCGGCAAGCTCTAAAAAAGCTTTTTTTAATGTAAGTAACTTCTCTTTAAACTCTTGATACTCGTTTGATCGTTTTTCCATTGCAGAAATTAAGGCATCAGCTTCAAATATTTTTGTCATAAAGAGAAATCCTTTCCATGGATATTCATAACAAAATTGTACCGTAATATGGAATATGAATGGATAAAATGATGTGCAGAAAATTTAAAATGAATCTTTTGTAACGATTCTTTTTATCTATAAAAGAAAAAGACACCTTTTTCAGGCGCCTGAGGTTAGAAGATTAAACTAATCTACTAAAAGATAAGCCGGGCTTTGGGTTACATCTATAATTAATCTGTCCTCCCAAGTGATGCTGCTTGTTTCTCCAAGCATAGAAACCAATTGGCCAGTGCCGGACTCAAAAGGAATATTAATTTGGCCAGGTTCACCGGTTGTCCAAAGTGCCAGTGCTTTCTTGCCAGTTGAAGTGTGATTGAATAATAATACATACTCGTCTGATCGAGTGCCTTCTATTCTATCAGTAAATATAAATCCATTTAGGGCGGCTGTTAAAACTGATAGAGCTTGATAAGAAGGCTTAGGGGTGTCATCAACTCGATATAAACCGTAACCGTCAAAAACCTGATCTTTCCAGTTGAACCAAATGCTAATCGGAATTTCTAACATCGAGTTAATTAAAAACATTCTACTCATATATTGAGCTTGTGTAATTTCCGCAATCCTATCTGTTGTATAGCCCCATTCCCCTGAAATGATGGGCATCGGTTTTATAGCATATTCTTGCACCAAGGCTTCAAGCTGGTGATAGTCATTAATCATTAATTCCGGGTTTCCGCCAGGGTATGGATGTACTGACACAGCATCAATATATTTAAGTATTCCTTCCTGTAAGAGCGCTTCTAGCCATTGTCGATGGGTACTATTAATCTGAGACATGGCAGGTGCAACTACTATACCGCTTGGATCTTTTAATTTTATAAATGGTGCAACGCTTTTTAGTAAATATGAGTACATCTCTATGCTTGGTTGAGGACTCCAAAATTCTTCAAGATTCGGTTCATTCCAAATTTCCCAAAATGCTTGTAATCCTTTGTACCTTTCTAAAGCTGCTTGTGCAAATTTTATATAGGCAAATCGCCCTTCTGTTGTAACAACTGATCTGTCTTCTTCGTATAACGGGTTTGAATACGCCAAAATGAAATAAGGCGTTATTCTATTTTGTTTTAGTAAATCTACGGTTCGATCAAAAGAAGAAAAATTATAAACCCCTTTTTCTCGTTCTATAGCTTCCCAGATTAAATCTATTCTTGCATAATGCAATCCCGCATCACGAATGAGCTGGACATCCATTTCATTTGGAGGCTGGTTAATGTTTACACCGAATCCGTTGGAAATTATCTTCTTATCTTCTAATATAATCCGATTTGACCGTCTCAGTAAATTAAGCAATATAGTCAATAACCTTTTTAATCTAAGCCAATAATCCATATGTCCCCACCTATTCTAATAGAATTTATTCATACTAAGATATGAATTTAATAGAAAAAAGTGAGGGCGGAATATTCTCTTGTTTGTTCAAAATAAAAATACGCCGAAGTGGCGCATTTGTCAGCTAAGTTATTCTCATTGGGGAGTGGACTCATGCACCGCCCTAACAATAAAGTTGTTAAATAACGGCAGTCATACTATTCAGCAATCGGGTCTAATTGTTGCTTAACACCGAAAACTAATTGCCAGGCAGTTGGATGCCGCGCCAGTCGCTTACATCGCATTGACCATATTCATTATCACCAACAGCAATCACCGTTCCATCAGATTTAAGGCCGATGGTATGAGCGCAACCCGCCGCAACTGCTACAATATCGCACCAGTCACTTACATTGCATTGACCATACTCATTCCAGCCCACAGCCGCCACAGTACCGTCAGATTTAAGGCCGATGGTATGACTACTCCCCACCGCTATCGCCACAATACCGCGCCAGTCGCTCACATCGCATTGGCCTACCTTATTTTGACCCACAGCAACCGCCGTGCCATCCGATTTAAGACCAACAGTATGAAGATAACCCGTCTCAACCGCCACTATGCCGCGCCAGTCGCTTACATTGCGTTGGCCATACCGATTATTACCCACAGCCGTCACCGTGCCGTCAGATTTAAGACCGATGGTATGCCAGTCACCCGCCGCGACCGCCACAATATCATGCCAGCCGCTTACATTGCATTCATCTTCATTATTTTGGCCCACAGCTACCACCGAACCATCCGATTTAAGCCCAATGGTACGACACCAACCCGCCGCAACCGCTACAATATCGCGCCAGTCGTTTACATCGCATTGGTCATGTTTATTCCAACCCACAGCCGCCACAGTACCGTCAGATTTAAGACCGATTGTATGAGCATTACCCGTGTTCGTCGCCATATGAACATTACCAGCCGCGACCGCTACAATATCGAGCCAACCGCTTACATTACATTGGCCATATTTATTATCACCCACAGCCGTCACCGTGCCGTCCGATTTAAGTCCAACGGTATGACGACGCCCCGCCTCTATGGTATCTTTTGGCCACCGTTTCACCTTTAACGCCGCTTCTTTCGGTGAAATGTCATCCATGTTTTACCTCCTTGAAAACAATATGTTTCAGATTTTTTTCATAAGCATTCCGAAATTCAATATTCATTTTCCTCACCTCACTGACAGGACACTCCAATGCTAATGATGATCTATCCGTTTGTACTAAGCGTCAACAAGCGTTTTAGGTTGTCATCAATAAATTTATTATCGGCACTGTTGATTCCGCGACCGGCAAAATGACCCCAGATCGACTCGATAGGATCAAAAACAGCATTAGGTATAAGCTTAGCCTCGTATTTGTTATCGTCCGCCGTGCAGAAGAGATCCGTGCTCCCTGGCATGACGCAGGCAAGCGCTTTAATGCTTTTGAGCGCCTCATCGAAATCTCCGTTATAGGCGGGATTTGCACTAATATCTGCAAATTGGCCTGTCCATAACATGGCCAGGAAATTGTGCGGATCCATCTTCATAAAGCTATCTTCCCAGACGCCAGCCACAAAATCTGCCAATGAGTCATATCCCAGCTCACGATAAAGTTCCTCTCTGTAAAACGCCTGCGATAAGCCCCACCCCGCATAGACACGGCCAACGGCGCGCATGTCTGCAGAGGTCAACTGGTTTAGTTTACTTGAATCGAAGCTAACTGCTGCCATGAGCGAAGCTTTCATTCCGTCCAGGACCACAAACGTTTGGGGCCAGGTCTTGGCAACTCCGGCGAAAGGTGCAATTCGTTCCACCATGTCTGGATAACTTGCCCCCCATTGGAATGATTGAATGCCTCCCATTGACCATCCAACTACGAGAGCGATCTTTTGAATGCCAAATTTTTCGGTCACCAGCCGATGCTGTAATTTAACGTTGTCATAGATGGTTACCTGCGGAAAATTAGCCCGGTCGAATGGGGGAGGCGTGTTACTGGGAGACGATGATAATCCGTTGCCCAGCAGATTTGGAACGATAATGAAATATTTCTGCGGATCTAGTGCCATGCCGTTTCCAATCAACCATTCATTCTGAACATGCTGGTCGCCAAAAGCAGTTGGATAGACGATGACATTATCTTTCTTTTCATTCAATCTTCCATAAGTCTTATAAGCAAGAAAAGCGCTCGGTAACGTCACTCCTGATTGCAAGTTTACGTCACCCAAATCAAAAATCTCATAATCCATTGTATTGTCGCTCCCTTCAAAATGAAACCAGAATAAAACCGTTTAGCCTATTCAGCGTTAGGAAAACACCTATTTACCTGCGGACTATTTGACCCTCGATCCGCAACTGTTGGAGGACAAGAACATATATCGTTAGCTACGGTAATTGTGCAGCGTAGTTTTAAAACATCCAAAAGGTATTGCATGGTAAAATGGTATGTTGATGGCATTACGCTCCCTCGGTACGATAGGCATGTCTGGCTGCTCAACTAATGACCAAAGTAAAAAAGCCGGAAGAACAGAACAGGAAGATTCCTATAACTGCTGTTATTGCTTCTTCTTTCATTTTTTATGTTGCTGTGTGTACACTCTATTATAAAGTATTAAAAATTAAACACTGCTATTCTTTTACTAAATAGAAGAAAACCCGATGCCCTTACTGAAGGAATCGGGTCTTTTAATTGCAAAAATCTCATAACGTTGTGAATCCGAATTTTCCTGACGCCACCCCTCATTGCCTATGCAGCAGATTAATCTCTTTTATATTTCATCTCTGTTTCCTTCTAATTTTCCGGTGTATGAGAGAACGATACATAACACTAAAATTAAGTTTAAAGGGAACACCGTTTCAATAGGCAAATTGATCATAGCAGTATAAAAACCAATCACATAAAAGAATGCTGCGTAAAAAAGCCGAATATGCTTGCTGCCTCTATTATTTTCAATAATCTCGGCCAGCCTTTTTATAGTTACAATCCCTATATAAAGGAAAGCCAGGAGATAGAATATACCAAAATTAAGCAGCAAGTTAAGATAACCAGTTTCTGCGTATTTTCCAAGTGGTTCTGTATTAAAACCGAGCAAATATTCAGGTTTTAAATTTTCTAAATGGAGAAACCCTGCTCCATGTCCTTCAAAGCTTCCCTGTTTCAACTCCATATAACTTGTCCAGAATTCCGATGGCTCTATAGAGATTTTAAAACCCGAGTAAAAAATTATAATTCCAAATAGAATTCCCACAATTAATTTTAGCCATCTAGCCTTAGAATCAAATAAGTAAAGCATAGTTAAACCTATCAATCCAGACATAATTAAGGTAAATACACCTGTGATTGATTGTGTGAATAAAAGCGTTGCCAAAAGAGAAATAATTAAAAGAGTCTTTTTTGCGATACTAAAGCTGCTTTTGATGACAAATGGAATTAAAAACGGAATGATTAAAGCAAAGCCGTTCGGATCGTCCCAAATTGAACCAAATCGAACTGATAATGAATTCGGATACCCGAGAGCTGGAAGCCTTCCAAACGCATAATAATTAATCAGTTGATAGACCTCAACAATAATTGCCACATAAATAAATACCTCTATGCACCTGTTAATAATATTGTAATTGATTCGTTGAAACGGAAAACCATAAAACAACAAAGGTACTGAAAAAAACAAACCTGTTTGCAGCAAATAATCATTTTTCATGAATATAAAATTACTTACTGAAAACGTGAATAGGACAAAAACAGTTGTAATATCTACCCAAACTGATTTTTGATAGAAAAACGATGATTCTTTTAAAGATAATAGCAGCATCAAAAACAGTAGCAGTATTCCTGCAAAAATTGCATATTTGCCAAGCTGATATAACATCGGGGTGTCGGAATAGGCATAGCTTGTTGTCGCACTATTGTATTGCAATGGGTATCTGTACGATAGATAATAAAACGACAATAGGAATAAACTCAAAATAAACCATGACCAAACTTTTGAGGTATCATACGTCATTTTAACCCCCCTAATGTTCTTTTTAAAGAACATTATATCATTAAAAAGAACAAAAGAGAACAATTTCATCTCTTAATTTTTATATTTCGACAGCTAACCCTCCGTTTTTGTCAGATTATTTCCAATCATGAATTTTTTCAGTTACAAACAATTGACGCTTGCAAAATCTAGTGGTATTCTGTTCTAAATAAAGAGTTTTCATCGTATTATAAAGCTATATGACGGTTTTTGTAGTTATCATTTACTGTTCTTTAAAAGAAACTATTGCTCTATGCTTCAAATATGAAGGAGGTGATAGTAATGGAGAAAAAAATCTGGAAAGAGCCGACTCTAGAAGTTCTAAACATGAATCAAACGATGGCTGGAAAAGGAACAGTTATAATTGACATTATTTCTGAAGACGATTTTGATATCAAAAATCCAAGCTAATTAAAAAAATATGATTTTCTTATAACCCTGTATGCCTATCAAAAGGTATAGAGGGTATTTTTCATTAAACACATAAATTAAGAGTGTCCCAGCTTTTAGGACACCCTTTTTGATAGACTGCGATTCTATTAAGCTGTATGTCTTGCTCTAAGCGACCAAATTTGACGCAGCATAATCAATGATGCAAATATTGTTAAGTACGTTAAAACAATCCAGCCGGACATTAAGTATGGGTGTGTCGCTTCTTGGACAACGGAACTTGTCAGATAATCCCTAAAATACATACAAGCAAGAACAACAGAAGTTATCAACAAAATTAGCAATAATAGACCTTGTGTAAGTTTACTCTTTGTCTGTCCGCTTTCAGCCATATACTGATTTGCCCAGCCATCCTTTTTATCGGTTGATAATTTCTCAAACCAAACCTGGCAAAATGTCATTAGGTTTACCAACAAATAAAGCTCCGGACTTATCAGAAGCCCGGCTAAAATAACGTCTATCGGCCGGCTCATTGGAGTTTTCACCGCCAATATGATATTAAGAACAGAAGCTAAGCCAATTGGTATTAACCAAATCCAAGACCAGACAAATTGGTCGGTTGCTAATGAGACTGTCAGTAAAGCAATAAACATCACACGAATCACTAAATCCATCACCATTTTACCTTGGGATCTCCAAATTCTCCCTGTATGCCTCGTTTTAATATCTATATCTTTATTTGTTAACAAATCAACTGTACCTGATGACCATTTATTTCTCTGCTGCCTGAAGGCGTGGTAAGATTTCATCGCATCTACAAAGCAGCGGGCCTTTGGGCTAATTAATGTTTTCCATCCCGATTTTTGTAATTGCCATGTCAGCAGCATATCTTCTACATCACTTTCGTATTGCCAAGGAGCATCAAGCTTATTGTTATTTACAATATCCTGTAAAGCTTCCGGTCGGAACAATGTTGCCTGCCCGCCTAATACGTATGTGCTTCCGCCTCGATATTGCAAATCTAAAAGCCAGCTCGCCATATCTTGCTTTTGCTGATGTGTCCACCAGCGAGCGATAGGACCGCCGTATTGTCCACTGGCGATTTTTTCTTCGTAATAAGGGTCATCCTTTGAAAGCTTACTCTTTTTCTTTGGCATTCTCATCGTATACTTCGCCATAACTCCCCCGATATTCCGCGCACTCATTAGACCTTCCCACATGTATTTCAGGGCGTTCGGAGCAAGCCTGCTGTCAGCGTCCATCCCGAGTATGGCTTTTACTGATCTTTGATATACCTGTTGATATTCAGTCATTTCAGTGTAGTGAATATCTAGCATATCTCCATAAATTTGCTTCCATATTGTGTTTAATGCACCGACTTTACGCTGTTTATTGTTTACAGTTTTGATGACGTTTACATTTGTTTTATATTCTTTGCCAAAGGCTTTAGCAAGTTCTTCTGTTCTATCAGTACAGTTGTCAGCAATTACATAAACGTCAAGATCAACACCTTTTGGCAACGATTGGTCATACAAACCTTGTAAACAATCTTCGATAGACTTCTCTTCATTGTGAGCAGGAATGAATACGGCGATTCTTGGTTTCATGTATGTGTGGCGAATGTTAGGAGCTTTAGGTAATGTCGTCGTTTCCCTTCTTACTATTGTTTCTTGCATTTCTTAACACCCCTTTTTACATGAATTTTGTTTTTAAAACTTCCTTTATGTACACTAACCTCTAATCTATGTATGTTAATGTGCATTGGGAAGGTTTAACCTGTATACTTTCTTTTTGTTTATATACGTAAACAAAAGAGTTTGTTCTTAATAAAGAACAGTGTTAGTTATTTGCTTAAATCGACTTCCCTAGAAACCTCTGATCATATGTATCTTCGAACTTTTTGAAATTCTATGTAAGAATAGTAGTGAGGTACCTAGATCATAAATTGAAGTTAGAAGATAAATTATGCCAATAGAATGAGTAAATAGCATCATTAATAAACATTACTTAAGTATGTAATTATGTCTAATATTTACTTACATATCCTCCATAAGTTGTATTCGAATTCCATTATTATTATACCTTAATGAAATAGTTTCCGTTCTAAAAAACGAACGACAATATCCGATTATAATAGATAAAATAAGCGCAAATTTTTATGTAAGCGATACCAATTGTATTGTGGTTGCAGTGTTCAAGACGACACACTTCTACATTTAAAATACAAAGTTAAGGATCAAACTTCAGAAATTTCAATTCTATCTTAGTTAACGGTGATTTCATCAAAATAAGAGGCTTCAGCTCTGTTGAAGTTGTCAGGAGGTGCTGCTAATCGGAAAATGCTTTGTGGGGATTAATGTGGAGGCTGCCATTATCAGACGGCAGCCTATTCGAATAGATGTGCCTGAGGACAAAATGCCTTGTTCTACATCTCAATTCTTCTTTCGTCAACTAACCTTTCCATAAAACGAAGCAATTCCTCTTTCAGCTCTTTATGTTGCAGAGCAAACTCGATGGTCGTTTTAATAAATCCGAACTTTTCACCTACATCATATCTTGTTCCAGAAAAATCATAGGCGTATACAGATTGGACTTCGTTTAATTTCTGAATTGCATCTGTCAGTTGGATTTCTCCTCCTGCGCCTGTTTCTTGATTATCTAAAAAATTGAAGATTTCCGGAGTAAGTATGTAACGGCCCATGATCGCTAAATTTGATGGTGCATCTTCTTTCTTTGGCTTTTCAACGAATGTGGCCACCTTATATAGGTCATCTTCTTTAGAAACCGGGTCAATTATGCCGTAGCGCTCTGTTTGGTCATCCTCTACAAATTGGACTCCAATGACAGACGATTCCGTTTTTGTATATTCATTGATTAATTGCTTTGTACAAGGAATATCAGCTTGAACAATGTCATCTCCTAAAAGAACAGCAAATGGTTCGTTGCCGATGAATTTTCTCGCACACCATACCGCATGCCCTAATCCTTTCGGCTCTTTTTGTCTTATATAATGAAGATTAATGGAAGAAGACTGTTTCACTTTTTCCAAAAGTTCGAACTTCCCTTTTTCAAACAAATTTTGTTCAAGCTCAAAATTATGATCAAAATGGTCTTCAATCGCTCTTTTTCCTTTACCTGTTACAATAATAATGTCTTCAATGCCAGACTCGATGGCTTCTTCGACAATGTATTCAATAGTAGGCTTATCTACGATCGGAAGCATTTCTTTCGGCATTGCTTTAGTTGCAGGAAGAAACCTTGTTCCTAATCCAGCAGCAGGTATGATTGCTTTTTTCACTTCTCTCATTCTACTCTTCTCTCCTTAAATTTGCTTCGTTATTTTTTAACTATTGTATGATTTCAATCTTGGGTATATTAAGATCATTTAGAGTATCTAACGACAAACGATTAAGGAATCCAAGAAACCACAATTATATCAAGTGTTAGATGACATTACCGCTCTCTTTTACAACACTAGCTGTCGGTCTATCGATTTTGTCTTCAGATATTGATTTTTTTGATACATTTGAAACTAAACCCAACACAGGAACTTTTAAAAGAGTCTCAATCTCATTTTCACTTTTGATTGTATTATCGAAATATTCAAGAATAAAAGTTAAGCCGACACCAGCCATTAAACCAACTATGAAAGCAATTGCAATATTAAGTGTACGGCGGGGGCTTACCGGTACAGGATTGCTATCCTGCTGCGCTTCAGACAACACACTTACATTGTCGATATTCATAATATTTTTGACTTCTGCTTGAAAAACTTCTCCGACCTTATTTGCAATTGCTGTTGCTTGTTCAAAATTACTGTTCTCTACCGATAGTCTAATGACTTGTGATTCATTTTCACTCGATACTGTAATCATGGAATTCAACGATTCCATTGATTCATCCAGATTTAAGTCCTCTTTTACCTTTTCCAGGATGACTGGACTTTTAATAATGACGCTGTATGTATTAATTAGCTCTAAGTTGGTTTGAATCTCGTTATAATCGAAACGAGGTTCATCAGATCTTGTTTGGCTAACTAGAAGTTGAGTTGAAGCTTGATAGGTTGGAGTGAGATAAAAGTAGTTTACAAAAAAGCTTAGTAAAGTTGCAGCGAATGTCACCAACACGATTAAGGTCAGCCGTTTTCGAAGAATTAAAAAAATTTCTTTTAAGCTTATAGCCTGTTCCATGATATCCTCCTATTTTTTTGATTAGAATCGATTTATTAACAACTCCATTATACCTTTTAAAAGAACGAATAAAAGAGTGTTGTTCTAAAAAACGAACGACATTGTTCGACATTTACGCCTATATTCAATAACTATTCACCAATGTAAGCGTTTTATTTATTGTTACAAAAATACAAATGATCGCGACACATTTTGACATTTCTTAAAAAGAGCAGTATAAAGTTTTTTATTTTTCAATATTAGAATCAGAAATAAAATATTCTATCTATAAGTTGTGAATGGTAACATAAAAAAAGAACAGACCATCCCATCCAACAAACGAGGTGTCTCATTCGTGGTATACATCATCAAATTCATCTATGGCTTCCTGCTCCCGCCCGGATGGATGGAGACCACCTCTTATCCATAGCGATCGTGGGTTCCAATACACCTCTCATGGCTTCAAACGCAAAATAAAAAAAGCAGAGATGACACAAAGTATGTCACGGGTGGGGAAATGTATTGATAATGGGCCAATGGAATCTTTTTGGGGAACACAACTTAAGCCCACCAAATAAACGAAGAGCTTGTCTTTTTATCAATCCTCGTCGTCCCAATCTTCATCTTCTTCCCAGTTTTCTTTTTTGTCTTGAAGTCGATTATATAAAAATTCAATAAAGCTTTCTGCTTCAATGTTTTCATACCCACCAAGATTATCCCATACTATCACGGGGCATTCTCCATTAGTCATTTCGTTTGTATCAAGACAATAGGAATATATGTCAATATCCTCTATAACTACAAGTCCATCAGTTAATCCATAGTCTCTTTTATAGTCTTCTGTACGTTTAACAACCGATGCGGAATCAAAGTTATATCCTAATATCAGTACACCAAACATTCCTCCTGCTCCATACTTTCTTAAAAACCACTTATAACTTTCGGGTAGTTTCACATTAAGAGAATCTTCTATTTCATCTATATTTTTATCACTTGTTCCTCCTGTGAATATGCCTCTTTCCTTATTATTATTTATAAAGTCTTCAACTTTTACATAATCGAACATAAAAACACCTCGTCCTGATTTTTCAAACTGTTTCGCCCTCCACTTCCAATACCTAGCCCGAAAATGGTCATATCGCTTCTTTAATTCCTCGTTGTTTCGAAAACTTTCTCCATTCCCTCTAAGTCCATGAATTACTTTACTGTATTTCGAATGGAGACTATTCGGGATTTCCACATAGTTCCAGGTTTTTCTTGAATAAGGTGATGTAAGTTTATTTATGTTCCGTCTTTTGCATATGGAGCATTACCATTTTTCATTAACTCTAGATTTGTTACACCAAATTCATTTTTTTGATGAATATCAATATCTTTAAGTGTATACACTCTTCGACTGACATCTTTTACATTATCTCCAACTTTTACGCACCCTTCAAAATCTGTTGCGCCGTATCTATCTTTATTCAAGCAAGGAACATGAACTTCTTTGCCTGTAAACGGCTTTCTACTTGATGCCCCTTCCTTCTTCGCCATGGTAATTAACTGATCTCGTAAAACATTTAATTAAAAAACCTTGAAAGACATGTAGCCCTTTCAAGGTTTTACCTTTACTTTAATTCACGAGTCAATTAGAGCTCGTATTACAGCGTTCTATATGAATTTCATAACCCTCTTCTTCAAAATAAACTTGTACAATATGATCGGTGTTTTTATCAGCTAGTGTAAACTCATTAGTTTGAGAAATATCCCAAAGTTCCTCAATTACCATTGCGAAATTTAATATTTTAACATTTGCCCATATCGGTTCTAAACAATTAGGGACTAATATCAACAGTTCTTCTTTATCATTCTGGAAACTTAAAGAACTTTTAATCCATGAAATATAATTATCTTTAAAATCTCCAGCTGGTTTTTGAAATGATGGTGTAGAGCCAATTCTACGAAACTGTTTCAATACTTCTTCAAACTGCATAATCAAAACTGAATCATTGTCTTTAAATTCAATTAGTTCTAAATAATTTCTTCATTTCTTTTCTAGCATTAATTAAAGCTAGTTTTCTTCTAATATTTTCATTTGGGAATGTCATGATACTCCTACCTTTTCAAATCCATGATTCTAATTATAAATTGCAGCAAAATAATGAATAAATATAGGATTATCACTGTTCCTTAACCGGCTAACGGAAGGATTGTTTTTTATCAATCCTCATCATTCCAATCTTCATCTTCTTCCCAGTTCTCTTTGGATTGCTCTAGGTCATCTAATAAAAATTCAAGAAAATTATTAGCTACAGTACGACCATATCCTTCATGATTATCCCATAATATAACTGGGCATTCTCCATTTTTCATTTTGTTTGTATCTAGACAATAAGAAAATTCATCAATATATTCAATAACAACAATACCATTTGTTAAATTATAATATTTTCTATATTCTTCAGTAACAGTAACAACTCTTGCAGATACTTTTCCATGTCCTAAAATATTAACTCCATATATTCCACCAGAACCATAATTTCTCAAAAACCATTTATAGCTCTTGGGAAGTAAAACCTGGAGTTTTTCTTGGATTTCGTTAATCTTTTCTTCACTTATACCCCCTGTAAAATCATCATCTTCACTATTTTGATTAATAAAATCCAGTACTTTTGTGTAATCCATTTAAACCATCCATCCTTTAATCTTGTTTCGCAAATTGTTTCGCTCTCCATTTCCAATACTTTTTCCTAAAGTTATTATATTGTTTTTCGAGATTAATATCATTTCGAAAACTCTCACCATTTGTTTTTAAACCATGCAGGATTTTAGTATATTTAGTATGCAAGCTTCCTGGTATCTCTACCATAGACCCTGGTTCATTTTGAATCAAGTGATGCAAATTTACCTTTGTACCATCATTTGCAAAAGGTGCTTCACCTTTTTTCATGAGCTGTAGATTAGTTTTTCCTGTATCTGGATCTATTCTATTAAGATCAATATCTTTAAGTGTATACACTCTTCGACTGACATCTTTTACATTATCTCCAACTTTTACGTACCCTTCAACATCTTTTGCGTCATATCTATCTTTATTCAACCAAGGAACATCAACTTCTTTGCCTGTAAATGGCTTTCTATTTAATGCCCTTTCTTTCTTCGCCATGGTAATTAATTGATCTCTTAACCATACACTATTTACAGAATTGAATGGAATTCCACCTGAAGCTCCTGCTGCGGCTACTTGATGTTGTGGCGCATACGGCAGCAAATCAGTTACAGACCTATTTTGTACGGCAGTTTTTGTTTTGGTTATTCCGGTCTTAGCTACTTGTTTCGTGGTGGCAATACCTGTCTTTGAAACAGCTCCTGCACCCTTTGTACCTACAATGGAAGTTGCTATCGTACCAAGTGCATAAGACACCCAGTGTGATCGTGAATACGCATCCCCATTTACCATGTCGCGTTCATATGAATCAGCAATGGCTTTTGAAATCTGGTTGTACGTATCTACTGGATGGGAAACAGAATTTACAACAGCTTCTACCGTTCCTCCCGGGTTTGTAACAAAATCATAGATTCCAACGACGAAGTCTTTTCCCACATCAAATAACCCCACGCCAATCCCTTTAAAAATATCACCCATTTGAAGTGACTCAGCCATCTGGACGATTTGCTGCTGTTCTTCTGGTGAGAAATTCGCCATTCCAATCTCATCCGCTTTTTCCACATACTCTTTTGTAAAAGGCGGGATGGTTTCTAACTCTTTTTTCAGCTGTTCAATCTTTCGTTCTTCAGCTTCTCTTTCCTTTCGTGCAAGGTACTCGTCCGTCTGCTTATCAATCTTTTGTTTTCTTTGGTACACTTCGCTTTTGTGAAAGGCAGCAGCGTCGAAATTGATCGGAGTGACAGAATTTCCTTTGCCGGTGGCTCCTGTCAACTGCTGAAAGAAATCACGGACATACTCTTGGTTAGCTTCAGATGATTGATACTCTGATTCTAATTGATGATCCACTTTCTGAACAGCTTTTCTTGCTCGTCTGAGCTCTCGATCAGCATCGTTTATTGCGGAATAAAACGGCTCTTTGCTGAAGGGATGAATCGAGACGAGGTCATCAATCTTATGTAACGTTGCTTTTAGCTCGGCCCGCTGCTCGTTGACCATGTTCTTAGCATTCATGATTCCGTTCGACAGTTCATCCTCTAAAAACGGAAGTTGGATGACTGTATTTCCTGATACATTTTCATCCTCCATGTATCCTGAAATACTGTCAAAAAAGGCAAGCTGCTCATCGACTAGATCGATCCAGCCATCGACACCACCAGCCTGTTCCTGATAAAAGCTTTTGATGGCATTTGCGCCTTTTCCTTGAAAACTCTCAAGGTCGGCAAGCTCTAAAAAGGCTTTTTTTAATGTTAATAACTTCTCTTTAAACTCTTGATACTCGTTTGATCGTTTTTCCATTGCAGAAATTAAGACATCAGCTTCAAATATTTTTGTCATAAAGAGAAATCCTTTCCATGGATATTCATAACAAAATTGTACCGTAATATGGAAGATGAATGGATAAAACGATGTGCAGAAAACTCAAAATGAATCTATGGTAATGATTCTTTTTATCTATATTGTCTTTTTCTAAGACAAATTTGATTGATTTTCAGACTTTTAAGTAATAAATATACCTCTTCCTATGAGAAGATTTCTATTTTTTAAGCTTAAAGTTCTTTATTCTTCTCTATAACATCGGATCGAAGTAATAAACTTTTTCTAACATTATTTTTTCAACACCTAACCCTTTAATATGAAAAATAGAACTTATTTCTTTACAACTCATGTGAAATCTAAGAATACTAGTCTATCTAAAAGAATTAATGGTACGATTAAGAAAGACGATCAAACCTACAAAAAAATAAACCATCCCATCCAACAAACGAGGTGTCTCATTCGTGGTATACATCATCAAATTCATCTATGGCTTCCTGCTCCCGCCCGGATTATTCGTTACATTACTAATCGCTTTAGGCATCTGGGCATACCGCCGAAATAAGGCGATTGCGCGCATGACATTAGTTCTTGCTTTTCTTTGGTATCTTCTCACGATTCCCTTTACCGGCGTCCTGCTTACGCAGTCGTTAGAGAATCGATATGAGCCGCCAGCTGAGGCAAGCGGTGATGTGATTGTGATGCTGGGCTCTGGTGCCACTTCAGATACACCTGATATTGATGGAGAAGGCCAACTGTCAGAAGGCGCTGCCAATCGGCTGCTAACGACGTATGGCCTTTACCAGCAGACTGAGCTTCCGATAATTCTTTCCGGCGGACAGGTATTTCCGGATTCCGGAGTGGAAGCCGCCATTGCCAAGCGCCAGCTTATACGGTTAGGGGTACCTGAGGATATAATTATCGAAGAAAATAGAAGTGTAAATACGAAGCAAAACGCAGAATTTACGAAAGAAATATTGCAGAAAAATAGATACACGAAGCCGATATTGGTTGCCTCTGCGTTGCAGATGGAGCGTGCGGTGCGGAATTTTGATCGGATTGACATCGCGGTACAGCCGTTTCCGACTGACTACACGGTAAACGAACGACTTGTGATTTACCCGAATCAATTTACCCCTTCAGGTAATGATCTTGCTTTTGCCGCGATTAAAGAGTACGTGGGTATTCTCTCTTTGTATTTTTAATCTGCAAACATGCAGCCGAAATTCTCTTTACGGAGAGTTTCGGCTATTTTTTATGTGTAGAAGAATGAAATCAGTGAAAAAAGCAAAAATAACATCATGTAAACAAAAAAAAGAAGCTATCTATGAAAAAACTGTGCCTGAAAATAATTCTCTTGTTTATGTCCTTTGCTTTGATCTATTCACCAGCTCAAGCTGAGGCAAAAGGCAGCGGAAATCCATGCTTAAGCCAGTCTGCTGTACAATTAAAGGGGGACTTAAGGAAACTCTGGACTGACCATGTCATATGGACAAGAAATTATATCGTAAGCGCCACTGAAGGATTGGAAGATCAACAAAAAGTGCTGAAAGGCTATTGAAAAACCAGGAAGATCTAGGGAACGCAATAAAGCCTTATTATGGCGAACAAGCAGGAATCAAGCTGACTGAGCTGTTAAGAGAGCACATCCTCATTGCAGGTAAAATAGTCGACGCAGCAAAAAGCGGAGACGAAGCGAGTGTGAAAAAATTCAATACGGAATGGTATAAAAACGCTGATGATATTGCTCAGTTTCTCAGCAGCGCCAATCCAAATTTGCCGAAAAAAGCATTACAGGAATTGTTATACATGCATTTAAAATTAGTTGCAGACGATCTTTCAGCCAGACTCAATAAGGATTGGGATGCAGTTATTAAAGCTTTTGATGAAGGTTTTGACCATATTATTAAAAAAGCTGATACACTTACAGAAGGTATTATTAAGCAATTCCCAAATAAGTTTTCACTTTTTATTCAACAGCTAAAAGGCTTAGGTGGTTCCTAAGCCTTTTACGCTCTTAATATTTTTAATTATTTTTTCAGTATTAAAAAGTATTCTGAATTGATAACCTTTGAATTTTACATATTTGTCAAAGTAATAATCATCGTACCCCTCATTTAATGCGCCATCATCTCGTGGGCAATATCATGTCCATTCATTTCTGAAGGGTAGTAGGTAGGCCAGTTTTTGACTTCATCCAATAAAGCTTTCCGGTCGTCACCCCAATACAGGTGGTAGTGATCAGATTCATTCGGATAGATACTATGATCACTAAATTGAATATACTGAGGAAGTCCTTCGACTTTTTCAGCTAGTTTAAATATGTATCTTACTCCTCTATTTCCCGCATCATATGTTAGAATTTCGTACCCGTCATAGATATACTCACCAGAATTTTCTTCTCCATTTTTAAAGAACGTTACAGTATCCTGTTGAATCAAGATACGCTCAACATCTGTTTTATACCCTTTATTATAATACTCCTTATATTCTTCAGCTGTCTTGTCACCTTCATGTTCTGCTTTATAAGAAAATACTTCGTCAAGAGTACCATCTTGTAGATATGGATATACAGATTGCCAGTCTCCTTCCCAATCAGAGAGTGAACGATCCTTTACTTGACTATCTTCAAAATAGCCTTCATAAATTTTTTCTGTTTCTTCATCGTGGGCATGACTATGATCGTGCTCATGGTCGTGATCGTGTTCACTTTCATGTGTGTGACTTTCAGATGTTTGCTCTTGCGTTTCAGAAGAGTCTTCTGCAACTGATGAGGATGGTTTAGTTTCATTAGACTTGCCTTCGGATGAACCTGAATTCTGACAGCCTACCAATATTAGTAGTGAAATAATAGTTAATATGCTTAACCCCTTTGCAAATGAAATCTTCATTATGACACTCCTTTTCTACAAATCGTAAATATTACGATTTGTATTATACATATATCTTGTGTAAACATCAACGGAAAAATGTTTCAATTTTTTATAAGAAAGGATGGTTTTAATGGGAAATCCGAGTGTAATAGAGTGGTTAAAAGAACAGCAATTGCTATATGTTAAAAAAACCCGATTCTAAATAGAACGGGTTTCCTGCTATTTTATTTGACTCGAGCAACTTAAACGGTAAACCGAACATCACGTACCCCGAAGTAAGGAAAATACACAGCAATAAAATAAGATAACGAAATAATGATGATAAAATAGATCACAAACCATAGATCAACCCGCGAATATCCGATCTGATAATAATAAGTCCGTTTCGTCGTATTCGAAAAGCGCTTCGCTTCCATGGCTACGGCAATCCGGTGAGCGCGGCGTATGCTTTGGGACAGCAGCGGAATGGAGTAAGATTTCAGCTTATGAAAAAAGCTTAAAACCCCTTTTTGCTGTCCAACTCCGCGCACCTTTAAGGCATAACGCAGCGTTTGCAGCTCCTCCAGCATGATCGGCAATAGGCGTACCGCCGCCATAAAGCTATAAGCGTATTTTGGTTTTACTTTGACTTGCTGCATGAGGGAATAAAACAAAAATACAGGCCTTGTCGTTAAAGAAAAAACGACACCGATTACGGCAAAAACAATCCCGCGAAAGCCCAAATGCAATCCGCGAAAAAAACTTTCTTCCGTAATATCAATAAGCCCCCAATGAAACCACGTATGCTCCCCTTTTCCAAAAAAGATCATCGACGTTGATGACGTGATAAAAATAAGCAGAAAAGGAGCCGCGATTAGCAATAACCGCTTCCATGGATGGCCTGTAAAAAACAAATAGAGCAAGATGGTACCGAACATCACATTGATGATCACGTTGATATCATGAATAAACAAAATCAAAACAAACAGGATCACCATACTGCCAAATTTTAAGCTGGGATTTACTTTATGCAGCCACGTTTCTTTAAATGCAAAATCAAATGGCATACTTGTCCTCTCCTAACGAGCACTTTCTATTTTTTCGGCCGTTAAATCGTCCTCTATCAGCTTTCCATTTTCGATCAACCAAGCCCTGGACGCAAAATGCTCAACGATGTTCATATCATGCGTCACCATCACGATCGTTGTGCCGCTCTCCCGGAGTGCTTCAAGCTGCTCGAGGATAGCAAACGTGTTTTTCGCATCCTGGCCAAATGTCGGTTCATCCAACAGTAGGATCGGCTGTTCTTTGACAATCGCGGCAGCAACCGATAATCTCCGCTTTTGTCCCATTGATAATTGATACGGATGGTTTTGCTTGTGATCCTTTAGACGAAAACTCTCAAGCAGCTCGTCCACTCGGGCAGAAATCCTTTCCTCACTCCATTTTTCTAATCGAAGTGTATAGGCGACTTCCTCATAGACGGAATTGGTGACGAATTGAAATTCAGGGTTTTGAAACACAAAGGTCACGTCATCGGTCAATGTTTTGATTTTTTTATGATCCCGGTCAAATATGGTGTAGGAGCCCTTTGTTTTAATCAAATCCATGAGAGCGTGCAAGAGCGTGCTTTTCCCCGCTCCATTTTTTCCAAGGACGGCGATCCATTCCCCCAGATAGACATTCGCTTGCCCTACATCTATTTTTTTCTCTTTCCCTCGAAATCCTGCAAACGCGGAAAGAGAAATGGCCGTTTTTTCTTGATTGATGCTTTGCTTCGGCGCAAGTTTCCGGCGAGATTCGATATAATCGTTCCATACGTTCGGGTACCATATTCCTTGTTCAATCAGTACGTCCTTGAATTCTGCAAACACTTCTTCTTTGGAGCCGTCTGCGATGATCGTTCCCTGATCACTAAGCAGAATCACGCGATCGACGAAATTAACAATTTCTTCAATTTTATGCTCGACAATGATGACCGTTTTCTCCTCGCCAACCTCTTTGATCGTTTGCCAAACCTCTTTCGTCCCTTCTGGATCGAGCATAGCAGTCGGTTCATCTAGGAATAAGACATCCGGCTCAAGCGCCAGCACTGAGGCAATCGCCAATCGCTGTTTCATACCGCCTGACAAGGTTTGAATATTCGTATGAAGATTGTCAAAGTGAAGTCCGACTTGTTGCAAATAATGCTTCATCAAGCGTTGCATCTGTTCCCGGGGTATTTGCAGGTTCTCAAGAACAAAGGCGAGCTCTTCATCGACATAGGGCATACAAAATTGTGTATCAGGATCCTGAAACAAAAAGCCCCAAGAATCAGGAACCGTCACTTCCTTTGCTTTCATTGGTACTTCCACAGAATTCGGGATGAGTCCCGTCAATACTTGCAAAAGCGTGGATTTTCCTGAACCAGATGGACCCAACAGCAATACTTTTTCTCCTTTACGAAAAGAAAGGGAAAAATCCTTGAATAACAAGGATTCCGCCCCCGGAAATTTCAACCGCAAGTCCTTTACATTCGTCAAGGATGTCATAACACCCACCTCACAATTAATCCAACGCTCGATAATCTTTACTTGAAGCCGGGCGAACAAGGTTGGTAACGCCTGTCTTCTCCAGCGCTTGGACAATTAGATAAGCAAAGATTCCGGCAATGATAATCGAACCAGCGACTCTAAACCCAACATAAAGCAGCAAATTCCAAGGCGCCAGGTCGCCGATATACCCGTAATAATAGTCGATCACAAGTGAAGCTATCGCTGATAACACAGCTGCCAAAGAAACAGTGAAAAGATCATACCTTTTATAACGGAAAGCAGCGAAAATTAGTTCAGCCGCCAGACCTTGACCCAAACCGAATATAAGTGTAGCTACTCCCCACTGGCCGCCAAAAATAAATTCTCCATGTGCCGCAGCAACCTCCGCTAATACAGCAACACCCGGTTTACGAATAATTAAAAAAGCAACAGTTGCTGCAATAAACCACATCCCATAAAGCAGCTGATCAACATGAAGCCCGACCGTTGAAACCAAGCTGTAAACAGGTCCCCATAATTTATAAACTATCCCGAAAATAAAAGCGATAATAATTGTAACTAAAATATCAGTCAGCTTTAATCCTTTTTGCATGATGGTACATCTCCTTTTTTTCTTAGATAAATAAAAAAACCACTTTCTTACCAGCAATAAGAAAGTGGTTGTATTGGAAAATAATGATAGACATATAGATCCCGCAACTCCACTTCCCTACGCTGGTATAAACCAGATCAGGTTCCAAGGGTCTTAAAGTCCTACTTTAATCTCAACCTTCTAAAAAGGTCCCCCTAGCGGATAATTCACTGATTCACTTGTATAAGCACTACCTTATCACTTTTTTAGGAAATGTCAATTGTACGGTTTTCCATTTTATGATCTTACTGCAATTAGGTATTTGTACTTATCAGCATCTCTTTTATCTCTATGGCTATCTCTAATGAAGGAATCGCATCATCAATACTCAAGCTTGTCGGAATATCTTTCTCGCAGCACTCCAGTACGTGCTTAATGGCTTCTGCATAACAATCACTATTCTCTACTTTGACTTCTTCCTGACCGTCGTTCGTAAATAGCTTTAGAGACATTTCACTTCTATCCTTATGTCCATTCTCCACGTACTCTACCGTTGCATCTTCAAAAACGGCTTCATAAGCAACAGTGAACGGATGGTAACCTGGCATCATAGAAGAGCATTGGACCTCAACAACTGTATCATCATAATGGAAAAGTGCATCAACGTGTGACGTTCCTGCTTTCCCATTGAGACCGGCAGCTGTCATCTGCTTTGGACTGCCTATTAGCCAAGTGACAAAATCAATCTCATGAATCATGAAATTGGTTGTGATGTGGTTCAGCCCTAAATCGCCCCATAACGGAGGAGTCTTTCTTTTCAAGTGCAAAGCCTTTAACTTCCCATATGTATTTTGCTGGGCAAGCGAATAAATATATTGATAGGGTTGTTCGAATTTAATAAATTGATCAACAAAAACTTTTCTCCCATATTTGTCAGCTGCCTGCTTCATCGCGATGGCATCCTCAAGGGTTAACGCAACAGGTGTCTCACAATAAACATTCTTTCCATTTTTCAAAGCATCAATGACATACTTTTTATGTAAGGTGCTTGGAAGGCAGACATCGATTAAATCGATTTCTTTGTTCGTCATAATGTTATCAATATTGTTGGTAGCTGTTATTTGCAAATCTTGTTCAAGTTTTTTAAGTTTCTCTTCGTTTCTCCCGAAAATGATAACTGAATCGACGTTTTCCGTTTTACGATAAATGTCGGCGTGATAAGAGCCAAAGCCTGTTCCTAGTATCCCTACTTTCATATGTGCATCTCCTTTTGGTTTAGTAAGATAAGTATATCAGTCTATTGGTGAAATAACCTAGAATAGGAAAAAATTGAAGGTTGTTAGATTCTTAGATAAATAGATCAAAATAAGACCGTACAAAATCATAAGGTAACAAACCATTCTTAGCACTTTCTATTAGAAACATAAAATAAAATTTCCTAATTTAAAGGACTTTTTACCTATTTGTTGAAGTGGTAAATAGAAGGTGAGGTGAATGCAATGATAAGAATGGAACGAATCATTGTGAAAGAAAGAGACCTCGATATTCTAATTTATAGTGTAGGAAATAGGTATGAAGCTCATGCTGCTAACACAAAAACTGGACAGTTAAGTATCGCAAGAGGAGTGGAAAAATGGAGTACAATTACAGAAGGAATTGAACGGGTATTGAGACCGATGAGATCATAATCACCTATAGAATCCTTTCAAATACCATCAACATCTCAACGGGAAAATCACTACATATCCGAAATGAAAATCATTTGCTTAGAAGATCCACTCTCCATGAGGGAATGGAACTTCCACAAATCTTTCGTGATAACTACGTCTTGGATTAGCCTCTTAAATCGTTCATTTAATATCCATATTAACAAAGAATCGATTATCTTTTATCTGAAATTAGATAAATTTGCAGTAATTATCGACCTTATATAAGTATGATTTTAATGGCTCTATTTTTAAATAAAAATCATTATTAAACTGGCTGCACCACATTATGATATTTGAAATAACTCGAGAGCTTCGAGTTAACATGTGTATGATAATTGTCTAATGAAATATCTAAATGACTGAGTAGTTTATAGGCATGAACCCAAGCACTCATTTCAGC
This sequence comes from Bacillus gobiensis, assembly GCF_001278705.1. Lineage (GTDB taxonomy): Bacteria > Bacillota > Bacilli > Bacillales > Bacillaceae > Bacillus > Bacillus gobiensis. The sequence goes on from NZ_CP012600.1 coordinate 2,882,936, forward strand.
TGTAATACGATAAGACATGTCATTTAACCATTTATCATGATCTAATTCATTGTTCAAGTGATCAATCAAATGACCGATTTCATGGGCAAGCGCATACGCATTTTCCAATGTTATAGACTGGGGTACGGTTATGGTCATTTTAGATGAATTAAAACTAATCTTCTTGTTCTCATCAAATATAACCTTACAACCCTTGTTATCAGCAAAGGATGCCAACTTCTTAAACGTTTCGAATGTTACCATATATTCAATTCTCCTAATTATTATTTGTAATGCCATAACCTTATTATGAATACTTTAATTTATGATCTTAAATCGCAAATTTAGTCCCTATCAGATGAAAATTAGACTTAACGCCCTTCTATAATGATGAATTCGATGTTTTTCACTGTCTGATTTTTATCTAGAGATATCTTGTCTGTTTAAATTGTTAAATTGTTTTGTTTCTGCTCATCTATTATAGATGATAAACGATTGGAATAAAATGTTTTGTTTAGAAGAACGACCGGGTAAAAAGAATATAGGAAGTCAATGATTGTTGAATAAGAAGTACTGAATCTTGGTTCTTTGCTTCCAGCAAAATGCAAAAGGTACGCCTAGTTATTGGCGGTAATAAAGAAGGGAAATTCCCGAAATTAAAAATTAAGAGGAAATTTTATTTAAGTAATGCACACCTTTTTGAAAAATCTCAGAACCAAGCGCTCCTAACTACTAACCAATCTCGATAGAAAAAGAGTGAAATGAAGCCCTAGGTTCTAATTTATCGGCTTGGTATCATGACCACTTATTTTCCCTCAAGAAACTTTCGAATAAATGTAATACTACGGGCGATATGCCCGTAGCCATCTTCGGATTAATATTACACAATTCTCTTCATTATACAATAACTTTCGATTTCGATGTTTGAAAATGAGTCAGGATTTCTTCCCAAGTAAAATATTGACGGATAGTATCAACATCGCTTATTCCCTCTCCCGTCTGTACCTCTACAAATTCAAGTTCAGTAATCGCTCGCAGCCCATGCTTCTTACCTGCAGGAAGATGAATAATATCTCCTGATTTCACGCGGTGAATATTTTCGTCTAAAGCAAGCTCCCCTTCACCTCTAACAATTGTCCATACTTCATCACGACTCTGATGATAGTGATAGGTTGAATTTTTACCAGCATGAATACATATACGTTTAGTTACCATTTCTTTCCCGTTGTCATATTTTGCATAATCTAGTGTCCTTGACCATCCCCAAAGACGTTCTTCATACATTGGTGGATGATTGAACTCTCCAATTAACTCTTTAATACGAAGGCTTGATGCTTTATCAGCAACTAATATACCATCTGGACTAGCAGCAACAACTATATCCGTCGTACCGACCACTGTAACTGGGATATCAAGTTCGTTTACTAGATGAGTGTTTACTGAATCACTTGAAAGAACACCATTGCCAATTTGATTCGTTGCCATTTCATCGGTTAATGTATTCCAAGTGCCAAGGTCTTTCCAGTACCCATCATAAGGAAGAACAACAATATGCTCTGATTTTTCAACGATTTCATAATCGAAACTAATCTTTGGAAGCAATCCATAATTATTAAGCAATGTATCGTATTGAAGAGGGAGGTTCTTTTCTTCTAAACTATTTAGCAAAAAGCCTAACTTGAACGCAAAAACTCCGCAGTTCCAAAGTGCTTTTTGTTCGATTAACTCTTCTGCAGCCTTCTCAGTTGGTTTTTCTGTAAAACGGTTGACTGAAAAAAAGGAATTATGCTCTGTTATTTCTTTAGGAACAATATATCCATATTTTGAAGACGGATATGTAGGATTCACACCCATTAAAGCTAAATCTGCCTTTGAATCACGTAACACACTCTCTAAACCTTTAACAGCTTCAAAAAAACCATCCTCTACATAAGGATCGACTGGCAGCACGACGACAACCTCATCTATTGCGACTTGCTCTTCTGAATGAAAATAGGATGCTGCTAAAGCAATGGCTGGAAACGTATCACGGCGTTCCGGTTCGATAATCAATGGGATATCTACACCAACTTGACTATAAATCATATCACGCTGCATCTTAGAAGTCGCAATAACTGTTGAATCACTTAATCCAACGGCTTCGATTTGCCCCCACACCCGTTGGACCATGGATTCCTTGACGCCACTTTTTCCTTCCAACACTTTTAAGAACTGTTTCGAACGAGTATCATTCGATAACGGCCACAAACGCTTACCAGAACCACCTGACAATAAAACTAATTTCATCATTATACCTCCATTAAAAAGAGACCTGTTATAAAACAGGTCTCAGGATTCAACTATTTTTTTTAGTACTGTTCGATATTTATTAATTGAAATTTCACGTTTTAAATACTGTTCTAAATAGTTTCTTCCATTAAATCCAAGATCAGATAATTCTTCTCTCTTCATTTTATACAAGTAATTAATTTTCTCAATAATACCTGAATAATCTTGAGGCTCCGAAACCACTCCACAATTGCTCTTATCTATTAACATTTGAACTTCGCTCTCTTGTTCTAATACACCAAGAACTGGCTTACCAGCTGCCATAACTCCGTATATCTTGCTTGGAACAGACACACCTTTAATTCCTTTTTGATTCACAACTAAATGAACATCTGCAGCATTTAATGAATACTTAATAAATTCTTTTGATTGATAAGGTAAAAAATGTACGTTTGAAATGCCATTTGTCTCAACAAAAGACTGCATATCCTTCTTCACTGCACCTTCTCCTATAAAAACAAACGCAAGATCTTGATATTTTTTAAAATAATCCGTTACCTTAATTATATTTTCTAGATCATAATATAAACCTATATTACCTGAATACATAATAATAAATTTATTTTCTAAACTATTATCTTTAAGAAACTGTTGAATATGTGGTTCTTCTTTTGTTAATGGGATAATCTCGTCTTCATTCGTCCAGTTATTAATCACGACATAGTGAGGCACTTTTTCATTCTTAAAACGTTTTTTTAATGTTTCACTCATATCATTTCCAACAACGATAACACAATCTGAATATCGACAATTCACCATGTCCATTTTTTTAGCTAGTTTAAAAATGAATTGTTTACTTGTATAATTAACTGCCATTGCTTGCTCTGGATTAAAGTCTTGAATATTATAAATATGTTTGGATTTTTTTAAAAATTTACCAATCGTCCCGATTAAACCTCCTAGGATAGGTGGTTGAGAAATTGTATAAATAGCATCAATACTTTTTTCTTTTAATAATGCAATATTAGCTAAAAGAAAATAAGATAATACATATTTCATTCGACTCATTTTCGAAGTCTTATCAACTTTCGGTAAACGAACCCGAACGATCTTTATATTCTCTAAATATTCTTCTTCAAATAATGTGATTGTTTTTGATTGTTCACCAGTATAATTCCCTGACTGAGCAGCAATGACTGTAATCAAAAAGTCCTTTTGTAAATCCAAGCATAGTTCTGTAAGTAACTGACCAGTCGAGGCAAAGTCAGGATAAAAATAGTTAATGACAAATACTATTCTTTTTTTTTTCATATTATTTCTCCTCGATAGCTTTAATAATATTATCAATATATTTTTTATCAGAGAAGTTTGTTAAATAGTGTTGACGACTTGCTTGACTATATAAATTCATTTTTTCCGGATCATTTATAATACTAACAATCGATTCTTTAATTAAAGTTGATGATCCTTCTTCTAATAAAATACCATTTGAATTAATTAAGTCTTCAATACACCCTCTTTGAGTAGATATTATAGGCAAACCAGCTGCCATACCTTCGATAATAGAAATTGGTTGACCTTCTACAGCATAGTTAGAGGGCAATATCATCAAATCAGAATCTAATAATAATTTTTTCTTTTTTAAATTCGTTACAATTCCTATGTACCTAATGGAATTATCAAAACCATGTTTCTCAATAAACTTTTTCATTACAAAATAATCTTTCTCATCATGTATTGCACCTGCTAGAGTTAAATTGATAGAATAACCCTCATCAATTAATTCTGTAACTGCTTTCACTAACTCAATATAACCTTTTTCCTTCATAAGGTTGCTAAGGTATACTATATTAATTTTAGAATTTGTCTTAAGTGATTTAGCTTCATCGATATCTTTATCGGAGATAAAATTTAAATCTACACCATTGGCTACAATTTGAACATTACGTACAAGGCCTCTATAATTACTTTTTAATTTTTCCCCTAAAACTATTCCAGTTGTAACTTTCCCTAAAACCTTTTTTACAAATTTCATCTGGAATGGTGATAAGGAATCAAGAATATTACCTAAGTTATTTCCATGTAAATGAATTATCGTTTTTGATGCAAATTGATTACCTAACTGAATAAGTATTAAGTCTCTAAACAACCCAAGTTTAGTTTGCGATATAGAAACATATAATGCATGTTTTTTGCGATTGATTAAATTCAAAAATGTTTTAATAATAATTATTACGTCTTGTAAGATTTTTCTAAAAGAAAACTTCCCCACTTGATGAATTACTGCTCTATTAGTATTTATAACTTTTAATTTGTATTTCGATTTAAAATTTTTTGACTCAATAATCTGCTTTAAAGCAACGCTTTCACCATGAATAGGAGGAGGAATGGGACCTATAATTATAATTTCTTTCAATTAGACACACCTGCTTTAATAAACCTTTTATATTTTATTCTTATCAAATTAATTTGCCTTTAAGTCCAATTTTTATTTGTTCTATTTCCTGTGTAACTTTTTCAATTGGATAATTTCCTGATTCAATAATTTCTTCTATACTTTTATAAATTTCGTCAATTGAAAAATTATTGACATCATAGACATATTCTTCAAGACCTAGTTTTTTAAATGTACCTTTAGTTTTAGGCTGATATGCCAATGCAATGGTAGGTGTACCACCAGCAAGAGCAAAAATAGTAGAATGCATTCTGCTGCCTATGAATAAATTCATTTTTCCGTACAAATAGACTAATTCTTCTGGTTTATTACTAAATCCATCCAAATCTACTATTATAGCATTCTTAGATTTAATCTTCCTTAACAACTTTTGAGAAACTTCATAATCAGTATCACCCTCACCAACGGTTACCTGAGGGAAGATATAATATGTACAATTTTTGTTCTTAGAAGATATTCTATTACAGATTTCAGCCACTTTACTTACGTAAACTTCAATCTCTCTATCTCCAATCCCTTTCTTTGAAAACCTCCAATCTAACAAAGTCAAACCAATTTTCATTCCAGATTCTTTTGTAATCTTCGGATATACAACTTCTTTACCAGGTAATGTAAAGCCAATATCAGCAATTTCGACCAAATTTCCCAACCCTATTTCTTTTAAGAATTTTGTAGAAATTTCTTCTCTACTAATAAATATATCTAATTTTTTTAATACTTTTTTCACAATAAATTTATCAATTTTATTATCTATTGGCCCTACACTTTGTGGAAAAGCAAGAACCTTTTTCTTTTTTTTGGTTGCTACCCATATATGAAACAAAGAATTTAGTAAGCCTATTCCTAAAGGACCTTTTCTAGAAGAATATAAATATCCCCCACCTACACTAAGAACTACATCTGCATTTTTGTACAATTGAATAGATTTATTATCTCGATTTAAAAGTACACCAAGCACAGACTTTAATCCATTAATATATCTCAAATAACTTTTTTGACCCTTTTCTAGTTCCCAAACTGGCTCTACTGAGGAAACTCCATATTGATTATAAAAATCAGTATTTTCTTTCCAATAAGAAGACATAATTTGTATCTCTGCATTTGGATCAATACTTTTAATTAAATAAATCATTCCTACAACAATACCGGCATCTCCTCTATTTTTTGAAGAATATGCATTGACAAATAAATATTTCATGTAGTTTTTTCTCCTTGTTTTCTAAGATTTTACTATTTATTTTTATTTACTTCTTTACTAAATGAATTTCTAAAATAGATAGTAACAAAAATTCCTGAAATTGCTATGGCTAAAGCAGAACCAAACTCTTGATAGTTAATAGTTAAAATCAAACCTAATAATAAAGTAATTACGGTACCAATAAAATTACCAGTGAAGAAATACTTAGTTTTATTTAAAGCACGTAATGCAACTACAGAAGGTCTATTTAGTCCCAATGCAAATTGATATATTCCAAATATAATTGTTAAATATTTATAATTTTTAAAATTTTCACCGAATATAATTTCAAAAAAATAATAAGAAGCCATTGTAACTACTACTATTGTTAGTAAAAAAAAAGGGGTAACCTTAGAGTGAAGATTATTAACATATTCTTTTACTGCATTAATTCCTTGTTCTTTGTATAACGTAGATATTTTTGGAGTGAAAGTATTCTCAAAAAGAACAAGTATTATCGTAATTAACCCCAATAAATTCATTGCTGTTCTTAATCCACCAAGTTCTCCATCAGAAATAAAATAAGAAATTAATATAAAAAAACCTTGAGTACATGCCCAATAAAGTATACTTCCAATTACCGTCCATTTAGCAAATTCCCAATGATTTTTTCTAACTTTCTTTTTATTCAAACTGTAACTATCTATATCTTTACCACTATTCACAAGTTGTAATAACCATACTACAAAGATTGCCAGTAAATAACTTGAAGATAATATTATAAAACTTTTCTGAGTATCTATTGAAAGTTTTAAGATGAAGTTCAGAACTGAAAAACATAATACTAGCACTATACTGCCAATAAATAAGTTTTTAACTGTACCACGTCCATAATTTAGTTTTCTTAACAATTCATATTGTCCCCAAGAAATTGAAAATATTATGGAATAAAACCCTTCAATTAAAGAAATCTTTAATACAAACAAATTCATAAATACTAATACACCACTACTAAAAAAAAATGTCAAAATAACATTATATTTTGTGAGATATTTTATATAAACTGACGATTTATTTTTATATTGTGTTGGTAAAAATACTAAAATCGGTGCTGAAAAAAAACTTGAACATACTATGAATACTAAGCTAACCGCTGAATAAATCAGTACAAAATCTTTGAAATCCCCTATAGTCATAAACCTACTATAAAAAATAATAATTAAAAAATTTAACAAAGATATTAAACTCTGTTCAAATAAACCATATCTAAGAAAAACTATTTTTAACAATACTTTCAACATTTCTGTTATATTTCTCCTCTTTTTTCATCATAAAAAAATGTATCCAGTTTCAAATCTGCGAGAGAACAAAAAAATTTTGTATAAATCAAATTCATCGAAAAGGAGAATAAAAGAGGCTTCCCCTATTAACCTTCTTATATCAGAAATCTCTCTAACTCTTAAAATTTGAAACTGATGAAAATACACTAATGTAACACTCCAAATAGAGCTTAGAGATTGGCAGGTGGCATTACTATTGTTACGATGGATAATTTTCTGAAAAGACCGTTACTCATTATAAACGTTCCAAAGGGCATCCCTTGTTTCATTTATGCTCCTCAAGTTTCAAAAAATCTTGACAATGTCTAATTTCACTGAACTGATCGAAAGAATGTACGCTAGCATTTACGCACTACAATCCTTCTCTAATATAAGGCGATAAGTGAATTTTGTTTTTTGTGTGCCAATTACATCCTACTTTGTCCAAAAAAAGCAAATAATATCATTTTAGAAAAGATGAAACAAGAAATGTTATGCTATGTAATTGCCCATATAGTGTCAGCATATTTTTTATTATAAGATACATCAGAGTCTATCATATAGAATTTGATCAGTTCTTTACTCATTATTAGTAAAGTTTTATGAATAATAAGTTATTCAGTTATATACTCTCTTAAAAGGGTTCCCTCATTTATACAAATTTATTAACTTTCATCCCCTTCTTTCTACTTAGCTAATGACTTATTTATGCTCAATCTAAGGACTATAACTATAAACAGTAATGGAATAATATCTTGCATATAATAAATATAAAAATTAAAAAGATCCCCTCTTAATAAACTAACAATTCTAATAATGGTAATTGCATAAATAATTGCAATCAATCCATTTCCTTTTGTCAATAACAATCTATACAATACTCCTAAAATAACACTAAGTAAAAAGAATCCTATAATAATTCCTAATAATCCAAAGTTTAGATACATTTCACCTAAAAATGAAATATTAATTTCAACATGATTTGGATAATAGAATTGAGGGAAAAACTGTTCCGTAAAATAGGTCATTGCCCCGTATCCTTTATCTGGATATAAATCCCTTGGAATCGGTGACATTATAGCAGCTAAAATAGTTTTACCTAATAAAAAATCATATGTTCCTTTTTCACTTAAAAGAGTTATTAGAGCATCAAATTGAACAGTATCGTATCCGCCGAAAAAATATCTTGGGAAGTCAGAAAGTGAATTATGTAAAATATCCCAAAATCCCAAATTATTATTAGAAGCAAAAAATTTATCCCTAAGAACTATTCTGTAAACAATAATAATAAAAAAGAAAAGAAAAAGGCTCAATATTAATACATTACGAGATTTTATCTTTTTATTAAAGTAGTGCTTTATTATTATTAGAATTAATATACTATATAGAATTGATGATCTACCGCCTGTTAAAACCAGAGTTGTTATGGTGCTTAGAAGCAAGACTAGCCATATTGTAATATCAATTCTGCTGTTTCTAAAAAATATTATCCTTACAGTATAAATAAATAAAGTTAATTTACACAAATTAGCCAATATAAGTAGATAGCCCGCATCTCTTAAGTATATATTTCTTAATGCTAAATTATCTAAATAATTATTGAGTCCTCCTGCTTTAAGGATTAGCGTCATAATGATTACAAAAGAAAATATTACCGATATTATGGCAATTACTCTTATCCACTTTATCTTAACTATTTTCTCGAAATTTGTTCTCAATTTTTTTTTATTTATCTCTAATAAATTTTTTGTTTTTATGTTTAATAAATAAAATAATGTTGTATTATAAATACAGACACCTATTATAATATACAATAGAGCATTATCAAAAACCTGTAGTTCATTATCTGTAAGTAAATGTACATTAAATGTACCGACACCAATCTCACCAGTTACTAACACATAAATAGGTTTACATATATAAATAACTAAAAAAAGAAAATTAGGAATAATAAAGGGGGAAAACACATCAAATTCCCCTAATTGTTTTACACTTAAATAAACAGACAATAATATTATTCCTAATAATACTATTAAGTAAATAGGTGCTAGTAGATTAGTTTCTATTTGTACCAATTTAATAATATAAGGTACACTGATGCCTACCATTATTGCTAGTAGTAATGCCGTTGTTAATAATTTGCAATTTTTTAAGACCATTTCTCACTACCCTCATTATAGAGAATTAGATTTTTGCCATACAAAATAGACCTAATAACTTAATGTTTAATTTTATAAGATAATTTGCGAACGATTCCATCATAATATAATATTATTTGTTAAATAAAACTACTATCACTATTAATAAATTCTTTACCTCTAATTGAACTATAATATTTATTATCATGTTTTCTTTGTTAACCCTGTCAAAACTTTTTTAAACATAATCTTATTATTCAATTAGATTTAATCAGATTTTTATAGTGATATTCAATATTATTTACTCTATTTTAATTTTAAATAGTGTACCTTAAATACTAATTCAAATTCAGAGTGAATTTCCCATATTCGAATCAAAATACTTGATCTGTAAAGTAATGACTTTATTATTTTAAAAACTTAGTTTAGTTGAGAAATCTTATCAGACTGTAATTTCTTTAAATCCTCATCCACCATCATCTCAACTAGTTGTTTAAAACCAACTTCTAACTCCCAACCTAATTTTTCTTTTGCTTTCGAACAGTCACCTAAAAGTAGATCCACTTCCGCTGGACGTACAAATTTCTCATCAATAACTACATATTCACTCCAATTTAGTCCAACATGATTGAAAGCAATTTCAACTAACTCTTGAACTGTATGTGTTTCTCCAGTAGAAATAACATAATCATCCGGGGTATCTTGTTGAAGCATTAACCACATTGCTTTAACATAATCACCAGCAAATCCCCAATCTCGCTGTGCATCCAAATTACCCATTCTAAGCTCATTTTGCAATCCTAATTTAATACGTGCTACGGCGTCTGTTACTTTACGAGTTACGAATTCTAAACCACGTCGTGGTGATTCATGGTTAAATAAAATGCCGGAACAAGCATACATATTAAAGCTTTCACGATAGTTAACAGTAATCCAATGGCCGTATACTTTTGCTACTCCATATGGGCTACGAGGATAAAAAGGTGTTGTTTCTTTCTGAGGTATTTCGAGCACTTTCCCAAACATTTCTGAGCTTGAAGCTTGATAAAAGCGAGCATCTGGTTTGATTATACGAACAGCTTCTAGCATGTTTGTTACACCATTTGCTGTAATTTGGGCTGTCGCAAGTGGCTGTGGCCAAGAAGTTGCTACGAATGATTGTGCTGCTAGGTTATAGACCTCATCTGGCTGCGAGATTTGAACAGCTGAGATTAAAGAAGCCAAATCTGTTAAGTCTCCATCAATCCAATCTAATTGATCTTTAATATGCTCAACGTTTTCATAGTTAGGTGTACTTGTTCGTCTTCTTAAGGCATACACCTTATATCCTTTTTCTAAAAGAAGTTCCGCTAAATAAGATCCATCCTGTCCAGTTACACCAGTAATCAACGCCGTTTTCATTAATATATCATCTCCATTATTTAGTATTTATTATTTAGTTGCTGTTAACTCATTCTCAAGGAACCATTGATAGGCTTTTTGAATACCTTCTTTTAAATTGGTTTGTGCTTTCCAACCAATATCGTTTAACCTTGTAACATCCACAAGCTTCCTAGGAGTTCCGTCAGGCTTGGATGTATCAAAGGTTAGTTTCCCATTAAATCCGACTACATTTTGAATAGTTTCAGCAAGGTCTTTAATGGCAATGTCTTCCCCTACCCCGATATTAATGATGTCATTTCCTGTATAGTTATCCATCAAGTAAACACACGCATCTGCTAAATCATCTGAATAAAGGAACTCTCTTTTAGGTGTACCTGTTCCCCAAATTTCTACAGAATCAGCATTTGTTTCTTTAGCTTCATGAAATTTACGAATTAATGCTGGAAGCACATGTGATGTATGTAAATCAAAGTTATCTTCCGGACCGTACAGGTTAGTTGGCATGACAGATATAAAATTAGTTCCATATTGACGATTATAAGATTGACACATTTTTATACCTGCTATTTTTGCTATCGCATAAGGCTCATTTGTAGGTTCTAATTCACCAGTAAGTAGGTACTCCTCTTTCAATGGCTGGGGAGCTAATTTGGGATAGATGCAAGTACTGCCGAGAAATAGTAGCTTTTCTACTCCGTTTCGATAAGCAGCATCGATTACATTGGTTTGTATGAGCAAATTATCTCTAATGAAGTCCGCAGGAAACTCGTTGTTAGCAACAATCCCACCAACTTTTGCAGCTGCAAGAAACACATAATCTGGTTTTTCTTTCTCAAAAAACTGATCTACTTTCTCTTTATCAATTAAGTTTAGTTCGTTACTCGTTTGAACAATTATATTTTCATAACCTTCTGTTTCTAATTTTCTCTTTATTGCAGAACCTACTAAACCTCTATGTCCAGCAACATAGATTTTCTTGTTTTTATCCAAAAGTCTCACCCTTTAATATGCATTTTTAGAACCTAATAATATAAATATTGTCTTTAGGATAATATAGGAATCAAATATCAATGATCTCTTCTTTATATATTCTAAATCCAATTCAACCATTTCTTTAAACCCTACACTATTTCTCGAGCTGGCTTGCCAAAGGCCTGTGCATCCTGGGACAACTAGTAATCGCTGTTTGTCATAATTTGTATATTCCTCAACTTCCCTTGGGAGAGGGGGCCTTGGTCCAACTAAGCTCATTTCTCCTTTTAGTACGTTAATTAACTGTGGCAGCTCGTCGATACTTGTTTTCCTTAGAAATTTTCCTACTTTCGTCACCCTTGGATCTTTTTTCATTTTGAACATTGCACCAGAAACCTCATTATGCTTTAAAAGTTCCGTTAATCTTTCTTCTGCATCGCTGACCATAGAACGAAACTTATACATTTTAAACGGCTTTTCATTTTTCCCAATTCGGACTTGCTTGAAAAATATTGGGCCTTTCGGATCCTCAAGCTTAATGAATATAGCGACTATAAAAAATATTAAACTTAATAAAATTATTCCTATAAGAGCACCTGTGATATCAATCATCTTTTTACCAAGTGAATAAGTAACACTTACGTGTATATCTGTTTTAGTTAATAGATGTGTAGATGATGTTTGAATTTTCTCGCCACCATCTGGAAATCCTGACATCCACCTCGCTCCTCTCTCCTACCTATAAACTTTTGAATCCTCTACCAGTTTATCCATTAAAACAAGCAAGTCTTTCCTAAGATCATCATGCTGTAAAGCAAACTCCAGTGTTGTTTTTATAAACCCAAATTTTTCTCCAACATCATGTCGTACCCCAGCAAAATCAAAAGCATATACTGACTGGGTTTCATTTAATTTTTGAATCGCATCGGTTAATTGTATTTCTCCCCCTGCACCTGACTCTTGTTTTTCTAAACACTCAAATATCTCAGGGGTTAAAAGGTATCGACCCATTATTGCTAAATTAGAAGGAGCAGTTCCTTTTTCAGGCTTTTCTACAAATCGAGTTACCTTGTATAAATCATTAATTTTTGTTTCTGGATCTATGATTCCATATCTGTAGGTTTGATTATCAGGTACAGTTTGTACTCCAATGATGGAAGATCCCGTATTCTCATATTCTGTAATCAATTGCTTTGTGCATGGGATTTCTGATTGAACAATATCATCACCTAGTAATACAGCGAACGGCTCATCTCCAATAAATTTTCGAGCGCACCATACAGCATGTCCTAACCCTTTTGGTTCTTTTTGGCGAATATAATAAAGATTGATTGCAGCAGATTGTCTTACTTTTTCTAAGATTTCATATTTTTCTTTTTCGATCAGGTTTTGCTCAAGCTCAAAATTGTAATCAAAGTGATCTTCAATCGCTCGTTTTCCTTTTCCTGTAACAATAATAATGTCTTCAATTCCTGATTCTATCGCCTCTTCGATAATGTATTGAATCGTTGGCTTATCAACTATGGGCAGCATTTCCTTTGGCATTGCTTTTGTTGCGGGTAAGAATCTCGTGCCTAAACCAGCTGCTGGAATAATTGCCTTTTTCACTTTTTTCATACATTATCTCTCCTTTTTGTCTTTATCTTTTTAACTTAGAGGATAAATATTATCTTCAAAGGTAAAGAGACAAATTAACCTAAGGACATATTAATTTATAATAATTGGGCATCTAACCCGTCCTCACACTCTGCTAATGACGACTCGCGTCTAAGGTGCAATGACCCACAGCAAAGCCGAGTGCCTCACTTGATAGGGGTTGGGAGGCATCACCCTAAGATGAACTTCAAAACGAATATTTAGTTCTTAATAAAGAACTCACAGTCGAGAAGAATCACTTTTTAAAACAATCCAAGTATTTTCTTCTTATTAACCTTCTTCGGGGGCTCTTTAATAATTGATTGATTTTTAAAAAGCAGCTCCGCATTCTCTGTAAAGAGATATACCATATCATTACCATATTTATCTTTTACTGATTTTAAAGATTTCTCAAAAAGGAAAGAACGATTTGTTAAGTTATGAGCATCCGATGCTAAAAAATGTGCAAGGGATGCATCGATAAGCTGATTTGAAAATTTCATTATTTTCTTACCGAAATGACCTGTTATACTGGCGGATGTTAATTGTGTACAAGCACCATTTTTAACTAATTTATATAATTGATCAGGATTCTCTATTATTTCTTTGTTGCGTTCAGGATGTGCAATAACAGGTGTTAGACCTGCTAATTGAAGATCAAACAATAATTTTTCAGCATAACGCGGGACATGATCAGATGGAAATTCTACCAACAAATATTTCGATTGATTGAGTCCTAACAATCGATCGTTTTGGAATTCATCAATTAACTCGCCATTTATTCGAAGCTCTTGTCCCGGAAAAATATTTAATGGAATATTCTCTTTTTTAATTTCTTCATTCAATGATGAAATAAGAGGTAATATCGACTCTTTTTCATTATTATATGTAACTGTTTTATGATGAGGAGTAGCGATGATCGTATGAATACCTTGAGAAACAGCTTCTTTTGCCATATTTATACTTTCATCCATTTCCTCCGGACCATCGTCCAATCCAGGTAATATATGGCAGTGGATATCTATCATGATCATGCCCCCCTTTCTTTATTTAATGTTCTACTTTCCGCCGTAATAATAATAGTACGAGCTTTGCTCTAGCTTTTTACCGTTTAATACTGCTCCTAGAAGCTTGCTCTTTGTAGAAGAAAGCACTTCTTTCGCCTTTACGGCTAACTCTTTTTCGGTTTTCCCGCTGGATACAACTAATAGAGACCCATCTGTATGATTTGCAAGAATCTGAGCATCAGTAACTGCCAGAACGGGAGGTGAGTCAAAAATAATGATGTCATATATTTTATAGGCGTCTTCCAAAAGTTTACCCATAGATTTCGAAGACAGCAGTTCAGCTGGATTTGGCGGTATAGGTCCGCTAGTTAAAATATCTAGATTGTCAACCATGCATTTTTGGACAATCGTCTTTAAAGACATTTGTTTAAGCAAAACAGTTGTTAAACCATCCGTATTATCAAGTTGGAATGTGTATTGTACAGTTGGTTTTCTTAGATCACTGTCAATTAAAAGCACACGTTTTCCTTGCTGAGCAAACACAACAGCTAAATTGGCCGCAGTTGTTGATTTTCCTTCCCCTGGTCCACTTGAAGTTATTAGAATGGAACGAACGTTTTTATCGACTGAAGAAAATTCTATATTTGTGCGTATGGTTCTATACTGCTCTGAGCTTGGAGATTTAGGCTCCATAATAGTTATCAAGCTGCGTGAATTCAATCTGAAATTTTTTCTGTGATTACGAGCCAAGAGATTCACCTCTTACATTACTTTCTAATTTCTTTTGCTTCTTTGTATTCATTTCCATCTCGCGGTTGATCTTAGAAATCGTTCCAAGCACTGGCAATTCAAGCATTTTTTCAATTTCTTCTTCTGACTTAATAGTGTTGTCTAAGTAATCTAATAAAAATGCTAGTCCTATACTCACCATTAGGCCGACAACAAATGCAATCGCTATATTAACTTTAATATTTGGACTAACAGGTGCAGCGCTTGGGTTTATTTCAGACCTGGATAAAATACTTACATTGTCTACATTCATAATATTCTTAATTTCTGTTTCAAAAACATTAGCTACCGTATTCGCAATATTTGTTGCTTTTGCTTGGTTGGGATCTTGAACAGAAATATTTACAACCTGAGATTGATTTTCACTTTCTATGGAAATCTGGCTGTTCATCTGTTCAACCGAGTCTTCAAGGTTCAACTCTTGCTTCACTTTTTGAAGAATAGCAGGGCTTTTAATAATGACATTATATGTATTAATTAGTTCTAAGTTTGTTTGAATTTCGTTGTAATTAAAAGCTTGCTCATCCGATTTCGATTGATTCACGAGAATTTGAGTCGATGCCTCATATGTAGGAGTCAGAACAAAAAAACTGACTGCTGCACTCGTCATTGTTGCAATCATTGTAATTATGATGATTAGCCACATTCTTTTTTTCAATATCGAGAATATTTCTTTTAAATTGATAGTTTCTTCCATCATGTCCTCCTTGGTGCTTTTGTACTTAATTAACTATGTCCAGAAACTATTTTTAGATAATATTTACTAGGCATTTATATTTATATATATTGATTATACATCTTTATATTCACTTGAAAAGACCTACTTCCCAATATTTTCATGACAAAAATCGACACAAATTGACAGGTGCCGATTTTTTCAAATTTTATGTAAGCGCTATAAGTTCCCTATTAACAACGTTATTCCCCCACCTAAAATTGTGGCAAAAATCGGCACTAACAGATAAAAAATTTTTTTCTTCCTCTCTTTCCTGTACTCGATTTCTTCAGGAGTTAAATATTCTCTATTTGCCATCCTTTTTTACTAAATCCCCTTTCTTGATTTTAGATTATTCATATCATTGTACTAGACTTTAATTTTACATGAATAGCAACTAAGTACCCTGAATTATTTAAATTTTCACTTGACCTTCTCTATCAATTATCGTAAGAGAAAATTGAGAATTTAATAGGTCTTTAGACCTAAAATGCTTCTATGCCACAATTTATCTGCATTGCGGTGCGTAATAAAACGACAAAAAAACCATCCCGCCCACTTAATAAAGTGGTACGGGATGGGGGAAAAACATCTTTCTTTATTGTTAGATCCAACCAGGAATAACACTTTTTCTTCATACAGAATGATGCTCAACACCTGCTTGATTGCCGTCTCCAAGCTCAAAACAGTTTCTTCCTTTAAAGATATTGACGGTATACTGCTTGATCTATAGGTTGCATAAAACCTGCATATGCTATCTTCTGACCAATACCATAGTATCCCGGTGCTTTATCTCCATCTAAAAAACCCGCTTTTCCCATATACTTTCTCCAATCAATATCACTTATTAAAATACAGTATTTCAAGTTTTGTTATTAATATGCTCCCATTCTGGTTATTACCAATATAAATGTATTAAAAATAATCCTTAAATCCAACTTAAAACCTTGATGATCAATATAATAAAACTCTAAATTTGCACGTTCCGGATACCCTACTTGACTTCTTCCACAAATTTGCCAATAACCTGTAACCCCTGGCTTAACAGCAAGGAAATCTTTTAAACGATGATTGTATTCTTTTAACTCTTCTTGGATTACCGGTCTAGGACCAACTAGACTCATTTCACCTTTTAAAACATTTATAAGTTGAGGCAATTCATCTAAGCTGCTTTTTCTTAAAAATCGTCCTATTTTTGTTATACGAGGATCTTCATCTGGTATTAGTTTGTAATTATTTTGTAAGTATTTATTGTAAAGATCTTTATTATTTTTTAATACTGCCTCCGCGTTTACAATCATTGAACGAAATTTAAACATTTTAAATATTCGACCATTTTTACCTACTCGATTTTGACAAAAAAAGACTGGTCCTTTGTTGTCACCAAATAAATACAGTAAACTTATTAATATGAACATTGGAGCAGTTACAACCAAACCTGCAAGAGCTCCTATAATATCGACTACTCTTTTAATTGCTAGATAAAGAAAACTTTGTTTTTGAGTGACATTGGGTGAATTGTTTGAATCAGTTGCTTCTACATTTACTAAAGGTTTATTTTTAGAAGCTGCGTTGTCCATATTACTCCACCTTTACGATTTTTTTCATCAGCTAGTAACATCACTTGTTTCATATAGAATATTTAAAATAACCATAATATCATCCTTCTTCTCACTTCAACTTGGCGTCTCTTTAATATTCGTTTTCCTTCGCTCAAAAACTGCGAATTCTCTGTGAAAAATTAAACATAATCCTGCCCAAATACTTTCTTAATCATATTTTAACCGCTTTCAAATTGACGGTTTGTTCGGTTATGTGTATCTGATGATAAATGAGCTGCCGGGAAAATTTTTTTATGTTTTTTCCAAAGTTCCCTGCATGACTGGAAGCTGTAACTTGAGACTCTACTCCTTTTTTTATTAGATTAAGCGATCGCTTCGGATTTAGCATGATTTTCCAGTTTATTTCCGTATGTGTGATAATGGGTATATATCTTTTTATCTGAATACTAAACAGAAGCTTTACAGCATATCTTGGGACGTGATCAAAGGGAATACTTATTATTGTAGTAATCCCTTGGCTGCATGCTTCTTTTGCCATCTCAATGCTTTCGGCAAAGGACTTGAAGCCGTCATCTAACAAACTCCTCCCTCTCCTTTTGATCTTATGATTACCGAAAAGAATCAGAAACTTCCTTGTTTCCGTGATAATTAGATTAAGAATTTTACTCCATTTTTGTACGGCTCTGATTAATTTGCTTTTTGAAGAGGTTAATGTTTCCTTTGCTTTTACGACCAGATCTTTATTCGTTTTGCCGCTTGGATCCATTGACTTGGTTCCCTAAAATTTGCGCATCTACTGCCGTTAAGACTGATGGTGTGTAAACATGACATAAGTCCATGTTTCCTTCCTCTATCACTCATGGGGAAGAAACCAGCAGGATAAGGCTGAATCGAACCGATTGTTCAGAAGATCGACAGTTTCTGCCACTGATTTCTGATCCATCCTTTTTCCCAAGACTTTTTATTTAATCGTACAAGACTTTACCTTTACATGAATAGTAGCTAATTACCTGAATTTTTTTAATTTTCTTAGATTTTATCTATCCTTTATCGTAATAGTTGATAGAGTATTGAATAGGTCTTTGGACTTGAAACATTGATATATCGAAATTTTCCGATATTTTTCACATTAGAAAACGACAAAAAAAACCATCCCGCCCACTTAATAAAAAAGTGGAACAGGATGGTTTCTTTCAAATACTCTTAATTCCAAACAGGAACAACACTTTTTCTTCCTACAGAGTGATACTCAACACCTGCTTGATAGCCGTCTTCTAGCTCGAAGCAGTTTCTGCCGTCAAAGATAAGAGGAGCCTTCATTAACTCTTTATACTTTGCCAGCGGGAATTCTTTGATTTCCTTCCAGTCAGTTAGAATCAGTACAGCGTCCGCATCTTTAATTGCGCTTTCGATGCTGTCTTTATATTCCACAGTGTCAGGAAGGATTCGTTTTGCATGCTCAGTTGCGATTGGATCGTAAGCGGTGATGTTGGCTTCTAACGCATCGAGTTGTTTGGCGATGATGATCGATGGCGCATCCCGCATGTCGTCTGTGTTCGGTTTAAATGCTAGGCCGAGCAGTGCGATTTTTTTGCCTTGGATTTTGCCCAGGCGGGTGATGACTTTTTGTACGAGTAATGCTTGCTGCTTGTTGTTCACTTGAATAACCGATTTAAGCAGCTCGAAGTTGTGAGCGACGTTTCCGGCAATTTGCACCAGCGCGCTTGTGTCTTTCGGGAAGCAGGAGCCGCCGTAGCCGATGCCGGCTTTTAGGAATTGGCTGCCGATTCGTTTGTCTTGTCCCATTCCGGTGGCGACGGCTTCGATGTCCGCGCCGACCTTCTCGCAAATGTTTGAGATTTCATTGATAAAGCTGATTTTTGTTGCAAGAAACGCGTTGGATGCATATTTGATCATTTCAGCACTTTTGATGTCCGTATGGTAGATCGGAATACCGAACGGTTGAAAGATGCTTTCCAGCTTGTCTGCCGATTGTTGATCGCCTGTTCCGATGACGATGCGGTCGCCGTGGAATGTATCCTGGATGGCTGAGCCTTCTCTTAAGAATTCAGGATTGGAGGCGACAGTGATTTTCACCGGACGGGCGAGATTTTTTTTCACCGTATCTAAGATATAGTCATTCGTGCCAACTGGAACCGTACTTTTCGTGACGACGATGACGTCGTTTTTCACGTTTTCGCCGATTTGTTCGGCTACTGCAGTTACGTATTTCAGTTCTGCCTGGCCGTCCTCTTTTTGCGGTGTGCCGACGGCGATGAAAATGACCTCTGCATCAGCAAAGCCAATTTCATAATCCGTTTCGAAGCGAAGTCTGTTTTTGGCGATGTTATTTGTCATGAGCTCGTTTAGGCCCGGTTCGAAAATCGGCGAGATGCCGTTTCTCATTTTATTGACTTTTTCTTCATCGATATCAATGCACGTCACGTGATGGCCAATTTCCGAAAGACTGACGCCAGTTACCAAGCCGACATATCCCGTTCCTACAATTGATATTTTCATATATTTTTCCGCTCCTTTTTATCCGGCTACGGTAGCCGCTTTAATGGATTCTAAAATGGCATCCCAATCGGTTTCTAGTCTGATGATATCTTCTTCAACAAGCTGTGAGCCGCGTTGTACTTCGATGATTTCCAATTCGCTGATCGCACGGATTGAATGCTTCGCGGATACTGGGATTTCCAAGACATCTCCCGGGTTCACCTGGAAAATTTGATCGTTTAAAATAAATTCGCCGTAACCTTTAATGACGGTCCATACCTCGCTGCGTTGATAGTGCTGCTGATAGCTTAAGTTTTTGCCTTGAGCGATGCCGATTCGTTTTGTCAGCGTTTCTGAGCCATCCTCGAATTTTGTATAATCGAGAACTTTGTACCAGCCCCAGCGGCGTTCTTCATACATCGGGCGCTGGTCAAATCCAGAGACAAGTTCTTTGATTTGCGGGCTCGCTTCCTTCTCAGCGACTAAAATCCCATCCGGTGAAGCGGCGACGACTAAATTGTTTGCGCCAAGCACAGTAACCGGAATGTCGAGCTCATTAATAAGGTGCGTGTTTTGTGTCTTGTCGCAGATGACGCCTTTGCCAAGCTGCTTCGTACTCATTTCTTCCGTTAACGTATTCCAAGTTCCAAGATCCTTCCAGTAGCCGTCGTAGGAAACGACTGAAATCTTCTCCGCTTTTTCAACAACCTCGTAGTCAAAGCTGATTTTCGGGAATGATTCGTATTGAGCGAGCAATTCGAAGTAATCGGTCGGATACCCTTTTTGCTCTAAAATTGATAGGACATAGCGAAGTCTGAAGGCAAACACGCCACAATTCCACAGCGCTCCTTTTTCAATTAGCTCTTCTGCGACATTCTCCTTCGGTTTTTCCGTAAATCGTTCAACAGAGGAGTACGCTGAATCACCGCTATTCGCTTCTGGAACGATATAGCCGTATTTTTCAGATGGATACGTCGGTGTGACACCGATTAAGGCCAAATCGGAGTTCGTTTCGCTTATGACTGTTTCGAGCTCTTTGACTTTATCAAAAAAGTTATTTTGTACATAGGGATCGACAGGAAGTACGGCAACAACTTCATCAGGGTTCACTCCGCCTTCACTGTATAGGAAGCTTGCTGCAAGCGCGATGGCCGGGAACGTATCGCGACGGCATGGCTCGATGATGAGACCTGCTTCATTTTCTAGCTGACTTTGGATCATATCTACCTGTGATTTACTTGTTGCAATGACGGTATTGTTGGACAGATTAACATTCTTTAATTGATTCCATACACGCTGAACCATGGACTCTGCGATGCCTTGTTCGTTTTCTAAAATTTTCAAGAACTGCTTTGAACGGGAATCGTTAGATAGTGGCCATAACCTTTTTCCTGAACCGCCTGAAAGAAGAATCAATTTCATATTGCTTGCCCTCCTATGATCTTTTGTTTTAAGAAATTGTCAAAATACGTAATATTGTTGTACGAGCTTGCGATCTTTTCGTCAAAGCTAATTGAGTTGCGGCCCACCTTTTTCATTAAAGCATCAGGTGTCATCCCTTCTTCCGTTATATTGATATAGTTATCCGCCTTGATCGATTGATAAAAGTACTCCATTTTCGGGCTGTAGCACATGGCGACTGTATTGATGCCGAAGTATTCGGAAGCGACACTGCCATGCAGCCTGCCGGAATAGTGGATCGTCGCGTGCTTGATCAGCTTGGTCATATACTCAAAATCTGTCGAATCATCATAAGCGTACGGAATGCTCTCTTCATCAAGCAGCTTCATCAGCATCTGACAGCTTTCGATGTCGTGTCTAGTATCCATTGGCGAAAGCACAACCTTCTGAATGATGTTGTTGTCCAAATCGTGCTTGGCACAAGCTACGACAGCTTTCATTGACGACTGTTCCCTTTCAGCAGGTACATACCTTTTCAGGTTCCGCCATGTGATTAACATATATGGTTCAGGATGAGCAGGCTGCTCCGTATCCTTTGCCACCGTTTCAAAAAACAGATACGACAAATCTTCTGCTAAATGGTACGTGTTTTTGTCAGAAATCGCTTTGGCGCGGGACAGCGATGTACTGTCTCTGAAGACGAGAAACGAGCTTGCGTTTAAAAGATATCTTGTCCTTTTCACTCGTTCCTGCTTCGTCAAGTTTCCGATGCCGACGCCGATATAGCCGATTTTCCCGCCGAATAGCTTGACCAGGGAAAAGAAAGAGTAATTTCCATCCCCGTCTTCATCGGTAAAGATCGTGCCTCCGCCCCACAGATTAAGCTCCGCTTTTGCGAAATTGCGCAGGGCCATCAGCTTCTTCACCTTGCCTAATCGGTAAAATTCAACGACTTCAATTCGCGGCTCGTCTTTATACATCTCTTTCAAATTCCCTTTGAATAAATCGACAAGCGTAATTTTGACGTCATTAGAAATTAGAAATTTTACGATCGTATCCATCATGATATTGTCGCCGTAGTTTGTTCCGTAATAACCCCATAATACGATTCTCATAGTTTCTCCTTTACCGGGCTAAATTTTATTTTTCGAAAAATACCTTTTACCATCCAGTTATTCAAAAACAAAAACAGGATTGGCGCGGCTATTACCGCAGCTATCTTTAGCGCAAAGACATTTGAATAATAGATCACAAGAAAACCTGCAAGCAGGATAAACAGGGAACCGAGCATCTTGAAATCGATCGTGATGGAGAAATATTTTCTTGTTTGATAGATTCTGAGCACCCACATGACGAAAAACGATGTCGCGTTTGATATGGCCGAGCCCATGATTCCGATTTGCGGAACGAGAATCAAGTTTAAGATCATGTTGCAGACCGAGCCGGCAATCGAGCTGTAAAAGGCACCCTTCGTCTCCTTGGCGCTTTGAAAACCCGTCCCGTAAAAGGAGGAAAACGCCGAAAACATCATCGCAATAAACAGCGGCGGCATATAGTAATAGGCTTCTTTAAAATCTCCGTCGATGAAATATGCGATTAAGAGAAAGCTGAAGGCGAGTAAACCAAACAAGCCGCTGAATTGAAACTTCATATACTTATCAAACATCTTCGAATAAAACGCATTCCGGTCCTTCGAGTTGTATTCCGTAATCGAAGTCTCCTGCCACGAGAGATAAAATATTTGGTTTATCACCATGATGATCGTGGCAAACCGGGTAGCGACGGCGTAAACCCCATTCGCTTCAAACCCGATAAAGTAATTCAGCACCAAGCGGTCGGATGCATTCATCACCCACCAGTTGATTAAATTAGGGATGAGCGGGAGCGAGTAAAGGGTTAACATTTTCGTCACATCGCCCGCAATTAGTTTGAACGTTATGAATCTTAAGACTTTCACCCGCATTTCGATGTACAGGACGATCGTGACCGATGTCGTGATGACCGAGATAAGGAGCGCCTCCACCTTTAAATGTAAAACGACAATTAAGACGATATTCATGGTAACGTTGGCAACTGTTGAGACGATCCCCGCAATCGCAAACTCGAGGTTTCGCTTCAGCCCCCGGGCAATTTGCAAATAAACGGTTGATAGCACCAGTGCTAATAAATAGCCTTCAATCAAAAAGAAATAGTCAATTTTGACAAAGAAATTCACACAAGCAAAGCCTAAGCTGAAGATGAGGACATTCCTAAAGACAACGAGAAGTCCGTTCGTGATGACCCGTGCTTGATCTTCCTCATTCTTAGCATCTAATAAATACCGGTAGATTCCTTCACTCATTTGAAAGGAAACGAGCGGAAGGAGCAGGCTGACAATCGTGACGATCAGGTCAAACTGGCCGTACTCGCTGACGCTTAGATAATAGGTATAGACAGGAAGCATGATAAAGACGAGCAGCTTGGACGAGAAATTGCCGATCGTATAAATCAGGATATTCTTCATAAAGTTCTTTTCTCTGCTCATGATTTAACCGTTTTCCCTTCTTTTTCACGCGCAACGAGCGGAAAGGTTGATTCATAGGCTTGTATCGTTTGTTCGGCAATGTTTTCCCAGCTTAACTCTTTGATCTGCTTCGCCCGTTCCTTTTCATACTCTTGCTTGTCCAGCTTCGTAATGTCACGCATGGCGTCTCTTAAGCCTGCAGAATCACCTTTATCGAAATAAGCGGCGCATCCTTCCGGAATATATTCCTTCAGCGTCTCCACATTAGGAATCACTAATGGGACGTGATGGGAAAGCGCCAGGATGGCTGATCCGGAATTGGTGATCACTTTATAAGGAAGCACCATCGCGTCAAGCGCATTTAAATAGTCATGGAGCTCATCATCCGGTATGAATTCGAGCTTCAAGATGATCCGGTCGTCATTAATTGAGTCGAATATCTCTTTGTTGAAGCTTTTCGATACCTTACCGCAAATCAAGAGCTTTAAGTGATCCCCTTCGATTTTTTGAAATTGTTCGATCAGGTCTTCGACTCCCTTATACGGAGAAATAGCGCCGATAAAACCGTAGACAAAATCGGTTTCCTTAATATTCAGCTGCTTTCGGACATCGATTTGCTTTGACGGATATTCGCCGATGTAATGCCCGTGCTTGATCACGTCAATTTTGCCAGTATCCACGTTGAATTGCCGGCTGATTTCACCCGACAGCCCTTGGTTCATGATGATGATTTTGTTCATGAACGAGCAAACGAGCGATCGGTACCATTTTTGGAATCGCGTTTTTTTCACGTTATGCGGCCACACATTATGCATCGTCCAGACGATTTTCGCCCGCTTTAGCTTGAAGTAGCTCAGAATCCCCATAAAGGTAACGGATTTAATCGCGGTACTGATTGGCGAATTCCCACTGTACAGATGGGAAGGCCAGTGAAAATGGACGATATCGCCCTTGGACACCTTGATGATCGTTTTCTTATTTAACGCAATGACGTCGGCACCTTTTTGCTCCAACGAGTTAGATAATAAATGGTTGTAACTGTTGCCGGGATTTTCTTTAGGTTCCATAAATACACGCATGGTTAGCCGGCCTCCATTCAGTAAAACTAGTTTGCGTTTCTAATCTTGTTCTGTGTTTGGTAGAACTCATTCGTTTTTTCCGTGACAAAGCTTTTTAACTCGTTTCGGAACGTTTCCGGCGAAAACCGCATCGCATGCTCTCTGCAGAAGACCGGATTGATTAAATGGCCGTGTTCTTCAAAGCGTTTGACGGCCGCGATAATTGATTCCTCATCCTGCCGCTCGAAAAACACTCCAGTCGGTTTCGTGCTTGTGTCAATCGATTTAACTGTCTCCAACGATCCGCCTTTTCCGAAAGCGATGACCGGTGTTCCGCACGCCTGAGCTTCAACAGGCGTAATCCCGAAATCCTCTTCTGCGGCGAAGACGAATCCTTTTGCCCGCTGCATATGATCCACCAGGACTTCGTATGGCTGGTAGCCGAGCAGCTGAACGTTGTCTCCCGCTTTCGCGTGGATTTTTTTGAAGTCTGGCCCGTCGCCAATGACAATCAGCTTTTTGTCTTTCATTTTTGAAAACGCCGAGACGATCAGGTCGATTTTTTTATAAGGTACCATCCGCGATGCGGTTACGTAGAAATCGTCCTTTTCTTTTTTCATCTGGAAGCGGTGGACGTCTACCGGCGGATAGATCGTTGTTGATTGTCTGCGGTAGACCTTTTCAATCCGTTTCCCGATAAAATCGGAGTTCGATAAAAAGTGATTTACACCATTTGCCGTCCGGTAATCCCAGTTACGGATATTAAATAACAGGTACCTGGCTAGCAAGCTTTTCGGCCCCTTCGTTAAATTGCTTTCCTTTAAATACTGGGCTTGAAGATCCCATGCGTAGCGGATCGGGGAATGGACGTACGAAATATGCAGCTGGTCCGGTCCCGTTATGACTCCTTTGGCTACAGCATAAGAGCTTGAAAGGATCAGATCATATTGCGAAAGATCAAACTGCTCGATCGCAAACGGCATAAGCGGCAGGTAGTTGCGGTATTTCTTTTTAGAAAACGGCAAATTTTGGATAAAGGTGGTGTTTACTTTTTTATTTTGCAAAAACGCGCGATCCTTATCTTCCAAATGATCAACCGTGGAAAACACATCCGCTTCCGGATAGATCTTCAGAATCTCTTCCAATACTTTTTCCGCGCCGGCATATGTCGTTAACCAGTCATGGATAATAGCTACCTTCATCTCAACACCACTTCCTCTATGATCTTAATTGTGCTTTTAGCCGCATCCTTCCACTTGAATTTTTCAGCATGGGCGATGCCTTTTTTCACAAGCTCAGCCCTAAGCTTGTCATCATTGATCAGCGTCAGCATTTGCTGCTTTAAGTCTTCCTTGTTTAACGGGTCAAAATAAAGCGAAGCGTCTCCGCTGACTTCAGGAATCGAAGCCGCATTCGAAACGATCGTCGGACAGCCCATCGCCATCGCTTCAATCGGCGGAAGTCCGAATCCTTCATACAATGATGGGAAAATAAGCGCTTCTGCCGACTTCACATACGACATGAGTTCTTCGTCGCTGACTCTGCCTGTGAAAATGATATTCTCGTTATCGATTCGCGAGCTCGTTTCTTGATCTCCATTAATGAAGCCTTCCTTTTTTCCTACGATTACAAGCTTGTAATCTGGAAGCTTCAATTCTGTAAAAGCGGCAAGCAATACTTGAAGATTTTTGTGGGGCTTAACGTTTCCGACATAGATGAAATACTTAAAGCCTTTCGCTTCAAATGTTTCGTACTGTCTCCATACATCGGATACCCCGTTGTAGATCACTTCGACATTTTGCTTGATCTTCGCCTGCTCCAGCAGTCTGTCCTTCGAAAAGTTTGAGATCGTAATGACTTTTTTCGCTTTCTTCCTGATTCGCGTAAAAAAGATTTTTGCGTATGCTTTTTCCGCTTTGGATAACGTACCGAGCGGATCGTCCAAGTGATAAACATCATGGACGGTTACGATCAAGTCCCCATTGTAAAAGTAAGGAATGTTGTAATGAGGGGACCAAAACACCGTATTTTTGCTGTATTTTTTCTTCAAGAAATACAGCTGCTCGGAGATCGAGTAGATGCCTTTATCGACGGCTTCCAGCTTGATATCCGTGCCTTTTGCACTGTACTTCTGAATGGTCTCTTTGTCTTCCGAATTATAAAGTAGCGTAATTCGAACGTTGTCTTGCTTCTTGAACCTTTCAAACATGTAAGGCAAAATGTTTTTTAAATAGGTTCCGATTCCGGATGCGTTAATCATTCTTGCATCAACAATTAGCTCACGCACGGGTCATTGCCCCCTTTGTCATTTCATTCATTTTATCCCGCATTAACGGGCAGTAAGACCTCCGCCTCAGGGTTCCGAGAGTCGAAGGAAATAGGTGGGGGGTTAACTGCCCGTAAAAGCCCGATTGGTTCATCTAACAATCAGTGGGGGATATAAAGTACGAAGGCTAATTACGCAATGTCCTGTTGCAAATCCTTCACTAGCATATCCTATGCGTCGACCCCCCCACTGATTGAAGATTCACTTTAAGCTTCTCTATGAAAATCCCTTTCATTTTGGGGCAATTGATAAGAAATTCCTTCGCAAAAGTTAAGTATTTTTTCAGCATTGCTTTTCCACGAATAAGGCTCGGATAGCTTTGCTGTTTTAATTTTTTCCTTCGTAGAAAGATCAATTTTGTCAATAAGTGCGGGTATTTCCCTGAAATCCTCGTACATATGAACAAAGCTTAAATTCCTTCTCTTAATCTCATCCGTCTTCCTTACGACCACATGTAAGCCCGCCGCTCCAAATTCGTACAGCTTCATCGGGCTTCTCCCGTTATTCGACGGATGGTCGCTTAACGGTAATATGGCAAGGTCTGCATTGTGCAGGTAAGACGGAATTTCTGAATAATCCTTGGCCCCAAGATAAGAAATCCGATCATTTCTGTAGATCTTCTTCTTGAAGCGGTCATTGATCGGTCCGATGACCGTCAGCTTGATATTTTCCATCGTGTCGACGATATACCTGATTGCTTCGAAATCAAAGCGTTCGTCCAGCGCCCCGACATACACGATATGAATCAGTGAGTCGGTTCGCTCCTTCACGTTTTTCGGGTGATAGAGAAAGTGGTCATACTCGACGCCGTTTTCGATCAAGGCAAAGGGCTTGTCCGGAATTTTGTTGATTTCCTTCGCTTTTTCCAGGACCGGCATCGACGTTGCGACAATGCCGTCCGCCCGCTCGACTAGTAACGCCTCCGCTTTGCCGATATGCTGATCGCCTGTCATGTACTCATTTAAATCGGTCGGCCGGAAGATGAGCAGCTTCGGCTTAATGATTTCTTCAATGCCAATGAGCGATGGCTGGTCGATAAAGAGAATATCGATATCGCGGATGTTGTTTTTTCTGATCGTTTTTTTCACACCGCCAAGGGATAAGTTTCTGCCGTCTTTTGCGAATTGCTTCGTCGATAATTGCCAAGGAACCATCGACCAAACGAGGATGTCTCGCAGGTGGTTATTCACCTTGACCGTTTTTTCTCCAAGGAAGTATCGTTTAAAGCGTGTTTTGTTCTCCGTTTCTCTGATTTTCAATAAGTGAAACGGGCTGATGGGAGTGCTGATATGATAGACGTCATTTCCCTGCTTGCTCAATTCCTTCGCAAGATGATGGGAGCCTACAACAAATGGGCCTCCCATATACGTATGGCTGGCAAATAAGATATTTAATTTTCTTGCCATATTGAATCCCCCTACCGCGAGTCAAAAATTTTAGGCTGCGTTTTTTGATCCGACTAACAAGAAAACCGTTTTAAAAACAATTTTCATATCATTCCAAAGTGACCGGGTCCGGATATAGTGAAGATCAAGCTCGACCATTTCTTCAAAGCCGATGCTTGAGCGGCCGGACACCTGCCAGAGCCCTGTACAGCCCGGAGTCACAAGCAAACGCTGCTTGTCGTACTGGGTATATTCATTGACTTCTCTCGGAAGCGGCGGCCTTGGACCGACAAGGCTCATTTCGCCTTTTAATACATTGATGAGCTGCGGCAGTTCGTCAATGCTCGTTTTGCGAATGATCCGTCCGATCTTCGTGATCCGCGGATCCTTTTTCATTTTAAACATCGCTCCTGAAACCTCATTGTGCTTCAAGAGGTCAGCGAGCAGCTCTTCAGCGTTGCTGACCATTGAACGAAATTTATAGATTTTGAACGGTGCCTCATTTTTGCCGACGCGAATTTGTGTGAAAAAGACAGGTCCCTTCGGATCTTCTAATTTGATCAATAGGGCAACGATCAAAAATAACGGGCTAAGAAAAATGAGTCCAAACAGCGCGCCCGTGAAATCGATCGTCCGTTTTCCAACTCGATAGATTGAGCTAGTCTGTATATCATCATGTGTCAAGCTAATGGCAGCAGATGCATCTCTTCTTTGGGTACCTGGATTCGCAAAATCAGACAATGTCTTTTCCCCCTTATTAAATTTGAATTTTCGACTGATTGACCAGGTTTTCCATAAGGGATAGTAATTCGTCTTTCATATCCTCTTTCTGGAGCGCAAATTCAATGGTGGTTTTAATAAATCCAAATTTTTCACCGACATCGTGACGGGTTCCAGCAAAATCGTACGCGTATACGGCTTGCTCTTCGTTCAGCTTTTGAATTGCATCGGTTAATTGGATCTCTCCGCCTGCGCCTTTTTCCTGCTTATCTAAATACGTGAAAATTTCCGGAGTCAGCAGATATCTTCCCATGATCGCCAGGTTCGATGGAGCAGTTCCTTTTTCAGGCTTTTCAACAAACTTTGTAACCTTGTAAAGATCTTTATCCTTGGATTCCGGATCGATAATTCCATAGCGGTATGTTTGTTCTTCAGGAACAGTTTGAACACCGATAACGGATGAGCCGGTTTTTTCGTATTCATTGATGAGTTGCTTTGTGCAAGGTGTCTCTGCTTGAACAATATCGTCGCCAAGAAGCACAGCAAATGGCTCTTCTCCGATGAATTTACGTGCGCACCAAACGGCGTGCCCTAATCCCTTCGGTTCCTTTTGGCGGATATAGTGAAGATTGATTTCAGATGAATGGCGTACTTTTTCTAACAGCTCAAATTTTTTCTTTTCGATTAAGCTTTGCTCAAGCTCAAAGTTGTAATCGAAATGATCTTCGATCGCACGCTTACCTTTTCCTGTTACGATGATGATGTCTTCAATTCCTGACTCAATGGCTTCTTCAATGATGTACTGAATCGTCGGCTTATCGACAATGGGAAGCATTTCCTTTGGCATCGCTTTCGTAGCGGGTAAGAATCTTGTACCAAGACCTGCAGCGGGAATAATTGCTTTTTTTACTTTTTTCATGAATTATCTCTCCCTTTTCACGTTTTTTCGTCTATTTAACTCAGAGGATAATAAATATCTTCCCAGGTAAAAAGACAAAAGATAGTGTTATCCTAGAAATCCATTGTCTATTTACTCTCGGAATCGCTGTAATCGGGCATCGAACCCGCCCTCACATTCTGCCTCTGACGACCAGCGTCTAAGGTGCAAGGCTTCACACCCACAGCACAACCGAGTACCTCACTTGATAAGGGTTATGAGATATCACCCAAAATCATGTTATAACGTACGTTCTGTTGATTTGTTTGTATGTATCGTTCTGAATAAAGAACATCCAGATTAACAAGCACTTTATTTCAAACCTTTCGCGAGACATATTCTTTTTATGGGGCTTTTTTGTCTTACGCCTCTTTTTTTCGTTGTGAGGCACCAAAACGAACAGCTTGTCTAATAGTGAGCATCTGCCTGCGCCCGAGATTTGCTTCTTGTTGCAGGGAGCAAATCTCGAACGCCTGCTGTTGATTTATTTTGCCTCGTTATAATAATTGACCGAGTCTGTCTTCATTCGTTTACCGTTTAGCACGATTCCGAGGAACCTTCTTTTCGAAGAAGAAAGCAGCTCTTTCGCTTTTTGTGCGCGGTCTTTTTTCGTTTTTTTGCTTGATACCACAAGAATTGAGCCATCGGTTTTCTTAGCAAGAATCTGTGCATCGGTTACCGACAGGATCCCTGGAGAATCAAAGATGACGATGTCATACTTCATATAAGCTTCTGCCAGTAATTCCTCCATCATGCTCGAGGACAAGAGCTCGGCAGGATTCGACGTTCTCTTTCCGCTTGTTACGACAGTCAAATTAGGTACACTGCACCCTTGAATGACTTGTTCCAATAACTGCTGCTTCCGCAATACCTCAGTCAGTCCGGCTGAGTTGTTCAAGCTGAAGATATTATGCATAGACGGCTTTCTCAGATTGGCGTCAATTAGTAGAACTCGTTTTCCTTGCTGGGCATATACGACGGCAAGATTGGCTGCAGTCATAGATTTCCCTTCTTCATGACTTGCGGAAGTGACTAGAATTGAACGGATCTTTTGCTCCTCTGCCGCATAGTCGATATTTGTCCGAATCGCTCGGAACTGCTCCGAGCTCGGTGACGATGGCTTCAAAAGCGTAATTAAGGTTTGGTTGTTCAAAGGTACTGGATTACGAGCCAATATTCTCACCCCTTACTTGATGCTCATATTGAATTTTTCCGTCTTTAAGCTCTCTGTCAATCATTGAAATAGTTCCCAGAACCGGAGCGCCTAGCTTCTCTTCAATTTCTTCCTCAGATTTAAACGTGTTTTCCATATATTCAAGGATAAAAGCAAGTGCCAAGCTGGCCATTAAGCCAACGAAAAACGCGAGTGCAATAATCATCTGGGTATTTGAGCCGCTTGACGTCGCAGTTTCTGCTTCAGACAAGATATTGACGTTGTCAACCTTCATAATATCTTGAATATCCTCTTGGAATACTCCAGCAACCGAATTGGCAATGTCTACTGCTTTTTGTTGATCCTCATCCGTGACAGTAATTTCAACGACCTGTGATCCTTTTTCACTTGCGGCTGATATTTTGCCTTCGAGATCAGTAGTAGATTCCTGTAAATTTAATTCATCTTTGACTTTCTGTAAAATCGGCTTGCTCTTGATGATAACATTGTATGTACTGATCAACTCAATGTTGGTTTGAATTTCATTATTGTAAACTTCTTCTTCTTCTGCATTTGTCCTATTAATGAGAATTTGTGTCGAAGCCTGATAGGATGGTTTTGCTGTCAAATTACTGTAAACAGCAGCCGCCACCGTTAAGATTAATGTAATGGCAATAATTAAAGCTAATCTCTTTTTGATTGTGTAAAAAAGTTCCTTTAAGCTAATAGTTTCTTCCATGATATCCTCCCTTGACGCATGTTTTCTAGTAATTCATCTTGCAGTATTTGGGAAATATTTTGTTTTGAATGGAAAATGTTTATCACACAACCGATTATACATTGTTATCTCGTTTCTTAAAGACTCAGATTATCCTATTTTAGGTCCCAGCTTGCGACTAGATACGACTCTTCTTTTATTTTCGAAAATCTTGAAAGCGCTACACCATCTTTCATACTAGCATTCTTTCATTCAAGTAAGCCTTTGCAGAATAAGGGGCTGGAGCTGAAATTTAAGTCTTTATACTTACCCGTTTTTCATATATTGTCAGATTTCATTCGAGTCTGAGATTTTGATTTTTAGTTATAATTACCTTCCTTTATGGATAAAAAAGGATCTTTGGTTACAAATTTCACTTATTCAGCGTATTGTAAGCGTTTTTATTTTAAGATTGTTAACATTGTAACAATAGTCAGAATTTTCTGTAATATTACGGTTAGGTCTTTAATCTCTGACAGTCCCATTTGAACTAAACCAATAGCCTACTCCTCTGAGGACCTTAGACTTAAGCAATATAACGAACGTCGGAATACAGTCCAAAAAATCAGCTGCCAGGCATGATTCTTTTAGTAGGGGCAGGCTGAATCACCGACAGAATTTTACGAGAATTGATAGTGAATAAATGTTTTTTTCTAGAAGGAGGCTGGGCAATTTTTCAAGAATGAAGTATTTTGTCGACTTTCTACAATATAAATATCTTCAGAAGTTTTATGAATCGACAAGCTTCCTTATCCTTTAACAGACAGGAGCTTCTATTATCATTTTTTTCATTTTTTTATCAATGCTCTGACAAATGGTTAGAAAGGACTGGTAGAAAAGATGTGTTATTGGTTAAATTTGGAGCGAGTGGTTTATCAGGCGGCGAGCTGCACCTTCGGTTTCACACCTTACCAGTCCTTTAAAAGCAAGGTAATCTTCGGCAATTCTGCTGCTCTCGCTCCCTATCCTTTTATTATTGCACCCCCGGGAAAGCCCCCCCGAGCCTGCCACTACCTGTGCTTTTATTCCTATTGAATCCGCTTCTTGATCGTGTCATGATTAATACAAATTGTAAGTATTTCATCAGAGTTTGACGATTCTACTTTTTTCTTGCAAATAAAGATGGCTTATTCCAAAGGAGCGATTGAATTTGAAAGATGCTTACTACTCACTCATTCAAAACCAAAAGATGCCGTTGATGGTATTCATTATTATATGTATTTCTTTAACTGCTTCCTCGGATTTATTTTTGGTTTTTCAGCCTGGAGGTTTCACCCTGCGAGGCGCCCAAATCTTAACCCTTTTAATAGCTGGCTGGTGGGCTTTCGCATCCTTACAATCCGGTACACTTAAATTACCGTTAGGAAGCATCTATTTACTCTTCTGGACGTTTATTGTTTTGGCCACTATTCCAAATACGACGTTTCTTACGAGAAGCCTTGGGTACGCCTTTTGGCTGCTGCTCAACGTTCTGATGCTTTTTGCGATCGTATACTTTATCAATAGTAAGGACAAAGTGGATACGATGTTCCGCTGGTATATTTACTCCTATCTTATTATCTCATTGTTTGGGATTCTGCAATTTGTTATGGGCATCGCGGGAATTACTCCCCCGTTTGTTACCCAGTGGTGGATACAAGGGGTCTTGCCGAGAGTAAACGGGTTCTCCTATGAACCCTCCTATTACGCTACATATTTAATTACCGGCTGGGTTCTCGTATCCTATATGTTTTTTGAATCGAAAACGAAGCTGTTCACGAAAAAAAGACTGGGCATCTTTTTCCTCATTATTACAGCAGCTTTGATTTTAAGCTCTTCCCGAATGGGATTAGTGCTAATGGCGATTTGGCTGTTAAGATACATTTGGCTGTTTATCAAGGGGTTTTTAATAGGAACCGTTTATATGAAATATTTAGCCATCGTATTCATTGCTTCTCTTGCTGCTGGTGTTATCGTGATTTCTCTTCTTTCAAGTTCCGGCGCGGAAACGTCATTGCTCAGCGGGACAGGTATCGGCGGTACACCTGCCCATTCCGTGGTATACAGGTTAGAAGACTTCTTTAGCACACTGCAGGTGTTTCTCAATAATCCGATATATGGGGTGAGCCTTGGCGGTGTTGCACCAGCGATCGGCCAGCTATACGGTGTGACCGTGACAGATCAAGAAGTAGCTTCCACGTTTGAAGGGCAATCCGTATTTGCGGAAATTTTAGCCGCAACTGGAATTATCGGCTTTGTGATCTTTATAGCTTACCTGATAACAATCATGGTAAAGCCATTTAAATTAAGCAAACTTTTACGCAATAGCGAATACAGTGTCATGATGCGCTCGATGGTTTTTTCACTTATCTGCTTGCTGCTCATCCTGCAATTCAACCAAAACATTTTACGGCCTTACTTATGGTTCCATATCGCTTTGTTGTCCGCCATATATTCTGTGTCACGTAAGGAATTGCGAAACAAATGAATCGATCGAGAAAAAGAATAGCCTTTTGGGCTATTCTCTTCTTCACCTTGATCCTCATTGCAAGGTTTTTTATTTTTCAGCCGGATCGTAGTGAAGAGAACATAGGTAAATACCGCGAGATCGAGGGTGGAATCAAGTTCGAGCCGAAAAGTGATCGTATTTATAATGAAAACACACCGGTGCTGCCAAACGGAATAGGCGTGAATATTCATGACATAAACGAAGACGATATCAAGCAGCTTTCTACTTTGGGTGTAAAATTAGTGAGAATCGATTTATCATGGCACAAGGTTGAGACTTCCCCGGGACAATATGATTTCAGCCAATTTGATCGTTTTGTTGAGCTGCTTGATCGTTACGGGATGAAGCCTTATTTTATTTTCAGCTACAGCAATAAGCTGTATGAACAGGATAAGTCGATTCAAACGCAAGGCGGACTCAGCGGATTTTCTCAATTTGTAAAAACCGCTGCCGAGAGATACAAGGATCGCGGCGCGATATGGGAAATTTGGAACGAACCGAATGTTGATCTGCACTGGTCTCCTCAGCCGGGCATCGATGATTATGCAGCGCTGGTAAATGAAACTGCCCCGATCATCAAGCAGGCTGATCCTACAGGAACGGTCTCTGCTCCGGCTGCCCTTGCTTTAACGAATGAAACATTCGCTTGGCTAGAGAAGCTATTTCAAAAAGGAGTCCTTGAGCAAATCGACGCCGTTTCCGTCCATCCATATCGAAAGAAAGCGCCGGAATCGGTAATCAATGAGTACGCCCGCTTACGGGAATTGATTAAGAAATATTCGAATAAAGAACTGCCCGTCTTTTCTGGTGAGTGGGGATATTCGACGACAAGTATGCCGGCTGATTTTGCAAGAGAAAAGCAAGCGGAATATCTCGTTCGAATGCTGGCTGTGAATCAAATGGCGGAGATTCCCGTCAGCATCTGGTACGGTCTTCGCGACAACGGCACGGATCCAAAGGTAGAAGTGCATAACTACGGGCTGCTCGATTCAAAGGGAAAACAAAAGCCGGCCTATGCGGCATATAAAACCTTTACTGGGCAATTGTCTGGGTTTCACTTCAAAGAAAGGATCAATACAGGGAATGACGACGATTACGTGTTGGTGTTTGAAAAAGAGGGTAGACAGGTGATCGTTTATTGGACAACCTCGAAGGAGCACGATTACGAAATAGAGGCAAACGGCAATACAGGAAAACTGGTCTCACTCACAGGAGAGAGCCGCAACGTTCCCTTGAATGGAAAAGTGAAGCTTAAGCTAAAACAAAGCCCGTCTTATATAAGAATCTATTAAAAAGAAAAACCGCAGCAATCTGCGGTTTTTCTTTTAGAGCGCGTATCCGTTTTTTATTTTCAAGATTAAATCTTCTAAGAGCTCTGTTGTTGTCATATCATGGGATTCTTCGCCAAGAGTATACGCATGCATAAGAATTTTTAAAAGTTGTTCTTGATTTAAAGACTTTTCACTCATTATTCTAGTTCCTTTCGTTTCCATTAGTGAAAACTATCTACAATTATAAGCTGTTATGAATCTGGATGCAATTTCTAAAACATATTTCGACAGGTCCCTTCAATTTATGTCCTTTCTTGAAGAAAAACTTTTGCGAAATTATGGATTACGTTATAATAGAACAATTGGGAACTTTTTTAAAAGATAAGGAGCGGGATCTATGCTTCAGGAATCCTTTGATAAGAAAGATGTGCTGCAGGCCGCGGAAGACTTCGAGCAGGCTCTTCCATACAGTGAAGAAAATGTCCGTTTGGTAAAAGAAGCTTTGCAGCTCTATCGGCAGGATGCAGTCTACGGAGTAAAAGCCAAAAGCTTCTTTCAAGCGGCTGCTTACGTTCAGGATCAGGAGCCTGTACCGTGTCAGGTATTGGTGAATCTTCTGCACGTTTCTTCCGGCACATGCTCCTGCAAAGACGAAGGAATATGCCGTCACATTATTGCAGCGTTTCTTTATATTTATGCTCATTACCAGCCAATCGGTACATTTGTAGACTTATGGAAGGAAAAGCCGGCCAATCTGCTTTTTTCTGATAAGCAGCAAGCGTCCTTTTCACTGGAGACGCTGGAAGGAT
Source organism: Bacillus gobiensis (assembly GCF_001278705.1). Taxonomy (GTDB): domain Bacteria; phylum Bacillota; class Bacilli; order Bacillales; family Bacillaceae; genus Bacillus; species Bacillus gobiensis. Next base: position 2,919,642 of record NZ_CP012600.1, read on the forward strand.
GGCTGTCATTTTTTCAAGTGGAGTTTGAGCGCTGGGAAGAGCGGACACCCGCACGGCAGCAAACAATGCAAAGCCTTTATTACGGCTATTTGTCCGCCATAAAAAAGCAGCAGCCACAAAAGGAAGAGCTAAAAGGCCTCTATCAAATCCATACGGCTCTCGCGACATGGAAAGCGATGCATACGTTAATTGACAAGGAACGGGTTGATCCGAAACGGGATTTTTACAGCTTAAATCCATACGTTGAGCAGCTGATGGACACCATTTTGTCCTCTCTCTCGCAAATGCAGGCTTATGCCATATCGTTTTCACTAGATCCGTTTTTAGAAAAAACTACGGGGGTTCTTCGCGAGCTTCTTTTGAAAAAGCGCCACTTTTATTATGAACGGGTATTTATTTATGAAGAACTATGGAGAAGTATTTTGAACCGGCCAAAATGGATCAAGGCAGAGATGGCCGCTCTTGAGCCAGTTCTTGAAAAAGACGATTATATCGAGCCAGATCTCGGCTTGTTGTTTTTGCACATTTTGCAAAAAAACGATGACCTTGTACTCGAACGGGTAAAGGGTTTTAAACCTGCCGTTTTTCCGTTTGTCCTGCATTGGCTCGCTGAAATCACGCGCAGAAACGAGTGGAAAAGGCTCAGCAAGTGGTACGGACAGCTTGGCGGCATTGCCGAGGACTATTGCGGGGAGAATTTACCGTACAGGGAACTTCGCAGCACGGTGTCTGATTTCTTTGAGCTCCTGCAAAAATACACCGAGCAAACTGCGGACAACAAAATGTTTGAGCACTTTTGCCGCAAATGCCTGCCGTATACCTTTACAGAATACAGCTATTTCTTATTTGACAAAGGCCGGTATACCGAATGGGTGGAAATTCACAGCATGATCGGGTTTTCTATTTCCGAGCTGGAACGGGATTTGCTGAAGGAAGTAGGCAAGTCAGCACCTGAAGCATTAATTCCATCCTACCACCGGGAGATCGCTCACCTGTTAAGATTCAGAAATCGCAGCGTTTACAAGGAAGCGGTACGAAATTTAAAGAAGCTAAAGACCTTATATAAAAAGGCAAAGAGAGTCGAAATCTGGGATCAATACATCATACGTCTCTCGAAGCAGCATAAACGCCTCCGCGCTTTTCAGGAGGAACTAAGGAAAGGAAAGTTAATCGATGGCTAGTCTGAAGGAAGCTTATGTGCACGTTGAACAAACTGAAAATTTCTCGTTTCTTTTGACCTGCTATGATGAGGAGCAAATTCCGCTGCCATTGCCGTTAATGGAAAAGCTGCTCTTTCAGTGGCATGAGTCCTCGTATTACGGCACCTTTCTTGAAGATGTGGATTCTGCCATTCTGCTTACCCCTTGGATGGCTGTCGAGCTTCTTGGGAAAAGCTCGTTTAACTCCTTTTGCACGATTCATCTTACTGAAGAAACCGATTCTCTGATGGAGGCTGCATCGACGATTTATGAATTCATCGAGGATGGCGATTTTCTGCCTGATTATGAAGCTTGGAAGAATGGAGCCCTCCGCTGGAAGGACAAAGACGGTGTTCTTGAAGGATTTCAATTGGAATGGTTTTCCTATGCTGTAGAGGATTATGTCGCTTTCATACCTTCTTTACATGAAAAATGGGAAACCGTCCGGAATCGGCAGCTTCACCTGCTGGAATTCAAAAGCTTATTTCTCGATGAGCAAGATTTTCTTGAATCGATTGGCTGGTATGAAGACGAGACCCCGTTTACTGTGGGACTTCGCTTGAACGAGCCCGAATTTGACGGCGACGAGTGGAAGCTTGAACAATTTTTACGAGACAAAAAAAACGGCGATCTCCGCTTTTTCACCGGACTGAACAAGTTGAAAAAATCGTGGCAGAAGCATGCAGATAAAATCGCAAGAGAGCAAGATCGATTTGCCCACGTCGTGCCCTGGCTTTCCTTTGATTCCGGTACGTCGCAGCTGACGGAGCAAGAAGCATGGCTGTTCCTTTCCGAGTATAGCGAAACACTCGTCAATATGGGCGTTGAGATTTTGCTGCCGTCCTGGTGGCAAATCGTGAAGGAATCATCCATGATGCTAAAGGCGAAGGTTTCTTCCTCTCCCCGCGGTGAATCATTTGTCGGTATGAACGCGCTGATGGATTTTAACTGGCAGTTTGCCACAGGCGGCGTTGAACTGACAGAAGAGGAATTTAACGAGCTCGTAGCAGGCAATCGCCGGCTCGTCAATATTCGCGGACAATGGGTGAAAATTGACCCGGAATTTATTAAGCAAATGAAAAAGCTGATGGAGCGTGCAGAAATCGAAGGGCTTCATATGTCGGATGTGCTGGCGAGAGAGCTGTCAGAGCAAGACGAAGAGAATCTAGTCGGGAACGCTGACGAGCTGCTTGATTCCTCGGCTTTCGCATCGATCCAGTTTGAGCTGTCGAACTCTTTACGGAAAATGATTCAAAAGCTGAAAAACAATGAGAATTTGCCTTCCTACCCTGTTCCGGAAGGTTTTAACGGAAAGCTGCGCCCGTATCAGGAGCACGGCGTCAACTGGCTGCTTTTCTTACGGGAAAGCGGGTTTGGCGCTTGTCTTGCGGATGACATGGGACTCGGAAAAACGATTCAAATGATCACCTATTTGCTCCATGTGAAAGAAAAAGGCCAATCTGCGCCTGCCCTTATCATCTGCCCGACGTCCGTACTCGGAAACTGGCAGCGGGAGCTTGAAACCTTTGCCCCCGACCTGAAGGTAAAGCTTCATTATGGAGGGAACCGGCCAAAGGAAGAGGATTTCGCTTCACATTATGCGGAAACCGATGTCGTTCTCACAACATACGGCTTATCACATTCAGATTTTGACGAGCTTGAAGGAGTCCGGTGGAGCACCATCTGTCTGGATGAAGCGCAAAACATAAAAAATGCTCATACGAAGCAATCGAGGGCGATCCGCAAGCTCGTCGGCGAGCATCACATCGCATTGAGCGGGACACCGATGGAGAACAGACTGACCGAATTATGGTCGATTTTCGACTTTATGAACAAAGGGTATCTCGGAAGTTTGGGCGCGTTCCATAAACGCTACGTGCTCCCCATCGAAAAAGACCGCGATGAACAACGGATCGACAAGCTCCAGCAGATCATTAAACCGTTCCTGCTCCGCCGCACGAAGCAGGACGAAGAAGTAGCCTTAAATCTCCCGGAAAAACTGGAGCAAAAGGAATACATTCCGCTATCTGTCGAGCAGGCATCGCTCTATGAGCAGCTCGTAAAGGACACGTTTGATCATATGGTCTCTCTTGCCGGAATGCAGAAAAAAGCTTTGATTTTGAGCATGCTGGGCAAACTAAAGCAAATTTGCGACCACCCGGCTCTTTATTTAAAGGAACAATCTGAGCTGTTGAACGGCCGTTCAGAAAAATTCACAAAGCTGATCGAACTGGCCGGAGCGATCAATGAGCAGGACGAAAGCTGCCTCATCTTCACCCAATACATTCAAATGGGCGAAATGATGAAAAGCATTCTTGAAAAATCCTTTGGCGTGCCCGTCAAATTTCTGAACGGCAGCCTCTCAAAAACAGAACGAGACCAACTCGTTCAGCAATTTCAAAACAAAGAATTTCCGTTTTTGATTCTTTCATTAAAAGCGGGCGGCACCGGCTTGAACCTGACAGCGGCCAACCACGTCATCCACTATGACCGCTGGTGGAACCCCGCCGTCGAAAACCAAGCGACTGACCGCGCCTACCGGATTGGGCAAAGCCGCTTCGTCCATGTCCATAAGCTGATCACAACAGGGACAATCGAAGAAAAAATCGACGGCATGCTCGAGAAAAAACAAAGCCTGAACAACCAAATCATCCAAAGCGAAAACTGGATCACCGAGCTCTCTACTAATGAACTAGAGGAGCTGTTTACGCTGGGGAGTAAGTGAATTTTGGTGAAGTAGAAAGAACCGACTCGGCTGGTGCTGGGTTGGTTTTTTTTTGTGGGGGATGGGGTTGTGATGGGTGGTGGTAGCGATGGTTGCGGTTGCGATGGTGATTACGACTGGGTCTGAGGTGGTTGCGATTTTGGTTGCGGCGAGATGATGTTTAAGACTGGGATGGACGATGGTAGCGAGATGGATTCAAGTGGAAACGGTGTTTCGGCTGGGAAGTGCACAGAACTCATGTGGAATTGCATAATTCCTACATTTAATTGCACAGATATTGACTTTATTTGCACAGATGCCGGGTTTATTTGCACAGATCTTAGCTATAATTGCACAATACACGGACATTAATTGCATAGTTCCCCCTGATTAACCCTTTTCTAGAGATACTGCTAAATTAAACGGCCCTCCCTCGAGTAAGAGTTCTCGAGAAAAGACCGTAGTTTACTATACCCGTTTTCCATAGATACATGACATGGCAATGTGCAGGTCTATTCTTTCACAAATTTTTTCGTACTTCGCACTGTATCAATCGGACGTACTATTTTTTCAATTTGCTCGCGTTTCGGTTCTAAAAATGGCGGCAGGGATAATTTTTCTCCCAGTGTTTCATACGGTTCGTCTCCCATAAAGCCCGGTCCGTCTGTGGCAAATTCAAATAAGATGTGCGGCGCAATTCTTGTGTACAATGATTCGAAAAAGTGTCGATTGACGTAGCCCGATGATTGGATTCCGAAGCTTTGCATCCGCTGAATCCATTCATTCAACACCGAACGATCTTCAACACGGAATGCCGCATGGTGAACTGTACCAAAGCCTTGTTGTGCTTGAGGAAGATTCACGTTTTGTTCCACGATGACTTGTGCACCGTTTCCTCCTTCACCGAATTCAAATAGATGAAAGGAATCTTCTTGCGCGATTTCTTTAAATAATAGAACCTTTTCCATCATTTCTTTAAAATGATCGAAATTCGCAATCGTGATAAAGATCGGGCCTAAACCGGTGATCGCATATTCCAGCGGGATCGGACCATTTTTCCACGGTGTACCGGAAGCAACTCCTTTATTGTTTTCGTCTGAGATGATTTGATATTGCTGGTCATCAAAATCGACAAAAGAAAGTGTCTTCTTGCCAAATTGTTCTTTGATGCCGGAGTGCTTTACTTCTAAGCGATCAAACCGTTTTTCCCAATAATCAAGTGCTACGTCGTCAGGAACTCGAAACGAGGTTTTTGAAATCTCATTGGTACCGTGAGTCCCTTTTGGAATGCCTGGGAAGTCAAAGAAGGTCATATCTGTTCCCGCACTGCCTTTATCATCTGCAAAAAACAGGTGATATGTTTGGATATCGTCTTGATTTACTGTCTTTTTCACTAAGCGCATCCCTAAAATATTTGTGAAAAAATCATAGTTTTTTTCCGCGCTGCTTGTAATCGCCGTTACGTGATGGATTCCTTTTAAACCGTTCATCGTTTCATCCCTCCATTTGATTTAAAATATAAGCGCATCAATTGCATATTGTCCAGGCCCGGTCAATGTGATACCAATAGCGGCTGCTAATAGAACCAAATTATACTCGTAGCCATTTTCAGTCGCCCACAACCCGTTTGGTCCATGGACTTTCACAATAGCCATTACCATCGTTCCGGCAATTGTTACTCCTGCCAGCGGTGTGAAAAGCCCCAAAGCGAATAATACCCCGCCAATCAATTCCGCCAGTCCCGCTGCTAACGCCATTGTAACACCCGGCTTCATGCCCATCGATTCAAACCAGCCGCCTGTTCCTTTTAAGCCATGCCCGCCAAACCAGCCAAACAATTTTTGCGCACCATGTCCGACAAAGAGCAGTCCAATCACTAATCTTATCAACAATAATCCTGTATCTAACATAATATTCACTCCTAATTGATATATTATTAATTCGAGATATATAGCTAAAATTTTTTATCTTAACGGTTTTAATTTGGCTTCGATTTCTTCCCTTTTTGGCTCAAGAAACGGCGGTAAAGCGAGTGATTCTCCTAAATGTTCGATATCTTCATCCGAATCGAAACCCGGTCCATCGGTTGCTAGTTCGAAAAGAATCCCATTAGGTTCTCTGAAGTATAGCGAACGGAAGTAAAAACGATCAACAAACCCTGAATTAGGTATTTTCGCTTCACGAATTCGCTTTATCCATTCGTGCAGCTCTTCCTCATTATCTACGCGAAAGGCTACATGATGAACGCTGCCGCGTCCTTGGCGTTCGGGAGGGAAATCCGTCTTTTCTTCTACGTGAATTTCAGCACCAGTTCCGCCTTCACCCGTTTCAAGTACTACAGTGTCTTGCTCATTTCCTTTAATACGGAAGCCCAGCAGCTCTGTTAAAATGCCGATTGTAGCTTTTGCGTTTTTTACAGTTAATTTAACCGGACCTAAGCCGACAATTCCGTACTCTGCAGGGACCTGAGCTTTTTTCCATGGAATTCCGCCTTGGACTCCTTCATTATTTTCATCAGACACTAAAATCAAGTGCTGTCCCTCAAAATCCTTGAATGCTAAAGTGAAACGGCCAGCCTGATTGGCTATTTCTTCATGTTCAATATTCAATTCTTCGAAACGCTGCTTCCAGTAAGCGATCGCTCGATCATTTGGAACGCGAAGGGAAGTTGCGGAAATGCTGTTCGTCCCTTCATGCTTCTTCGCAATCATTGGGATTTCAAAAAAGGTCAATTCTGTACCGGGATTCCCTTTTTCATCTCCATAGAATAAATGATAAACAGAAGTATCGTCCTGATTAACCGTCTTTTTCACAAGACGGAGACCTAATACCTTTGTGTAAAAATCAACGTTTTCACGAGCTTTTGCTGTTAATGCAGATACGTGGTGAATTCCTTTTAATTCCATGAGACACCCTCCTTTATTTTTGAATTTTTTTGAGAAGCTCAAGCAGCTGTTTTTTTTCTTCATGGTTCAACTCGTTAAACTGAGCGGCTTGAAAATGCTCTTGCTTCGGAACTACTTCATCAAATAACGCTTTTCCGTTGTCAGTTAAGGAAAGATATTTTGTTTTCCATTCCTGCTCCCGTTTCACCAGCCCCAATTCTTCCATTTTGTTTAGTAGCTGCGTGATATTGCCTTTGGTGACAAGTAGCTTTTTAGCAAGCTCTTGCTGAGACAATCGCTTATGGGAGCCGACTTGAGCCAAAACATCAAATTGCGCTGCCGACAGGTCCCAATTTTTTAAATGCTGATTGGTTTCACGGATACTCTGATTATAAAAACGTGAAAGACGGAACCATAATAAAATACCGATTCGTTCATCTTGCTTCGATAAGGAGGAATCCGTTTTTCTTTCTTTCACACAATCACCTCTTTTGTTGTCAGTTAAGTACTAAACTTATATCTTGATGTCAGTTTATAACTAAATTGATTTGTTGTCAAGCATGAATTTTCATAGCTGCTATTCCGTTGCACAGACTACATTATGAGTCAGAAAACCTCACAAAAAAATTGATTAGTTTATCATTTGCAAATAATATTAATACTTAAAGATAGTGAAATAGGTGAAGAGACATAATGGATCAGGATTTTAAGAAGAGATTGGCCACCCTTTTCAACGAAATAAATAAAGAAATCTTTAGAGTCGGCGTGCATGATCAAAATATTGAAATACAGGATGGAAAGATTCTTATTTTCTCCAGATCTAAGCGTATCCCGGCTTTGGATGCTTTAATGGATGAACATAGTGAACTAGTCTTTTCAATTGATTATGCTTTATCGCTAAAGTATAAAAAACTACTGAAAAAGAAAGTAGAGCAGGAGTTTGATATAAAAATAACCGCCTTATTCAGAGATTATGATCCTGGAAACGAGCGCTCTTGCACAGTTATTTGCTATTAACATTTGAATAACAAACTTTGATTGTTGGAAACTCGTCATACTCGTTTTTTCAGCAACCCACATAAAGTTTTGTAGCGGACGCTTATCCTCTGTTTACGGATGGAAAGAGCCGTGAAGATGGAAGAATATATTTCTTCTATCTTCACGGCTCTTTTTTATTAGAGTCAAAGAAGTAGTGGAAAGGATGAAGAACGATGAAAGGAACTCCTACATTTAAAAATAAGGCCGTAGATCTTCCACGTGACTGTACATTTAGCTATGAGGATTGGACTGTTTTAAGTAAATATTGGTACCCTGTCGCGCAACAGACGGAAGTTACTGAGAAACCGTTAGCCGTTAAGCTTCTTGATGTAAACCTAGTCGTCTATCGCACGAACAGTAAAATCGTTGTTGCCCGTGATCTTTGTGTTCACCGCGGGACTCCTCTCAGTATGGGATGGGTTGAGGGTGAAGATATCGTCTGTCCTTATCATGGGTTTCGATACGGAACGGACGGCAAATGCACATCGATTCCAGCTCATCCAGATGCCAAAATTAATCCGCGCTTGTGTATGTCCGTTTATCCTGTTGTCGAACGGTTTGGATTAGTGTGGACGTCTTTATCGGGCGAAATCGACAATATGCCGTCATTTTCTGCTTGGGATGATCCGGATTTCCAACAGATTGTTTGTCCCTCGTTTGATATTAAAGGATCTGCCGGGAGACAAATGGAAGGGTTTCTCGATGTAGCCCACTTTGCCTGGGTGCATACGGAAACGTTCGGTGACCGAAACAACGCTTTTGTTCCCCGTTATCAGGTAGACAATACTGATTACGGACTGCACGTCGAATATTTGAGTACGGTTAGCAATTATCCGAAGGAAATGCAGCACCTGAATCCGGAAGATTTCAAATGGCTTCGTGTCTTTGATGTATATCCTCCGTTTACAGCTACATTAAAGGTTTATTTTCCTAACGGGGGAGAATTGTGGATTATGAATGCCGTTTGTCCGATTTCAGCAAGAGAAACTAGATTGTTCGCTCCAATTGCGAGAAACTTTGACAAGGATTCTCCTGTTGAAGATGTCTATGCGTTTAATCTTCAAGTGTTCACGGAGGACAGGGAAATGGTTGAAAACCAAAAGCCTGAAGATTTGCCGCTGGACTTGCAGATGGAGGCTCATATTATGGCAGACAAAACATCGGTTGCTTACCGGAAAATTCTTAAACAATTAGGTCTCGGAACAATTTATACGAGTTAAATCAATGATTGGAGTATTCAAATATGAAATTATACGACATTACAATTATTGGCGGAGGACCTACAGGGTTATTTGCCTCCTTTTACGGAGGAATGCGAAATTCTTCTGTAAAAATTATCGAAAGCCTGCCACAGCTTGGCGGCCAGCTTTCTGCTCTTTATCCGGAAAAATATATTTATGATATTGCCGGATTTCCGAAAATTCGAGCGCAGGAATTAGTCAATCGCCTGAAAGAGCAAATGGCTCAGTTCAATCCGGCGATTTGTTTAGAACAAGTTGCAAAAGGCCTTGAGATTCAGGGAGACGGAACGATTAAGCTGACCACTGATAAAGAGGAGCATGTTACAAAAACGATCATTATCACAGCAGGTAATGGCGCATTTCAACCTAGAAAAATTGAGCTTGCAGCAGCAGAACAATACGAGAGTGCAAACCTACATTATTTCATCGATGACTTGGAAGCATTCCGTGGTAAGAAAGTTATGATCTGTGGAGGCGGGGATTCTGCAGTAGATTGGGCACTCATGCTCGAGCCGATCGCGGAGAAAGTAACACTCGTTCACCGCCGGGATAGATTCCGGGCACACGAACACAGCGTTGAACAATTACACGGTTCTAACGTAACGATAAAAACGCCTTATGTTCCGGCAGAGTTCGCCGGCAATGACAAAATCACAAAGGTCGTATTAGAGCATGCAAAAGACAGAACGAAAGAAGCCGTTGAGGTTGATGATGTCATAGTAAACTACGGATTCATCTCATCGCTCGGATCTATAAAAAATTGGGGATTGGAAATTCAGAAAAATTCGATTGTTGTCAATTCTCGAATGGAAACAAACATTCCGGGAGTTTATGCAGCAGGTGATGTATGCACATTTGATGGAAAAGTGAAGCTGATTGCTACCGGTTTTGGCGAGGCGCCTACCGCAGTAAACAACGCGAAATCATACTTAGATCCAAAATCAAAAGTCCAGCCGCTTCATAGTACGTCGGTATTTGCTTAAAAAGGAGATAAATAAATGGGGAAATTTACGATTGTTGATAAAGATACTTGTATTGCTTGCGGGGCATGCGGAGCCGCTGCTCCAGACATCTTTGATTACGATGAAGAAGGGCTGGCCAAAGTGATTCTTGATCACAATACGGGCACAACCGAGGTAGAAGAAGATTTAGAGGAAGACCTGATTGATGCGTACGAGGGTTGTCCGACAGAATCGATTAAAGTAGCGGATGAACCCTTTGCCGCAAAAAACAAGTGAATTGGAGGAATAGAGGATGGCTAAAGATCCGGTATTAGCAAATGATTGGCAGCCTGCAGCATATTCGCACGAGCTGACAGATGATCCTATGCAAGTCGTCATTTTGGGAGAGCGGATTGTGCTATTTCGAACGAGTAATGGAATTCAAGCCTTTAAAGATTTGTGTATTCATCGAGGTGCTGAGCTATCACTCGGAAAAGTAGAAAATGACTGTATTGTCTGTCCTTATCATGGCTGGGAATACAATACAGAGGGCAATTGTGTCAAAATTCCGCAGCAGCCACCTGGCCGAGTCATACCGCCGAAAGCAAAAGCAGTCGTCTATAGCTGTACAGAAAAATACGGACTCATTTGGGTGAAATTATCAGCTAGTGAGAACCCTGTCCCAGAGTACGTCGAATTCGAGGATCCTTCGTTTAAGACTGTGTTTGCGAATCCGCATACGCTGCATGCTGCTGCACCTCGAGTTGTTGAAAACTTTTTAGATGTCAGCCATCTGGCTTTCGTGCATGAAGGCATTCTTGGTGACTCAAATTATGCTGAAATCCCTGATTACAAAGTACATTGGCGAGAAAACCGCTTCGTTACTGATGAAATCCCTGTCTATGCAGATGCCGATGGGACAGGAAATTATGCAACCATCCACTATACGTTTGAAATTTTAAGTCCAACATTGGCTCGGTTGAAAAAAGTAAATTATGAAACGAAAGAGATTTTTTCCATGCTATTTGCCGTTCGCCCTGAGGAAGAGAGAAAATCAACGGTGTTTGCCTTAGTTTCAAGAAATTATGGATTTGATCAACCCGATCAATATTTTCGCGATTTCCAGCAGGTCATTATCGAACAGGATACAACGGTCGTCGAAAGCCAGAAACCTGAGGAGCTGCCGCTGGATTTACAGGCAGAGCTGCACCTTACACCGGACAGGCTTAGTATTGCTTATAGAAGATGGCTGGGCGAGTTAGGTATCACGTTCGGAAGCGAAGCGGGACGTAAAAAGGTCACAACTTAACTTTACATGATAAAAAGGAGGCGAATGGAATTGCCGTTACATGAAAAAACGGAGAATGCTACGAATGCAAGCAACTGGTTAGATCAATTTTTTCGTTTAACAGAACGTCGCACGAATGTAAAAACTGAGGTTCTTGCAGGGATTACAACATTTATGACAATGAGCTATATCATTTTTGTGAATCCTGCCATTTTAGCAGATGCAGGTATCCCAAAAGAAGCCGCCATTGCTGCGACAATTTTTGCCACTGTCCTTGCTACCCTTCTCTTTGCATTATGGGCGAATATGCCAATTGCTGTAGCGCCGGGAATGGGACTTAATGCTTTTTTTGCGTATACGGTCGTATTAGGCCAAGGATTAACCTGGCAAACAGGATTAGGGGCCGTTTTTATTTCGGGATTGGTATTTTTTATCCTGACAATCACCGGATTACGCAAAAAAATTATTGATGGAATCCCTTCGGTGTTAAAAAGTGCAATTGCTGTCGGAATCGGGTTATTTATCGCTTTTATCGGGTTTAAACAAGCCGGAATTATTATAAGCAATGAGGAAACCTTTGTTTCACTTGGTGAAATCACAAAGCCTGCCCCTTTACTCGCTCTCATTGGTTTTCTAATCGTCACCGTTTTAACGGCCAGAAAAATCAAAGGAGCAGCGCTAATTTGTATTTTGCTGCTTTCGATTGTCGGGATGTTTATAGGAATTGTAGAAGCGCCAAAAAGTGTGAATCATATTTTGTCTTTTTCGCTTCCAAGTATGTCTGAAACTTTTTTACAAATGGATATAAAAGCTGCTCTCCATTACGGCCTCCTTTCTATCATTTTTTCTTTCACTCTTGTCGAGCTTTTTGATAATTTAGGCTCTATGATCGGGCTGTCTAAAAAGGCTGGATTAATGAACAAAAAAGGCGAGATTGAAGGTCTGGATAAAGCATTGGTTGCAGATTCTGTCGCTACGATGGCAAGTGCCGCAATGGGGTCTACAGCGATGAATGCATATGTAGAAAATGCAACAGGTATTGCAGAAGGCGGAAGAACAGGGCTAAAGGCGCTCGTAGTAGCATTTCTTTTTCTGTTAAGCATTTTGTTTACTCCTTTAATCAGCATTATTCCAGCGTTTGCAACAGCTCCTATTTTAATTATGGTCGGAGCTTTTATGCTGACGGAAATAAAGAATATTCCATTAGGCGACGTAACAGATGCTGTACCTGCTTTTCTTACCATTATCCTTATGCCTTTAACGTTTAGTATTGGTGAAGGATTAACATTCGGTTTCTTATCCTTTACATTCATTAAGTTATTGACAGGAAAAGCGAAAGAGATTCATTGGATCATGTATGTGATTAGCGCTGCTTTTATTGTCAACTTTATTTTTCATGTGTAATTGGAAAATTAATAGTTAAATAGTACTGAAAATATTTAATAACATCGTCCTTAGTTTTCGTATAAAAATTATATTATACTCTATGAATTATTATATTTTTACTATTAGAAGGAGGATTTTTATGAAAAAAAAGTTACTGGCATTGTTCACGATTGTTGCATTAATTTTAGGTTTTCAAGGATTCACTGCGCTTGCGAAAAACAATCAATCGCAGAAAGAGTCTTCTCAGCCTATTGCAGTTCAAGGCGCGATGGATATGGAGATTTCTGCTCTACTTAAGAAAATGGGGGAATATAAAGAAGAAACCCACGGCAGCTACACATTTTATCGCGGGAAAATTAATGGTATACCCGTCATCGTTTCAAGAACTGAAGTAGGGATGGTTCACGCAGCTGCTTCTACTACATTGCTAATCGAAAAATACCATCCAAAAGCGATTATTAACCAAGGTACAGCAGGCGGCCATGATCCGAAGCTCCACGTCTTTGATACCGTAATCGGAACTGAAGTCATGAATATCGGCAGATTCATTACGGATCATAGGGATGACGGCGAAGGAATGAAGCCAGAATCATGGAAATTTGATGGTACGGGCATGAGAGAAAACGGCGAACTAAAGACATACGAAACATTTAAGAGCGATCCCAAGCTAGTGAAGGCGGCATTAAGTGTAGCTGATAAGTATAAGCACGGAAAAGTGGTTAAAGGAAAAGTCGGCAGTGCAGACGTTTGGAACAGAGAAGTCGATCGCATTCAATGGTTCCATGAAAAGGCAGGAACAAGTGTAGAAGAAATGGAAGCTGCTTCAGTCGGCCAGGTGTCAAAAAGCTATGACGTTCCTTACTTATCTATCAGAACCGTGTCAAACTCTGAAGTATCCGGAGATAAAATTGAGGACTTGGAAACGGCGGGAAAATACGGCGCTGAATTTTCCGTGGAAATTGTGAAGGCTATTGGGAAAAAATAATCTCAGAAGATTGATAGGAAAGCACCTCTTTTAGGCAATTTGTTTGAAGAGGTGTTTTTTAATTAGAGAATCGCCGGATTAGCGAAATTTTCCCTCCGCTTTTTTCCGCTTTTCTATCCGGGAAACACGGGAGCGAAATTCCCGATTCCTTCTGCGATTTCACACCTGAGTTTTTCTTTTCTTAATCAAGTCCGAAGCATCCGACAATGACTGCGTTTTCTCGGCCATCCAAAATATCCATGTGATTTTTCACAAAAGAAAAATCGGTATTTTTACAAATATCTAAGACTCCAATTATTTTAACTTAACATTTTCATATTAAGATACATATGGGATCTTTAAGATGATTTTGGGGCGAAGAATACCACCTGTTAATCGATTTTTTACGGTCCGAATCATTTTAAAATTTTTTTACTCACTTAAAAATCAGGAGGATGAAATGATGAAAAAAGCCATTTTTGTACTAGCTGCCATGCTTGTTATTGGAACAGGAGCAACAGTGCTTGCAAATCCTGACACGCTATCTTCTGATAAAGAAGGAAAACAACTGACAGAAAAATTCCAACAACTTACTCGAGATAATGGTTGGGAACAGAAAGAAGAAATCGATCTGAAATTTAACACATATCATCCACAAGGATTGACGAAAGTTGGAGACTTGTACTACATGTCTTCTGTAGAAATCATTGAAAAACCTGTTAAATACGACAAGCCGAAAGACGGTTATGATCGTACTACTGGTAAAGGTGTCGGACACCTTTTTCTTTTTAACAAAGAAGGAAAGCTTCTAAAAGATATAAAGCTTGGTGAAGGAGATATGTATCATCCCGGAGGAATTGCATTTGACGGTACATCGATCTGGGTTTCTGTTGCAGAGTATCGCCCAAATAGCAAGTCCATCATTTATAAAGTGAATCCGGAAACGATGGAGTCCCAAGAAGTATTTCGCACGAATGACCACATTGGAGGAATACTTCGTGATAGAAAAAAAGGAACTTTAAAAGCTATTAGCTGGGGTTCAAGATCATTTTATGAGTTTAATGAAAAAGGAAAAATTCTTCGAAAATCAAGTAATCCTAGCCACTTTATTGATTATCAAGACTGCGAGAATGCTGGAAAAAACCATATGGTATGCAGTGGTATCACTGAATTGCCGCAACCAGCACCATCAACTGCGAAATATGAATTGGGCGGACTAGCCTTACTGGATATGAAAACAATGGATATGGTTCATGAACTGCCAATTTCTCTGTTTTCTCCTAAAGGACATGTTGTAACACGTAATCCAGTATTTCTTGAAAATACAACACAAGGAATTAAACTGTACGCTGTACCTGATGATGATCAATCATCAATGCTAATTTATGAAACAAATATTAGTAAAAAATAATTTTCAGATGAAAACTTTGATGCCGAACATCAAAGTTTTCTTATTGGTACTCTCTTTAAATAGATGGATTTAGTATTACACAAGCCCCAATCTTAAAGGTCTTCAGCAGAGCAGATCCAATGATATGGTCCGCTTCTTTTACCCATCGATATGACGAACCGGCGTCTTCACCCCTCCCTCCTTCACTGCTTTTTCCCGGGTCTCATAACGTCCTTTAGACATTCGCACAAAAAAGTAGACGCCAATTAGAGTCCATCCCGCGAGAATCAACCATTCATATGGCCAAACAAGTGCAGCCGGCATGCCCGGCATATACAGCACGATAAATCCGAAGCTTAAGACGAGGGCAATCCAGCCAACCGCTGGTCCTTTTCCAGCTCGAAAGGGGCGCGCCATGTCAGGCTCTTTTTTGCGAAGAACAATAAATGATAGGACAACCATAAAGTAAGCAACAACCACTCCGAGACCTCCTGCGTCTACGATCCATACGAGTGCGGGTCTTCCAAGTAAAGGAGCAAGGACAGCTAAAATGCCGAGAAAGAGAATAGCGTTTGAAGGCGTTTTGTATTTTGGATGCAGTTTTCCGAACCATGAAGGAAGCATCCCGGATTCCGCCATCGCATACAATACTCGGCTTCCACCGATAACAAATGCATTCCAGCTTGTGATAATTCCGGCGATTCCGCCAAGAATTAAGATATTAGCAAATATATCAGAACCGAATAATACAGCCATTGCATCAGCTGTCGGCAAGGCGGATGTCCTTAAAGTTTCGGCATCGAGCGCCATAGATACGGCAAATACGGCACTAAGGTAAAAAATGACCGTGCAAATGACAGATACAATCAGGATTTTGCCAATTTCTTTATGAGGGAGATTTGTTTCTTCTGCTGTTTGCGGGATGACATCGAAGCCTACGAACATGAACGGAACCATAATGAGAACAGCCATTATCCCGCCTGTTCCACCGACAAAAAACGGTTCAAGATTAGCTCCATCTCCGCCCGTAAATGATCCGAATATAAGCATGACTCCGATAAGAACGATCACAATGGTCAACACGGTTTGAAACAAGGCAGCCGGCTTTAACCCAATGTAATTGATTACCGTTAAAATTACGGCGCCGATCATTCCGATCAATGCCCAAGTAGCATAGACGTCCCATCCAGCCAGTGTCCACAAATAGCCGGCTTGATAATTGGGCAAAAGATATTCCACGACGGTTGGCAAGGCTACGGCTTCGAATGCGACAACCGAGGCATATCCGAACGTAATCGCCCACGATGCGATAAAAGAAGCCTTTTTGCCGAGCGCCCTGTCGACAAAAACGTGCTCTCCCCCGACTTCGGGCATGGCAGACGTTAGCTCGGAATAGGTGAGCCCAACGAATATGACAAGCAAGCCCCCGATGAGAAACGCCGTCATCGATCCGAACGAGCCCGCTGAGGTCACCCAATTTCCTGATAACACTACCCATCCCCAACCGAGCATTGCGCCGATCGCCATAAATAAAACGTCAAAACGACTGAGCACTTTTTTTAGTTCGCGTTCCTTTTTCTCCATATTATCCTTTCCCTCCGTCATATTTTTCTACCAATCATATCAGAAAATTCTAAATACTATAAAACAGACGGAAGATAATATGACGATATCTATCAGGCGAAAAGCATGCTGCCACTGTGTTTCATCAAGGCTAAGGCTATTACTATAAAATAATTTTATTAAACTATTAAAATATTCAATTTTATCTGAAAAATAGTTTATGCTACGATAAATTCAATTTAAATGACATGCTTCATTGCTGGAATCGATAACCATTTACTTCGGATGATGTCAGCTGCTAAAGAAATATCCGGACGATGCCCATTTTTCGATAATAACAGAGAGGTTGTGATCACGCCCGGGAATCGATGAAGAATATGTAAAGCACCCGACTCAATTTCAGATTTCGCCATTGTTGCACTTAATAAGGTGATGCCTGTTTGGTTTAAAACAGATTTCTTAATCGCTTCTTCGCTTTCAAACTCAACGATTGAAGAAGGTAAAAAACCTAGTTGATTTAAACAATCATTCAAAATCTTTTTATAGCTATCTGTTGTCTGAAATGAAATATAAGGGTACGTTTTGAGGAAATCGATAGTTTTGTTTTTTCGATAAACTTCACTAGAAATTACAAGCAAGCAGTCTTCCTTCTCAAGTACGGTTGTTTCAAATTCGGCTGGAGAAACTGAACCAGCCACAACACCAATATCGGCCTTACCTTGAGAAATCAGCTCCATCACCCGATTGCTGCTGCATGTGATGAGTTGGAGATTGATGTTTTGGCGAACAAGATCAGCTACTAAAAAAGGTAAATAGTGAATGCAGTAGGATTCCGGCGCAGCGATTATGATTGGTTTTACGGCCTGTTTCGTCTCATTTATCTTTTCAGTCATGTCCTCCAGCAGCAATAACATTTGATCGACATACTGTTTCATAATGTTGCCGGAAGGAGTCAGGACGATTTGCCTTCCGACTCTCTCAAACAAATTTGTCCCTATTTCTCTCTCAAGTATTTTGATTTGGGTCGTTACTGCCGGCTGAGAGTATCCTAATTTTTCAGCTGCTTTCGTAATGTTTAAACAATCTGCGACACTATGAAAAGCCTTTAAATTTCTTAGTTCCAACCGTCACACCTCCGTCATTTCATTTAACTGTATATTTATACATTTAATTTATCGAATTTTCAAACATCTTGGTAAATTTTCTATCAACTAATCGGGAGGGATGAAAGTATGTATGCTGATGTCGTGATGTATAACGGTAGTATTGTGTCGATGGATAAGAATAAAAGAGAGTACGAAGCGCTTGCAGCTAAAAATGGCCGAATCATCGGGCTTGGCACGAAAAAAGACATGGAAAAATGGCTGGGAGATCAGACTGTTTCCATTGATTTGGAAGGGAAAACGGTTCTCCCCGGTTTCATTGATGCCCATCAGCACATGGTCAACTTCGGCTTTTATTTGTCACAGGTCAATTGTAACGTCGATTCTATCAAGGATCTTGTCAATGCCGTTAAAGAGAAGGCCGCAACGTTAAACAAGGACGATTGGGTGATTGGAATCGGCTTTAATGAAGAGAAACTCCAAGAAAAAAGAATTCCAACCGCTGCTGATTTTGCCGAAATCTCTAACCCGGTTTATATCTTAAGGAATTGCCTTCATACGGCTGTCGTCAATCAAACTACGCTGCAGCTGGCAGGCATCAATGAAAATACTTCGGATGTAGCTGGCGGTGAAATCGTCCGAGATATGAACGGCAGGCCAACAGGCATTTTGAAGGAAAAGGCAGCCGACATCGTAAAACGCATACTCCCCCCTTTCACACTGGACGAAATCAAAGATGCAATCACCTTTGCAGATCGTGAGTATACAAGCCTCGGAATTACTGGCGTGCATGAAGCCGGCATGGGCTTTTTCACTAACTCGATGAACGAATTTCGCGCGTTCCAGGAAATGAGCATCGATCGGTCGCTGAACGTGAGAGTGTACGGTATGATCCTTGATTCATTTTTTGAAGCTGCAAATGAATTGATGCTCACGACCGGATTCGGAAACGACAAGCTGAAAATCGGATCGATCAAAATGTTTTCGGACGGCACCTTAAACGGCAGGACCGCCGCTGTTTCTGAAGAGTACATTAATCCTGCTGGAGAGCGCGGTGCCATGGTGATTAGCACGGAGGAATTAGAGAAAAAAGTGTTAGATTACCATCGCGAAGGGTTTCAAGTGGCGATTCACGCAATAGGCGACCGTGCCATCCTTCAGGTGATTGCCGCTTACGAAAAAGCTTTGAACGCATTCCCGCGGGCCAATCACAGGCATCGAATCGAGCATACGAGCGTCACAACACCGGAAATTATCGAAAGATTAGCTGAATTGAAGCTTATCCCCGTTCCTCAGCCAAGCTTTCTGAACGCTGCCGGGGATGTGTACAACAAAGTCTTGCAGCCGAAAGTCACGGAGCGTCTCAAACCATTAAAAACCTTTTTCGAAAGGGGGATAAAAGCAGCAGGAAGCTCGGATTGCCCGGTTGTAACCAGCTCACCTCTCTATGGCATGTATTGTGCGATGAAGCGGGAAACGCTAAAAGGTACTGTCCTGTCACCTAAAGAACGCCTTTCATTAGAGGAAGCTCTTCAAATGTATACCGTGAATGCGGCGTATGCGGCTTTCGCCGAGCATGAACAAGGGACGCTGGAAATTGGTAAATTTGCCGACGCAGTCGTCCTCCCTAAAGGGTTTATGTCTTTTTCTGCGGAAGAAGTGCGGGATACAGCGGTTGAGATGACGATAATTGGCGGCGAAATAATTTATAAAAAAGAAAGAGCAAAAATATTACATTAGAGGAGGAAATTAAAATGAACAAAACAATAACGAATGAAATGACACACAGCATTGAAGAATTACGGGAGCTGGATAAAAAGCACTATCTGCATCCTTCTTCTTCGATTAAACAACATCAGGAAGAAGGACCGGCCGTCATTTTTACGGAAGGCAGCGGAATCTATTTGAAGGATATACATGGAAACACGGTGATCGACGGACTTTCATGCCTTTGGAATGTCCATATCGGCCACGGAAGACAGGAGCTTGGCCAAGTCGCTCTAGAACAAATGTCCAAGCTTGCTTACAGCTCAAGCTTTACCACATTCAGCCATGAACCCGCCATCCGATTGACAGCCAAATTAGCGGAAAAGGCTCCCGGAAATTTGAATACCGTCTTCCTTACGTCAGGTGGCTCGGAATCAAACGATACAGCGTTCAAGCTGGTCAGACACTACTGGATGCTGAAAGGGAAGCCGGAGAAAAAGAAAATTGTTTCGAGAAAACGGTCCTATCACGGGGTGGCAATGGGAGCAACGAGTGCCACAGGCCTTGAAGCGTTCCGCAAGTTTACCCCTTCAACCGCTCCGGATTTTTATCATATTGACAATTATTCCGTTGAGGCGTTTAAAGAGTTTATTGAATCAGAAGGTGCTGACACGATCGCCGCGTATATTTCGGAGCCGATTCAAGGTACGGGCGGGGTTATTTTCCCTCCTGAAAATTACTTTATAGAAATAAAAGCGCTTTGTGAGCAGCATGACATTTTGTTCATTGCCGACGAAGTCATTACGGGTTTCGGCCGGACAGGTACATATTTTGCCGTGGAGCAATTCGGAATCACGCCTGATTTGCTTTGCTTTGCGAAAGGAGTTACAAGCGGTTATATGCCTCTTGGGGGTGTGATCATTTCTGAAACGATCTACAACGATTTGATTGAGCTTTCTGAAGGAACGTTCTTCCACGGATATACGTACAGCGGACATCCGACAGCGTGTGTTGTAGCCTTAAAAAACATGGAAATCATTGAGAGCGAGCAGCTCGTTGAGAATGCCAAAAGAATGGGTGAAGAATTATATAGAGGATTTAGAGAGTTGCAACAAAAGCACGCAATCATAGGGGAAGTAAGAACCTTCGGCTTGCTTGGCGCGATTGAA
Organism: Bacillus gobiensis; assembly: GCF_001278705.1. GTDB lineage: Bacteria > Bacillota > Bacilli > Bacillales > Bacillaceae > Bacillus > Bacillus gobiensis. The sequence continues at coordinate 2,940,220 of NZ_CP012600.1, forward strand.
TTGGTAGAAGACCAAGAAACGAACAAACGATTTTCAGAGCCAATCGCACCGAAGTTAGTTGCTGATTTGCAGCAGCGTGGACTGATTTGCCGCGGAATTACGTATGAAGGAGCGGATTCGTTAGTATTTGCTCCACCGCTGATCATTACGAAGGAGCAAATAAGCGAAATCATTACTGTTTTAGACGATGCCTTTACAGTTTTGCAATGAGCGATATCGGAAAGGAGAGTTTTATGAGAGATAAAAAGGTATTCTTAGTCGCCATTTCCTTTTCACTCCTAACGATTTTATCTGCTTGCGGATCTTTAGGTTTAGCCAAATCAGAAAATTCCACAGCGAAAGGATATACCTTACGATTGACTCATGTTGTTTCAGAAAGCCACGCCTCCCACCGAGCTCTTGTCCAGCTGCAAAAAGGCTTGGAAGAAAAAACAGACGGAAGATTAAAGCTTGAGATTTATCCAGGAGGACAGCTGTACGGTTCTGATCGGGAAGCCGTTGAAGCTGTCCAGCTGGGCAATATTGAGATGACGGTTGTCGCAACGCCAACGATTTCAACGTTTAATAAAAAGTTCATGGTCTTCGATTTGCCGTTTTCATTTCAGTCGATTGAAGAAGCGAGAAAAGCCGTCGATGGAAAATTGGGAAAAAAATTAAACGAGGACCTTCTCTCTAATGGATTGGTGAGCCTGGGATACGCTGAAAACGGGTTCCGCCAGATTGCCAATAATACCAAGCCGATTGAAACGCCGGATGATTTAAAAGGCTTAAAATTACGGGTTATTGAGAACAAGCTCTATCAGGAGACGTTTAACGAATTAGGAGCTAATGCGTCACCGCTTAGTTTTTCCGAAACATATTCTGCCCTGCAGCAAGGAACCTTTGATGGTATGGACAATCCTGTTACGCTTATTTATTCGTCAAAATTTTATGAGGTGCAAAAATATTTGACATTGACTCACCAGGTGTACGCTCCTCTCATTACCGTAATAAATAAAGACTTTTTTGATCAATTGCCGAACGATCTTAAGCAAATCCTAAAGGAAGAAACAAGCAAAGCCAACCAAGTGCAGCGATCATTTACACAAGAGCAAGAAGAAAAAAATCTGGCGGAGTTAAAGGAAATAGGAATGAAAATCAATCAATTAACACCGGAGCAGGAAGCTGTATTTAAAAAAGAATTAGAACTGGTTATCAAAAAATATGAGAAACTCATCGGCCCTGAAACGATGAACTTGATGCAGCAACAGTAAAATAGTTGGGAGGGAAACGATCATGCTTGCCCTGTTGGATAAAAAACTTGAAGAAATATTATTGGTAGCCGCTCTTGCCTTTATCGTCATTCTTGTCTCCCTTCAGGTTCTTACCCGATATGTTCTCGATGTCTCATTGGGATGGAGCGAGGAATTGTCCAGGTACATTCTTATATGGATTGCGTGGATTGGGACAAGCTATGCGGTTCGGGTAAACAGCCATATTCGGGTCGAGCTTATTAAAAAAATCATTCCGAAGCACTTGTTGAAATGGTTTGAGTGCTTCGTGTTGTTTATTTGGTTTCTGTTTGCTTTTTTCCTTGCGTATCAAGGAACCATCTTAATTATGAAAATGAAAATGACGGGGCAATTAAGCCCTTCGATAGAAATTCCGATGTGGATCCTTTACTTGATCGTTCCGATTGGCGGGGGCTTAATGAGCATTCGATTGCTTCAAAAAATGTATATAGTTCTCAGTTCCAAGGAAAGAGAGGGGTAGCCATTGATCACACTATTTTTGTTCATTGTCTTGTTGGCACTCATTTTTTTAAGTGTTCCGGTTGGAATCTCTATCGGGATGGCAACCTTGTTAACGATCGTGTTTTTCAGTGATAATATTCCTCTACTTACGATGGCACAAAAAGTATTTACCTCACTGGATTCGTTTCCGATTATGGCAATTCCGTTTTTTATGCTGGCTGGTATCTTGATGGGAAAAGGCGGCATTTCGAAAAGACTGCTTGATTTAGCCGGCTCTCTGATTGGCTTTGTTAAAGGCGGCCTCGCGATGATGACGGTTCTTGCCTGTATGTTCTTTTCAGCCATTTCCGGCTCCGGACCGGCAACTGTCGCAGCGATTGGCTCGTTTGTCATACCAGCGATGAAAAAGGAGCGCTACGGAGCAGGATTTGCATCAGCGTTAACCGCATCGGGAGGCGCAATCGGTGTTATTATCCCGCCCAGCATTCCTTTTGTTCTGTTTGGTGTGACAGGAAATGTTTCCATCGGCAAGCTGTTTATGGCAGGCATTCTGCCGGGAGTTCTTATCGGGATCTTGTTAATGGCAGTCTCGTATCTCATTCTTGTGAGAAAAGGCGTGGGAAACATAAAAACAGATATCGAAGTCGCTGCATCTTTAGAAACCGGGATGGCAGGCGCAAAAAAAGGAATTAACGTCAAACATCTATTAAAAACGATTTATGATGCGAAATGGGCGCTGCTTACCCCCGTCATTATACTTGGCGGGATTTACGGGAGTATTTTTACACCGACTGAAGCCGCGGCTGTTGCGATCATTTATGGGTTTGTCGTTGGTAAATTTCTGCACAAAGAGCTAAGCTGGAAGGATATCTACGACAGTATGGTTGAAACGCTTAAAATTGTTGGCGCTACGTTGTATTTAATCGCATTATCTGTGTGCTTCGCCTATGTTTTAAATATTGAGAATATTCCCCAAACGATTGCCGAAGCAATTACCTCATTTTCTGATAACAAGTATATCGTCATGCTATTGATCATTGGATTTCTACTGATTGTAGGATGTTTTATCGACACGATCCCCGCTATTCTGATTTTGACTCCAATTTTTCTGCCGATTACAACTCAGGTTGGGATTGACCCTGTTCATTTTGGAGTTATCATGGTGATGGCTTTAGCTATCGGCTTTATTACTCCGCCGTTTGGAGCCAACTTATTCGTTGCCACGGCGATCGGCAAGGTATCCATCGAACAAATATCGAAATCAGCCATCCCCTTCTTTTTAGTAATGGTGCTCGGGCTGTTAATTATCGGCTTCATTCCGTTTCTATCGATGTATTTGCCTTCTCTTCTTTGACAGCGAAAAACACAGGTGGATTCTTCATTTAACGGGTTCGGTTATGAGTACAAAAACTTAATCAGTGTATCTATTTTAGGTCCAAATCGCATATGATTTGGACCTATTATTTTTGTTGATTTAAGTTTTTTGGTGATTTAAGTATAAGCAGCTTAGTATTAAATACTCGTACAACCACCATCAAAAAGCGATACACAAACGCAATCGGAATATCAGCGAGAACTGATTATTTAAAATAATTTATAAAGGTTTGTTCTGATTATCTATTAAAATATACCTATTAAATAAAAAAATGTCTTTATCATTAAAGGAGAGGAATAACCATTGAACATTGGTTTAGGTCTCGTACTAATTACCCATCGCAATAATTTTTATTTCACTAGGGATATTCTCACGAAAAAAGAACGATAAAATTATTGGCAATGGATTGTTAATAGTAGGAACAATAATTTTATCAGGAAGCGTTGTATTACTTACGGGTTTATATGACCCGTATGCAAATCACATTCGACAATAACTTTCAGCAATAAATCTAAAAAAGCATCGGAAATTAACCGAAGCTTTTTCTGTTTCTATTTTTAATGTTAATTACGGTCAAAAACTTATGCTAAAACAGGTGTTATTTATTTAGCTAATTTAATTTTTGCACTTCAAAACCGAACCCGTTATTCTTCATTCTATTGTGTTTTCCATAATGCTGCTCTTGTGCAATTTTTTTATTCCGGAGAAAGATAAACGATAATGATGGTTTTCCCTTCAATTTGAGAAAAATAAAAAACCACATTTCAGCCAAACGCTTGGAGTGCCCTTCTTTCATCTGCATTTACTTTTTTTGATCCTTTAAATATCCATGTTGATAGAAATTTCTATAAGAACGTTTTATTTTCGAAAATAAGTTTTTATCGATTTGTGCAATCAAAATACCAAGTATGACGATAGCAGAACCAACAACATCTCTTAGCGTAAAAACATCCCCTAACATAAGAAAGGCAAACAAAGCAGCAAAAACAGGCTCCGTCGAAAAGATTAATCCAGTATTTGATGGTGTTGTGTATTTTTGCGTAACCGCCTGGGCAACAAAGCCGATCGCACTGCACAAAATCCCTAAGCCTAGTATAGCAATCCAGGCTTGCCCTGTAGATGGCAGGGAAGGAGTTTCAAAGAGAAAACTGCATATTAATCCTAGTATCCCTGCAAAACCGAGCTGAAAAATACCGAGTGTAACTGAATTAGCATGCCTTGTCGCTTTTCCGGTTAATAGGATATGGATGGCATAACAAAAAGCAGCACTGATACATAAAAGATCACCAGGATTTATACGAAACGAATGCTTTAACGTCAATAGTCCGATCCCGGTTAACGTAACCACTACCCCAATACGAATCGGCCAAGGCGGAAGACGCTTAATCAGTACACTATGAACGACTGGAACGAAAATGACAGTCATGCTGACAAGAAATCCTGCGTTCGAGGCAGACGTCATGCTAACGCCATATGTTACAAAAGTAAAAACGAGAAACAATAGTATCCCCAGCATAGCCGAATCAATCATTGTACGAACATTCACCTGAATGAGGTGTTTATACAGGATTATGCCTGCGATAAAAAAAGCAATCAGACACCTGAGTGCTATTATGTTAAAAGTTTGAAGAGAACTAAGACCCATCTTCATAAAAACATAAGATAAGCCCCAAAAGATATTTACGACAACTAATACCATATTGGCTCTTGCTTGATAACTCATGCAGATCTCCTCCAATTTCCGTCATATCTATCCACAGTATAAAAGGAAAATTGACATTAATAAAACGAATTTTTATAATCGTCTACATGAATTAATTTCATGTTAAGGAGGTACAGCCATGAGCATCATTAAGTATGAAATCCTCAATAAAGTGGCCGAAGTAAACAGCTTCACAAAAGCTGCAGATTTATTAGGCTTAACTCAATCTGCCGTCAGCCATGCGATTCATAGTCTTGAAAAAGAATTTGGTTTTGCCTTAGTAAACAGGAATCGTTCAGGCATTACATTAACCAATGAAGGAGATACGATGCTGCTGACAATACGGAAGGTGTTGCATTTTAACGAGAAAGTCCAGCAAGAAGCTGCCAATATCGTCGGCCTTACAAAAGGAACGATAAGAATCGGTATTTTCACCAGCGTCTCCACAAATTGGCTTCCTAATATTGTTAAATTAATGGAAGCGAAATATCCTGATATTAGAATCGAACTACTAGAAGGTGATTATATTGAAATTGAACAGTGGCTATTGAGCGGAGAAATTGATTGCGGCTTTATTAACGTCAGCCACTCTAATCAATTTGATGTCATCCCGCTAACAAAAGACCGGCTCCTGTGTATTGTTTCCAGCGAGAGTAAACTATACAATCAATCATCGATCTCATTTAAACAATTAGAGACCGAACAGTTTATTATGCCTGCATATGGCGGTTATCATGATGTTAAGCTTTTATTCGAAAAACATCATGTCCAGCCGAATGTCCGCTTTGAATTAATGGAAGAAAGTGCAATTATGTCTATGGTAGCACATCATATTGGCATTAGTATTTTACCGGAAATGGTATTAAATTCACTTTTGCCAGGTGTCCGTGCCATTCCATTAGAAATAGACAGCTATCGGTCGATTGGTCTTGCTACAAGATATAACCTTTCCCCCGCAGCAAAGAAATTTGCCGAATTAACAAAATCCTCGCTGAATAATGATCGATAGGTCTATACTCATCATCGTTTTGTTAAATTGTCGTCATGTCTTCATGGCGACCTTCTATTTTTATTTCACCCACTTTATCACTTCTCTTATTTCATTCTGCTTTTGGAGAAGATCCTCCATTCTTAACGTTTGACTCAGGACGAATGGCACTGGATTAACAGAATTGTCTTTTAATTGTCATATAAGAGGGGTTGATATGACTAGGAATGAAAGGAAAAAAAACGCTCGATATAAGTCGAATTGTACTTTTAAAAAATAATATTAAATATTACTATTTTATAAGGTTAAGAAAACAGTAGAAAATTTATTTTCGACAGTCCTATAGGAGGTGTACTTTAAAAGTAAATATCCGATCATTCCGATCAATTTAAGGAATAATAAGGAGGATCTATGAGACAGCTAAACACGGAATTTTTAGATGGAACCCGTTTTCTATTGGCTCTTTGGGTAGCGCTTTCTCATTTTAATAGTATGGTCGCCTACAAGCTTCCATTTTCTGTACCCGATGGGACGATAGCTGTAGATGGCTTTATTGTGATTACCGGATTTTTGATGATGTATAACTATATTTTAAGAGAACATAAGGATCCTTATTATTTAAGAAGTACATTTTCTAAATTCTGGATCAAACGTTTTTTCAGGCTTTATCCCGTTTATTTGCTGGCAATTTTACTTGGGTTTTTCGCTTATGAGTTTATTATCTACTGCAGAAGCGAATCATTGATGTTCTTCGGCAATATTTCCTATGAAGAGTGGAGTGCTAAGTCTTCAATCGACAGAGCTGGAATGACATTATCGAATTTATTTAGCCATTTAACCTTTGTCCATGGGTTTATACCTTCTCATGTTTTAGGAATTATTGGACCCGCATGGAGCTTGTCGTTGGAAATGCAATTTTATTTTCTTTTCCCGTTTCTGTTCTTTGTATTTTTTGGTACAAAAAATGCGGTCAAATACCGTCTCGGTGTTTTTATCGTTTTAACTTCAGTATTATCACTTGTTACTATAAAGCTTTTCGGACATCATCCGCAGGAAGGGCTCTACGCAACCTTTAGAGCGCCGTCTATTTTGTTGTATAAGCTTCCATTGTTTTTGTTTGGCATGCTGCTGGCTTCAGTGGCTCTGAAAAAAACTCATATGCTATTTCTCATTCTTTCTATGGCGGTTGTATTGCCACTTCAAAGCAAATTAACAATATTGCTGCTGGGATTCCTATTCGTTATGACGATGTTAGAGGTATATCGGCCATATTTGCATAAAAGCATCTATTCTTTTCTTAACTTTTTCAAATTGGCTTTATCGATTAAACCATTTAAGATTGGCGCCGATATCTCTTACTCCTTTTATTTGCTGCATACGATCCTTATGCCGCCAATGATCTTAGTCTCAATCCAATTATTGCAGCCTTATGTGAGCAGCAAGCAGGCAATTCTTGTTTTATCACTATTGATTTCCTTGCTTGTGAATTTCGTCATCTGTTACCTGCTTTATCTTTCAGTTGAAAAGAACGGTATCCAGCTTGGACGAACGCTGATCAATAAGCTGTATGGAAGAAAAGTCCAAGAACCTGTTATTAATCAGGCAAAACAAACCTCATAGGAAAGGAGTAACCAATGAAACCGATCGATACTAAGTTTTTAGATGGTACTCGTCTTCTATTGGCTTTGTGGGTCGCCGTAGGTCATTTCTATACGTACACGGGGGGAAAAGAGCTTATTTCCGTTCCGTTGATTAGTGATATTTTGCTAAGTGCAGGTCCTGCCGTTGATGGATTTATGATTATAACCGGTTTCCTAATGATGTATCACTACCTACTAAAAGAAAAAAAAGAGCCGCCGAGTGATAAGACGACGATTTTTAAATTTTGGCTGAAGCGGCTTGTCCGATTATATCCTATTTATTTCGTCGCGATATTGGCTGCTTTCGTCTTATTTAAAACGAACTTTCAATATGTGCATTCTAACTATTCTTTTTTTACTGGCAAGGAAGCAAGCTTCGGAACTACCTTTAATTCTGCAGCGATTCCAGGGATGAGTGACTTGTTCTCGCATCTCACATTTTTACATGGCCTGATTCCCGGGCAAAATACCAGCTTGCTAGGTCCGGCTTGGAGTCTTTCTTTAGAAATGCAGTTTTATCTTGTTTTCCCTATTTTGTTTTTGATTTTCTTCCGAAACGAAGCTTTAATTAACAAGACACTGCTTCTTTTTACCGGAGCTTCATTTGTCATCGGGTTTCTGGCGCCAAAGCTTTTCGGATCATGGGACAGCTCCGGAATACTGGCTGATTTCGGCGCACCTTCCCTCATAGTGTTTAAGCTTCACTTTTTTGTACTGGGAATGATTATGGCATGTGTTGCCTTAAAAAGAGCGAGCCGGTTTCATCTTGGCATGTGGATTCTTCTTGTCTTGCCCTTCCAGGGACGCTGGACGATACTTGTCACGATAGGCATCATTACGCTGATGTTTTCCGATGACGTAAAGCGCTTGGTTCACCCGCGGGTCAATTCGGTTCTTTACATAATCAAGCAATGCTTATCCAACAAAGCTGCAAAAATTGGCGCTGATATTTCGTATTCATTGTATTTAACGCACATGATCATTATTCCGATAGTTGTCAATGCGGTTATATCATACACAGATTTAGGAGTGATACAGACTGCAGCCGTCTCATTACTTGCTTTCTTAGTCATCAACATTCTGGTTTCACTGATTTTATTTAAAGTCGTAGAGGAAACCGGAATCAAATTTGGAAGGGTATTGATTGGAAAGATATTCAGCAAACGGACGAACGAGATTCCTGTCAAACGAGAGGTTTAATAGAGAGACTGGGTCCACTTGGATCTGGTCTTTTTTAATTGTATAATCGTCGTAGTTGATTTTGACTTGATCAACCGATAAGATAGGAATATAAGCTTACTTTTTGTAAGTTCAATATGAAAAACTGTAGGAGGAACTGCCATGACGACACTCACAGATACAATCGAAGTATTAAACACGAGAACTTCCATTCGAGCGTACGATCCTGATGTAAAAATTTCAAAAGAAGACCTTACGCAAATTTTAGAGCTTGCCACTAAAGCACCTTCCGCATGGAACCTGCAGCACTGGCACTTTACCGTATTCCACAGCGATGAGTCGAAGCAAAAGCTTCTTCCGATCGCCTTCAATCAAGATCAAATTGTCAAAGCTTCTGCTGTTGTTGCTATTTTGGGTGATGTGAAAGCGAATTTAAATGGAGAAGCAATCTACGGTCCGCTTGCAGAAGCCGGGTATATGACAGAAGAAGTAAAAGACACTCTTTTAGGCCAGATCAATCGGGCTTACACCAATGAGACGTATCCGAGAGAAGCGGCATTTTCAAACGCTTCCCTTGCTGCTATGCAGTTTATGATCGCAGCCAAAGCAAAGGGATATGACACGTGTGCGATCGGCGGCTTTAATAAAGAAGCCTTTGTCGAAGCTTTCGATATAGATTCAAGATATGTTCCGGTTATGCTCATATCTGTCGGCAAATCAGTGAAACCCGCTCACCAAAGCGGTCGTTTTCCTGTCACAGAAGTATCTACCTGGTTGTAAGAATCGTTGAAAAAAGAGGCTGGACTTTGTTCCGGCCTCTTTTTATAGTTGATAAATTGTATTCGTTTTTCTGACGGTTTGGCGGTAAAATTGTAAAAATGATAGGGATCGCCGGTATATCTGGAAGGTCGTCGATATATTGGAGGTTCGACGCTTCTCGTTTTGCCTATCTTTATAAACTTTCTTTGTAAGTGCTACCTCTCTCTTCAGACCTATCACTCCCAAAAGTTTTTACTGTCGAAATTGAATCGATAAACATGCTAAAATTTATTTATCCTTCATTTAAAGGAGTTATGTTAGATGAATCTTTTCGATTTCGAAAATCATTTTGATAAAGTTATTTTGGAACGCGGCTTCGATTATTTTAATCATGGTCAATTGAAACGATAGATGAAATAAAGCAAAATCAGTATCTTGTTCAAGTTGTCGGGACTTCAAATTACAATGTTGAAGTGTCTATTGACGGCGATAATGAGATTGTAGTTTCATTTTGTGACTGCCCTTATGATCGGGGAGATTATTGTAAACACCAAGCCGCAGCTTTTTATGCGTTAAGGCAGAAATTACATTTCACCTCTGAAAAATAAGAAAAGTGACATCAGAAAAACACTTGCTGATCTCTCTTATGATGAATTGCAGGAAATGATTATTAAGCTCTCGGAAGAAAATTATGATATTAAAAAAAATATTTTATTTCAATACGGAGCAAAAGAGGACGAGATTCAATCCAGCAAAAAATTAATTAAAGAATATATAAACAAAGCTAAAAGTCGCGGATTTATTGAGTGGAACCGTGTAAGCGATGCGCTGCGGGGAGCAGAGATGACGCTTAAAAAAGCTGATAAAAAGATGGAAGTTGGCGATACGGAAAGTGCAGTGTTCCTTTCAATCACTGTTTTATCACCTGTTGTCGATATGCTGCAATATTGTGATGATTCAAATGGTTTTGTGGGCAGTGTTATCGAAGAGAGTTTTGACATAATAGATCAAGCATTAACTTCAAATATTCATCAATTAAAGGATTCTCAAAAGAAGGGTATTTTCAAAAAGTTGATGAAGGAAGCGCAGCATAAACGTTATGATAGCTGGGATGACTTGCGAATAAGACTTTTAGAAATTTGTATATACTTTTGCAGCATTTCAGATTTAAGGTCCAAATTAGAAAAACAGATTCATAATATGCTAGAGAATTTAAGCGGAGAGTCTTGGTTTTCCGAATATAAAAAAGAACAATTATTGCTTCTCAAGCAACAGCTAATTGAGCGTTTCGATGAAGAAGAAAAGGGATTAAAATTTATTTTTGAGCATTTGGGTTTAAACCCCTTTAGAGAAAAAGCGATTACTCACTTAATAGAAAAAGGTGAATTTTCACAAGTATTGTCCTTATGTGAAGAAGGAGAAGAAATTGACAAGGAATATCCGGGACTTGTTGATAAATGGAAAAAATATCAGCTGCTTGCTTATGAAAAACTTGGCGACGTCACCATGCAGAAGAAGTTACTGCAAGATTTTGTATATAAAAATGAGTACACATATTATTCTAGGCTTAAAACACTATACAAACCAGAAGAGTGGAACAATGTCTTGCAAGAAATGATAGAAACTTTTGAAAAACAATCTTACCCTCCTTCCACATATGTTGAAATATTAAAAACCGAAAAAATGTCTGATAAACTTTTAAGGTATTGTCAAAATCATAAACCGGAGATTGAATATCTTCATCCGTACCTTATTAAAGATTATTTTGAAGAAGTCATCAAATTATTTGCCGAATGGATAGAAATTGAAGCTCATGAATCGAGTAATAGAAAGCAATATAAAAAGGTGTGTAAGAAGATCAAAACATTCAAAAAAGCTAGCGGCGACATCCATGCCCATCTGTTAATTGAAAACCTTCAACAAACATATAAAAGAAGGCCGGCATTCATTGATGAGCTTGAAAAGATATAGTCAAGGAGTTGAGTCAACGCAATGATCAAACAAATTGCTTATTATCTGGATCGTGAAGACGAACAACCAAATATTGCTTTAGCCGAAGAATTATGTGCTGAGGAAAATGCTGCTGGAATTAAGGAGATCGTTGACGATTTAGCCAATACCAATAAAAAAATCGCTGCAGATTGCATAAAGGTGATAAGTGAAGTCGGCGAAAGAAAACCTGAACTCATTGCCCCGTATGTATCGATCTTAATTGAACAATTAAACTCGAAAAATAACCGAATGGTCTGGGGTGCAATGACCGCACTATCAAAAATTGCCCACCTTAAACCGGCCCAGCTTTTTGAACAGAGAGAAACGATCTTTCATGCCTATGAAAAAGGCAGCGTCATCACAAGAGACCACAGCATCACCCTGTTTGCCGAGCTGGCAAAAGCAAATAAAGAATATGAGCCGACCATGTTTCGAGCCATCATCGAACACTTGAACACGTGCAGACCAAAGGAAGTTGGCCAGCATGCAGAGCGGGCATTTGTATGTGTAACACCTGAAAATGTATTAGACTTTAAGGAAGTTCTCATCAACCGAAGAGACATGCTATCGGATCCTCAAAAGAAGCGTGTGGATAAGCTGTTGAAGAAATGCAATTAATTTTGATAACGGTGCAATTATTCCAACAACCGTGCAATTATTCTCGAGTACGGGCCAATTATTCCAACAACCGTGCAATTCTCCACGTGAACGGCCACAATTATCCCGAGTACAGTACAATTATTCCCTAAAACAGTTTCAAATGAAAAGAACTGCTGGGGAATGGCTTTCGCCGTCATAGCGGGGCCATTTTTTTATTAATTCCATACCTGCTCATTATCATTTTCTTTGATTTCAGCTAAAAAACTCCTTTTGATAAGGAGTTTTAATAAATTTTCCCTACATACTCTCTCACATTTGTTATTAAGCCTCTGTATTTTCTTCAGATACACCAAAAAGCAGCCCTTGATTATCCAAGCAATAAGCGAAGTAACCCATCCCCGGGACTGCTGTTTTTTGCACTACTACCTTGCCTCCATTATCTACAACAATCTTAAGATAGTCGTCAACCGAAGAGACTTCAATGGAATTTGTCGTTCTGGTAGCGCCATCAGGAGATTTCATTAATCCTCCATCGATACCAGGTCTATCACTTTCACCTGTCAAAATAAACCAATAGTCGTGCGTCCCAGGCATCTTTTCAAACTTCCAGCCAAAACAATTTGAATAAAACTCAATTGCTTCTTCAGGATTTGGAACCTGAAATTCAAATCGTAAAACTTTACTCATATCACAACCTCCTAATTTTTATAGAACTTACGTTCGTATTTCTATAATAATTGAAGATGCTTATTCTGGCTAGTCCATCTAATTTTTTTCTCACTTAATCTGCTTTAAAGCCGATTTAACGTTCATATACGTTTTTAATGATTTAAACTCTACATGGAGCTGCGCCATAGCCATTGCGAGGTTTGGCTTTATTCCAGTAACTATGAGTTCTGTTCCTGTTAGATTAATTAAATTGTTCAGCTTAAAAATAGCGTCCGCAACAAATGAATCTACTTCAACAAGCCCCGAAAGATCAATGATAAAGTAGTCATCTTTCGCATCTGTTATGTAGGTTGACACAGTGGAAATTAAATTTTCGAAGCGAACTTCAGTTAGAGTTCCAATAATAGGAAGGATACTGAGTCCGTCTCTTACCGGTACAATTGGCGTCGAAAGCTTATACATTTCATCCGTAAATTCTGACAGCTGTTTTTGCCGATTGATATCCTCGGTAACGTCCTTTTGCAGCCCGACAAAATAAAGCTTTCCTTCCTCTTCCATCCAAAGAGGCTCAATGGTTAGTTCATTCCAAAATTCTGTTCCGTCTTTTCGATAATTTAACAGCTGAGTCTTAATGGAATTCCGATTATCAATTGCCTCCCGAATCTTTCGAACAGATTCCTTGTCCGTTCCCTGTCCTTGCAGAAGTCTGCAATTTTTTCCGATTAGCTCCTCTTCAGAATATCCAGTCATCTTTAAAAAACCATTGTTCACATAAACAATTGGATTATCCTCGAGTGTAGGATCAGTGATCGTGACGCCTACTTCCGCGTAATCCAGAGCTTTATTTATCAGTTTCTGATTTTTAGGAGTGTCAGATTCCAGGTTCATTTTTCTTGGTCTCTCCTTCTTACTTGGTAAAAATGTAATACATAAAACTCGTACGATTTAATAACCTTTATGATATTCCCTTATTCTTTATGTTTCAAACCATTTTTTTACCTTCCATCTTTTTGCGGAGAGTTTTTTATTTTATACTAAATGAAATAAACGTTTGTTTAATGATTAAAGGAGTGGGGATATGGATATCCCAATTGAATTGTTTGATGCCTGCAAAAAAAGAATTTCTCCTTTTCAGGTAGAAGGTTTTCTTCTTGGCGGGGGTTCAGAAACAGCTGAAATTATGATTGTTGGCGAAGCACCCGGCGAACAAGAAATCATCAAAGAAATTCCTTTTTGCGGAAGAGCAGGTGTTGAGCTCGATCGATTTCTTGAGCATGCCGAACTTAACAGAGAAGAAATCTACATCACTAGCACAGTCCGCAGCAGGCCATTTCGCGTGAAGGAAAAAATCATTCGGGGCAAAAAGGTGATTAAGAAAGAAAATCGAAAGCCAAATAAAAAGGAGATCATTGCCCATGCACCTTTGCTTGATTATCAAATCAAAAAAATCAAGCCGTACATCATCGTCGCATTGGGTGCTGTCGCTTTTGAGCGGCTGACCGGAAAAAAGGAGAAAATGACGGAAATTCACGGGAAAGCCTGCCAAACTTCAATTCTTGAACTTGACAGCCTAGAAAATAATCAGCTGGTGTTGGGAGAGGAGGAATATATCCTTTTTCCAACCTTCCACCCGGCCAGCATTTTTTACAATCGCTCATTATTACCCCTTATTTATGAGGATTTTGAAAAATTGAAACAGCTTAGCGGAGGAACGAAAGATGACAAACGTAATGCTTGATTATTACCAATTAAAATATCTTCCTGCTTTAACGGTCTACGAGCTTCCTGAAGAACAAGCCAAATATACTGCTTTGCCAGCCAATATGCTTTATTCATCGGAAACAAAATCACCGATCGTCATCTTAGCCAACGAAGAAGTAGTCGGTTTTTTTGTTCTACATACAGGAGAAATCGTCAAGAATTACACTGATATCTCAACAGCTATCCTATTAACCTCTTTTTCGATTGATTTTCGTAAGCAAAGAATGGGATTTGCCCATCATGGGCTGCTCGCCTTAAATGACTTTGTAAAAAAACATCATTCCGAAATTACAGATGTTGTTCTCTCTGTAAACCTAAAAAACATGCCTGCGCGGAGACTGTATGAACAGGTTGGGTTTCTCGATACAGGAAAACGAATGGAAGGCGTGATGGGCGAGCAGCTTGTGCTGAGGAAGAGGATTGTATGAGATTGTTCAATCTACGTGCCTAAGTCAGCTTTTTCATTAATCTTAAGCACGTAGGATTTGATCGCGACTGGCCAAGCTTGAGATGAGCATACCTCAGTCTTTATCCTCTATGCTCTCTAACATTGCCATCCCTTCAGCCTCTGCAATTAACTTGAGTACGTCTGGAGCTTGAGGGTCACTGCTAAAATTGATTTCTTTCATTGCCGCTTCCCTATCGTATGTCGTTCTCCGAAACTCATACTCTCCTGGGCCAAGTAAGAGCCAATAAGCACCTGGGTGGTCAGCAAATGGCATTCCTACACTCCCGGCATTAAGAACACACACCCCTCCTACCTGCTGCTTAAACTGAATATGGGTATGTCCGCAAACAACAATTTGCTGATCAACATTATTAAAGATGGCGGTAAGTCGTTCCATTGAGGTATTTGGTGTAAAGATCTCCTCGTCACTACGCGGTGTGGCATGGCAGAATAAGATATCCCCTAATCCTTCAACACTAAGTGTTATATGTTCTGGCAGCTGGGCGAGGAAATCTCTGTGGGAATGTGTTAACTGTTTAGCGACCCATTGCTGACTCTTACGTCCTTTCTCCGTCAAATGGGAGAGAGACTGACCATCAAATGCAATGACAACTTCCCGATCTCCATTGCCGCGGATGAAGCGTACCTTATCACCTTCTAAAGAAAGACGGTCCAGTGTTTGTACAGGCATGGGTCCAGAGACGATATCTCCTCCAATGATAATTAGGTCAGGTTGTACCTCCTTGAGCTCCTCAAACACTGCATTCAGTGCAGGCAGGTTCCCATGAATATCATAAAGTGCAGCAATTTTCACTTCTCCAACTCCTTCCAAAAAGTGAGATCACCTAATAAGTTCTTCCATAGTTCATTTAATACCTTTTTTCTAGATTTATTAAAAAAGCCTCTATCCAGGTTTACTCCTGGATAAAGGCTGTTCTCTTCATGAATTGCTGCTTATACTTTCATTCTTTTGCAAAACAGAAACTTCTACATTTACCGTATCAGGATATTTGATTCCTGCTCCAGTATTTAACGCAACTACGGTTTCGTTTTCTTTGATCCAATTTTTCTTTCTAAGTTCTCTGGCCGCAGCAAAGGTAGCAGCGCCTTCGGGACATATAAAGGCTCCATCAAGATAGGCGATTTTCTTTTGCTCCTCAAGAATCACAGCATCCTCAATCGAAATCGCACATCCGTCCGTTTCATAGATCGCTTCAAGCACGAGAAAGTCTCCGAGTGCTTTTGGAACGTTTATGCCAAATGCAATTGTTTGGGAGTCTTCCCAAAATTCCGATTCGGAGTTTCTTTCTTCCCAAGCTTTGACGATCGGGGCGCAGTTTTCTGCCTGGACGGCCACGAGCCTCGGCAGCTCGCCTTTTACCCAGCCCAGCTCTTTTAGCTCTGAGAGTGCTTTGTATATACCAATAATGCCTACTCCCCCTCCGGTAGGATAGAGAATGACATCAGGAAGCGACCAATTCATTTGTTCGGCAATTTCCAGCCCCATTGTCTTCTTTCCTTCTATACGATAAGGCTCTTTTAACGTTGAAGCATCGTAAAGACCGAAATCTTGTATAGCCTTTCCTACAATTTTTCCTGCATCGCTAATCAAGCCATCCACCAAATATAAGTTGGATCCGGAAATAGCAGTTTCATTTCTTGTGATCTTTGGAGCGTCCACAGGCATTACCACCGTTGATTTCAAGCCTGCTCTGGCTGCATAAAGCGCCCAGGCAGCTCCGGCATTTCCATTGGTCGGCATAGCGAGTTCAGTAACGCCGAGCTCCTTTGCTTTTGAAACTCCTACCGCTGCCCCCCTTGCTTTAAAAGAACCGGTTGGCACGATGCCTTCGTCCTTCATGAAAAGCCGCTGAATATTCATATCCGCTTCCGAACGCTTCATTGGGAGAAGCGGTGTCATCCCTTCTCCGAGCGATACAATATGTTCAGGATTCGTCACCGGCAAAAGCTCGTGATATCTCCAAAGGGAATTCTCTCTTTCTTTTAATTGATCTGGTTTTAATTTTGCCCGCAGCTCTTGCAGATGATAGCGGACAAGGAGCGGAGAACCGCAGCTGCATAACTGCTGAATTTCGTTATGAGGAAATTCCCGATTGCATTTAGGGCATTCCAAGTGTGAGATGTAGCTATGTGTCATTGATACGCCTCCTGTTAGATGCTTAATGATATGATTGTGATTGCAGCATATTGCCGGAAAATCAGAAAAATCGCAGAGAGCTAACTTAATAGAAAAAAGCTGTTATTACACTTATAATAACAGCTTTTAACCCTATATTTGAAGCTCATCACATATTAGTTGCACGGGTATCTATCTTACTTTAACGGCTGTTCAGAAGCTGTCTGGTCCACTCCCCTAGGCTTGCTTTTTATTTCATGAATCAGTACGTCAAGTGAGGTTTCCAAACGATTCGTCAGTTCCTCCGTTAACTCAAATTGATTCGCATCAACTCTGGTAATCCATTGATCGAGGGCATAGACGCCGTTAAGAATATTGGTGGCCCCCAGTGCTGAGACAACCGGTTTTAGTGAATAATCGATCGCTAAAAAGTGCGCGATCGTACCGCCGACAAATAACGGATAAACAATTTTTCCTTGAAGACCTTTTTGCGGGATTAAATCAAGGAATGTTTTTAATACGCCTGTGTATGAAGCTTTGTAAACAGGGCTTGCAATAATCGCGGCTGTCGCTTTTTCAACTTTTGCTTGAGCTTCCTTAATGGCCTCGCTGGCAAAATTGGCTTTGATTAAGTCTTCACTCGGGAGCTCTGAAACGATAAGATGGTCAACTTCAAAACCTGATTCCTCTAGTTTGTTTTGGCTGTAATCAATGATTCCATTCAAACGTGACCCGGGAGTTGGACTGCCAGAAATAATTAGTACGTTACTCATATTTTTCTACCTCCTAATGAAAATACTCGTGAAATAATAAACCAAGTAAATCAGTTGCTTTTTTCATACTATACCATGATCGTATTAGAAAGTGTAGGTGAATCAAAATATATAGCTAAAACAGACAAGCTAAAGATTGAATCAGTAGATAAAAAAATCCAGTCTAAGACTGGAAAATGGGGGATGATGAAGAAGGTATTGTGATTTTTTCTAAAGAGGTGATGGTAGGCCTGTTTAGTTCCTTACGTTTCGACCAGTTCGCGCGGCTTGCCGCTTAAGAATCGAACGGAATCGGCGACTACATCCGTTACATAGACGCGGTTGCCATCTGCATTTTCATAGTTGCGGGTTTGAATTCTTCCGCTTACGCCGACAATAGAACCTTTGCGACAGTAATTTGTTGTGTTCTCGGCCGTTTTTCTCCAAAGGGTGCAGTTGACGAAATCGGTTTCGATATCACCTTCGGAATTTCTGAAGTTGCGGTTTACAGCTAGTGTGACAGTGGCCACAGGTGCGCCATCAGACGTATAACGAAGCTCGGGGTCCTTCGTCAATCGTCCGACCAGCATGACTTGATTAAACATTCACTTCCTCCTTTCAGCTAAGGTGGTACCATTGTAATCGAGATTGCCACAGAAGGAAAAAAGCGATAAAACGATTATACAGTCGTTAAACCAGAGGTTTTTCTCTCTTTATTGGTGCAGCTTTTACTTTCCTGTACTTTATTGAAGTGAAATCCTTATTTTATTAAGTTTGCTATTTACATTCACGCTCTGTAGCTTTGCTTTCTCAATTCTGTGCTATAATGAACGAGGAGAAATTTACAGTCTGCGGGGTGAATGTAATGAAAACCTTTAAGCTGATCGACTTGGCGATTGAGGAACGAGTCGATGGCACCGAGACTCACAAAGAAATTCATATCGATCAAGGTCTTGTCATTAATCAGGAGGAAAGCGATAATCATTGGTTGCTTGAATGTGTCATATCAAATGATCAGAGGGATACATTCGAAAAGTATCTGGACAAGAATGAAGAATTCAATATATGGGTTACCATTACTAAAAAAACCAATCATCCTGCCCACTTATTAGTAACGGCTAAAAATATAATCACCCTGGATAAGGGCGTTTCCATTTTGCTTGATGGAAGAATGGTTTCCAATCGGTTCAAACAGGAATCTGAGGGAATCCTTGAAGAACTGCTTGAAGAAGGATATACCGGACAAGAGCTTTTGGAGAACTTTCGGAAAAATCTGTATTCGTAACCACCGAATAAAAATAGTGGATCAGCCATGTTGTGTGAAACATAGCTGATCCACTATTTTTCATTTCGTCTGAACTAAAGCTTGTTTTCAAATGTCAAGCATTTTTTGTTTGCTATTATACTTTCGAAAATCGAATCAACCATGTAAAATGTAAGGCGATAATGAGGAGGTGTGTTATGAAAAACATCATTTACATTGTGATTGGAACGTTTTTATTCGCCATTTCAGTTACGTTGCTTGCAATGCCTAACCATATCGCTGAAGGCGGAATTGTTGGTCTGTCTCTATTAATTTATTTCGGTTTAGGGATATCTCCCAGTATCTCTAACCTTGTTATATTTATTATATTATTAGCGGTTGGAATTAAATTCCTCCCACGTCACATGATTTACAAAACGATATTAAATGTTCCCCTTTTGTCATTATTCATTTATCTTACAGAAAATCTGGGCAAGCCTATGGAAGATCCGTTGCTTGCTGCAATTTTTGCCGGTCTTTTAACCGGTGTAGGTTTTGGTCTCATTTATCAAGCAGGAAGTTCAGTAGGGGGAACTTCAATCATAGCATTGATGTTAAAAGTGCGTTTAGGCTGGAATTTAACCGGAACCGGATTTGCACTTGATGCACTTGTCGTGTTGGCCGGAATTTTTATTATCGGGCCTGTCTATACAATGTACACTTTAATCGCACTCTTTATCGGGAAATTAGCAACTGATTATGTTCTTGGCGGTTTTGATTCTAAAAAAGCAGTCAATATCATTTCTCCCAAAATCCAAGAGATTTCACATAGAGTCATGAATGAAATGTCTTCAAGTGCAACGATGTTTGAAGGTCATGGCGAGTATACCAAAGAAAAACGAAGTGTCCTTTATGTAGTTGTTCGCTCACATCGATTGTTGCATTTAAAAAGGCTTATAAAAGAAATTGATCCGAATGCTTTTGTTGTTATTCACAACGTCAAAGACGTCTCGGGAGGAACTTTTTTTGCAACACATCATAGCTATTATGGGCAGGAATCAACAACTGTCCCTCAAAATAAAGGAAACAACATTTAGTTATATATGAAAAGCGGCTTTGTTCGTAAAATTAACGTCCTAAGCCGCTTTTCTTTTTTTATAAAATTTCATGCTCTATAATTTGTAGAGAACTATATTTTAAGCAACGGAGGCATCATAATGACACAAACATTTGACGCACTGATTGTTAACAAGCACGATGAAAAATTTACTGTAGGTATTGATAGATTGTCTTCTAAAGATTTACCTGAAGGCGAAGTGTTAATACGTGTCCATTATTCTAGTGTGAACTATAAAGATAGCCTTGCAGCAATTCCGAACGGTAATATTGTGAAAAAATATCCATTTGTACCTGGAATTGATTTGGCTGGCGTTGTCGTCTCTTCCGATGACTCTCGTTTTCAAGAAGGAGACGCGGTTATCGCAACGAGCTACGATATAGGAGTATCTCATTATGGCGGTTACAGTGAGTTTGCCCGTATTCCGGCAGATTGGATCGTACCATTGCCGAAAGGACTCACTTTACGGGAAGCGATGATTATCGGCACGGCCGGCTTCACAGCTGCCTTATCAATTCAAGATTTAGAACAGAATCATCTCTCGCCGCAAAAAGGAAAAGTTCTAGTTACCGGCTCAACAGGAGGGGTTGGCAGCTTTGCTGTTGCACTTCTTTCGTCTCTAGGTTATGAAGTAGAAGCAAGTACTGGCAAAGAGTCTGAAGAAGACTATTTAAAAGGGCTCGGAGCCTCTTCTATCGTTTCTCGGGATAAGGTTTATAACGGGACATTAAAAGCTCTGGGCAAACAGGAATGGGCTGCGGCTGTCGATCCCGTTGGCGGGGAGCCTTTAGCTTCGATCTTAAGTCAGCTGCAAAATGGCGGAGCTGTCGCTGTAAGCGGGTTAACTGCTGGAACAAAAGTGCCTACCTCGGTGTTTCCGTTTATCCTAAGAGGGATAAAATTGTTAGGAATTGATTCTGTCTATTGTCCGATGGAAACACGAATGAAAGTATGGGAACGGCTCGCAACAGATTTAAAGCCTGCAAACCTTGAAGACTTTATCCACCAGGAGGTCACATTACATGAGCTTCCTGATGCTCTTCCTACACTATTAAAAGGGCAAGTTCGCGGAAGGACGCTTGTTAAAATCAGTTCTAACATCTGAAAAAGCAGGGGATCCAATGATTTCCTTTGATATTGACGGTATGCTGGAATGATCGGTATATGGTTTAAATAGATGGGATAAACAACGTCAGAAAGAAGTGATTGGCATACACTCACTTTCGAAACTGTTATCAGTTCTTCCCTAAATTAAAAAGAGAGTACATATTTATTGTTAATATGTGCTCTCCTTTTGCGTTTCTATTCTATGTTCTTTCCCGCTCATTTTTTAAAAGATCGCGGATTTCACGCAACAGCTCTTCCTGCGGATCAACAGGGGTCTCTTTGACTTCTTCTTTTTTCTTATGCCTCAATACGTAACGAATCACGATAAAAATTGAGAAGGCAACGATAAAGAAATTAACAACGGTCTGTATGAAGGCACCATATTTTATGTCGTAGTAAGTTAAAGATGAAAAATCAACCCGTCCAATAAGCAATAACACGACAGGCATGATGATATCATTTACCAAAGAAGTGACAATCTTACTAAATGCTGATCCGATAATGACCGCGATAGCAAGGTCGATAATATTACCTTTGATTGCAAATGCTTTAAACTCTTTCCACACGGACTTCACCTGCTTTCATTTTATTTCCGTTACTAATATGACGGTTAATGAGAGCAGTGTCAAGGCGGGATGCTCCATTATAGTTTTCTGTAGGCACGCCTTTCTGCGTATTCGCTGCAGGTCGGGCAGACTTTTATGATCTCTCCACGATCATCTAGGTATTTCCTAAGGCCGCTCCGTTTTTTCTTGCAAATGGCACATTTGGATTGGAATAGAGAAAACATGCTCAATTTTTTCACTCCCCTTTTATTGGCATTAACACGAAAGATTACAGACGAGCAATATTAATAAAAGGTTGTGTAACACTGACAGTTGAGGATACAAATTTCCTGATATGTATCTTTCTTCGATTTTAATACATTTCCCAGGAGGGCAACAGAAATTTGTAACTTATGCTATCGTAAAGTTCTAATTGGGATTCATTTAGATAGATGAGTATTTCTTATTCCTGTGCCTAGCGACATCGTTAATGTAAGAGGCCTATTATTTAGTAGGTCTTTTATCATTTTCTTGTTTTGTGAACAAATTCCAATTGTATTTTTTCTGGGAAGGAACGGACGAAAGACTTATTACTGAGTAGGTCTTTAATTTCAAAATATTGTAAATAGATGGACTGAGTTGGTGCATAGTGCTATTGTTAAATAGTTGGAAAATCAATCTACGTTGGTGCATAGGCATTTATTCGCAAAGATCAAGGATATGGGGTTAATGTTAAACATATTTGGGGATATCCAATCCCTGCGGTATGAAATACTTACTAATAGTAAAGTTAAATTTGTTTGGAGTGATAGCATGCCTAATAATAACAACCGTGATATGAAAAAAAAGATGCTTTTTTGGTTAATTATCATGATACTTTTCTTAGTTGCATGGTTTGTACAAAAGTCAATTAGTTAACATAATCACCTATAGGATAGTAAAATCCAAGTCAATCGCTGTATTCGCTCAAATAATCGAAAATGCGATCCTGTCCTTATTTTTGCGATCTTCATGATTTATTTGCGATCTTACGTTTTTGCGGTCTTCACAAAAACGGACTGCCAGCATAGCCGGCAGCCTGTTTTAGTTTTCTTTGTCTCCAAGCGCAAACATAATCTCTGTTTCGCAGACGATTTCTCCATCAACGGTGGCTACGCCTTTTCCTTTGCCGATCGGGCCGCGTACGCGCGTCATTTCAACCTCGAGATGAAGCTGGTCACCCGGTTTCACTTGCTTTTTAAAGCGGCAATTATCAATTCCGGTAAAGAAGGCAAGCCTTCCTTTGTTTTCTTCCTTTATTAGCATCGCGACGGCACCTACTTGGGCAAGTGCTTCTACGATAAGCACACCCGGCATAACCGGATAGTCGGGAAAATGGCCATTAAAGAATTCTTCGTTGGCTGAAACGTTTTTGTAGCCGACCGCCCGTTTTCCTTCTTCAATTTCAGTAATACGATCAACCAGAAGAAATGGGTATCGATGAGGAATGATTTCTTTAATTTGCTGAATATCAAGCATGTGTTTAAAATCTCCTTTACATATCAATCAGTTAGGGTTCGACGCACAGGTCGACGGGGTTTTTGCTATCATTCAATTATCTGATTGTCAGGTGAAGCCATTTTGCATGTAAGGGCAGTTGTTCCTCCCGTTTAATGCGAGGCATCGATACTTGCCGAATGAAGCGAACGATCAATCCACTTTTTTATTCACGAGATCATACAGGTGCTGAAATGTGTCCCATTTCAACGCGTCTCCCGCGTTTCCATCACCTATCACGCTATAGCCGACGATCCATCCGCCAATAAGTGCCAAGACCATAAAGAAAGCAACCAAAATAAGCCGCAGCCAAATTGGAATCAAACGCACCCGAACATTCCAAATCGTCGGCTTTTTTTCTTTTGTTTTTGCTGCTTTTCGTCTCTTGTATCTGGTGTTCACCTGCACTTCAGAATTTGGGCTCACTTGTAAAACTCCTTTTTACTGTTCCTAAAAGGTAATTTTACCTCACTCCGTTAATTAAGCCAAGCATTTGGTCACCTAAAGTTACGGCCCGTGCATTCATTTCATACGACCTTTGAGAAGTCATCAAATCGGTCATTTCTTCCATATGATCGACATTGGACATTTCGAGCGCTCCCTGCTTAATGGATACGTCTCTGCCAGCTCCGTTAAGGTTTATAAAAGCATCGCCCTCGGCGGGATCGATCGAGAAAAGATTTCCGCCTTCCTCTTTTAAGGCTTGAGGCTTCGTTACGGTTGCCACGCCAAGATCAAACTGTTCAGTAACACCTGCATCTTGAGGAACAACTGTCAGTCCGCCGTTCTCATTGACATTTAGTTCTTTATAGCTTCTGTTAAAGGAGATTGGGCTGCCTTGTGCATCCAGGACAGGGTGCCCGCTTTTATTTACAAGCTGCACAGTCTCAGGATCATTTTGAACAACGGACAAATAGAAAGCACCATCTCTAGTGTAGCGGGTCTCTCCTTCTGCATTTACTTGAAAAAATTGATACGGCTTAGTCAAAGCAAAATCCAGCTTTCGTCCTGATTCTTTCAAGCTGCCCTGTGCTTGAAACAAACGTTCGTTTAACACTGCTCCCGTTCCTAGTCTGAGTCCTTCTGGAGTAAGCCTGTTTTCTGTTACTTGATTATTTTCTTCCTGCACTTGCTCTAGCTCTTGCCTCATGAGTTCAGAAAAGCTTGTATTTTTGCTTTTGTATCCAGCTGTATCTATATTAGACATATTATGCCCAATGATATTCATTTGCTTCTGAAGCTCATTCATTGTATTGGATGCATTGACCATTGATCTGAGCATTTTTGTTCCTCCGCTTCATAAACCTTGTTTCATTCGGTGCAAATTATCCGATTTTACCAATTTCATTAACAGCTTTGTCCATGCTTTTATCGTAAGCTTGAATCACCTTTTGGTTCGCTTCAAATGAACGATAGGCCATCGTCATATCTGTATAAGCCCTAGAGACATCAACATTGGAGAGCTCGATCACTCCTTGCTTGATGGAGTAGGCCGCCTCTCCAGTCCCTGCAGCACTTGGCAGCTCCTGATTATCCTCTGTGCGATAAAGATCGTTTCCTTCTCGTGCCAATACTCTTGTGTCCAAAGCCATCCGCACATCAATTTGTCCAAGATTTTGCCCGTTTTCCGATACGACGCCATCCTGAGAAATCTGAAAATCCTCGCTGGCTACCGAAATTGGCTGTCCGTTTGTGGAAAGAACAGGATTTCCGTGAATCGTCAACTCATTGTTTTCATTAAGGGAAAAGGTGCTGCTTTTTGAATAACGGACTTCTCCGCCTTGAAGCTGGACGGCATAAAATAATGCTGCTTTTTCATTGGTTTCTTCATTTACAGGTACATCTGCTTCAATTAGTGCGTTATCCGTAGGCTGATTCGTCGTTTTCAAATTCCCTTGTGTAAACAACGGCTTCATTTCTTGCATATAAACTCCAGTATTAAGAGAACCGATAATATTTTGCTTTGTAAAAGAACGGTTGCCATTCTCAGTTGCAAAAGAATCAGATTCCATTCGGCTTAGAAGCATTTCGGGAAAAGCGCGGATCGAACCTTGATCCTCTTTATATCCGGATGTATTGGCATTTGCGATATTATTCGAGAGCATTTCCGTTCTACGTTGTTGAGCGAGCATGCCTGATGTTGCTGAATAAAGCCCTTTAAACATAATTTCACCTCAGGGAAGAAAATTTAAAACTTGTTGCAATAAAGGAACTCACGTTCTATAATAGATCTATCTTTTCTAGCATTTATATCGTCAAGGACAGCAATAATGTTTATAAAAAAATATAACCCCATCCAATAAATTGAATGGGGAATGACTTTAACCGAGCTTTCTCTTTGGAAGCCTGTCCATATTGTCGAGCATGACACCTGTTCCTATCGCAACGCAGTGCATTGGATTTTCTGCTACCAGAACAGGTACCTTCAACTCTTCGGCAAGCAATTGGTCGAGTCCGTTTAACAGGGCTCCGCCGCCGGTAATAATGACTCCTCTGTCAATAATATCAGCCGAGAGCTCAGGAGGGGTTCTTTCAAGCACCGATTTGGCAGCTTGTACGATCACTGAAACGGATTCACGAAGAGCACCTTCAACTTCTTTGCTCGTTACTGAAATTGTTCTTGGCAATCCTGATACCATATCCCGGCCCCGAATGGAAATTTCTTCGTTACGTGCATCAGGGAATACTGTTGCCACCTTCATTTTAATATCTTCAGCGGTACGTTCGCCAATTAAGAGCTTGTACTCTTTCTTGATATAGTTTAATATTTCCAGATCAAATTTATCGCCGGCCATTTTTATTGAAGAGGCGGTGACAATATCCCCCATTGAGATGACAGCGATATCCGTCGTCCCGCCTCCGATATCAACAACCATGTTTCCGGTTGGCTGGAAGATATCCATTCCTGCGCCAATCGCGGCCACTTTAGGCTCTTCCTCAAGATATACTTGTTTTCCGCCGCTTTTTTCGGCTGCTTCCTTAATCGCTTTCTGCTCGACACTGGTTATGTTCGTCGGACAGCAAATAAGCATGCGTGGTTTTGAAAAAAGGCCTTTTACATTCAATTTGTTAATGAAGTATTTAAGCATGGCCTCAGTTACTTCAAAATCAGCAATTACACCATCTTTTAAAGGCCTAATGGCAACAATATTCCCTGGTGTACGTCCAACCATCCGTCTTGCTTCTTCTCCAACAGCCAATACTTTGCCGCTGTTCTTATCAAGCGCTACAACGGATGGCTCATCTAAAACAATTCCTTTTCCTTTTACATGAATCAGTACGTTTGCCGTACCAAGGTCAATTCCAATATCCCTTGCAAACATCTATATTTATCCTCCTTGAACTCTGTTTCACAGCAAAAATCCAACTTCTACCCTAATTAAATATTTTATCATATTTTTTTAAAATTGGCTTGATCTTGTAAAAGTTCTTTACAAATTTTTGTGGAATTTGCTAGAGAAATTAAGAAGGAGCATCGTGAAGATTTATGCGTCGATTATTGTACAGGCTCTCCTTCTAAAATATCCTCTTTCTTATATTTGAGCTTTGTTGCCTCTCCTCCTCTTAAATGTCTAATGGATTTATGATAATCAAGAATTTCTTTTACCTCATTGGCCAAATCTGGGTTAATTTCGGGCAGCCTTTCTGTTAAATCCTTGTGGACGGTACTTTTGGAAACTCCAAACTCCTTCGCTATCACGCGAACTGTTTTCTTTGTCTCCACGATATACTTGCCAATCTTGATTGTACGCTCTTTGATGTAATCGTGCACACCACTCGACCTCCCTAAGATGGATGTGAGAAGTGTGAAATGAGACTCGTTTTCATATTTATTTCATGTGAACAGCTTCTTAGTTGTAGTCTATTTTTCAAATTAGGCATATGAAAATATTCCACGATCCCTCACCTCAAACACTCTCTTTATTAGGTTTGTAACAGTTTATTAGCCAAGGCAGGGATATATGCTACAAAAGTCAATAGGGACAAGGGGTTTCTCAAATTTCTCGTTAAAATACTGAAGGAAACCACGTCTTATTCAATAGAAAATGAACAATTGTTTGAACGATTCGTTAGAATGACTTTACATAAGATAAATATTTCGTTACACTAATCAAACGGATTTGTTTACCTAGGTAAGTAATATTGAAATCAAAGGAGTAATTATCCCAATGGAGAGTATCAACCGAAAGCTCTTTCACATGTTTAATCAGGCTGCAAGATCCATTTCTAAAAAAACAAATGAACAGCTTGAGGAGTATGGACTTTACGGATCCCAATGGACGATCCTTTATTGTCTGCATAAATTCGGCCCCATGACACAGAAGGAGATTTGGACATACCTTCATGTCGAGGCGCCTACTGTTACTCGAACCATAAAGCGTTTAGAAGAAAACGGCTGGATATATCGAACGCTCGGTAATGATAAAAGAGAGAAGGTTGTGGCGTTAACTGAAGAAGCAGTAAATAAATACCATGATATTCAACTTAAACTGAAGGAATTTGAAGATCACACACTATCTTGCTTTAGCGAACAGGAAAAAGAACAAATGTATCAGTTTATCCTTAAATTTACTAAGCAAGGCTCGGAGATGAATACGAAATGAAACAACCATCATCAGAACCCATTTGGACGAAAGATTTTATATTAGTCGTATTGGTAAATCTTTTGATATTTACCGTTTTTTATTCTTACATTACTGTGCTTCCTGTCTATGTACTCGATGGGATGGACGGAACAGAATCACAGGCTGGGTTTGTGACTAGCGTATTTTTGCTTGCCGCTATCATTTTGCGGCCGCTTTCAGGCATGATTATCGACCGGTTCGGACAGAAAAGAATAGCTATTATTTCAGTCACCTTATTCACTTTTTCAGCTTTTTTGTATGTATTTATTGATAATTTCTATATGCTGCTTGCTCTTCGATTTTTTCAAGGAATTTGGTTTAGCATTATTACAACGGTAACCGGAGCTATTGCAGCGAACATTATCCCTAAAAATCGCAGGGGTGAAGGTCTCGGTTACTTTGTCATGTCCATGAACCTTGCTGTTGTCATTGGACCGTTTATCGGATTGAACTTAATTGGCAAAGTAAGCTTTTCAAATTTGTTTTTACTTTTTTCGATCTTTGCTTTGGTCAGCATTTTTTGCTGTCTCCCGTTGAAAGTTAAGGAAGTAAAAGGATCAACTTCATTCGCATTTACACTTTCAAATATGTTTGAAAAAAAGGTGCTTCCGATCGCTATTGTAGGATTGTCCATATCCTTTTGGTATTCGTCTGTTATTTCATTCATATCCGTTTATGCACATTCACTTAATTTAATGGACGCAAGCGGCTATTTCTTTTTATGCTTTGCAGCGACAATGATTATCTCTCGGCCGTTTACAGGAAGATTGTTTGACAGGGTCGGCCCTGGAATTGTTATCTATCCTTCCATTCTATTGTTTTCGATTGGTTTATTGATGCTGGCTTTTACTTCATCCAGCGTAATGCTTTTATTATCTGGAGCGGTTATCGGCCTTGGATACGGCACCCTCCTTCCATGCATGCAAACAATTGCGATCCAGTCATCGCCTGCAAACCGAAGCGGCTATGCAATTGCGACCTTTTTCACCTTTTTTGATACAGGCATTGCCACTGGTTCGTACATTCTTGGCATCCTGGTAACGTTTAGCGGTTTTTCCAATTTATATTTGCTTGCTTCAATTTTCGCGCTTATTTCACTTTATCTTTATCCGTGGAGCAGAAGAAAATCGAAAAGCGGTGCAAACAACCCCGCATCCGCTATTCATTAAGTACCCGAAACCCAGCTTCTGAGCTGGGTTTTTCAGCTTCCACGATAGTCCTATTCTACCAGGGTTAAAGAAGTAAACTGTTTTGTCAGAAAATATTTCATGTTAGAAAATATGACAACAATGTGTTATCTTCTTTTACTTCATCTCTATAATAAGATTTATAGCAATTATGCATTTTTATTATAGGAGGTTACTAGTTATGGAAATGGGAGATTCAGTTTTTATGTTTGTATGTACCATCATCGTATGGTTAATGACCCCGGCTTTGGCACTATTCTACGGAGGTCTGGTACGGGGTAAGAACGTTCTAAGCACGGCGATGCACAGCCTTTCGACAATAGCTATCGTATCGATTGTTTGGATCCTCGTTGGCTACACTCTAGCGTTCTCATCGGGAAACGCATTTATCGGTGGACTTGATTATATCGGCTTGAATGGAGTAGGATACGAGCCTCTTGAAGGCGGAACTATTCCTCACAGCCTGTTCATGTTGTTTCAGATGACTTTTGCTGTATTAACGACAGCGATCGTTTCAGGTGGTTACGCGGAAAGAATTAAATTCCCTGCGTTTCTTGTATTCACAATCTTATGGGTTCTCTTAGTATACTCTCCTGTTGCCCACTGGGTATGGGGCGGCGGTTGGATTATGTCAATGGGCGCATTGGACTTTGCCGGCGGAAACGTCGTTCATATCGCTTCAGGTGTTGCCGGACTTGTCGCTGCAATTGTACTTGGAAAACGCAAGGATGCAAGCGAAGCCTCTCCGCACAACCTGCTGCTTACCCTACTCGGCGGAGCTCTTCTATGGTTTGGATGGTACGGCTTCAACGTAGGAAGCGCACTATCTTTAAGCAGTGTAGGTATGTATGCTTTTATTAACACAAGTACGGCTGCAGCTGCAGGTATTATCGGCTGGCTTGTCATCGAATGGCTAATAAACAAAAAACCAACCTTGCTTGGCGGAATATCTGGTGCTATTGCCGGACTTGTAGCTATAACTCCTGCTGCAGGTTTCGTTACTCCAATGGCTTCCATTTTAATCGGACTTATCGGAGGCGCAATATGCTTCTGGGGTGTATTCTCCCTTAAGAAGAAATTCGGTTATGACGATGCGCTTGACGCGTTCGGACTTCACGGTATCGGCGGAACTTGGGGTGGTATAGCAACTGGTTTATTCGCTACAACAAGCGTAAACGATGCCGGAGCAAATGGACTATTCTACGGAGATGTGAGCTTAATTTGGAAGCAGCTTGTTGCCATTGTGGCCACCTATCTTTTTGTAGGAATTGTAACATTTGTTATTATTAAGGTGGTAAATATCTTCTTTACATTCCGTGCAACCGACGAGGAAGAGTCTACTGGCTTAGATTTGACGATGCACGGAGAGCGAGCATATCAAGACTAATTTATTAGGGAGTGACAAAAATGAGCGGTCAAATGTATAAAGTGGAAATAATCACGCGTCCTAACAATGTGGTGAAATTAAAAGCAGAGCTGGCGCAAATCGGTGTTTCCGGTATCACATTCACACATAGCCAAGGCAGCGGTTTACAAAAGCCTTATACCGAGCTATATCGCGGAGTGAAGAAAGAACAAAATGTATATGATCGTTTAAAAATTGAGATTGTTGTCAGCTCGGTACCTGTAGATGATGTCATTGCAGCTGCCCGCAAGGCTCTAAGCACTGGAGAACCCGGAGATGGTAAAATCTTCGTCTACGAAATCGGTAGAGTGATCGATATTCGCACGGGCAACGAGGGTCCATCCGCTCTTTAAGAAAATTAAAGCCAATCCTATCACAGGATTGGCTTTTACTATTTTCTCCAACATTAAGACTCCCACAGATTAAAGGTTCACTTTAAGGAAGATCGGTTCATCGGTGTCATCCGATTCAGCGAAAATACCGTATAAATAATTACAAATAACAAAATGCCGATGCTATCAATAATGACATCTCTCAAACACCCATGCCTTCCGAAAAACATTTGAACAATTTCCGTAAAAAATGCGAAAGCGATTGAAACGGCAACCGCACTTTTAAGACTTCGAAAGTACAAGGTAAACAGGATCACCAAAATGAAAAAACAGAGGGTATGCCCAGCTTTTTGGATTACCACGTCATTTGATTGAAATTCAGCAAAGTTGAAGTCAAAAAAAGAAGACAAGTTCGGGTTTTTATGAAGATTAAAGGAAACATGATGGTATCTCATTAGCAGCTGAAAGCTCTCAGTGCATATGAGAACGAGCATAAAACCCATAAATAAAAGAATTAATGCAAGAAGCATACACTCGGACCCCTTTGTAGAAATATCTATATTTATCCATTATATAAAAATCAAAAGCAAAATATGTACAAGTTTTCCAATGAAAGATGTTTGTCAGTAGACGAAATGAAAACCAGAAATGTTTACCGTCTATTTAAAAAACACCCGTCATTTGACAGGTGTTTCCACAATTCTTACGATTCAGATGAACCTTCTTCTACTTGGCTGCTGTCTTTTGATCCAGATTTATCTTCTGTACCTTTTTCGTCAGCTTTGCCCTTTTCTTCAGTATCTTCCTTCGCAGGCTCCTCTGATGGTGCAGGCTCTTCTGATGGTGCAGGCTCCTCTGCCGGCTGCTTCTCTTTTGCTTCTTCAGACGCCTGCTCAGTTGAAGCTTGTTTAATGCTTGTCACAGGCTTATTGAAGAATTCCTCTGGATTTAAAGCAACTCCGTCTTTGCGAATTTCAAAATGAACATGGTTTCCGGCTTCTTCATTGTAAAGGTTTTTACCTGAAGTACCGATGACTTGGCCTTGTTCAATTTTGTCACCTTCTGCAACGCTTACAGCAGCAAGAGACTGATACACAGTAGCCAATCCATCTTCGTGGTCAACTTCAACAACATGTCCCAGCACTGGATCTTTTGAAGCTTTAGCAACCGTACCACTCAAGGAAGCGGAAATCTCAAATTCTTTTCCGTCTTTCTCAGCTAAGTCGATTCCTTTGCTTAAGCTGTATTGGTTTTTATAGTTTACAAGTGCTGCTTCTTTGTCTTCTTGAGTTGCGTCTGCTTCATAGAATTTCGTAATCACAGAAACACTTTCCGGAGTCGAAACTGGCATTTTTACATTTTCAACCTGCTTGCTTACTTCCAACGCATCGTTCGTATTTGATTCCGATGTTTCGTTGCCATTGTCCGTAATCTGATCCTTTACATCGTTTGAACTTGCTTGATACCAAAGAACTGCTGTTAAAACAACTGCTGCACTGAGTAAATAGATTGCTGGGAATACCCAACGTTTACGGAAAAACCGTTGAAGAGAAGTTCGTTTCTTTTCTTCCTCTCTCATTGTTCATCACCTCAGCAACATTCTGAACACTTTTCAGAAAATATATACATATTGAAAAATTTTTTTCTTCATAGTGTTTGCAGAAGCACGAAAAAAATTCATGATGATGAAAAAAAGTTTGAAGTTTTTACTGACAATTGTGCTATTACTATATATGATTATCGTATGGATTTTTACCTTCTTCAGCAAGGAGCAGGAGTTCAAATACACAAAATATATCGGAGGGGGTGTCATGATGAACGATAAATTCCGAAAAGCAACAATAGAAGATCTCCCTAAGATTGTTGAAATTTACAATTCAACGATTGCATCACGAATGGTCACTGCCGATACGGAGCCGGTGACGGTAGAGGATAGAATGGATTGGTATTCGAGACACAATGAGAAACGTCCTCTCTATGTCATGGAGGACGAAGAGAATAATATATGCGGGTGGTTAAGCTTCGAATCCTTTTACGGAAGGCCTGCCTACGATAAAACGGCGGAAATAAGCATTTACATCAGTGAAAAGCATCGGGGACAAGGACTTGGCACTTTATTTATTGAAGAAGCATTGTCAATGGCACCTGCACTCGGCATTCGCTCGATCATGGCGTTTATTTTCGGCCACAATCAACCGAGCATCAAACTGTTTGAAAAGTTCGGGTTTGAAAAGTGGGCACACATGCCTGGCATCGCAGAAATGGATGGACAAAGGTACGATCTCGTGATACTTGGAAAAGAAATCGAGTAAGGTTATATTTGAAAGCCGGCCTGCGTTAGGCCGGCTTTCTAGTTTTCTTTTGCTTCTTTCTCGACCATCTCTTTTAAGTCGTTAAAGTCTTGCCCCTCAAACTTCTTTCCGTTTACAAGGATCGTCGGGGTACTTTCTATACCCGCTTCTTTGACTTGAGACATGTCCTTATCCCATTCGTCATCATACGACCCCTTTTGAACTGCATCTGTTACCTTAGCAGCTTCTTCGTCAGTTGCTATTTCCTTCAAAGTTTCCTTAAGAAGTGAATCCGTGTAGAAATCGATTTGCTCATAGCTTGGATCATCCGGTTGTTTATCGTACAAAAGGTTATGAAACTTCCAATATGCATTGTTTCCCAATTCGTGATATACCGTTTCTGCATACTTCGCAGCACGAGTGGAGTCGACATTAATAAAGGAATAATTCATAAAATAGAATTTTGCCTGTCCTGTTTCCACTAATTCCTTTTCAATTAATGGTTTAAAGGATTTATTAAAATCTTTGCAATACGGACACTTATAATCACCGAAT
The DNA here is from genome assembly GCF_001278705.1 of Bacillus gobiensis. Taxonomy (GTDB): domain Bacteria; phylum Bacillota; class Bacilli; order Bacillales; family Bacillaceae; genus Bacillus; species Bacillus gobiensis. Next base: position 2,973,898 of record NZ_CP012600.1, read on the forward strand.
TCAACGATGCTCACAGGGGCTGATTCATCACCGATAAACGGTTGGTCGGTATAATTGATAGCAGACGCTTCTGTTGAACCTGAATTTTTCACAACAAAGATGAGGGCAAGAAAGCATACGAAAATTAGGGCAAGAACCCAGAACATGATCTTGGATGATTGATTCGATCTTGTTTTTTTGACTTTTATATTTGGCTTGGCCATTGTTATCCTCCTAAATTCTTTCGGTCGTGCAATGATTGAATAAAATCAGGCGATAGCTATAATAATCATCGCCATTAAGAAAATCAAAACCTGAATGGATATGAAAACTGATCGTTTGTTAAGGCTTACCGGAATGGAATTTTTCGGACTCACCAATTGCTGCAGCCGATAATTGACAGATTCATCCGAGAAATGAACTAACACAGGCCTGGCGTTTTCTTTGAAGCATATTTTAATCAGCTTTACCAAAGCACTGCTCAATCCAAGCTCGGACCCTGTTTTACTGATCGCATATTTGTCGGCAAGCAGCTCACTGATGATTTTATAATTCTGATAAGACCACTTCGTTATTGGGATAAACCACAATCCTTGTGATATCAATTGAAGGATGAATATTTTCAGTGAATCATAATTCTTTTGATGATAAGTTTCATGCTGGACTACCGCTTCAAGCTCATGATTCTCAAGAATTTTAATCAAGCTGGTGGATAGAACAATTGTAGGCTTTATGAACCCATGCGTAAATGCCAGCGATTGGTCATGATCGATCACCAAAATATCGTTCTTCTTACGGTTAAATTTCTGATTGAAAAGAGTCGTCAATTCATGATTATTTAAATGAGAAAGTTTCGTCTTAAACCTTTTGGACAACACGTACTGTTCGGCCACTTTATATAAAGTGAGCAGAACAGTATAAGCAATAAAGGCATTCAAAAGAAAGATAACTAAAAAGTAATAAAGAGACTCTTCTTTAAATAAGCTGATGCATAGCTTAAAGAAATTCACTTCAACGTCGACTCCAAAAAGGAGATGCGCTATGTACATTCCCATCTGGCTCCAGACGAAAAATGCAATGGCAAAACTTAATGCGACAACAAAAACAGATCTCCTCTTCCAGCACATCATGACGATTGTTCCTTTTTTAATTGCTGAATTTTGTGTTCTAATTTATCGAGCAAGGACTTATCAACCTCATCGAGAACGTCAATCATATGGTTAATAACAACGCCGCCAAATTCATCTAGCAGATTTTCTGTTAATTTTTTCGATTGTTCTTCGATAAAGCTTTCTTTTGACTGAATCGGCCGAAACAGAGAAAGCCTGCCCTCGACTCTCTTTTGCAAAACTCCTTTGTCTATTAAACGGGTCATAACGGTCATAACCGTATTAAAATTATGGGGCTTTTCTTGTTCCAGACGCTTTTGAACATCCTTAATGCTCAGTTCATCCGCTCCCCAAAGAATTTCCATAATTTTGGCTTCCAAAGGACCGAAAAAACGATTAAGCCCTGCCTCACCGTATCTGAAATTCTTAATGTTCATACTCACACTCCGTTCACTACAGATTGTAGTGCATAGTTCTTTTTTTTGCAAGCATGGAGGATAAACTGTTCCGTATTAGTGAACGAGGTGCTTATTGAAAAACTGGGAGATCTGGCGGAAAACTTTGATTTCATTTTCTTTTTTGGAAAAGAAGCGTCCTTCATCCACCAGGACAAGGTATTCAATATCCACGCCTCTGAATGGCTTTTTTTGATCCTTTTCTTCCAGTCGGGTAAACTAAGAAGAAAAGAATGTGGAGGACTTATCTTATGAACCCAACAATAGAAACCTTACATAATCATCGATCGTACCGCAGCTATAAGGATAATCCTGTCGAAGCTGAAAAACTAGACTTGATTATAAAAGCAGCTCAATCTGCTCCATCATGGATTCATGGCCAGCAGGTTTCAATCATTGCTATCAAGGATGAACAACGAAAAAAAGAGCTCGCCCGCCTTTGTGGCAATCAAAAGCACATAGAAGAGGCTCCGTTATTCCTCGTGTTTTGTGCGGATTTTTATCGAGCTTCGCTTGCTGGAGAAATCGAGGGGAAAACGCTGGAGGCTCTAAACGATGTAGATTCCTTGCTTGTCGGAGCAACTGATGTGGGTCTTGGAATGGGTTATGCCATCGCTGCAGCCGAATCTGTAGGGCTTGGAACCGTCCCTATTGGCGGCGTCAGACGAAACTCTCTCGAAGTCGTTGAATTCCTACAGTTGCCAAAGCATGTCATTCCTATCTCAGGACTGTGTGTCGGATATGGTGCAGAAGATCCTGGACAGAAGCCGAGATTGCCAGTCGAAGCAGTTCTTCACGAAGAAACCTATAAGCAAGATCAAAAGGCTATTCTTGAGCAGTATAATAAAATAATGCCTGCCCCGTGGACCCAGCGTGTCGCAAGCTTTTATGAAAAAAGCTATTATGCCAATATTGCAAAGATGCTAAAGCAGCAAGGGTTTTCCTGTGACGATCTAAACTAAACTGCAGAGAAATCTGCAGTTTTTCTATTGAATGGAGAGGAATAAGAATGAAGATTACCAAACAAACTGCTGAACATTATAATTGGGGAGATAATTGTGACGGTTGGCATTTAGTCAAAACAAAGCACCTAAGTGTAATCCATGAACGAATGCCAGCCCATACAGAGGAAGAAAGGCACTATCGTTCTGCAGCACGGCAGTTCTTCCTTGTTTTGTCAGGAAGCGCGGTATTAGAAGTGGATGGTGAACGCATAACAATTCATTCGCAGGAAGGCGTGGAGGTTCCCCCTCAAGTTCCCCCTCAAATGATGAACGAATCTGATACAGACGTTGAATTTATAGTCATATCCCAGCCTGAGAGCAGAGGAGACCGAGTGATTGCACAAAGTATTTAATATAGAACATAAATAGGTTCTCATATTAACAGAGAACCTATCTTAGAGAGAGCGAAGATTATTTTTCATGAAGTCATAATTTCGGCATCGTCTTATTTAGTCCTATTCCCGTTCCTGTTACCACGAGACATGCTAGAGAGTATTAATGAGTGGCCTGTTGCCGCTCTCCGTATTTAAGCACCTTGAATATCGCCATCCCATCACTTAAATGGTCTTTTGAATATTGAACAGGGATAAGTGCGAAAAACGTATAATAGGCTGAGAAATACGAAAACTGATAGAAAAAAAGATGTGGCTCTAGTACGTTGTTGATAATCAAATTGTTGATCAAAAAAATTGTACCAAGATTAAAAATCGCCCCTCCAGCATAGACGAGAGCATTGGTTAAACGATTATCCAATTTCAATGAATTGTACTGACACAATGAATCAATAAAATACATGCTCTTTACTTTGATCGGGCCAATTTTCACCAAAAGATTTCCTAAGCCGATTTCCATTGAAGCCTTCCCGCCAAAAATAAAAGCGAAGAAGCTGTGCCCGGCAACATGGACAAGTGAAACGATCGGCAAGATGAGAAAAAACGACCAGAAAAACGTAATCAAATCTTTTAATTCAAACATTTCATCACCCTCTCTCTTGCTGAAAACATATTTTTCTTTTCCCGGTTTTCAACTACGAGATGCATGATGCGGGAAATGAATATGCTCCGAAATTCATTATCCCCCAATATAAGACATTTCAATTTTCTTTTTATCCACTGGCTTTGAAAGTGTACGGTCCACTGAGTATTGGTCGGTTCGGTTTTTCCAGATCCGGCTGATGAATTCAGTGATCTCTTCCTCTGTTTTTTCGCTTCGAATTAACTTCCTTAGGTCATGCCCGCTTGAAGCAAATAAGCAGGTAAACAGTTCTCCCCTGGCTGATAGCCTGGCTCTGTTGCAGGTTGAGCAAAACGCATCAGAAACGGAAGAAATGACACCTATTTCACCGTCCCCATCTGTGTAGCTGTATCTCGTCGCGACTTCCCCCTTATAATTTGGTGCAATCGGAGTGATTGGCATTTCTTTATGAATTCGCTCGATGATTTCTTGTTTCGTTAATACCGCTTTACGATTCCATTCGTTTGTATTTCCGACATCCATAAATTCGATAAATCGGAGGATTAGCCCTTGTTCTTTAAAATAATGAGCCATCGGGAGAATATCCTCTTCATTCACCCCTTTTTGGACGACCATATTGATTTTTACTCCTAAACCTGCCTTCCTGGCTGCTTCGATACCTTCCAGCACCTTTTTAATCGGGACACCGCGGCCGTTTATTCTTTTAAATCGGTCATCATCTAATGAATCGAGGCTGATCGTCACCCGGTTTAGACCGGCTTTTTTTAACCGCTCTGCATATATAGGGAGCAGCGTACCGTTGGTTGTCATCGCCAGATCGTTCAAACCTTCTATACGCGCTAGCATCTCTACTAATTGAGGCATATCCTTTCTCATTAAAGGCTCCCCGCCTGTCAGACGAATCTTTTCAACGCCAAACTTTTGAACGAATAAACGGGCAAGCCGCTCTAATTCTTCAAATGAGAGAAGTTCTTTTTTCTCAAGAAACGGATAATCCGGTCCGAATATTTCAGCTGGCATACAATACGTACATCGTAAGTTGCAGCGGTCTGTGACAGATATTCTTAAGTCCCTGAGCGGACGGTTTAGTTGATCAGTGATTGACTTTTCCACGAAGCTCACCTCCACTTTTTCTGTTCTTGATTGAACAATTTCTGACGAATCCGACAATTCTTCAGCAATTTTGTCATTGCAAGCCGAAAAGCCTGTGCTTTCATCTATTGTAAACTGTCTCTGATAAGTTCTTCACATAACAAACTCGTTAATGTTAATTATTATAAAAGTGTTTTACATTACTATACTCGTACATCCATGGTTTTTTCAAGTTATGGACAGAAAAAAACCGCTTATCTTTTGGATAAGATAAACGGTTTTAGGTTATTTTTTCGCCGTATACGTGTTGAGGAATTGATCGGATGGAGAAATTTCCACCCCTTTATAATAATACTTCACTATTTCTTCCGCGGTCTTGCCATCTTCGGCCAAATAATGTGCACCGTACTGGCTCATTCCGATGCCATGCCCGAAACCCTTTGTAGTAATTGTGATCGTGTCATTATTTCGTACCCACTGAAAGTCAGCTGATCTTAACCCTAGCTTTTCACGAATTTCTCTTCCGGTTAAGCTTTTTCCATTGATGACTGCTGTGGCCACCCTTTTGCCTGGTGTACGTGCAGTAATTTCGCCAATGCTGTTCCCGTCCTTCAGATTTACGCCAAGCTTTTGTTCAAATTCTGCGACAGAGAACTTTTTTGTATCCTTAAATTTTGGTGATTTTTCATCCCAGCTGCTTTTTACGCTTTTCAAATACTCGATTTTATTTTGCCAATAAGCTTCGGAATTTTCCGTATAACCATTGCTTGTAGAAAAGAATGAAGGTGAAATAGGCTTTCCATCATATGTAAGGATTTTCCCCTGGGTAGAAGCAACCGCGTCTGTAACTTTTTTGATTTTCTTATCAAAATTTTTCTTCCATGCTTTCTTCAATTCGGAATTGTTTTTATAAACTTGAAACATTTGTGTATCATCGACAAGCGACCCTTTTGGCGAGCTTACTGCTTTATTACCGGTCATTTGCCTGACAATATAGGTTCTTGCCGCCAGCGCTTGAGCTTTTAGCGCTTCCTCTTCGAAATCTGCAGGCATTTCGGATGCGACGACTCCTATAACGTATTCCTCCAATGGAATATTTTCCACTTCCTGCTTTGCTGTTCGGTACACAGAAACCGAAACTGATGAATCTTCCAGCTTAGGTACCCCCTTAGCTTGATTTTTCGGTGCCGCTCCGTTCGAACCTTCATGGAAAGGTAGGACAAGGATCGTCGGGATGAGAAGAATGATTAGACTTAATCCTGATAGTACTAGTGCCAATTTTTTCATAACAGCTGCCTCCATATTTTTTGTCTCTACTTTATTCATATGGGGGAGGACAAGCTAATATGACATCCAGTCCTTTTTGCAGTCCGATTGTTTTCATTATTTACGTATTCTTTTTTGCAAAAAAGTGCATACTGTTTTTAATGACTTTGCAAAAAAATCAGCATGCCACTCGGGTGACATACTGATCTATAAAAAAATTATTGCGAGCAAATCAGATGGTACTTACGTGAACCCCAATTATGCTTTTAAATCGGTTAAGCTCGTTAATTCAACGGCTGTTTCTTCAGTTACTCGTTCAATATCGGCTCCCAAGCCTGCAAGCTTGTTATGGAAATTGACATAGCCTCGATCTAAGTGCTTCAATTCGGTTACTCTTGTGTATCCATCAGCTGCCAGCCCGGCAAGAATAAGTGCGGCTCCAGCACGCAAATCGGTTGCAGCTACCTCTGCTCCTTGCAGAGGAACAGGACCATTGATAATAACCGAGCGACCTTCAATTTTGATATTACCATTCATGCGCCTAAATTCTTCTGCATGCATAAAACGGTTTTCAAACACAGTTTCTGTGATCATGCTCGTTCCGTTTGCGCATAATAGCAATGCCATCATCTGCGACTGCATATCAGTTGGAAATCCAGGATGCGGCATTGTTTTGATATCAATGGACTTTAATTGGTTGGGACCAATGACTCTGAGTCCCTCTCCTTCTTCGATAATGGTAACACCCATTTCCTGCATCTTTGCAATTAACGAGGTGAGATGTTCTGGAACTGCTCCTTGAACTAATACGTTTCCTTTCGTAATTGCAGCGGCTACCATAAAAGTTCCTGCTTCAATTCGATCCGGGATAATCAGGTGATGAGTACCCTTAAGCTTTTCCACACCTTCAATTTTTATTGTACCAGTACCCGCACCGCGGATTTTTCCGCCCATAGCATTAATATAGTTAGCAAGATCCACTATTTCCGGCTCTTTTGCAACATTTTCAAGAATGGTAGTTCCCTTTGCCAAAGACGCAGCCATGATTAAGTTTTCCGTAGCCCCTACACTAGGAAAATCAAGATAAACCTTTGCACCTTTTAGTCTGCCGTTTACTTCGGCTTCAATAAATCCGTTTCCTACTTTAATCTCGGCTCCCATTGCTTCGAAGCCTTTAAGATGCTGATCAATCGGTCTTGAACCAATTGCACATCCCCCTGGCAGAGCTACTCTGGAACGGCCTGTGCGAGCAAGCAGCGGGCCCATTACAAGCACGGAAGCACGCATTTTACGTACATATTCAAATGGGGCTTCAGTGGTTAACTCATATGATGCATCAATGACGACTTGATTGTTCTCAAAATGTACTTCTGCTCCTAAATGACGTAACACTTCATTAATTGTATATACATCGGAGAGCGTAGGCACATCACAAATTACGCTTTTTTCTTCACTGGCTAATAAGGATGCAGCGATGACTGGCAAAACGGCATTTTTAGCTCCTTCAACTTTCACTGTACCGTTTAACTTATTACCGCCGCGGACGATGATTTTTTCCAAAGTATTCCCCTCCGCGTCCATAATTCTATATATTAATATTCAGACGTTACGATTGGTGTTCCAATCACAATCATATGTTTTCCGCCCATTCCTGAGCTTCGAATCGCGATCTGCAGATTCATTTTATGATCAGCAGTCGATATATAATTTTTCCATCTCGTTGTATAAGCTGATATTGATACGAAATTTGGTTCATTTAGCTGTTCAACCGGCTCGGCAGAAAATTCATCTGCTAAATCTTTTGCTTTTTTTTGCAAAACAATATTCATCATACCATTTAACTCGCCTTTAAGACAAGAAAAAATTGTAACCTTCTCTTGAAGTATGTCGTAAACTTTCCGTTCAAACTGCTCATATGTATGACTCCAGTTATCCCGTACAAATGCTCCTGATTGCTCATACAATAAGTACGAGCTTGATGAATCGTTTTTGAGGGTTGAAACGAGCTGTAATTTCATGGTTGTCTGATTTTTTTCGTTATATAATATGCCTGTCGCCTTGACAACATGATCTTCTTCTTTTATCGACCACTTATATTGACGATATTGGGTCTCTAAATGTTTCATTTTTCGAAAAAAATCTTTTCTGTTCAACTGTAAGTTTTTCTTTGCATACAGTGTCCATTCCGTAATATCGGTGTCGTGTTTTTCCAATGCCTTTGCTAACTGGGAAAGCGGCGTTTCCTCTTTGGCCTGTAAGCTATGAACCACAATTATCGTGCCAATAAGAATAAGTGCAAAAACAAATGTTGATTTGAATTTATTTTTTACCATTTCGAATCATCCTCTCCTACTATCCATTCTTGCTCAGATAGCAGGAAAGCATACGTGGAAATCCTCGTCAAAACCCTTGTCGATTTGACGAATTGTGCTATATCCGTTAATTACCTTATACCCTAAAGGGCCTATTCAAAAACCTTTAGGGTTCTTCTAAAAAAGATAGGGAAGCTGTTGTGAATAATTTAAATAATCCAGGAAAAAATCACTTACAGTTGAACCGATCGCAATTGTCAGCAAAATCATAAGAAGCCTGGCCTGCACAATCATGCCTTTTCTAATGAGAGGATCGATGTTGACTGATTGAAGAGCCCACCAAGTGATTGCGAAAAAGACGAGGTGGACAATCATCCCAACGATAGCTTGTTGAGCGAGTATTTCCATTTCCTTAGCCTCCTTGAATTGCCCTTTCCTAGTATATTAGTAAGAGGGATAAAGATGATAAAATGATTATTGTCAGAATGTTTTAACAATGAGGGGGTATATGAAATACTTAAAAAAGGCAGTCCGTTATGGACCGCCCCTGTTCACGATGAGAAATCCCATCGTAATATTGCATTAACGGGCAGTAAGAACTTACTAGATTGCCCGATCGGTTCATCTAACAATCAGATTCAAGAACGAGGCAAAACAAAGTATGTCGAACCCCTGCTGATTGAAGGTTTACCTTATTTTCCGACAACGTCCAGCCTGTTAATTGCTCGCTTTAAAGCAAGCTCTGCCCGAACCAAATCAATTTCCTCCGATGCTTTGTTCAGACGCTCTTCTGCACGTTTTTTAGCTGCTTCTGCTCTTTCCACATCGATATTTTCAGCAGTTTCAGCTGCTTGGGCCAGAATATTGACTGTATCCGGACGGACTTCAAGAAAGCCTCCGGTGACTGCAACCAGCTTTAGTTCAGCATCCTTTTTCAGACGAACCGCACCTATCTGCAAAGGGGCTACAGTCGGGATATGGCCAGGCAAAATGCCGAGTTCTCCGCTTTCAGCTCTTACGCTTGCCATTTCAATATCAGCTTCATAAACAGGGCCGTCAGGAGTAACGATATTGACTTTTAAGGTCTTCATGCTTTTAACCTCCTAGGACGGTTTATACTTCTACACCCATATTTTTCGCATTCTCAATGACGTCCTCAATCCCGCCGACAAGACGGAATGCATCTTCCGGAAGATGATCATATTTGCCTTCAAGAATGGCTTTAAATCCTGCTACTGTATCTTTTACTTGTACGTAAGATCCTTTTTGTCCGGTAAACTGCTCGGCTACGTGGAAGTTTTGCGACAAGAAAAACTGGATTCTGCGCGCACGTTGAACGACAAGCTTGTCTTCATCAGAAAGCTCATCCATGCCAAGAATCGCAATAATGTCTTGCAGTTCTTTATAGCGCTGGAGAGTCTGCTGCACCCTGCGAGCCACTTCATAATGCTCTTCACCGACAATTTCGGGAGAAAGCGCTCTTGAAGTCGAAGCAAGCGGATCAACTGCTGGGTAAATACCCATTTCTGATAATTTACGTTCTAGGTTTGTCGTTGCATCCAAGTGAGCAAACGTCGTAGCCGGAGCCGGGTCAGTATAGTCATCGGCAGGTACATAGATCGCTTGGATCGACGTAACAGAACCTACGTTTGTTGAAGTAATCCGTTCTTGCAGCTGTCCCATTTCTGTCGCAAGCGTAGGCTGATAACCAACGGCAGAAGGCATACGGCCTAGCAGGGCAGAAACTTCAGAGCCAGCTTGTGTAAAGCGGTAAATGTTGTCGATAAAGAACAGTACATCCTGTCCTTGTTCATCACGGAAATGTTCAGCCATTGTCAAGCCCGTTAAAGCTACACGCATACGTGCTCCAGGAGGCTCGTTCATTTGGCCGAATACCATCGCTGTTTTTGTAATAACGCCTGAATCGCTCATTTCGTGGAAAAGATCATTTCCTTCACGAGTACGCTCTCCGACGCCGGCAAATACAGATATTCCGCCGTGCTCTTGAGCGATGTTGTTAATTAACTCTTGGATTAATACCGTTTTACCTACACCGGCTCCGCCAAATAAGCCGATTTTACCGCCCTTGATGTAAGGAGCCAGCAAGTCAACGACTTTAATGCCGGTTTCAAGAATCTCAACCTCAGTAGATAGCTGATCAAATGCCGGAGCTTGTCTGTGGATCGGATCTTTTTTTACATCCGCTCCAACTGGTTCATCTAAATCAATGTTTTCACCTAATACATTGAACACACGGCCGAGTGTTGCGTTTCCGACCGGTACAGAGATTGGAGCTCCCTGGTCAGCTACTTCCATTCCGCGAGTAACTCCATCCGTAGAATCCATCGCAATCGCGCGAACGGAATCATCACCCAAATGAAGGGCAACTTCTAATGTTAATTCAATACTTTGTTCATTTTCACTTTGAGCTTTATGTGAAATTTTTAGTGCGTTATAGATATCAGGCAGATGACCGTCTTCAAATGTTACGTCGACGACAGGTCCCATCACCTGGCTTACACGTCCTTTATTCATCGCTTTCCCTCCTATCAAACTACGGCTATTCTAAAGCAGCTGCACCGCCGACGATTTCTGTAATCTCTTGAGTAATCGCTGCTTGGCGTGCGCGGTTGTATGAAAGTGTAAGAGAATCAATAATCTCTTTTGCATTGTCGGTAGCGTTTTTCATCGCCGTCATTCTTGCTGCATGCTCACTTGCTTTGCTGTCGAGCAACGCACCATAAATAAGGCTCTCGGCATACTGAGGCAAGAGAACCTCCAATATGCTTTCCTCTGAAGGTTCAAATTCGTAGCTTGCCGTCTTCTTACCCGTCGCAAGATCCGTTAGCGGAAGTAATTTTTTTTCGGTTACTTCCTGAGCTATTGCGCTCACATAGTGGTTATAGAAGATGTACAGCTCATCAAACGTTTCATCGGTGAACATTTGCAGCGTCTGGTAGGTTAGATCCTTAACTTCCATGAAAGTCATCTCATCACTAATGCCGGTTTTTTCGGCGATGACTGGCACTCCACGTTTTTTGAAGAAGTCTCGGCATACTTTACCTACTGCGATGACAGCATACTCATCCGTTGATTTATGGCGCTTGTTGATTGCCTGATAAGCTCCTCTAAGTACGTTAACGTTAAATGCTCCTGCCAATCCGCGGTCAGATGTAATGACAACATATCCGGTCTTCTTCACCGGGCGCTTTTTTAGCATGGGGTGGGTCGCGTCGCTCGTGCCAAGCGCAACATTCGCTACAACTTCCTGTATTTTTTCCATATAAGGGACAAACGCCTTTGCACTGTTCTCCGCACGGTTTAATTTAGAAGCCGAAACCATTTGCTGGGCTTTTGTAATTTGGCTCGTTTTTTTATTCGAGTTGATCCTTGATTTTATATCCCGTAATGAGGCCAAAAGGTTTCACCACCTTATTTTTGCGTTCTCGTATTTTTTGAAAAGAGAGAAAAAGATCACTGCTTTTTCTCATCTTTTTAATTCAGTTCAGCTGCTAGGCGCAAACGTGTGTTTAAATGCCTCAATGGCTCCTTTGAACTCTGCATCTTCAGGAAGGTTTCCTGTCGTTTTGATCGATTCAAGAAGCCCTTTGTGATTTTGTTCAAGGAACATAAAGTATTCTTCTTCAAAGCGTTGAATATCGGCTACCGGAACGTCATCAAGGTATCCTCTTGTCAATGCATAAAGAATTGCAACCTGTTTCTCGACACGGAGCGGCTGATGCAATCCTTGTTTTAGAACTTCAACAGTACGCGCACCGCGATTCAGCTTCGCTTGGGTTGCTTTGTCCAAATCAGATCCGAACTGGGCAAAAGCTTCAAGCTCACGATATGATGCAAGGTCAAGACGCAAAGTACCGGCTACCTTTCTCATCGCTTTAACTTGTGCGGATCCTCCAACACGCGAAACTGAAAGTCCCGGGTTAACCGCTGGACGTACTCCTGAGAAGAACAAATCAGACTGAAGGAAGATTTGGCCGTCAGTAATCGAGATAACGTTTGTTGGAATATACGCCGAGATATCGCCAGCCTGTGTTTCAACGAACGGCAAGGCTGTCATAGACCCGCCGCCAAGTGAATCATTTAACTTGGCCGCACGCTCGAGTAAGCGGGAATGAAGATAGAAAACATCTCCAGGGAACGCTTCACGGCCTGGCGGGCGACGAAGAAGCAAAGAAAGTTCGCGGTAAGCATTCGCCTGTTTTGAAAGATCATCATAAATAACCAAAACATGCTTTCCGTTGTACATGAATTCTTCACCCATCGTTACCCCTGCATAAGGAGCAAGGAACAGCATCGGTGCTGGCTGGGATGCAGAAGCGGTTACGACGATTGTATAATCAAGGGCACCGTTTTTGCGTAATGTTTCTACAACACCTCGTACAGTCGATTCCTTTTGTCCGATTGCTACGTAGATACAGATCATATCCTGATCTTTTTGATTGAGGATCGTATCGATCGCTACAGATGTCTTACCTGTTTGGCGGTCTCCGATGATTAACTCACGCTGGCCGCGGCCGATTGGAATTAACGCATCGATAGATTTAATACCGGTTTGAAGCGGTTCGTGAACCGATTTACGCGCCATGACGCCAGGTGCTTTGCTTTCGATCGGGCGAGTTTTGCTCGTTAAGATCGGTCCCATGCCATCAACTGGCTGTCCAAGAGAGTTCACGACACGTCCGATGAGCTCCTCACCGACTGGAACCTCCATGATACGTCCTGTCCGTTTCACTTCGTCTCCTTCGCGAATTCCCTTGTAAGAACCGAGGATAACGATACCTACGTTTGACGTCTCAAGGTTTTGAGCGAGACCCATGACACCATTGGAAAACTCAACAAGCTCTCCTGCCATTACATGGTCTAATCCATGAACACGGGCAATACCGTCTCCGACTTGTATGACAGTACCTACATCATGAACTTCGATCTCTGATTGGTAATTTTCTATTTGCTGTTTAATTAACGCACTAATTTCTTCAGCTTTGATGCTCATTTAGGTTTCACCCCTTCTACGATATTTCTCCTGACAGCTGACGTTCGATACGGGCTAATTTGCCGCTGATACTGCCGTCATAGATTCGGTTTCCAATGCGGATTTTCACACCGCCTATTAAATCCGGATCGATCTCGTTGCGTACGCGAAGAGAGAAAACTCCGGCTTTTTTTGCAAAAACTTCAGATAGAGCGGTAAGCTCTTTTTCCTGTAACGGCTTTATTGAATAGACGATTGCATCTTCTCGTTCGCGAATCTTATTCGCAAGACTGGAGAAGTCCACGGCAAGCTCAGGAATTGCCCGTATTCTGTGGCGGTCTATCATTAAAAACAATGTGTTAAGAACCGGTTCAGATATGGCTGCAAACGACTTTTTGATCAGCGTTTTTTTTGATTCGGCGGAAACTTTAGGATTGAGTAACAGGTTTATTAGCTGATTTTCAGCCAAAAACACCTCTCTCACAACCTGAAGTTCTTCTTCAATTTCGTTTAAAGCAGAGCGTTTAAGCGCAATCTCAAACAAAGCAGTTGCGTATGGCTTGCTGATATCTGATCCGCTCATCGGCTTTCTCCGATTTCTTTCAGGTAATCCTGAATCAGCTGCTCTTGGGCTTGTTCATCAAGCTCTTTTTCAATAACCTTCGAGGCAACCAAGACAGACAAGGAAGCAACCTGTTCACGCAGCGCTGAAACTGCCTGCTCTCTTTCCTTGACAATCTCTTGTTTCGCTGATTCCTTTAAACGCTCTGATTCATTACGTGCTGCTTGGATAATCTCGCTTTTTTGCTGTTCACCCAGCTTTTTCGCATTCTCGATCAGGCTTTGAGACTCTGCTCTCGCCTTTTTCAAAAGCTCCTGCTGCTCTTCAATCATCTGCTTCGCTTCCGCATTTCGTTTTTCAGCGGACGTAATCTCGCTGGCAATATGATCCTCACGCTGCTTCATCACATTCAAAAGCGGCTTTAAAGCATATATTTTCAGCAGCCACAGCAATACCAAGAAGGCTGCTATTTGAAATAAGATATCTCCGCCGTTAAAATCTAACCCACCGGCTCCTAAAACCAAAGGTGCTTTTACCATCGTTCTAACGTCAACTCCCTTCCACAGTCTTAGCTGAATTCTATGGATTTCGATTTCATCATACATAAAGGAATGGCGAAGGTTCGCTTGGAATGTTCTTCGCCATCTCGTTTTTCATATAAGGCTTTCTTATAAAAAGAATGCAAGCAATGCGATAACCGCAGCAATAATCGGTACAGCTTCTACTAGAGCGACCCCGATAAACATTAACGTACGAAGTTGTCCCGCTGCTTCAGGCTGACGAGCAACTCCCTCAACTGTTTTTGATACGATAAGTCCGTTACCAATACCTGCACCTAGTGCAGCAAGTCCAATTGCAATTGCAGCTGCCAATAAATTCATTATAAAATCCTCCTTTAAATTATATCGATATATGGATATGGGTTTCTAATTAGTGGTCATGGCTCACTTTATGTGCCATATATACCATTGTTAACATGGTGAATACAAACGCCTGGATTGTTCCGATAAATAAACTGAATGCCATCCAAGCAAGGGTAAGCGGGAAAGAACCGATCGTTCCCAGCAAGCCAAGAAAAACGTTTTGAGTATAAAAATTAGTTGCAAGACCCGCAAGCAAGCCGAGCAGGATCTCTCCGGCAAATATGTTTCCATAAAGCCGCAATCCAAGAGTAAGAGTGTTTGCAAACTCTTCAATGATTTTCAATGGGAACAAAAATTTAATCGGGCTGAAATAATCTGAGAAATAGCCTTTTGCACCCTTCATTTTCACCCCGTAATAATGGGTCAAACAGACAACCATTACAGCAAGAGTTAAGGTTATCGCAGGGTCTGCCGTAGGTGATTTCCACCAAAGATTGTGGCCCTCGGTAATCGCCATTGGCAAGCCAAGCATGTTGGAGACAAATATGTACATAAGCAGTGTGACACCAAGTGCTAAAAAGTTTGCACCCGTCTTCCAATCCATCGTACTGCTGATAATGCTGCGAACGAAATCTATAATCCATTCCATCGCATTTTGCATACCTGTTGGACGCATGGCAAGTCTTCTTGTCCCAATTACCGCAATGATAAAGACAATAACGCTAGCCACTGTTATCATCAGGACATTCGACAAGTTAAATGTGAGTCCTAAAAACTCCCATGTCTGAGCTCCGTGTGTCAATGGGTATTCACCTCACTTTCGCCGATGAACGTTTTAGTTGGATAAAGGAATCTATCAAAATAACAGGATAAATCATCATCAATCCAACAATGACTGCCACCATGTTAAACTGATCTGAAAAGCGGTAGGCGATAGCTACTGCAATAACAGCATTCGCTATTCTGGCGGCAGAGCCAACAGACCTGAATGCCTTGCCGTTTTCTGCTGCTTGTCCAAAAGCCTTCATTCTTCTGACCAATAACCATAGATTCATCATGCTGAACACAGTTCCCAAAATGAGTCCCTGGAATTCGGTCTTGAACATTGTAAATCCAGCACCTAAAAAGCAGACTGCCAAAATAAAAAACAAATACTTAAGTTGTCTGCGAAGCATTAGGCTGGGATCGCTCATCTACTACTCAGTCTCCTGATGAAAATATTGTGTTTCTCCGGGGAATAGTCTGCAGGAAAAACCCTTACAGAAAAACCCAGATGAAGAATAAAGTGCTTTTAACAAAGGTGAAAATAAAACCAACCATCCAGCCATCTCCCCATAAAAGGCAGCAGCCACATTCGAAAGATTTAATAATAGGCCAAAAGCCATACGGATGATGAGGTTTATTCTCATAAAAAAGGGCATATACCAGGGGAGTTAAAGGGGGTATGAAAACCTTATCAAATTACCCTTGTTTAGCATACAATAGCGCCTATTGTATGTCAATCTGTTTAAAGTTAAAAAACCGTTCGCATCTAAAGGCTACACAGAATGTTCACATTTTTAGCAAAAACAGAATTGTACAAGTTCACTGCCTATTCTTTTTTGTGCGAACTACTTACAGGTAATGACATTGATCGAGACGTTCGACCCGATAATATCATTCTCCTAAATCATTTTAGAACATAAAAAAGAGAGACAGGCCAAGCCTCATCCCTCTAAATACCATCTTTTTCCCGTTACTTCGTTCCAAACATGCGGTCTCCTGCATCACCAAGTCCGGGAATGATGTATCCTTTTTCATTCAGCTTTTCATCGAGTGCTGCGATATAAATGTCAACGTCAGGGTGATACTTTTGAACTTCTTCTACACCTTCCGGGGCTGCAATTAAGCACATAAAGCGAAGATTTTTCGCTCCTCTTTTTTTCATGCTGTTCAAAGCTTCAACCGCAGATCCTCCTGTCGCAAGCATTGGATCGACAACGATAAATTCGCGTTCTTCGACGTCAGATGGAAGCTTGACGTAATATTCAATCGGCTTTAGCGTCTTAGGATCACGATAAAGTCCGACGTGGCCTACTTTCGCAGCAGGTATCAGCTTTAGAATGCCGTCAATCATTCCCAGCCCCGCTCTTAAAATCGGAACGACTCCCAGCTTCTTTCCGGAAATGACTCTGGATTTTGCCTTCTGAACCGGTGTTTGTACGTCCACCTCTTCCGTTGACAAATCTCTTGTTATTTCAAAAGCCATTAAAGTAGCAACTTCGTCCACCAATTCTCTGAATTCTTTTGTTCCCGTATTTACATCACGGATGTATGTAAGCTTATGCTGAATCAACGGATGATCAAACACATATACCTTTCCCACTATCCTTCACTCCTTCTTATTAAGCAGCAGGCCGCTCTCATCTTACACTTCAATTGATTCTACAAAAAAAGACAACAGTTTTCAACGATTGAGTGAAATAGGCATTTTTTTCTAAATAAAAACCTGATTTCCTTTTACAGAAATCAGGTTAATTTTCTTAATAATCAATTTCAGAATAAAGCGGGAATTTTTCTGTCAAAGACTCTACGCGTTGTGCAGCTTCTTTAAGTTTTTCTTCGTCTTCCGGATTTTTAAGGGCTAGTGAAATAATTGCCGCGATTTCATCCATCGCTTCTAAGTCAAAGCCTCTCGCTGTCACTGCAGCTGTTCCGATGCGAATTCCGCTTGTTACAAATGGGCTTTCCGGGTCAAAAGGTATTGTGTTTTTGTTTACGGTAATTCCAATCTCATCAAGCACATGTTCAGCAGTTTTTCCGGTAATGCCCAACGATCTGACATCAAGCAATACTAAATGGTTGTCCGTTCCGCCGGAAACAAGCTGGATTTCTTCTTTTAACAAAGCCTCTGCCAGTCTGTTCGCATTTTCAACGACTTGTTTTGAATAGTCTTTAAATTCGTTTGTTAATGCTTCTCCGAACGAAACTGCCTTTGCAGCAATAACGTGCATCAGCGGTCCGCCTTGGATTCCAGGGAAAATTGACTTATCAATCTTTTTGCCGAATTCTTCCTTACATAGGATCATGCCGCCGCGAGGTCCGCGCAATGTTTTGTGAGTAGTCGTTGTAACAAAGTGGGCATGAGGAACCGGGTTCGGATGAAGTCCTGTGGCGACAAGGCCGGCGATATGAGCCATATCAACCATAAAATACGCCCCAACTTCGTCTGCTATCTCACGGAATTTTTCAAAATCGATGACGCGTGGATAAGCACTTGCACCAGCAACAATCAATTTAGGTTTATGTTTAAGGGCTTTTTCACGGACATCCTGATAATCAATAATGTGGGTATCCTTGTCTACTCCGTATTCAATGAAGTTGTACTGTACACCGCTGAAATTAACAGGGCTGCCGTGTGTCAAATGTCCGCCGTGAGAAAGATTCATACCGAGCACTGTATCGCCAGGCTCTAAAATTGTAAAATATACTGCCATATTGGCTTGAGCGCCTGAATGAGGCTGAACATTTACATACTCTGCACCGAATATTTCCTTCGCACGATCTCTGGCAATATCCTCTACAACATCAACATATTCACAGCCGCCGTAATATCTTTTTCCGGGATATCCTTCGGCATATTTATTCGTTAAGACGGATCCTTGAGCTTCCATCACAGCCTCAGATACGAAGTTTTCAGAAGCAATCAATTCAATTTTAGACTGCTGGCGCTTACGCTCATTCTGAATCGATTGAAACACTTGCTTGTCTTGCTCAGGTAAATATTTCATATGCAAATTCCTCTCCTATCGACATCCGTGTTGTCATATTTTATTCCATAACTATTGTACATGTTTTTTCTGCAAAATGTAAAAGTTTTTTTAAAATAATTGCATTTTCAACCCCAAAACCGAATATTAGAATAAAATAAAATAATGATAGTTCGTTATTCAATAGGATCCAGCAAATTATTTCAAATAAACGGCTCGTTCACCGCCGATTAATTTCGGACGTGTTCGCGCCACGGTGAGGTGGGCGGATCCCAGTGAACGTACAGAAAGCCGGACCGGAACCGCTACATGTTTTAAATGCATGCCGATAAAGGTATCTCCAATGTCGATCCCAGCATCTGCCTGAATGTGCTCTACAAGAACCGGCTCATCCATGTTTTGATACGCATACGCAGCCATTGAACCTCCTGCGCGTTTAACAGGTATTGCAGAAACGACAGGGAGGTTTCTTGCAGCAGCTATTTTTTCTTCAACGACGATTGCACGGTTCAAATGCTCACAGCATTGAAAAGCGACTTCAACCCCAGTTTCCTTTTTCAGTTTGGCAAGCCCTTGAAAAATAATCTCCGCAATCTCTTCACTTCCGGAAGTCCCTATATGTTCTCCAGCTATTTCACTCGTACTGCATCCAATAACAATCAGCTGATTTTCCTTTAAGCTTGTCTTCTCCTGAAATTCATTGAGGATTAAAAGCCAATCCTGCTGCAGGTTTTGCATGCTCATCATCCTTTATAGGGTAGATTTTTCATAATCTGAAATTTTTTCAATTCTTTTGGAATGACGGCCACCGAGAAATTCTGTCGTTAGCCATATTTTAGCGATTTCCCTTGCAAGCCCAGGGCCAATTACTCGTTCGCCCAAGGCTAGAACATTCGTATCATTATGCTCTCTTGTTGCTTTTGCGCTGAACGTATCATGAGCAAGCGCACAACGAACACCGTTTACCTTATTCGCAGAAATGCTCATTCCGATCCCGGTTCCGCAAATTAAAATGCCTCTGTCCACTTCACCTGAAGCGACCTTATGCGCCACCGGAAATGCATAATCGGGATAATCGACGGAGCCCGAATTGCAATCACAGCCTATGTCCAAGTAATCGATCTTCATTTCTTTCATTAAATTAATGATTTCTTCACGTATATGAATGCCTCCGTGGTCAGAAGCAATGGCAACCTTCATGATTATGCTCTCCTTCTCCTCATGCTATTCACTTTCATTTTACCCTTCACGATCGTAATTTTAAAGCTATTCCTCTATCTTGCTAATGAGCTTCATGATGAGGTCCCTCAATTCATCACGAGTGCCTTGGTAGACGGATAAAGGTCCGCCAAATGGATCGGCAATATCACCTGGTTCATTATTGACATAGCCTTTTAACGAATAGATCTTTTCTTTATATTCGGCAAATTTTTTATAAAGTATTTCCTTGTGTTGCTCTGTCATCGTCAGAACAAGATCAGCCCATTCCATATTTTCTTCTGTTAGAGGAGATGTTTTATGGTTTAATGCGATGCTTTTTTCAAATAAAGCATCCATCGCTTGAATAGATGCCCTTCCTCCTTTAACAGCGAAAATCCCGGCAGATCGAACGGACGCATCTATATTTTTTTCCTCAACAACTGACTTAAATAAAGCTTCAGCCATCGGACTCCTGCAAGTATTGCCGGTACAAACGAACAATATATTCACTCCGATCACTCCTTTAACGATATTATATAGGAAAAAGCATTAAAACGATAACAACGTTGCATCAGGTTCTCTCCTGTTTCTTTTTTATATAAGAAAAAGCAGCCAATCCTATGATTCGCTGCGTTTAGATAGGCAATAATAATTTTAATCCAAAACCAAGCAATATGGCTCCTCCAAGGGCTTCACTATATGTACCAAAATGTTCCTGAACCTTTTTACCGATCAACAGCCCAAACCATGTCAGTACCATACTAAATAAGCCAAACATCAAAATCGTTAACAGCGGCTTTGTTCCATAGATCCCCAAGCTGAGACCAACAGAAAAGCTGTCCAAGCTTACACTAATGGCAAAAAGGAGCAATCCATATCCGGTAGGAGTAACGAAGGGAGCCTCGTCTTTTTTTAGTGAGGCATAGATCATCTGAACACCTAGAATCGCAAGCAACGCTCCGCCTATATATACAGCCACTTCACCTAGAACTCCTGACAAAAAATACCCGGCAGCCATGCCAAGCAGCGGCATTATAATATGAAACAGGCCGATGACTACTCCGATTCGAAAAATTTGCTGGAGCCGCAATTTAACCATTCCCATTCCAAGACCAATTGAGAAGGCGTCCATTCCAAGCGCAAACGCCACTATACATAATGTAAGTATTTCCCCCATCAAGAAGTCAATGTTCATCCGTAACCTCCTTGGACACACCTGTAACGATAGCTTATGCATGTCCAAGAAGAGATAGAACTTACTCCCCGAGGCTAAACCTAAAGCTGGAGCATTTTATTTCCTGCTGCTTTAAGAAGCCGATTCATAATCGCTTTTCCAACCCCTTCATCCGGAAAGCTTTCGGCTAAAAGGATATCAAGCTCATCATCATCAAAGCTTCGAAGCGTATCATATAAACTATAGGCTACGGTATCCAGCTTGCTCCGGCTGCCGCATGACTTAACCGAAGAAGCATTATATACAGATTCCCGCTCCTTTGTTGTTAATATTCCTACTCTCAGACCTTCCTGCCTATACCGGTCAGCAAGCTCTTGTATTTGCTCCGGTCTTCCATCAACAATTGTTAGCGGAGCTACCGGAGCATAGTGCCTATACTTCATCCCTGGAGAGATCGGCGCCTTTCTTTCATCCGTTAACGCCTCATCCATTCGCACCGGACCTGCTACTCTCTCCAGCTCCTCTTTCGTGATTCCACCGGGTCTTAAAATCACAGGTGCTTCGCCGATACAAGAAACAACCGTTGATTCAAGCCCCACTCCAGTTGGTCCGCCATCAATAATCCCGGCAATTTTTCCATCCAGATCATTCAATACATGAACAGCCTTTGTCGGACTCGGTTTTCCTGACAAATTCGCGCTTGGAGCGGCAATCGGCAGACCGCTTTGTTTAATGATTTCCATCGCAACGGGATGACTCGGCATTCGGACTGCTACTGTATCAAGCCCGGCAGTCACCTTTGTTGATAGCTTCCCCTGCTTGCAAGGGACCACAATTGTCAGCGGACCCGGCCAAAAGCTTTTGATAAGTTCTTCTGCGTATGGTTGAATATTTTCTGTGAATCGCTCGAGATCCTCTATTTTCGAGATATGGACAATAAGCGGGTTATCACTCGGACGCCCTTTCGCTTCATATATTTTCATGACCGCTTCCGTACTCATTGCATTAGCACCGAGGCCGTAAACCGTTTCTGTCGGAAAGGCAACTACCTCATTTTTTTGCAATAGCTGCGCAGCCTGTGAAATCTGTGAATAATTTGTGGATAAATCCTTTTTTGCATCCACAGTCCATTGCATCGTTTTCATTTTATCCAAAACTCCTCTAAATCTTTTAAAATACTCCTAGTTATATAAGCATTTTCCGCAAAAATTACTGTAGAAAGTATAAGTCAAGAATAACAGAAAAACAAGTGTTGTCCACATATTGTGGATAACACTTGTTTGCCAGTGGATATGTTTGTGAATAAGATGTTGAAAAAAAACCGTTATCCACAATCCCTCATTTCTTTCACCATAAGTTCCGCTCCTTTGGATTTCAGCGCTTCTGCTGCATGCTCTGAATGGTGGATGGCTTGGGGAATGTTTTTTGTTTTTTTGAACCCCATCACATCTAAAAATTCGAACGAGGCCTGTTGGTTGGCAACCAAGTACAAGGTCCGAATCCTTTCATGGTCGCAAAGTAACTGCATGCTTTGAAAAAGCGAAACAATATGCCCCTGGTTCAGCTTGTCGGAAACAACCAATGATCGCAATATACCCCGACTATCCCCTAACTCTTCCAACCCTAAACACGCTGCAATTTTTTTATTGTTTTCTTCGAGAATAATAAATTTGCTGCCTTGAGTTCCAACCCCTTCATGCCCTACATTCGCCTCTTGTAAAAACTGAATAATTGCCTGCTCGTCCGACTTCTCCGCCACCCTCATTTGATAGTACACACTGTCACCCCTATAGTTTATCTCCTTACTTCAATTTATGAGGGTATGTGCAGGTATATGCCCGTTCATTTAAGAAAAAAGACCTTCAAACCATTCAACTAAAAAGAATTTGACCTTAGGTTCTTCTTCATCTTCTGAATTTTCCTCAGTAAGAGAGCTTAATTCTTCTTTCTCTTCAATACTCTCATTAGACTCTTCTTCTTCCGGCTCCTGGACAGCCTCTCCATTTGAAAAATCGAGAAAGCATAGAGGCGGAAACAGGACACACCACCAGTTCGCTCCCTGCCCTTCTCCGAGAGTAATTAATACCGCTTCGTAGTCGCCTGCCGGATAGACGAAGTTCCCGTAAAGCTTTGTCGGAAATGCAACTTTATTGAATTCGACCGAAATCTTTTGACTCATTCCTTCCTGATCCATCACTTGTTCTGCCACTTCTTCAAGCTCAGGAACCCTTGAGCGGATGACGTTTCTCGCTTCTTCAACAGACGTTAAATCCTGTACCCAGGATGTAATTTCGCCCTTCACTTCATCTCTGATTTTTCGCTTAAGTTCCTGATCCTCTTCAGCATCGCTGTTCGCCAATATGCGAAGCCTTATCGCTTCATCAGGAATGACTTTGGTTTCACCGCTGGTCGATTGAGCCGTTTCCTCTTTATATAAACTGGCGATCGCTCCGATTAGCAAACAGTAAATATAGATATATGCTAAAAATGATTTTTTCATTTTTTACTCACCGTTCCTCTCCCCCGATATCTATGAATAGTATGGACAGAGAAAATCCGGTTTAAACAAATAGAATCTATTATTCTTATTTTTTCTTAATACTTTCATACGAATCTCATATAAAGAAATGGATGTAAACGTGAGGAAGGTTGAAGTTATGCCTTATTAAGCAAGGCAGGGCTCCATGTTTGAAGAGGAATCAGCGCAGCCCATGTTCATGTGTATATGAAACTGACAATCCTGAAATCCGATCGTCACCTCCATACACGCGCTTTTGTTGACTGTATTTTATTGGTATAATTAATTTATATAAATGATCGTTAAAATAAAAGGAGACTGTAAAATGACCCTGATGAAAAACAAGCACGTTGCGGGAATATCCATTATTTTTGCAACAATTCTTCTTGTTTCTTCTTTATTAACTTTTTCTGCGAGTGCATTCAATAATAAAGAAATAGAGTTATTAACTACTAAATGTTACGAAACTAATGGAGAGGTAGAATTAATACTTCATAACCCTCTTACACATAGCTATTCTTTCAGCTGTAATAAAAATTAAGTCAAATAACAAAATCGCTAATGTTATTTAAAGGAAGTCCTAATTCAAGATCCTCGAGGTTGGAAATAGAGTAGAACATCTTCCAAAATCCATCAAGTAGTCTTTCAATATTTGTTTACCTGAGCTATCATTACAATTCTCCCAATGATATACGAGACCAAATAAAAGAAGAAGCGCCATCAGCTAGGCACTGCTTCCTCCTTTGCGATAACCGCATAGACTATTCGGTCTTTTCCATTGATATCTTGTTTCACCTGGACTTCCGCTTGCGGAAATGCATTCAATAAAAGCGATCGGACGGCCTCGCCCTGAGTGTGCCCGATTTCAAATACAACGATGCAGCGATCAGCCAAGACATTGGGCAATTCCTCCATGAAGCGTTTATAAAAGCCTAACCCGTCCGAACCATCAGTTAAAGCTCGTACCGGCTCATGGAGTCGGACCGTTTCAGAAAGGGTATCTAGTTCCTCCAGCGAAATATAGGGAGGGTTGGAGACAATGATATCCGCTTTCTGATTCGCTTGGACAAGCGGCTTGAGCAAATCTCCGCAAACGAATTCGACCTTGGCTCCAAGCCGTTTGGCATTTTCAGAGGCTACCTTCAAAGAAGCTTGTGCAATATCGGTGGCTGTTACGAAAAGTTCGCAGTTTTCCAATGCCATCGTAATCGCAATCGCTCCGCTTCCTGTCCCGACATCAACTGCCCGCAGTCCTTTTTCACCCGGAAAAACCGTTTCGATTTTCGACAGTGCGAACAAAACGACCTCTTCCGTTTCCGGACGTGGAATTAAGACATCTTCGTTTACGACAAATTCGCGTCCGTAAAAATATTCCTTTCCAGTTATATACTGCACTGGAATACCTTCTGCATGTCTTTTAACCATTGAGCTAAACCGATCCAGCTGCAGATTAGAAATTGAGTCATGCAGGCTTGCCAGCAGCCGGCTCCTGTCCGTGTTTAATTCATGAAGCAGCAGGATTTCTGCTGCATTTTCGTCTCTTCCTGCTTCTTTCAAACAAGAAGAAGCCCATTTAAGGGCCTCAAATACGGTGTTCATTTAGTTTTCAGCCCTTTGAAGCTTGCTTGATTGGTCTTCAACAATCAATGCATCAATAAATTCATCAAGCTTTCCTTCCATGATTTGGTCCAGCTTTTGAATCGTTAAGCCGATGCGATGATCTGTTACCCGGTTTTGCGGATAATTATAGGTGCGAATACGCTCGGAGCGGTCACCTGTACCAACCGCTGACTTTCTATTTTGGTCATATTCCGCTTGAGCTTCCTGCTGAAATTTATCATAAATTCTAGCACGAAGAACCTTCATTGCTTTTTCTTTGTTTTTGATTTGCGATTTTTCGTCCTGACAGGACACTACGACACCTGTTGGAAGGTGAGTCAATCGTACAGCTGACATCGTCGTATTTACGCTTTGGCCTCCAGGACCGCTTGATGCAAATGTATCGACACGGATATCCTTCTCATGAATATCGACCTCAACTTCCTCTGCTTCAGGAAGGCAGGCTACAGTCGCGGTAGATGTATGGATTCTTCCGCCGGATTCTGTTTCCGGAACACGCTGAACTCTGTGGGCTCCATTTTCGTACTTCATCTTTGAGTAAGCACCATTTCCGTTGATCATGAAAATAATTTCTTTGTATCCGCCGGTACCTGTGACGCTTGCTTCCATCACTTCAGTTTTCCAGCCTTGAATTTCAGCATAGCGGCTGTACATACGATACAGGTTTCCAGCAAACAACGCCGCTTCTTCTCCGCCGGCAGCGCCCCTGATTTCCATAATTACGTTTTTGTCATCGTTCGGATCTTTTGGAATGAGCAAAATTTTTAATCGCTCAGCCAATTGTTCTTCCTCAGCCTGAAGCTCTGACACTTCTTCTTTAACCATCTCACGCATGTCGGCATCCAGCTTTTCTTCGAGCATCGCCTTTGCATCTTGCAATTCTTCCGTTATCGTTCGATACCTTCTATATACTTCAACAGTTTCTTGAATATCGGATTGTTCTTTTGAATATTCTCTAAGCTTATTTGAATCGCTGATGACTTCTGGGTCACTTAACAGCTTATTTAATTCTTCATAGCGATCTTCAATTGATTTTAGCCGATCTAACACAGACTTCACCTCTGTTTTATATACGCATAACATTTTAATTATAGTACAGTGAACGCATGCCGTCAAAAGCAAATACAGTCCAATTTTCACGTTTCACAGCAAAGCGAATTTGATAAGATTAAACTGAGCGAAAAAAATCTATATAAAAGGAGTTTTTTCTTATGCTGCAAGCTATCCACCACATCGCTGTTATTTGCACTGATTATGAAAAGTCAAAATCTTTTTATACGGATATACTCGGATTCGAAATTATCGCCGAGGTCTACAGGGAAGAAAGAGATTCCTATAAGCTCGACCTTTCGCTAAATGGGGATTATGCAATCGAGCTCTTCTCCTTCCCTTCTCCACCGTCAAGGCCGTCACGTCCGGAAGCAGCCGGTCTTCGCCATCTGGCATTCAAGGTCGACAACATTCATCAAGCAGTTGAACACTTGAACAAAAAAGGCATTCAAACCGAACCGATTCGGATTGATCCCTATACAGAAAAAGCTTTTACCTTCTTTAGCGATCCAGACGGGCTTCCCCTTGAGCTTTATGAAGGCTGATCACAAGAATCGACATTTGGCTCGTATCTAATTGAAGCAGCACTTTCTTTGCCGAATTACTTCTTGTTTTGTCTAACAGAAAGGATACTCTCTTTAGCAAGTAGAATACCTTCTGAAAAAGGGAGGTATGGAAAATGAACACAACTGTCGTCGCAAGTGAACTCGGGGTTTCTACAAAAACGGTACAGCGGTGGGTTAAACAGCTCGATTTCCCTGCATCTCGGAACGAATATGGCCATTATGAATTTACCAATGAAGATGTTGAGGCGCTAAAAAAAATTAAAGACCAATTAAAAAACGGCGCATCCATGCATGAAGTTGCCAGTAAAAGCGAAAACCACAAAAAGGCTTTTGTTTGGACAGAAAGAACGGGATTTGACCATGGACAGAAGGAATACATCATTGCTTTAGAACAAAAGCTTGAGAACCTCAGCCAAAGAGCCAATGCGGAAATGGAGCATATGGGGAAAATCATCTCCAATCTTGAAAAAAAGCTGACCCAAAAAGCCGATGATGTTGTTTCCTATCAGCTCCTGCAGCATCGAAGAGAACTCGAAGACCTTCAATCAAAGCTTGTTGATATGGAGGAACAGCTGCAAAAATCGAATGAGAAGCTAGCTGCCACTGAAATGGCCGCTTCTATCGAGAATCAAAAACCAAAAAAACGGCTGAAATCCTTATTCTCGTTTTCATAATGATCGAATATAAATGAGAAAAAGAACCCTTATCACACGATAAAGGTTCTTTCTTTCGTTATACAAGAAGTGAAATAAGTATGGGCAATGTAATTAATGACAGGATTGCACTAATCACAAAAGCTGATGCTGTTTCGGCTTCTTGGCTTTTAAACTGAGTAGAAATCATGACTGCAACTGCTGAACCCGGAAAGGCTACGAGCAGAACTGACTTCGTTACTTCATCTGCCGTAAGTCCTATAAGCAAAGCAATACCAAATGTAAATATCGGCTGTACAACTGTTTTTAAGAAAGCAATGCTAAATGCCGGAAAGCTAAATTTTATTTTCTTAATTCCCACTGTAACCCCTACCGCAAACAACGCGACTCCAGAAGTGGTGGTGCCGATCATATCCAGCATATTTCCGATCAGATCAGGAGCTTTAAATCCCAGAAATACCAGCAATGTGCCAAGAAGAGGCGCCCACGCAAGCGGAACTGATAAACCATGTAAAATCGCTTTTAGGGTCACCTTTCCAAGCCCTTCGGTACGATCAGCGGCTTTTTCTCCTATCGTGCCAATTATAATTGATAAAGGATCAAGCAAAGCATTAACAACGATTCCCGTAATGGCAATCGGAATGGCCACCTCACCTGCTCCATATAAGCTTCCTAATACAGAAATCCCCATAAACGCAAAAGTTGGCTGGGCTGAGTTTAGCGAGAACATGGACGCTCCAGTCAATTGATATGAAAATACGTAACGAACGACCAATAATACGATAATGTAAAAACCGATGATCCCCAAAACCAGCGTTACCATCAGAGGGATCTCCGCTTTGAATTCGTCCTTTGGTGTCGCAAGCGTACTTGCTAAAAAGTGTGCAGGAAGTGCATATTTTGTAACAAAAGAACTGATTCCTTTTGAAGATTTCCCATCATATCCGCCATAACGGCCCGCAAACCATCCCAAGAGGATAACAAAAAATATAGGTGCTAAAAGGATAAGTATGGAAAAAAAGTTCATCGTTATCCCTCCTGTAGACTAACTTAAATTTTCTATATTAATATTAATTTCCAATGATAGACCGGTACGCCGGCTCCCACATCGCAGCTTTAACTGTTTCTTCTATATTTTCAGGGACGACTCTTGCTATTCCTTCATCGACCGCAGCCTTAACAACATCAACGGCGACTTGAATCGATACTTTTTGCAATTCATCAACCTTCGGAAGCAATCCGGCTTCATTGCTCTCTGTATTTGTCATATTCGCCACCGCATTTGCTGCAGCTGCAAACATCGCATCACTCATCACTTGTGCTTTGGAAACGATCGTTCCGAGGCCAAGTCCAGGAAAAACAAACGCATTATTTGACTGTCCGATTTCGTATGTTACGCCTTTGTATTCAACTGGATCGAAAGGACTTCCAGTGGCAATCAATGCTTTTCCGTCGGTCCATTCAAGCAAATTACTTGGAACCGCTTCGGCAAGATTCGTCGGATTCGACATAGGAAGAATGATCGGATGTTCCGTGTGAGCAGCCATTTCTTTGACAATTTCTTCAGAAAATGCTCCAGCCACTCCAGATGTACCAATTAGAATCGTTGGTTTCACTTGTTTGATCACTTCATAAAGAGAGATCTCGCCTTTTTCATTCTTTGCCCATGATTCAACTTCATCTTTTGCACGCAAATACGGCTTTTGAAAATCACGTATATCTTCCATTCCTTCAATAAGAAGGCCGCGATAATCAACTGCCCAGAATTTTTTCTCCGCTTCTTCTTTTGTTATGCCATCAAGCGATATCGCATCACGGATCTGATCTGCAATTCCGATGCCCGCAGACCCAGGGCCAAAAATAACAACTCGCTGGTCTTTCAAGCTGGTATTTAATTTCTTAACCGCAGATAATACCGCAGCAAGTGTGACAGCTCCGGTTCCTTGGATATCATCATTAAATGTTGGCAATTTATGATTGTATTTCTTCATAATATTACGCGCATTAAAGTTGCCGAAATCCTCCCAATGTAAAAGAGCTGATGGGAAAAATTTAGTGGCTGCTTTCACGTAGGCATCAATAAACTCATCATATTTTTCTCCGGTCTCTCGCGGATGCTTGTTTCCGATATAAAGCGGATCGTTCACTAATTTTTGATTGTTTGTTCCTACATCAAGAACAACAGGGATTACTCGGCCGGGATCGATTCCAGCTGCAGCTGTATAGACCGCCAGCTTTCCTACCGCAATATTAATACCGCCTACTCCCCAATCTCCGATACCTAAAATACTTTCTGAATCCGTCGTCACGATCAGATCGATATCACCGGCAGTCGCGTGTAAATTTTCAAATGCCTTTTCAATTCCGTCTATGTCATCTATTGAAAGATAAATACCGTGCGGACGGCGATATTCATGGCTGTATTCCTGGATCGCTTCACCGACGGTCGGCGTATAGACAACAGGAAGCATTTCTTTCAGGTGATTTTTAAGCAGTTTATAGAACAAAACTTCATTTCTATTTTGCAAATCGTTTAAGTACACATTTTGGCGAAGCCGGTCAGGCTGTGTAGAAAATTGCTCATAAGCCCGTTCAACCTGCTGTTCGAGTGTAAGCACTTTAGGAGGCAGCAGACCTTCAAGTCCTAGCTCTTCACGTTCTTCCAACGTAAATGCCACACCTTTATTTAACCTCGGAATTGATAATACGTCTTTACCTCGTAGAGCAGTTTTATAGTACCCTTCCTTTGTTTTTACGATGTTGTTCATTATTAACTCCTTTCTTCGAAATCGGCAAGCGCCTAAATGAATCCGATTACAACCTTTATTTACATGCAGGATAATTCTTGTCCATTGTATGCCTGCCTTTAGCATAAAACAATATTATTTAATTAGATTAATTATTCATCAAATTACTCAATTTTTTTAGTTAAAAAAAACATACATTAGAATCAGATGTTTAGTAAAAATGGCAGATTTTCATGACAGAAAGATTAGTTCTAAAAGCAATATATAGTAATAAGGACCTGAATACGTTTTTGCATGTTAAGAATATTTTGTCCTTAAATTTATGAAAAAGTACATCAATCTTTTAAGTCCATAAACAGCAATCGAGAAGAAATTCTAAACTTGTAAATATAGTAAACTTACAATATGAACAGTAGATTAAATGACTAAAAATTCCGGCAGCTAAACTAAGGAGGAGAATTCAGTGACAAAAAACCACGAAAAGATGGTCCAAGCAAATGGGGTGGAACTTTGTGCCGAGACATTCGGAAGTCCTAAAGACCCGGCGATTCTACTTATCAGCGGCGCCCCGTTGTCCTGCTCAATGCACTGGTGGGACAACGATTTCTGCGAGCGCCTCGCGGAAAGCTCCCGTTTCGTTATTCGCTACGATCTCCGCGACTTCGGGCGATCAGTCAACTACGAGCCGGGGGATCCCCGGTACAGCCTCCGTGATTTGGCAGCAGATGCTGTAGGCCTGCTTGACCATTTTGGTCTGGCCAAAGCCCATTTCGTAGGTTTTGCAATAGGCGGATGGATCAGCCAGCTTGCAACACTTGATTATCCCGATCGGGTTGCATCACTCACCTTGATCTCAACAAGACCTACTGCTCACGGAGCCAATGACCCCGACCTTCCGGAACACTCGAATAAGTTCATGGCAAAGCTCAGGGGAATGGCGGATCCCGACTGGTCTAATCGATCTGAAGTAATCGATTACATTGTCAATTTTGGACATGCTCTTTCCAATTCACAGTTCTTCGACAAAACAACCAAACATAGTCTCGCAGATCGCATCTTTGACCGTACCGTCAATATTGCGTCGAGCATGAAAAACCCGCCTTTGATTAAAAAGGGGGATCGTTGGAGGGAGCGACTCGGAGAGGTGACTGCCCCGACTCTTGTGGTTCACGGTACGGAGGATCCCTTTTTTCCCTATGGCAACGCACTCGCCCTTGAGAAGGAGATTCCAGGTGCCAAATTAATTACTTTAGAACAGATTGGACACGAGCTGCCAAAAACAGTCTGGGATATTGTCATTCCAGCGATTTTACAGCACACAGATTGACAATCAAAGAAGAAAATGACGCACTAGGAGAACGACAGAGGAAAAGGAGAGATAGAACATGAACCATCTATTGTTCAAACAATTTGAAATGACAAGAGGTTGGTTGATTGAAGCAGCAGAATCAGTCTCGCAGGAAAAAGCAAAAGTGCAGCCAGACGGTTTTAACAACACGA
Organism: Bacillus gobiensis; assembly: GCF_001278705.1. Taxonomy (GTDB): domain Bacteria; phylum Bacillota; class Bacilli; order Bacillales; family Bacillaceae; genus Bacillus; species Bacillus gobiensis. The sequence continues at coordinate 3,005,285 of NZ_CP012600.1, forward strand.
TTCAATGGCATATCGGGCATGTATTAACCGTTACAGACCAATTAATGTTCGGTATCTCCGACAATACCATCCATCTTCCAGCACACTATGTCGAATTATTTGCCACTGGTACTCAGCCAACTGATTGGAAAGCGGAAGCACCCAGTTTAGACGAGCTAATCACAAAGTTGAAGGATCAGCCGGTTCACCTTCAACAGCTTCCTTCTGAGCGATTAAATGATGCATTCGAAACACCTTTTCTCGGACATAAAACGTTTGGAGAAATAACAGGTTTTGTGATCGTTCATGAGGCGATTCATATAGGGAAAATTGAAGAGATGAAGCGTGTCATTGAACACTCTGGATTATAGAACTTACAAAAGCAAATTTTTAAGAAACAGAAAGGAGCAGGATCTATATGAAAAATAATGAAAAAATTGCTCAACAGCCGAAAATTGTGTCACAGGAAGAATGGCATGATGCTCTCGAAAAGCTGCATGTCAAGGAGAAGGAACTCACCCATGAATTGCACGCGTTGGCCGCAGAACGCCGCAGGCTTCCAATGGTCCAGAACGACAAGGATTACATCTTCGAGGGCCCGGACGGCACAAAGAGCTTGCTTGAACTATTCGAAGGACGACGCCAACTCATCGTCTACCACTATATGTTCGACCCAAGCTGGGACAAGGGTTGCGTTGGCTGTTCAATGCTGGTCGACGGAATCGGCCATCTTGCTCATTTGTACGCCCGCGACACCTCCTTGGTCCTCGTTTCCCGTGCGCCGCTGTCCAAGATTGAGCCGTTCAAGGCGCGCATGGGCTGGACCGTACCGTGGTTCTCCTCGTTTGGCAGCGACTTTAACTATGATTTCGAGAAAACTACAGATAATGGCGAGGTGCCGGGTTTGAGCGTTTTTCTCCGTGATGGCGACAGCATCTTCCGTACCTACTATACCTTAGACGGCACCGAATGGCTGAACCCTAACTTCCAATACCTCGATCTGACAGCACTCGGCCGGCAGGAGGGTTGGGAAGATTCACCTGAGGGATGGCCGCAAACCCCGCCCTATAAATGGTGGCGCCTCCACGATGAATATGATCACTCAAAAAGCTCGGACTCCTGTTGCAATTCCGATAGAGAATAAATTATAAGCGCTCAATCACAGTAACATCGTATAATAAAATATTGCTTTATGATTATGTCTCCCCTTACCGTCTTAAGCAAGCTTAAGACGGTTTTCGTTGTGCGTATTCCCTTTTTCTTTTATGTAAAATCTACCCTTGCACTCGAAAACAGAACCGAAATGAATTGTAAATCATGGAATATCCCAATATTGCTTGTTTATTATTTGCTAGATAATTGATGCGAATTAGGAGTTGTTCCTTTATAAGAACTATAATCCTATCGGGTTAATAATTCCACAATATATTAGATCTTCATATCGATTTTCTTTCTTCACATGGTCAATTAATATCCCTTCTTTTTTCATGCCTAATTTTTGCAAAACTCTCCCTGAAGCAGGATTTGAATCAAAGTAACGAGCAAATACTTTATGGTATTGCTTTTCATCAAATGCAAATTGTAATATAGCTTGCGCTGCCTCTGTAGCATATCCATTTCCCCAAAAATCTTCACCAATCCAATAGGCTATTTCACCATTATTAAATTTTTGGTTATTAGATAGCGCTATAGCTCCATATAATTCTCCACTTTCCTTATCCGTTATAGCAAATTCATATAATTTATTTGCATTAAAATTACCAAGATGATGTTCAATCCACGAAAAAGCATCCTCTATAGAGTATGGATAAGGTAGATACAATGTATTTTTATAAAGGTTATAATTATTACAAAGTTTAGTAACAGCTCCTGCATCAGATTTTTGAAACAGTCTTAGTATCAGCCGTTTAGTGGTAATTGTTTTATTTTGATTATCATATATCATAAGAAATCCTCCCTATATCAGGGGTTATTTTCATCAATCTTTATTTTCAATAATCGAACTTTGTTTTAAATGATTAACCTTTAATTGAACTCAAATTAAATATAAAAAATTTATTACAATCAACGGATTCTATTTATCGGGTTAATGCTCTCGAAATCGACGGTGTTTTCGAAAAAAAACACCTGAAAAAAGCTTCAGATGGCTTGATTATAATGGCGGATTAGCATGGCATTTGCGGCATACAGGGTAATAGGATTCATGCCCTCCGATTTGGATTTGGTCACCGGTGTATACAGGCTTTCCATTATCAACCCGTAAATTCATAATAGCCTTTCGTTCGCAAAACCAGCAAATGGTTTTCATTTCTTCAATCTTGTCCGCGTATAGTAATAAATACTTGCTTCCTTCGAACAGTTCATTTTGAAAATCATTTTTTAAACCAAAGCCCATCACAGGGATATTTAGTTCATCTACAATTTTCGCCAATTCCAACACATGTTCTTTTCTAAGAAATTGCACCTCATCTACGAGTACGCAATGCGGCTTTGGCTCGTATTCCTGGACGATATTATAAATATTGGTCTCGTCAAAAATCGGGATCGCTTCTCTACTAAATCCGATCCGGCTAGAGACGTAACCGATCTTGTCTCTTGTATCGATTCCGGATGTAAAAATTAATACGGTTTTATTTTGCTCTTCATAATTATGTGCTACTTTTAATATTTCGATCGATTTTCCGCTGTTCATTGCCCCGTATTTAAAAAATAACTGTGCCATATATTACTCCTTGCAATTCTTTTTTGGTTCCATATTCATTATAAATGGAATCATAGAGGTAATAAAACAAAAGAATGAATATCCCCCTATATATTCTCCTATTTTTCCCATTTCATAGCACTATTTTATGAAAAACGAGGATAAGATTAAAAGGACAGGGCTTGATCCTTATAAGGTCTAACGACAAAAAAAGCAGGCAAGAACAATGCTTGCCTACTTTTAATATCCAAAAATTACTTAAGTCCGTATTTTTTATTGAAACGATCAACGCGACCATCAGCAGAAGCAAATTTTTGACGGCCAGTATAGAATGGATGGCATTCAGAACAAACCTCAACGCGCACCTCGTTTTTTACTGAACCTGTTTCAAATTCGTTTCCACAAGCACATTTCACAGTCGCTCTATTGAAATTAGGATGGATTCCCGTTTTCATAGATAGTCATCTCCTTCCGCCCTGAATCCTTTCCGGAAACAGAGTTACTTTTCCAAAATCAATATCATTCGGAAAGCACATAAAGTCATCTTATCAGAATCAGAAGATAATTTCAATACATTATTATCTTCTTGTAGCAGGAGTCATATTTGCCTGCTTCCACTCTTGAGTCAACAAATCGTAAAATTCCTGATTGGTTTTGGTTTTCTTTATTTTCCTCATAAATTTCTCGGCAAAATCCGGAGAATCGGACATCGTTTTCCGTAAAGCCCAAAGGCGGTCAAGATGCTCTTTCGGCACAAGAAGTTCTTCTTTTCGAGTACCAGATCTTCTGATGTCGATTGCCGGGAATATTCTTCTTTCCGCTAGAGCACGATCCAAATGAAGCTCCATATTTCCCGTTCCCTTAAATTCTTCATAAATCACATCATCCATACGTGAACCCGTATCGACTAAAGCTGTAGCTAGAATGGTTAAGCTGCCGCCTTCTTCGATATTTCTCGCAGCTCCAAAAAAGCGTTTTGGTCTGTGGAAGGCCGCGGGGTCAATCCCTCCGGAAAGAGTTCTGCCGCTCGGAGGAATGACGAGATTATATGCACGGGCAAGCCGGGTAATGCTGTCCATTAGGATGATAACGTCCTTTTTATGCTCCACAAGCCTCATGGCGCGCTCTAAAACAAGCTCTGCCACTTTAATATGGTTTTCCGGAACCTCATCAAAGGTAGAGCTTACGACATCACCATCGACGGAACGCTCAATATCCGTTACCTCCTCAGGTCTCTCATCAATTAACAGAACAATAAGCTCAGCTTCCGGCTGATTGGTTGTTATGCTGTTTGCAATTTCTTTTAGCAACATCGTTTTTCCGGCTTTTGGCGGAGCAACAATCAGTCCGCGCTGCCCAAAACCAACAGGAGAAATAATGTCCATTATTCTCGTTGACAGCCCATGAGGCTTCGTCTCCAGATTCATTTGTCTATCTGGATATAGAGGGGTCAGAGCCGGGAAGTGAACACGTTCTTTCGCAGTTTCAGGATCATCGCCATTGACAGCTTCCACGTGAAGCAAACCGTAGTACCGTTCATTTTCTTTCGGCGGACGTACTTTTCCGGAGACCTTGTCCCCATTTCTTAAGTCAAAACGACGGATTTGCGAAGCAGAAATGTAGATATCCTCTGAGCTTGGTGAATAGTTAATCGGGCGGAGGAAACCGAAGCCTTCTGATTGGATAATTTCCAGTACGCCTTCCATAAAGAGCAAGTCTTCCTGCTCTGCATTTGCCTTTAGGATAGCAAAAATCAGTTCTTTTTTTGTCAGTTTGCTGTAATAGGAGATTTTATAATGTCTCGCCAATTCATACAGCTCTTTTAATTTCATATTTTCTAAAGTTGAAATAGATACAACTTTCATAAGAACACCACACTTTTCTAATCATAATGTGTACGCTTTCTACTTTCATAAACCATTTGCATTATTGAAATATATCACAAGATAAATCAGCTTCTTCTTACATTACACGTCTGTCCTTAAAGGGATTAAGGCAATAGGATTTAAATACTGAGTGTATAGACTGAAGGGAATGAAAAATTCCGGGCTGGTTCATGTGAAGACATAAAAGTTTTGCGGCAGGGAAAATAGATTTGCCCTGACTAAAAAGAAGCAGGATACGCAGAAAATAGCAGTACCTCTTAGTTTTACCCTATTTTAAAAGAATATTCAAGCGTAATTCCTTTTTGACATCAAAATGATAGAGATGTCTTTTGCTTGTTAAAAGAAAAAGCAGGATGGTCCCGCTTTTTCTTTTGATGAAGAAAATCCTTTCGATTATGGACGAATTACGAGGTTGGGTTTTTTCTTCAGGCTGTGCTGGCCGTCTACAAAACGGACGGTACCTGATTTTGCACGCATAACTACACTGTGAGTTGTTCCAACGCTTCCTTTAAATTGCACACCTTTAAGCAGCTCTCCGTCAGTAACGCCGGTTCCTGCAAAAATGGCGTCATCACCTTTAACCAGGTCTTCCATCCGAAGGACTCTGTTAACATCGATGCCCATTGCTGCACATCTTTTTAGTTCTTCCTCGCTTTGCGGCAGGAGCTTGCCTTGAATTTCTCCTCCGAGAGCCTTTAAGGCAACGGCTGACAATACTCCTTCAGGCGCTCCGCCAGAGCCAAACAAGATGTCAACGCCGGTATGGTCAAAAGCGGTGTTAATGGCGCCAGCGACATCACCGTCGTTGATCAGCTTTATTCTGGCGCCGGCCTCTCTAAGCTCAGAAATAATCTTTTCATGACGCTCACGATATAAAATCGTTGCTACGACATCTTCAATATCCTTATTTTTTGCTTTCGCAACTGCCTTTAAATTATCAATCACAGGCGCTTCAATATCAATGAGACCTACGGCTTCCGGACCTACAGCAATCTTATCCATATACATATCCGGTGCATTCAGCAGATTTCCATGGTCAGCAACGGCAATTACCGCAAGGGCATTCCAGCCGCCGCTGGCAACAATATTGGTCCCTTCAAGAGGGTCTACCGCTACATCCAGACGGGGGCCGTACCCGTTTCCAAGCTTTTCCCCGATATAAAGCATTGGCGCCTCGTCCATTTCCCCTTCGCCAATAACGACTGTCCCTTTCATTGGAATGGTATCAAATACATCTCTCATTGCACTTGTTGCTGCATCATCAGCTTCATCTTTTTTTCCGCGCCCCATCCATCTCGCAGAAGCTAAAGCAGCAGCTTCCGTCACACGTACCAATTCCATTGATAAACTTCTCTCCATTGTTATCGTTCCCCTTTGTTTGCTTTTTTTGATGCTACGAATTTTGCAGCTGTTCTATTTCCTCTTGAGAAAGTTTCTCTCTCCAAACGGCAGCGCCAAGTCTGGTCAGCTTCTCCTCCAAATTGCTGTAGCCTCTGTCGATATGCTCAAGGCCAGTGATTTCGGTTACGCCGTCTGCGATAAGGCCTGCGACAACAAGGCACGCTCCGGCCCTGAGGTCGCTTGCCTTTACCTTTGCACTTTGCAAGCTCTTTGTGCCGGTAATGATTGCTGATCTACCTTCCACTTTGATGTCGGAGCCCATTCTCCTTAACTCGTCAACATGCTTAAAACGTGCGGAGTAGACGGTATCCGTGACGACGCTTGTGCCTCTGGCCTTTGTGAGCAGAGCCGTCATCGGCTGTTGAAGGTCAGTCGGAAAGCCCGGATAAACGAGTGTCTTTATATCGACAGGCTTGATTTCCTTTTGCCCTCCAATTACCAGGACCTGATCATTGCTCGTCTCGATTCGAATCCCCATTTCACGAATCTTGGCAATGAGTGATTCCAAGTGTGTTGGAATCACATTATCAATGAGAACCTCTTTGCCCATCGCTGCGCCGGCAATCATAAAAGTACCCGCTTCAATCCTATCAGGAATAATCGCGTGTCGGCAGCCATGAAGAGATTTTACTCCCTCAATCCTTATGACGTCTGTCCCGGCACCTTTAATTTTTGCTCCCATATTCGCTAAAAGTGTTGCAACATCAATAATTTCAGGCTCTTTTGCTGCGTTTTCAATGATCGTTTTTCCTTCTGCCATGACAGCTGCAAGCATGATATTAATCGTTGCACCTACACTGACGACATCGAGATAAATCCGGGCCCCTACCAGCTTCTCGGCTCTTAGATAGATCGCCCCTTGCTCATTGGTGACTTCTGCACCGAGTGCTTCAAAGCCCTTAATGTGCTGATCGATCGGACGAGGTCCAAGATGGCAGCCTCCAGGAAGACCAATGACGGCTTTTTTGAACCGCCCTAGCATCGCTCCCATTAAGTAATAGGATGCCCGCAGTTTTTTTACTTTTCCATTTGGCAACGGCATACTAATCATCGGAGTTGGGTCTACGACCATTTCTCCTTTTTCCAAATGGACATTTCCTCCTATTTCCCGAAGCAAATCACGCAAAATGAAAATATCGGAAATTTTCGGAAGACCTTCAATGGTGACTGTTGAATCCGCTAGAATCGTTGCAGGAATAAGGGCAACAGCGCTATTTTTCGCTCCGCTTATATGGACAGACCCTCTTAAAGGCTCGCCCCCTGCAATGTTTAACTTTTCCATAATCGTCTCCCTTTCTGAAGAGGTCACTTTTTAAAGAGTAGAATTTCTTGCAAGAATTCAAAGGCGTACTAGTCGAAGTATAGAAATCCCGCCTTTAGGAAGAATTAGCGGCGGAGAAAAATGTGCCTTTCAAAAATCTATCCAATTCAACAGGAAAGAATACAATTTTTCCGAAGATTATTGAAGAATTTACGAAGCTTTATGAGGTTCACTAGAAACACAGTAGTTTCCAGCATCCTATAGGAAGATCTGACAAGCGGGGATTCTCCCGCTTGTCTTCTTTCAACCTACGAAGAAAGCTCTTTGTTCCAATCCGCTAAAAATTGCTCAATCCCTTTATCTGTAAGAGGATGCTTCGTTAAGCTTTTAATAACTTTTAATCCCATGGTTCCAATATGAGCGCCTCTTAAAGCGGCCTCTGTAACATGAAGAGGATGGCGAATGGATGCAGCAATAATTTGCGTATCGAGTTTATGAATTTCAAATATTTGGGCTATTTCAGAAATCAATTCAAGCCCGTCATGGCCAATATCATCTAGACGTCCAAGGAATGGAGAAACATAGGTCGCTCCTGCCCTTGCAGCCAAAAGCGCTTGATTGGCGTTAAAGATTAAAGTCACATTTGTTTTGATCCCAAGATCGGTTAAAGCCTTAACAGCTTTCAGGCCATCAGGTGTCATCGGAATTTTCACTGTGATATTCGGAGCAATTTTCACAAGTTCCTTTCCTTCTTCAATCATTTCGTTTGCATCGAGAGAAATGACTTCAGCACTTACTGAACCTGACACAATATCTGTTATTTCGCGCAGACGGTCGTGGAATGATACGTTTTCTTTTGCTACCAAACTAGGATTAGTGGTTACACCGGCAAGAATACCTAACTCATGGGCTTCTTTAATATCTTCAATATTTGCGGTATCAATAAAAAATAACATACTACATCCTCCTTTTATGTTTGCGCTTTCTAACAAATTGCGATAAAACCGCCTGATGTATTCAGGCGGTTTTATTGGCCAGCAGCCTGTTAAAGGCACTAGCCAATACCATTAAGCCTGCTGAGAAGAACCAAATTCACGCATTTTACCGATAACCGTTTCTTTAATAGCTTCGCGAGCCGGTCCAAGGTATTTACGTGGATCATATTCATTAGGTTTTTCTGCCAACACAGCACGAACTGCTTTAGCAGAAGAAATTTGGTTTTCTGTATTCACATTAATTTTTGCAGTACCGTAAGAAATTGCTTTTTTGATATCTGCAGTTGGAATTCCAGTTCCTCCGTGAAGTACTAGAGGAAGTCCAGTTGAAGCACCAATCTCTTCCATTTCTTTGAATCCAAGATTTGGCTCTCCCTTGTACGGGCCATGCACAGAGCCAAGCGCTGGAGCCAAAGTATCGATTCCAGTACGTTCAACTAATTCCTGGCATTCTTTTGCATCGGCATAAATTACGCCTTCCGCAATAACATCATCTTCTTGTCCGCCAACTGTGCCCAGTTCAGCTTCTACAGATACACCGTGGAAGTGGGCAAGCTCAACAACCTTAGAAGTGATCGCAATATTCTCTTCAAACGGATGGTGAGATGCATCAATCATAACAGACGTAAAGCCTGCATGGATCGCTTTTGCACAAGATTCAAAGCTTGAACCGTGGTCAAGGTGAATAGCTACAGGCACTGTGATGTTGTAGTCTTCCATAAGCCCTTTAACGATAGAAACAACCGTTTTAAATCCTCCCATGTATCTTCCGGCGCCCTCTGATACACCAAGGATTACTGGTGATTTTTCAGCTTCTGCAGCTTGAAGAATCGCCTGTGTAAACTCTAGGTTATTCAAGTTGAATTGACCAACTGCATAACCTTTTTCTTTTGCTTGATTCAACATTTCCGTCATAGATACTAAAGGCATGTCGAAAATCCTCCTTATGTAGCCTAGTTTCCTTTTAGAAAAAAGCTATTTATCCTAGCATGACTTAAAAAAAGTCATATGTAAACTAATTAGATAGCGTGCATGGCTTTTCTCCATCTATAGGATACCAATTTTTAATCCATTCGGCAACATTGAGAGAAGATATCCTCAATAGGAACCATTAGATTTCAGCGGGAGGTATGTTTTTACTGCATCTCTTATCTCATCAATGTCGAACGGTTTCGCAAAATGGGTCAAAGCTCCGAGGTCTTTTGATTCCTGTATCATATCCAATTCCCCGTAGGCTGTCATGATGATCACTCGAATATCTTCATCAATCACCTTCATACGTTTCAAAATTTCGATTCCATCCATTCCAGGAATTTTCATATCAAGCAGCACAAGGTCGGGACGATGGTTTTTTACTACATCAAGTGCTTGCATTCCATTGGCCGCCTGAAAAGTTTCATAGCCTTCTTTATGAAAAACTTCATTTAATAAAATTCTAATCCCATATTGGTCGTCAACGATTAAAATTTTTTCCTTCATTATATTTTACACCCCAATTTCATAATTTTACACTTTATTCGTTATTTAAACTATTCTGTTCCATCTTCTTATTTCCTTTAATTATAATCGGCAACTTTCCGACAATTTCTGCTGATATTTTTCTATATGGCAAGGTGAGATATAATGAAATCATATTATTATGCAAAGGGGACAGCAAGACATGCTGAAAATTTTTACGACCCAGCTTTCTGGACTATTTAAAAGAATTCACGACCAAGAAGAAGAAGCAATAGAAGACGGAGCCAGAATGCTTGCCCAATCAGCTATCAGCGGACATACCGTTTATATATACGGAAAAAATGAATTCTCAGGGATCGCCAAGGAAGCGATTTATGGCAGGGAAACCCTTCCCTATGTCAAAGAGTTCCCGGAAGAAATCGGAGAAATAACACCGCAGGACAAAGTGCTAATGTTTCTCCAAGGAACGACAGAACAAGACGAACTAGACCTCGTCCGCAGTCTCCATGAACAAGAAACAGGCATCATCGCAGTGTCAACAGAAGGCAGAGAAGCATTTGAAAATTACTGCGACGTGTGGATTGACACAAAGCTGAAAAAACCGCTTGTACCTGACGATACCGGCGAAAGAATCGGATATCCGTCGTTAATGGCGGGACTTTATGTATATCATGCATTGGCGCTGACGTTAAAAGAAATTTTAGATGAGTATGAATGAGGATTACTGAGCTGACAATTTGTGCGAGCAGCTGCAGATCCAGGCGATTATAAGCGGGTAGATTTTATAAGGAACTTGCGTTTTTTGAAAGAGCCCAAGTAAAAAAAGTATAATAACTAATCATTTTAAGGTGATACGATGGATAGTATAACGAAATCTTATTTTGAAAATCTAGAAGCAAAGGACAAAAGCCTACAATTGGAAGCCTTTCAGAATATTATGGATGCCACAAAAGGAAAAGTAGACTGGGCCTATGAAGTTTGGGATCAATTAATAGAATGGCTGACCGATCCCGATAATCACAGGAGATCGAGGGCCGCACAGTTTCTTGCTGGTTTAGCAATCAGTGATCCGGATAAACGGATGCTTTGCGATTTTCCAGCGTTATGGGAAGTGACCAAGGATCCGAAATTTGTCACCGCCCGGCATAGTTTACAATCGATTTGGAAGGTTGGTTTAGCTGGGCCAGAACAAAAAGAAATGGTACTCAATCATATTATTGAACGCTTCAAAAATGGAATGAACGAAAAACATTATACCTTGATTCGATACGATATGATTGAAGGTTTAAAAAAATTATACGATGAAATCAATGATGAGCATATTAAGGAAATAGCAATGACATTGATTGAATCGGAGGAAGATAGCAAATACCGAAAGAAATATTTGTCCGCCTGGAAGTAAGAAAAAACGAAATCCTTTCATTATTACGATTTCGGTTCATCATTTTAATGAACGGTTAAATTTTCTTAATTTATTTTAAATCTATGCAATTATCCATTCCCATGCGAATCGATCTGGTGAACTCCATGGTTTGTAAGACAGAAAAAAAAGTGACTCACGGCATTTGCCCGAGTCACTTTTTTTATTATTGTTCTTCTGACGCTTTAATTGATGCCGCTATGAAATCTCTAAACAAGGCTTGTGCCCTTGTCGGTCTTGATGTGAATTCCGGATGGAACTGGGATGCGACGAACCAAGGGTGGTCTTCAAGCTCGATGATTTCGACAAGGCGTCCATCTGGACTAGTACCTGAGAAAATAAACCCGTTATCTTCCATGGTTTGTCTGAATTCATTGTTGAATTCATAGCGATGGCGGTGGCGTTCATAAATCACTTCGTCTTGATACGCTTCGAATGCTTTTGTTCCTTCTTTCAGCTTACAAGGATAAATTCCGAGGCGAAGAGTGCCGCCTAAATCTTCAATATCCTTTTGTTCAGGAAGAAGGTCTATCACTGGATACGGAGTCAGCGGATCAATTTCAGCTGAATGTGCCCCTTCCAGATTCAACACATTTCTTGCGTATTCAATAGACGCAACCTGCATACCGAGACAGATTCCAAAGAAAGGCACTTTTCGTTCACGTGCAAATTTCACCGCGTGGATTTTCCCTTCAATTCCGCGGTCACCAAATCCTCCTGGTACAAGAATACCGTCCGCTCCTTGAAGGTGCTCCCCGACATTCTCTGCTGTTAATTTCTCAGCATTGACCCATTTGATTTCAACATCGGAATCAAACACATAGCCTGCATGACGAAGAGACTCCACTACTGAAATATATGCATCCTGCAATTCAACATATTTTCCAACCAGTGCGATGGAAACTGTCTTCGAAAGATTGCTTACTTTTTCCACAAGCTGCTTCCATTCTGTCATATCAGCCGCATTGCAATTTAAATTCATTTGTTCGCAAACCAACATGTCGAGACCTTGCTTTTGAAGATCAAGCGGGATGGAATAAAGAGTTTCAGCATCCTCTAATTCAATGACAGCTTTTGGATCAATGTCACAGAATAGCGCGATTTTGTCTTTCATTTCCTGTGAAATTGCCATTTCTGTTCTTACAACTATGACATTCGGCTGAATGCCGAGGCTTCTTAATTCCTTTACACTGTGCTGTGTCGGCTTAGTTTTCATTTCGCCCGCTGCTTTAATATATGGAACTAATGTACAGTGGATATACATGACATTCTCTCGTCCGATATCGCTTTTCATTTGGCGAATCGCTTCAAGGAATGGAAGAGATTCAATATCCCCTACAGTACCGCCAATTTCTGTAATAACTACATCCGCATTCGTTTCTTTGCCTGAACGGTAAACACGTTCTTTAATTTCATTGGTAATATGAGGGATTACCTGCACTGTGCCGCCAAGGTAATCTCCCCTTCGTTCTTTTTTCAATACGGTAGAATAAATTTTCCCAGTCGTTACATTGCTGAATTTATTTAAGTTAATATCAATAAATCGCTCATAATGACCTAAGTCAAGATCGGTCTCAGCACCATCATCTGTAACAAAAACCTCTCCGTGTTGATATGGACTCATTGTGCCCGGGTCCACATTGATATAAGGGTCAAATTTTTGGATGGTAACATTCAGCCCTCTGTTTTTTAGCAGCCTTCCAAGTGAGGCAGCTGTAATCCCTTTTCCCAGCGAGGAAACAACACCGCCAGTTACGAAAATATATTTTGTCATTAAATAGTGCTCCTTCCTTGTCATCAAAGTGAAACTTTGGATTCGCGGCGGCTTCATAACCCCACGATTATAATGTAAAAACGATACTGGTTTTTAAAGGGAGTGTTCCCTTAACCTTAGAAAAATAGAAAGCTCCCTTTCATTTTTTTGAAAGGGAGCATATTATACGTTCAGTTCGTCTTCTTTTTTGAAGTGCCCAAAATACATACTACCTAGTTCGACTTTGAAAGTCAAGACTGTTATTTTCCGTCTAAATCTTCGTCGTCATCTCCGTCTTCTTCATCGTCTTCGAGAAAATCTTCATCGTCTTCGTCGAAGTCTTCATCTTCAAGAAGATCATCATCTAAATCTTCATCTTCATCAAAATCGTCGTCATCATCGTCGTCATCTACGGCATCAACAGGGACATCGTCTAAATCAATGTCATCCTCATCAACTTCCTCAAATTCGTCGAGGTCCAAATCTTCTTCAATGACTTTTTTGGCTTTCTTCTTTTTAGCTTTCACTGTAGGCTGAGTTTCCTCATCAAGCTGATCATAAGGATACCAGCTTCTAAGTCCCCACGTGTTGTCAGACAAGGCTAAAAATCTTCCATCGATATTTAAGTCTGTATAGAACTGAGCTACTCGGTCAGCTAATTCTTCCTCTCTAACGCCTGTTAAAGAAGCAATCTCATTAAGCAAATCCTTAAACGGAATTGCTTTTTTTTGGTCTGAGAAAATTTCAAAAGCAACTTCCACTAAAGACATTTCCTTAAGCTGCTCCTGTGAGTATTGATTTAAACTCAATTCAGACACTCCCTTTCTATTACATGTATGTATCTATCTTTTTACTATTGTTGATAAGGCGAACCTTGAATTCGCGCTCTTGTACCTACAATAAACCATACCACTCATTATAAACAAATCCATACAGTTTATGCCACCATTATTCATGTTAATTTTCTTTCTTTTTTTCGCTAAAAAATCACCACGTATTCACGGGGTGATTTTCCCACAGAATAGACCACCGCACTTCCAAAGGCTGGAGTGACAACTTTCACCGCAATCTAAAGTCAATGTTTTCGAAAGACCTTCTCTGTTTTTATAAGCGATCCAGCGATCTTTGACCCCTATTATCATAGTCTTCAACCCGTAGAGCCAAAGACAGACCGTTCCAGTAGCTCGGCAACGTCATAGGTTCCGACTTGGCTTTCTGCTTCTTTGGCTTTCGTACCGTCTCCCATCATCGTAAGGCAGTACGGGCATCCCGTGCTGATGACAGATGGGTTCGTTTTTAACGCTTGCTCGGTTCTTGCGACGTTCATTCTAGTTCCCGATTCCTCTTCCATCCACATGAGGCCGCCACCGGCTCCGCAGCACATTCCGTTTTCACGGTGTCTTTCCATTTCGACCAGCTCAATTCCAGGGATCGATGCGAGTATCGCTCTAGGCGGATCATAAACGTTATTATACCGGCCGAGGTAGCATGAATCATGGAAGGTGACCCTTTCTTCTACCTGAAATTCCGGCTTCAGCCTTTTTTCTTTTAATAGCTGGGCGAGAAGATCGGTGTGGTGATAGACCTCTCCCTTAAAACCAAAGTCGGGATATTCGTTTTTAAATAGATTGTAGGCATGGGGATCAATCGTTACGATTTTTTGTATATCATTTTCCGCAAATTCCTGGATGTTTTTTTCGGCAAGTTCTTGGAACAGAAACTCATTGCCGAGGCGGCGGGGAGTATCTCCTGAGTTCTTTTCTTTATTGCCTAAGATAGCAAACGAGACACCTGCCTCATGGATCAGCCGGGTAAATGACAATGCGATTTTTTGGCTTCGATTATCATAAGAACCCATCGAGCCGACCCAAAATAAATAGTCAAATGATTTTTCATCTTTTCTCAGTTCTTTGACTGTTGGAATGTAAACCTCACTCGCCTCACGCCATCGTTCTCGTTCTTTTCTGTTTAGCCCCCACGGATTTCCTTGCCTCTCGATACTTGTCATCGCCCTTTGGGCATCTGCATCCATTTTTCCTTCTGTTAGAACGAGGTAGCGGCGCAAGTCAATGATTTTATCTACATGCTCATTCATCACAGGACATTGATCCTCGCAGTTTCTGCATGTCGTGCATGCCCAGATTTCCTCTTCCTTTATGACGCCGCCAATGAGGCTTGGATGGTCATCTCCCGCCGCTGCTGCTTCTTGAGTTCCGCTGCTTCCTCCTGCCATAGCAAGCTGATTTCCTTTAGTATGCTTAAATGCATATGCAGGAACCCAAGGAAGCTGGGAAGTCACGGCCGCCCCCGTATTCGTTAAATGATCCCGCAATTTCAAAATCAGATCCATCGGTGACAGCATTTTTCCTGTACCAGTCGCAGGACACATATTTGTGCATCTCCCGCATTCCACACAAGCATAAAGGTCAATCAACTGAGATTGGCGAAAATCCTCTATTTTTCCGACGCCAAAGCTTTCGCTGGTTTCATCCTCAAAATCAATTTTCTCAAGCTTTCCCGGATTTGAAAGGCGCTGTATAAAAACATTGACGGGTCCTGCGATTAAATGGGCATGCTTTGATTGGGGTACATAGACAAGAAAAGTGAGCAAAATAAGCAAATGCCCCCACCAAGACAGATAAAAAATGATGGCTGCCCCCGTTTTCCCGATTCCTGCAGCTCCAAATGCAAGCGCAAAAAGAGAAGCAATCGGTTCATTCCATGTCAATCCGTGTCCATGCCAAATGGCATTCATCCCGTTGCCAAGCAAAACCGTAAACATTAAACCGGCAATAAATAAAAGTACGAGTCCAGGTTTAAGACCTCTTTTCAAGCGGACAAGCTTCTCTACATATCTTCTGTGAAACGCCCAGGCAACAGCAGCGAGAATTAAAAACGCTACCACCTCTTGAAAAAAAGTGAAACCTGGATATAAGCTTCCCAGAGGAAGAGTACTACCCGGAATAAGGCCTTTTACAATAAAATCGATAGCCCCAAATTGAACGAGAATAAAACCGTAAAAAAATACGACATGGATCAGCCCGCTTTTTTTATCCTTCAAAAGTTTTTTCTGGCCAAAAACTTGAATCCAAATATTTTTCATCCGTTCCTTAAAATGCTGGTCAAATGCTTCCTTTTTGCCAAGTTGAATGTATGCAATCCTTGTTCGAATGACGTAGACGAACAAATAAATTGAGTAAGCGGTTACAATAAGGAACGCAATTGCATTGACCCAGTTCCAAACATTCATAGCCCCATCCCCCTTTTTTGCGGATCAAGGTTTTTAACGCTTAGCTTTATCATAATTAATGAATGGTCATTCAGTCAATGACTTTTCTTGCACGTTAATGTTTATCCGCTTGAAAATAAGGGTATAGGGGAATAAATATATAAGGAGAGAGGGGCTACATATGTCAAACATTAAATCTTTTAAAATTACAGCGAAGAAAATGACCCTAAGAAATATGATAGAACTTTATCACTCCTGTCAAAACGTAAGCCATCAAATCTATATTTACTCAAAAAAGTCAATGGGGAAAATAAAAGATATAATAGATTTCGAAACGTACAGAATGATAAATCCGGATTCAGAGTACGTCATCGTGATTGAAGGAAAAGAAGCTAAACATATCGTTAATCGATTTGAGAAACTTTGGAGTAATAACGCCCTATTAAAAGGCTGAGACTTGTAACTCAGCCTTTTTCTTGTTTACAGTGCCTTTTCGACAATCTTCATATCCATGGGCCTCATTAGGAAATCTTCAGAATTCTCTAAAGAAGAAAAACCATATTTTTCGTAAAGACCGTGCGCATCCTTCGTTGCCAGCATAAAGCGGCATCCTTCAAGCTCTGGATGGCTGACAATCTTTTGAATCAGTTTTTTCCCCAGTGAGTGTCCCCGGTATTCGGGCAGAACAAACACATCCGCCAGCCAGCTGAATTTGACAAAATCAGTGACAACTCTGGCAAACCCTGCTTGATTCCCTGTTGACGCTTCATAAATCCCGTAGCATAACGGTGAATTCAAGATGAGTTTCACTACAGCTTCTCTCTTAATATCTTTTGCCCAATAAGATTCCTCACTTAAAAATGTATGAATCAATTCAATATTCAGCTTTTGTTTATCTGTTGAGATCAGAAAACCGTTGCCAAGATCGCGTTCTATTCTCTGCACCTATGTTCCTCCTTTCGCTTTCTTTTAGTTTAGCAGGGTGCATGGGCAGTTTCCATCTTCTACAAGAAAATCTCCTTGCTGCTTGTAACAGCAAGGAGATTTTTTATTAAGAGTACATTTTTTCCGGCGCTGATACACCGATCAGCTCCAATGCATTTTTCAATGTAATACGCGTCGCCTTCATTAGGGCAAGACGGGCCCGGCTCTTTTCTTCATTTTCAGGATCGAGCACTTTTTCTGCGTTATAGAAGCTGTGCAGTACTGACGCCAGCTCATAAATATAGTTTGTTACGCGATGAGGAATTCTTTTTTCAGCAGCATCTGCCACGATTTCAGGAAAGCTTCCAATCGTCTTTAACAGATCGTATTCTTTTTCTGAATGAATTTCCTTCAGATCTAAAGTGCCTTCTGTTTGAATCCCGAGGCTTTCACCCTGCCTTATCATGCTGCAAATTCTGGCATGAGCGTATTGCGCATAGTATACAGGGTTTTCGTTGGATTTTGACACGGCAAGGTCCAAATCAAAATCCATATGTGTATCAGCGCTCCGCATAGCGAAGAAGTACCGGACAGCGTCAAGGCCTACCTCTTCGATTAAATCACGCATCGTAACCGCTTTTCCGGTTCTTTTGCTCATTTTCATTTTTTCTCCGTTTTTATAGAGGTGGACGAGCTGGATGATTTCGACTTCAAGCGTCTCTTTCGGATAGCCCATTGCTTCGATTGCCGCGTTCATCCTCGGAATATATCCGTGGTGGTCAGCTCCCCACACATTGATTAGCTTGGTAAATCCCCGGTCTAATTTATCCTTATGGTAGGCGATGTCCGGCAAAAGATACGTGTAGGTGCCATCGTTTTTAATGAGCACCCGGTTCTTGTCATCACCGAAGTCAGTTGACCGAAACCACGTAGCTCCATCCTCGTCGTAAATAAAGCCCTTTTCCTTTAAGATTTCTAGTGCTTGGTCGATTTTTTTATTTTCATATAAAGAGGTTTCTGAATACCAAACATCGAACGGCACACGAAATTCTTCGAGATCGGATTTCAGTTTATCCATTTCGTATTTCAAGCCATATTCGCGGAAGAAGGACAAACGCCCAATCTCTTCCTCATGAATAAACCGGTCACCGTATTCGTCGGCTATTTTTTTTCCGATTTCGATAATATCTTCCCCGTGGTATCCGTCCTCCGGCATGTCTTTCTCAAGACCCAGCGCCTGAAAGTAACGGGCATCGACTGATAACGCCAAATTGTTGATTTGGTTTCCTGCGTCATTAATATAATATTCCCTGCTGACGTCATAGCCTGCTTTTTTAAGAGTATTGCAAAGAGAATCTCCGACTGCTGCACCTCTCGCATGGCCTAAATGAAGATCTCCCGTTGGATTGGCAGAGACGAACTCTACCTGAACCTTTTCGCCTTTGCCTACGTTTGATTCCCCGTAAGCTTCGCCAGCCTCCAGCACTGCAGGAATTAATTCTGTTAAATAATGATTATTCATGTGAAAATTAATAAAGCCCGGTCCTGCAATTTCAATTTTTTCAATCGATGCTTTTTCCTTGTCAAATGAAGACACGACTTCATCAGCGATTTGCCGCGGCGCTTTTTTCGCAATACGCGCAAGCTGCATCGCCATATTAGTTGAGTAGTCGCCGTGGCTTTTATCCTTCGGTGTTTCAAGAACAACCTCCGGGATTTCTGCTTCGTCTGCCAAGCCTGCATTAAGTACAGCGGCTTTTATTTCTTCTTTCAGCTGATTTTTTATTTTTTCAACAATACTCATCCCTGCTCCTCCTTATAAGCGATAGTCAATGTATGTAAATGTCTCTGATCGTGATCAACAAGCATGTCATAAACAAGTCGAATAGTACCGGAGCCAATTTCGATTTCTTTAGTTTCCACGCCCAGTTCAAGCTCTCCAAACGGCATTTTATAGAGTGTCCTCGTATGAACATCCGGCAAAAACCGCTGCTTCATCCGGATCGCGCCGGTCCTCATAATGAGCACTTCACCTGAGTGTGCTTTCACCGTTGTTTTCACTTTTCCTAAATCGTGTTCCTCATGATAAACGAGATAAATTTTATTATTTTTTAAATAATATTGACCTGTCGTCTGAAATTCAATCGTCTCCGTATCTTTTCCTTCGTTTACGACCGATTGAACATGAATGCTGACGGGTGTCTCCCGATTCATTGCGGCACTCCCTTTTCATGTTTGCTCTATGACTTGACTAGTATAATCATTCACGGGAAAAAGTTCAACCTGCCTTATGCAAACAAGCTTTGAATTCTCGCGGAAACTTCCCGCGGCCTTATATCTATGGAAGAAAGAGAATGAATATCGATCCACATCGGCTCATAAGTGCCTCTTTTCTTATTGGAAAATTCCTTTCCCTGCCCAGTGCCAAAATCACCTCCAATGATTTCAGCGAGAAAAAAATATTGCATACCATAAACTTCACTTTTGCCAGAAGGCCTTTCACAGTAATTTTTACGTTCAGCTGTTTCTCCGTTTTCGATTCCGCCTCCCGGAAAGACATAATAAGTTGAATCTTCTCTTTTTCGCTTGATTAAAGCGACTTGGTTGTTTTCTATTAAAACAGCAGACCCTCTGTCTCTCATGAATCTGTACACTTCCTCTACCGTTTATCATAAATAATTTTATCAGAACTTTCAGTTAAGTCGAAAAAAATATATACTTAATAGAAGCACTGTTACAGATAAGGAGAGTTAACTATGGTATTTATTTCTAACCACATTCGAGCGGTATTCGAAGATCTTTCGAATGATTTGAAAGTGAAAAAAGGCTTGGAATTTCTGAAAGCAGACAACGATCGGACGACTACTGATCAAATTGAACTGACCGAGATATCCGCCCCCACTTTTTACGAGGATGCCCGCGGCCAAAGGTATGCCGAAAAGCTTAAAGAGTTAGGGCTGCAACAAATTGAAACTGATGAGGCGGGGAATGTCTTCGGCCTCCGCTCAGGAACCGGAAATGGTCCAAAACTGGTAATTTGCGCTCACCTTGATACCGTTTTCCCTGCGGAGACAGATGTGAAAGCTGCTGTAAAAGACGGAAAGGTATATGCGCCGGGTATCAGTGATGACGGCAGGGGGCTGGCTGCTGTTTTAACCTTGACCAGGGCGCTTCAGAATGTGGAAATAGAAACAGAGGGCGACCTGCTGATCGGGGCTACCGTTGGCGAGGAAGGGCTTGGTGATTTGTATGGTGTAAAAGCTCTGTTTCAAAATCGCAACGACATCGACGGCTTTATTTCGATTGAGCCAGGTACTCCGGACAGAGTTGTTTATCAAGGTGTCGGCAGCCGAAGATACGAAGTGACGTTTACAGGACCCGGCGGACACAGCTTCGGCAGCTTTGGAACGGCAAGCGCCATTCATGCGTTAGGGCGGGCGATTCATCATATTTCTTCTATTCAGCTGCCAAAGGAACCGAAAACGACATTTAATGTCGGGGTCATAAATGGGGGAACCTCAGTCAACACGATTGCTCAAAACGCCTCGATGCTAGTAGACATTAGATCCGTTGCCCAAGAAGAATTAGCAAAGCTGGAACAAGTTATTTTAGGTTATATCCAGCAAGCAGCGGACGAAGAAAACGCCCATTGGACGCAAGATGCTATTTCTGTTCAATGCAAGCTAGTCGGCGACCGACCGGCCGGAACCCAGCCCGAAGACAGCTTGATCGTCCAAGCCTCACTTGCCTCTGCAGAAAGCTTGGGATATCAGCCGGAATTGGATCAGCCAAGCAGCACAGACAGCAACGTTCCGATCAACCTCGGTATTCCCGCAGTTACCCTGGGAGGCGGAGGAGATTCCGGAGGAGCCCATACCCTGGAGGAATATTTTGACCCAACGGATGCTTATGTCGGGCCGCAGACGATATTACTGGCTGTGTTAGCTCTGGCCGGTGTAAAAGGAGTTTGTGAGCCTTTGTTAAAAAAGAAAAATTTAAAAGTTTGATTGCTGTAAACCAGTTCTTTTGAATTTTCTTCAGGAATGGTAAGAGGCTTTTCGGTGGCTAGGGCGAAATGAGCAGTATGCTTGTATTTTTTGATATATTTTAGATTTTCAACGGGGGCTTGTGCAAACTTTTCTGTGTACTCGTGATTTAATAGGTTTGTGCGATCTTGAATGTGATCTTGAACCTGATTTTTGCGATTTTTAGGTGTTATTTGCGATCTTGTCCTGTTTATTTGCGATTTTGAGATTTTTTTGGCAATCTTGTCCCGTTATTTGTGATTTCGGGATTTTTTTGTGATCTTGTATAAGAAATACTAGATCGTTTGGGATTTCGCATGATCTCCCCTCATTTATGCGCGATTCTATCTTGTTTATGCGCGATCTTCCCTCGGTTATGCGCGATCTTTCCTCGTTATGCGCGGTCTTCCCTCGGTTATGCGCGATTTCCCCTCATTTATGTGCGATTTTCCCTCGTTATGCGCGATCTTTCCTCTGTTATGCGCTATTCCACCTTATTTACGAGCGATCTTGCCTGATAATCGCACGCTTGGCTTGAAATCCAAAAAGCACCGGAAAATTACTTCCGGTGCTCGTTTTAATTTGCTCCAGTCAGCGACCAATTTTGAAGATCTTTATGAAAGCCGAATACTTTCGGTTCTCCCTCTTCTACTTTTTTGCTTACTGCTGCAAAGTCATTGTCAGAGTATAGTGTGAATACAGGCAGGTCCTCATTCCATAATTTTTGCAGCTCTGAATAGATTTTTTTTCGTTTTTCTACGTCAGGCTCGGCTTTGCCTGCTTCTAGTAATTCATCAGTCTGTTTACTGCTGTATTTTGGATAGTTCGATGAACCGCCGGTTTTATAAATAGTAGAAATATCTGGATCAAGTGTATTCGTAAAGCCGATGAACATGATATCATAGGCTCCTTTTTTCGCAGTAGCCAGCAGTGTTGGGAAATCGTAGGTCGTTGTTTTCACTTTTAACCCGATCGCTTCCAAGTCCTGGGTGATAATATCGGCAGATTGTTCTCGAACTTTGTTTCCTGTAGGTACGATAATATTTAGCGGCTTATTAAAGTCCCAGCCGGCGTCTTGCAGCATCTGCTTTGCTTTTTCAGGATCATACGTGTACTTCTGAGATTCTTTATCTAGATAAGGGCTGACGGATGTGTACGGTCCATCGACAATTTCTCCTTGACCTTTTAACAGCTTGTCCACGATGGCCTGACGATTAATTGCATAGGCAATCGCTTGTCTGATTTTCGCATCGCCGACATTTTCTGATTGGGTATTAAACATGATGGTTTGGTATCCAAACGTTTTATCGAACTTGGTCGTAACATTGCTGAGATTTTGTACCGTTTCGAAATCTTGGGCGGCAATTTTTCCAATTCCGCCAGCAGCATTCATGCTAAGCTCACCTGTTTGCAGCTGCGCTACTATATTTGCAGCAGGCATGATTTTCACAAACATTTTATTCAGCTTTGGCTCGCCTTTATAGTAGTCTTTATTTGCTTCAAATTCGACATATTGATCTTTCTTATACTGCGTGAATTTAAACGGGCCGTTGGTTACCGTCGGTTTTTGCATAAATGGATCCTTCGATAGATCCTCCGGTTTTACATCACCGAGCACGTGTTTAGGCAAAATCATAAATTTTGAACCGAGCTGTTCTTTCACTAAATTCTCATCGACAGGATTTTTTGTTTTAAAAGTAAACGTCTTATCGTCGACTTTTACCACCGATGGGATTTCCGTTTTCCCTTCAGCAAGTTTTCCGTTTGCGTCTAATCCATCAATGATCGTAAGGTAGTTACCTACGCTTGTTTCTGTTTTCGGATTCGCAACAAGATTCAGAGTAAAAATGGCATCATCTGCTGTCACTGGCTTCCCGTCAGACCAATTGGCATCTGGATGGATTTTAATTGTGAAATTCTGATTATCGGTTGTTTCAAATGATTCCGCCAGCTTGGGCGTAAAGCTTTGCGGCGCATCCATATCCAAAAACGTATCAAACATAAATTTTTCGATAAACTGTCCGGCAACATCTGTTGTATTAATCGTATTAAAGGTAACAGGCGGATTGACCATGCCGATAAACATGCTTTGCCCTCCGGAACTGTTTGATGAGGTGTTCGTTCCCCCGCCGCCGCAGGCTGCAAGCACGATCAAAGATAAGATGGCGATGCTGCAATAAATTTTTTTTAAAGCCTTCATAGGTTTTCCCCTCCGTAATTACAAACTGATGTATTATCTAAAGCTTTTTGGATCCAAGGCATCTCGCAGCCCGTCGCCCATAAAATTAATCGATAGAACGGATAGTACAATCATTAAACCAGGCGGAATCCAAAGCCAGGGCTGAGTTCCTAATACTGTGAGAGACTGTGCTTCCGTCAGCATATTTCCCCAGCTTGCGGTTGGCGGCTGCACACCCATACCAAGAAAGCTTAATGATGTTTCGAGAATAATAGCAGACGCCACTCCAAACGTCGCATTGACCAGTATCGGAGCCAGACAGTTCGGCAAAATGTGCTGAAACACGATCTTAGGTGCAGAGTAGCCAAGAGCAACACCCGATTTAATATAATCCATTTCTTTCACAGCCAGTACACTCCCCCTGACGAGGCGGGCGACAGATGGCCAACCAAGCAACCCAATTACGACAATAAGGTTAAAAAGGCTCGGGCCAACGATACTCACCAATACAAGAATGACCATTAAGTATGGAAATGACATAAAAATATCTGTTAAACGCATAATTACCGCGTCCACCCATTTGCCGAAGTAGCCGGCAATTGCCCCAAGAACAGTTCCGATGACGATATAAATCGCAACAGCCCCAATCCCTACTGAGAGAGAAACTCTGGAAGCATAAATCAGCCTGCTTAATAAATCTCTTCCCACTTGATCAGTACCCAAGACATGGGCAGCTGACGGAGAGGCTGCGAATTCCCCATGTACGGCATAGGGACTAAGTGGCGCCAGAACCGGAGCAAATATAGCAACAAGAACAATCAATGTAAAAATAACAAGTCCGACAACCGCCAGCTTATGTTTAAAAAACCTTCGCGTAATGACACGCAGATTGCTTTCTTCTTTCCCTAAAGATTCCGTCACATCGGGCAATTTTATCTCTGTATCGACCTTTGGATTTGCCAAAGACACAGCAGGCACTCCTTTCTGTTAGTTGTATTTGATTCTCGGATCAGCTACGGAATATAGAACATCAGCCAGTAAATTAGAGAATAATACAGCGAACGCAGCCAATAAATTGACAGCCATCAGGGTAGGATAGTCCCGGGATCCAATGGATTGGATCGTTAATTGGCCCAGCCCCGGCCATTGAAAGATTTGTTCGGTAACAACTGCTCCCCCGATCAATAAAGGGATGTCCATACCGACAATTGTAATAATTGGAATAAGTGCGTTTCTCAGCGCATGTTTATTTGTGACAACAAATTCTTTTACTCCTTTGGCCCTGGCTGTCCGTAAATAATCCTGCCCCAGCACCTCCAGCATGCTCGATCTGACGTAGCGGACCATACTTCCTGCGATGCCTGTTCCCAGAACAAGGCCCGGCAACAGCATATGAAGAAAAGTATCCATAAATCCGCCGGAGCCGCCTAACGTGTTCATGCCTCCGGTTGGCAGCACCTGAAAAATTAATGCAAAAACATAGATAGCTCCCAAACCGAGAAAGAAATGCGGAATTGAGATACCGAGAAACGAGAACGTTGTCGTTAAATAATCTGTCCATGAATACTGCTTCGTCGCACTGATGATCCCGATCGGAATGGCAATTAAGTAGGCAATAACAAGAGAAAATCCCATCAGAAGAAGGGTTGGGCCAATCCTTTCAGCAATCATACCCATGACCGGTTCATACGTCGTAAAGGAATTGCCAAAGTCTCCTTTAAATACATTGATCAGCCAGTGCCAGTATTGGACATAAATAGGGTCATTCAAGCCAAGGGCTTCCCTTTTGATTTGGATATCCTGCTCAGTTGCATCAGGATTAATATACATTTCGACAGGATCGCCGGGTGCCATGTTTACAATGAGAAAATTAAAGATCGTTACCCCTAGCAGAACAGGGATTGCGATAAGCGTCCTTCGCACAATATACTGGAACATTAGTTCACACCTCCTTGCAGCGGAAAATGGCAAGCAACAGATTGATCGCTGCCAAGCAGCTTCGGTGTTTGCTGTCGGCAAATGTCCTTCGCGATTGGGCATCTTGTGTGAAAGCTGCATCCTTTCGGGGGATTCGCAGGACTGGGTACATCTCCTTCAAGCACAATTCTTTCCCGGTCCCGCAAATGTGGATTTGGGATTGGATAGGCGTTTAACAACGCTTGCGTATATGGATGCTTCGGATGTTTAAAAATGTCCTCCGTTTTTCCGATTTCAACAATTTTTCCAAGATACATGACGGCGATTCGATCACTAATGTATTTCACTGCTCCTAATCCGTGAGCAATAAACAAATAGGTTAAACGGAATTTTTTCTGCAAATCCTTTAACAAATTAAGGATTTGCGCTTGAATGGAAACATCAAGTGCGGAAACTGGTTCATCACACACAATTAAATCAGGCTCCAGAATTAACGCACGGGCAATTCCGATTCTTTGCCTTTGCCCGCCTGAAAACTCATGGGGATATCGATTTTTATGCAGTTTCGTAAGGCCGACGATTTCAAGGATCTCCTCCACTTTCTTGTTTGCCTCCTCTTTGCCGGCCAGCTTGTGTGCCAAAAGCGGCTCAGCCAGCAAATCTCCCACTCTTTTTCTCGGATTCAGTGATGAATAAGGATCCTGAAAAATAATCTGCAGATTGAGGCGTACCTTTCGCAAGTCATTTCCTTTAAGTGTCGATAAATCATTTCCTTGAAAAATGATTTGCCCTTCCGTCGGCTCTTCCAGCTTAACTATCGTCCGACCTGTTGACGATTTTCCGCAGCCGGACTCGCCAACCAGCGCCAACGTTTCACCTGGATTAATAGCAAAATTCAATCCATCCACTGCTTTGACGTGGCTAACGGTCCTCGATATAATCCCTTTTTTGATCGGATAGTATTTTTTCAGCTGCTTAATTTCAATGAGCGGCTTGTCCGTTTGCTTTTCAATTATGTTCTTCTCAGCCATCGAAACACTCATGCACGCACCTCCAATTCTAAAGCAGCCTCGCTGTATAACTGATCTTCATACAACCAGCACCTGACCTTATGCGCCTCTTTTCCGGCAAGGGAATCCAACTGCGGCTTCTCCTCAAGGCATTTCTCCATTGCAAGTGGGCACCGCGTATGAAACCGGCATCCCTTCGGCATATTTTGAAGAGTAGGAACTGTTCCAGGTATCGAATAGAGCCTTTCATGCTTGTCCGATTCCAGATGTGGGATCGATTGCATCAGCCCTTTCGTATAAGGATGCTTCGGATCATCAAATAATGTGAAAACATCCGCTTCCTCTACCACTTGACCGGCATACATAACAAGTACTTTATCAGCCATTTCGGCAATGACTCCTAGATCGTGGGTAATTAAAATGATGGCGGTTTTGGAATCCTCCCGTAAATCCTTCATTAGCTGCAGGATCTGCGCCTGTATCGTGACATCCAAAGCAGTTGTAGGCTCGTCGGCAATTAAAAGGTTCGGTTGACAGGATAAGGCCATTGCGATCATGACCCTTTGCCTCATACCGCCTGAGAGCTCATGGGGATACTGGTCGATAATTTCCTCCGACCTTGGAATTTTTACTTTCTTCAGCATTTCAATCGCATATTCTCTCGCCGCTTTTGCGTTCATGTCCGTATGAAGCCTGATCGATTCAATCAGCTGGTTCCCAATCGTGAAAACAGGGTTGAGCGACGTCATCGGCTCCTGGAAGATCATTGAGATTTCATTGCCGCGGATGTGCCTCATATCCGCTTCTGTCTGCTTGGGGATGTCAATTCCATTTAACTGAATTGAGCCTTCTTTTATATATCCATGCTTTCCCAAAAGACGCATGATCGACAAAGAGGTAACGCTCTTTCCGCAGCCTGATTCTCCAACAATGCCAAGTGTTTCACCCTTTTCAAGCGCAAAGGAAACCTCTTCAACCGATACAACTTCCCCTTTATCTGTTGAAAATGCTGTTTTTAATTTATCTACTTTGAAAAATGGTTGGGCCACTCTTGCACACCTCCAATTGGTTGTTTGCCAGCTTCTTAGACTACCGACTCGGCAGTTTTGACCGCAGAATAATGATAGACAAGGGACAAAAGAGATTTTGCAGCATGCACCATCGCCCGTTCATCAAAATCAAATTTCGGATGATGGTGGGGATAGATCGCTCCGATATCTTCATTTCTGGCACCTGTGTGATAAAACATTCCCGGCTTTTTCAGCAAATAGTAGGCAAAGTCTTCTGCTCCCATAATCGGCGGTGTTTCTACCAGTGTCTCTTCACCTGCGGAAGAAGAAATCACCTCTTTAAACACCTCGACTTCCGCCTCATGATTGTAAACGGCAGGATAGCCATTTTTATAGATAACCTCATATTCGGCCTGGAACGTCTTGCACACCCCGTCGACAATATTTCGAAGCTCTTCTTCAACAAAGGCTCTAATCTCTTGATCAAACGTTCTGACAGTGCCCGTAATAACCGCAGAGTCAGCAATTACATTATTGGCATTGCCAGCATGGAAGGATCCGACAGAAACGACAGCAGATTTTTGTGGATCTACCCGCCTGCTTACGATATGCTGCAGCTGGTTAACCAGCTGAGCACCGATAGCAATCGAGTCAATTGTTTCGTGAGGCGAAGAACCATGCCCGCCTTTCCCGATAATTTTTATTTCAAAGGAATCGGCTGACGCCATTGTATATCCACTTCGATAACAAAACGTTCCAAGCGGGGCTCGTGAAGATAAGTGAGTGCCGAAGACCACATCCACCCCATCCAAGCATCCGTCGTCGATCATGCTTTTGGCTCCACCGGGGAATACTTCTTCAGCATGCTGGTGAATAAGCACGACATTACCAGCAAGAAGGTGCTTATTTTCGCTTAATACTTTTGCTACTGCAAGCAAGGTTGCCGTATGTCCGTCATGACCGCAGGCATGCATCACACCCGGAACTTCCGACTTATACTCCACTTCTTTTTCGTCTTGAATAGGGAGCGCATCAAAATCGGCGCGCAATGCAATCGTTTTTCCCGGCTTTCCTCCAGATATTTTTCCGACAACTCCATTTCCTCCAACACCTGTTTGAACTTCAATACCATAGCTTTCAAGTATTCCGGCAATCATTTTTGGCGTTTCAACTTCTTGAAAGGAGAGCTCGGGATTTTTATGTAAATGACGTCTCCATTCGACCATTTGTTGGAACATTCCCTCTGCTTGCTCGTGCCATTCTTTAATCACATGTGTTCCTCCTTTTAGTACTTTTTCACTGTTTTGATATTTCTGAATTTTTTTAACAGAATTCAACACCGCCAACAGTACGATTCTTTTTGCATACAGTAACATATATTTTGACGATGTTTGTATTTTAAGTAAGATCATATGACAAATTATTTTAAAACATTAAATTTCTTTGCAATATTTGAGAAAATTTAACAAAAATCCAGCTAGAAAACAAAAAGAATGCTATTCATAAAAAGAAATAGCATTCTATTCGTGTATATCATTTTTCAACATCCAAGGAGCTACTTTCAGTTCGATCTGAGTCAATGATTGCTTTTGGAAGGCCCGTATACTTTGCCCAGTAGTAAATCACCAGAGCACCCGCAGCAGTAACCAGGAGATCAACCGGATTACTCAATAGCCCGAGTCCTCCTCCAAAGCTGCCAAAATAGGATATCACAAGCATCATGCAATAGTAGGCCACGATCCACCAAGATGATTTCAACTGCTGGGCTAAGCTGACCTCTTCTTTTGGGACATATTTTGAGAAAGCCAAATAAATGACGTACATAACGAGCTGAGACCCCAACAGCCAGGAGATCGTACCCCAGCCTGACCAATAGACAATGTAAGTGGCAAAAATAAATGAAATAGGCGCGATCACACTCATTCCTTTTAAATTAAATGGCTTCTTAAGGTCTTTTGCATTTACTTCGAACGCAGCAGACGAGATTGGAGCCACCGCATATGAGAGAATCAAGGCAACGGAGCAGACATTAACAAGCGCGTTCCAGGACGGAAAAGGCAGCGTCCAAAAAACTGACATGCCAAAGGATAACCATAGCGAAGCACGGGGAATACCCGTTTCTTTATGTACCTTAGAAAAAACATTAAACAGAGTCCCGGTATGCGACCACGCGTATACTAAACGTGCTGTTGTATTCATAAAAATATTGCCGTTTCCTCCCGGAGATAGAATGGCATCCATTACGACTAGAGTAGCAAGCCAACCCAATCCAAGCATAACTGCAATATCTTTGAAAGGAAGCGGAAATTCACTTTGAATGTTTTCCCACCCATTATTCAGCATATCGGTTGGTATACTTCCGATAAACAGCAATTGCAGAGTAGTATAGATCGCGGCAGCCAGGACAATACAAACGATCAAGGCAATCGGAATGTTTCG
The DNA here is from genome assembly GCF_001278705.1 of Bacillus gobiensis. GTDB lineage: Bacteria > Bacillota > Bacilli > Bacillales > Bacillaceae > Bacillus > Bacillus gobiensis. The sequence continues at coordinate 3,034,872 of NZ_CP012600.1, forward strand.
CTGCGGATTCTTCACTTCACTTGCGACAGATACAATAGGATGAAGCCCCAGATAGGCAAACATAACTCCGCCTGTAGAAATCGCCGCCTGTATGCCTTGGAATCCAAAAGGTGCAAACCCAGCTGCTGTTAAATTGGCAGATTTAAAATGAAATAGAAGGACAACGATAATTGTAAGCGGGACAAAATATTTAAAAATAGAAATAATAATATTGGACTTGGCAAAAGTTTTTACACTCCAATAATTGAGGAGAAAAAATAAACAAAGCAGCCCAAATTGGACAAACCAGCCCAATATTGTCGGCGACTCTGAACCCTCCACTGTCAGATTCGGAAACCAATACGCGATATACTGCCTGACTGCTGTCACTTCGATAGAAATCAAGCTCGTGTAAGCAACGATAGTAATAAAAGAGATAAGGTAACCGACCAATGGCCCGTGAGAATACACCGGATAGCGTAATATTCCCCCGGTTCTAGGTATGGCTGCACCGAGCTGGGCATAAATAAAACCGATTAATAGTACGATTATTCCTCCTATGATCCAGGATAAACTACCGATCGGCCCTGCTTTAGAAGCGACATTGCTAACGGCAAACAACCAAGCTGAACCAAAAATTGCTCCCAGTCCAATAAGAATCAGATCAAATAATGAGATGGTTTTCTTAAACTTCCCTTCACTAGCCATCAACTTCCTCCTTCACAATATAAAGCCATGAAAATCCCTCCTTAGCATTTCTATTTTTTCATTTATCATTCAAAAAAAGAATCCACTAACATTTAGTGAATTCTACATTTTAAGCTATTTCGTCAGATCACTCACAAATTTCGGAAGCACGAAGGCTGCCTTGTGAATTTCTTTCGTATAATACTTTGTATCGATATCAAAAAAGCGGTCGTCTTCAACAGCTAACGGATCGTATTTTTTTGAACCGATTGTAAATGTCCACAAACCGCTCGGATACGTCGGTATGTTTGCAAGATAAAGCTTAGTAATCGGGAAGATTTCACGGACATCACGCTGGACATTTGTGATTAAATCTGGAGTGAACCATGGATTGTCTGTTTGCGCGACAAAAATGCCGTCTTCTTTTAGCGCATTTGATATTCCGGAATAAAACCCTTTTGAAAAAAGGTTAACGGCAGGCCCTACAGGCTCCGTTGAATCGACCATGATTACATCATACTCGTTCTCAGCCTTAGCGATATGCATAAAGCCATCATCAACCAGCACTTCTACCCGCTCATCCTCAAGTTTACCGGCAATGGATGGCAGAAATTTTTTGCTGTATTCGATCACTTTTCCATCGATATCCACCAATGTTGCTTTTTTTACTTGTGGATGCTTTAGTATTTCGCGGATAACTCCACCGTCACCGCCACCTACTACTAGAACATTTTCAGGATTTGGATGGGTGAAGAGCGGCACGTGTGCAACCATTTCATGATAAACAAACTCGTCTTTTTCTGATGTCATAACCATCCCGTCAAGAAACAACATGTTCCCGAATTCTTCTGTTTCTACCATTTCCAGCAGCTGATAATCGGTCTGTTCACGATGGAGGGTTTGTTTGACCTTCATTGTGATGCCGAAGTTTTTCGTCTGCTTTTCTGTATACCATAGTTCGCTCATTCATTTACTCCCTTTCAGTCATTTGATATTTATCCCGTATTAACGGGCAGTAAGACCCTCGCTGATTGAGGTTCACTTTATGGATTTTAGATTCTATTAATTTCATCTTTTGCCCAAGGAAAAAGTATAGTGTAAGCCGGAAAAATTGTAAAGATGAAGCGCACTAAATGATTTTTCAGCTCTTTTTATGTTTAGATGCCCCTTACTTTCCACATACTAAATAAAGATAAACCAGGTAGGGGGTGAAGGCATTGGATATGATGGCAAATAAACGCCTTAGAATGACGATGAAAACTTTGCGCGCTTGCTTTTTCATCTGTCTATTTGCTTTAGCCATTCTTTCAACGATTCTATTAAGTGTCATTCTCGTTGCGAAGTGGCAGGGACCTCCGTCGGTAAAGGTGAATCAGTCTACCATTCTTTATGCAAATGACGGAGCTAAGCTTGGCGAAACCCATCACGGCGAAAAAAGGTATTGGGTTTCCCTCGATGAAATGAGCCCTGCAATCATCAATGCGACTGTTGCCGTAGAAGACCGGCATTTTTTTGATCATCACGGCTTTGATATCAAACGGATCGCCGGAGCTGCCTTTGCAGACTTTAAAGCATTGGCGATGGTGCAGGGGGCAAGCACAATCACCCAGCAGTATGCCAGAAACTTATATTTGGATCATGATAAAACCTGGAAAAGAAAGCTGAACGAAGCTTTTTATACGATACGCCTTGAACAAAATTACTCAAAGGAAGAAATTCTGGAGGGCTATTTAAACACGATTTATTACGGGCACGGAGCTTACGGCGTGGAGGCAGCCTCGTGGTTTTATTTTGATAAGCCAGCTAAGGATTTGAATATTGAAGAAGCGGCAATGTTAGCAGGCATCCCAAAAGGACCGAGCATCTATTCACCGTATATCAATAGAGATAAAGCAATTGAAAGACAGCAAACTGTACTTCATATGATGGAAGAGCAAAATTTTATCTCTGAAAAAGAAGAAAGCACATTGCGTGGGCGAACCCTGTCTATACGTCAACTGAAAGATAGTGATATGCCAAAAAAACCAGCCCCTTATTTTTATGATGCGGTATTGAAAGAACTGGAGCATACCCTGAAGCTATCGAAAGAAGAAATAGAGACTGGCGGTTTACACGTATATACAACACTCGATCCTCGCATGCAAGAAATTGCCGAACAAGAGATTAACCGCCGTATTGATAACACGTCAAAAATCCAGGTTGGATTTGCCGCAATGAATCCCGGGAATGGCCACGTGCTTGCATTAGTCGGGGGTGTTGATTATGAGAAAAGCCCTTTCAATCGAGTGACACAAGCAAAACGGCAGCCAGGTTCAACGATGAAGCCCCTTCTCTATTACAATGCAATCAAGCACGGGTTTTCTCCATCAACCCTAATGAAAAGCGAGGCTACTACATTTACGATTGAGCCCGGCGGAAAAGCCTATTCACCCGCTAATTACAATGGTTATTATGCGAATGGCAACATTACGCTTCTTCAAGCTCTTGCCTTGTCGGATAATATATTTGCTGTAAAAACGCATTTATTTCTCGGGATGGATCAGCTCATTCAGACAGCAAGGCAACTGGGAATAAAGGATGAGCTCGCTGAGGTTCCTTCTCTGGCGCTAGGGACGTCGCCCATAAAACCGATTGAAATGATTAACGCTTACGGCATTCTTGCAAATGGCGGCAGGGAAATTACTCCGGTATTTATCAAGAAGGTGACTGACGCCTCAGGCAATGTACTTTATGAAGAGTCGAACAGCGACGGACAGATTCTCGATAAAAAGGCGGCATTTGTCACCGCAAGCATGATGACGGGAATGTTCGACCAAGCCTTAAACAGCTATACTTCGGTGACAGGTCGTACGATTTCTGATCAATTGACCCGCACCTATGCCGGGAAATCCGGCACGACAGAAACAGACAGCTGGATGATCGGCTTTTATCCAGGACTGGTTTCCGGCGTGTGGACCGGCTATGATAAAACCTACACGATCGACTCTGTTGCTGAAAAAAGCTACAGCAAGCAGATTTGGGCCGGCTTTATGGAAAAAGCATTGGAAAACGAACCAGAAGCTTTTTTCAAACCGCCTGCAGGCGTGTCAGGAATATATATCGATCCCAAGACCGGCTTCGAAGCAGGTCCTGGCTGTGCCAATAAACACTTTACCTATTTTGTAAAAGGAACCGAACCGACGGGTGTATGCTATGGTAATGGTGAGATGAAGAAGAAAGAAAAAAATGTACAACCAGCTGAGAAAGAAAATAAGCGGCCAAAATGGTGGGAAAAGTGGCTGGGAGCCGGTTAACAAATTAAGAGTCACTTGATCGACGACGGATCAAGTGACTCTGTTTATTTGAGTATAATTATCGTTATATCCGCAAGATCCATAAATGAAAAACCCCGGGCTTAGATTCAGCCCGAAGCTCTCCATGGTCTGGTGTAAAACCAGCTATTAGAATATATATATCAAATTTGAGAGTATATGTCCATCTTATTTGAGTATATTTTCACAGAAAATTCTTACTTTACTTTTGTAAGAGTTGATCTTTTAACTCATCTGTTGATCGGTCCCAAAATCCTTTGTCGTGCTTTTGAAGAAAATCTGCAAGCACTTGCTTGGAGCTGTCATCCATTTTATCAACAATTATTTTTCTTTTCATCGATTTGTCCATAAGATTGACGTGCTCCGGAAGAGATTTGTAGCCGCGTCGAATGCTCCTGTCTACCGTCATCTCACAGGCTGTGACACCGGCATAATACGGCCCTTCTTCTTTTCGGTCGATCGTAACCCATACAAGCCAAAACGGCTTTCCGTTTGGCACTTCCTCTTTATTGGGAAGAAATTTGATTCCTTTTTCTACCGTGCTTCTCGCGTGCATGGCGCCGATATCAACAAATGCTTCCTTCTCCTCAACATCAACAAATACAGGAGAAATGTTATCCAGGCTTAGTGCGCCTACTCCATATCCGCCATGGCCGTCCGTAGGATCATTTTTAATGATATTAAAACCAATCGATTTTTTCTTTTTTCCGCCTTCCATAAGAAAACCTCCTAAAGCAATGGTTGTAATAGTGTATTAAAGACATTAAGGGTGAATCGCATTCCCCTATCTAAAACCGGCCAGATTAAGATATTGTCTAACGGCGTTATGATTAAAATTAAGAATAAAATGGCGCCATAAGACTCGTACTGGGTCATTTTTGCCCGTACATCAGGGGAAACAAGGTCCTGTATGATCCGAAATCCATCCAAAGGAGGAAACGGCATTAAGTTAAATAAAAACAGCACCAAATTTAAATGCACCCAAATATTAAAAAACAATGTGAGAGACTGCAAGTATCCGTCAGGCAGTCCGGCAATAAACGGCAGCTTCGCAAGGATCACCTGCAAGAAAAGTCCAAGAAACGCTAAGACCAGATTGCTGAACGGTCCAGCAAATGAAACGAGTATTCCTGCCCTGCGAGGGTTTTTAAAGAAAAACCGGTTAACGGGGACAGGCTTCGCCCACCCAAAACCAACGAGAAATATCAAAATCGTCCCAAACGGATCCAAATGCTTGATCGGGTTCAGTGTCAGCCGCCCTTGTTTTTCCGCAGTCGAATCTCCAAATCGGTATGCAACATAAGCATGAGAAAATTCATGGACAGTAAAGGCGGCGATTAACGTGATCGCGACAAACGGAATATATTCTAAAGGAAACGCTAAAAAGTTCGAAAAAATATCCAAATGGCAAAATCCCTCTTTCTCTTAAAGCTCTTCCTTTTAGTATACTATATCCTTTCTTTCTTTTCTAAACCGACAGCTTTTTTTGTCACGACTTCACTGCTGCTGTTCTCTTTAGGAAGTAATACCATATAAAATTCCTGAGACAATCATTAAACTGCCTATGCCAAAAAATCTTCAATCGATTTTTTTCTCGGCCCGCAGCTGTATTTTTCAATAAAAATTTTCTTGTATTTTTCTGCTTCCGTGATAACATTTTATTGTTTGTTAAAAAGAGTGAATGACTATTGTTTATTAATAAAATTAGTAATAGAGGAGAAATCGGATAAGAAATGACTTGGGAAGTTTTAAGTATGATTGGTACAATAGCTTTTGCTGTCAGCGGAGCCATTATTGCCATGGAAGAAGAATATGATATTTTTGGCGTTTATATTTTAGGAATTGTCACTGCCTTTGGCGGCGGGGCAATAAGAAACCTGTTAATCGGTGTTCCAGTCTCTGCTTTATGGGAGCAGGGATTATTTTTTCAAATTGCTTTGTTATCCATAACAGCAGTGTTTTTATTCCCGTCTAATCTCCTGAAGCATTGGCAAAGATGGGGCAATCTGTTCGATGCCTTCGGTTTATCTGCCTTTGCGATTCAAGGTGCGATATATGTTTCAAACATGAACCATCCACTCAGTGCAGTGATTGTTGCAGCTGTTTTAACAGGAATCGGCGGCGGAATTATTCGCGATTTATTAGCCGGACGGAAACCGATTGTGTTACGGTCCGAAATATATGCAGTATGGGCTATTCTTGCTGGCATACTTATTGGACTTAAAATCGCTTCAAACTCTTGGGAATTGTATATATTATTTGGCCTCGTAACTATTATGCGTGTCCTTTCCTACACTTATAATTGGAAGCTGCCGATACGCAGACTTGGGGCGAATTAAAAAATCGACGGAGTTCCGTCGGTTTTTAATCATATCATCGTGCTTTCTTTGTCCATTTCATCAATTACACTTTGGACATCATTCGGACGATAAACAAGATAATCTGGATTTTCTTTTGCTAACAGTTCAGCTGAATCATATCCCCATGCAGCTGAAATAATCCTAATATTTGATTTGCGGCAGGCTTCTATATCTCTTAATTCATCGCCAATATATACAGCCTCGTCATAACTTATTTTTAATTTCTTCATAAAAGTATTGATTGTATGATTCTTACCAAAAAATTTTTTTGCTGGATAAATGTGATCATAAATATCCATGTTATTATTTTTTAAAAAGGTACGGATACTCGGCTTCAAATTTGATGAAATGATACTAAGAACATACCCTTTTTCTTTCAAGCCGAAAACCAACTCTCTAATTCCTTCATTCGTCTTTAAGGAACCAATAGTTTCCTGATATCTGCTTTTTGCATACATCCCCATCTGAGGCACTCTGTAAAGAGGAACCCTTAGTACTTTGCATCGATCTGGAATAGACAAGGTGCTTAAATATTCAATTTCATCAGGCTCAATAATTTTATAGTTATATTTCTCAGCCAGCTCATTATAAAATTTCACCATTAGTCCTCTTGAGTTAACAATGGTTCCATCAAAATCGAAAATAGCTGTTTTAATCATTTCTTCACGCCCACTCTTCTGAAATTAAAAAGTATAACCACTTATCTTTTCCCGTAGTATTCATTGTATTATATTAAAACATTTCACTCAAACGGACTTAACCAAACCAACCGTTCTCCGCTGTTTTGAAATCATTTGATTCTTCTTGATGACTATTTTCGTTGATTAAAATCCCGGATAATAGAAGAATTCCGAGGAAAACAGATCAGATAATAACCTTGCACTTTTTCATGAGTTAATTTCCCCTGGCATTTACACAAAATTATTGATGGTTCTACATGCCCTATGTATAAATAAAATAACAAAGAGAAACCAGATCACCCTAAAGTGGTTTCTGGTTTTTATCATCTGCTATGGCTTCTACTAAGAGATCTGCGATATGGACGGCTCGCACCTTATTCTCGAGACCCTCCCTTTGTATGCCCAGCTTCATTTGAAGTAAGCACCCGGGATTAGCCGTCACAATAATGGTTGCTGCGGATGCTTCGGCATTCTCCATCTTATGGTCAAGGATCTGCATGGACATCTCTTGTTCGACGAGATTGTAAATGCCCGCTGACCCGCAGCAGCGATCGGCATTCTTCATTTCCCTGTACTCGCTCCCTTGAATCGCTTGAAGCAGTTTCCTCGGCTGTGATGAGGTTCCCATGACGTTTCTAAGGTGGCAGGAGTCTTGATAAGTCATCGTTTCATTTTGTAAAGAAAGCTTTTGTTTGTGAAAATCGAGTTCCGTGAGCACAGCGGACAGGTCCTTCAGCTTTGAGGAGAATGCCAATGCCCGCTCAGCCCATCTGGGGTCGTCTCTAAGCAAATAATCGTATTCGATAAGAAAAGCTCCGCAGCCTCCGGCATTAGTGATAATGGCATCAACCTTCAGATCCTCAAACGCTTCAATATTTCGTTTGGCCAGCTCCTTTGCTTTTTCCTTCTCGCCGCTATGGCCATGAAGAGCTCCGCAGCAACATTGCTCCTTCGGAATAACGACCTCGCAGCCGGCAAGCTGCAGCAGCTTGATCGTTGCATCGTTTGTCGGTAAAAACATCGTATCCATCAAACAGCCACTAAAGAATGCCACTCGTTTTTTTATTTTCCCCTCGGGTTTTACATGGTGCGGACGGCTTTTCATTTTCCTTATCTCCGGCACCTTCGGCAGTATTTTTTCCATATCAGACAAATTTTCGCCCAGGAGCTTCAATACGCAGCTTTTTCTCACAACCGTCTGAAGACCGCTTCTTTGATAAAAAGACATAAGCCCCATCACTCCGCGGATGCGGTTAGGATAAGGGAAAAAGTGATGAAAAACCGCTTTTCGCAATACTTTGACAGGCAAGCTGTGCTTTTTATTCTGCTCGATAATGTCTCTCGCCTCTTCGCGTAATTGGCCGTATTTGACCCCCGCTGGGCAGACCGGCTCACATGCCCTGCAGCCTAGACATAAATTGAGCTGACGTTCTACATCCTTATCAGGCTCGATATGTCCGTCAACGACACCCTTCATTAAAGCGATTCGCCCTCTTGGAGAGGCAGCCTCATTCTTATTTGTTTCAATATAGGTCGGGCATGAAGGTAGGCAAAAACCACAGCGCATGCAGTTCAAAAGCTCTTCTTCATCCATCCGTTTTTTAAAATCGGTTTGAATTTTTTCTTGCGTATTCAATTACCGGACACCACCCGTTTGCGGGAAGCCTTTGCAAAAATCTTGCCAGGGTTTAAGATGTTTTCGGGATCTAATGACGTCTTGATTGCTTTCATCGCCTCGACGCCCGCTTCACCCAGCTTCCATTCCAGAAAAGGCGCCTTCATGAGGCCGACCCCATGTTCACCTGTGATCGTCCCGCCAAGCTCTATCGCTTTCTCAAAAATTTCTTCAAAGGCTTTTTCAACGCGTTCATATTCACTTTTGTCTCTCGAATCGGTGATACAGGTCGGGTGCAGATTGCCATCTCCCGCATGGCCAAATGTACAAATTTCGACTTGATGCTTTTGAGCAATTTCTTTAATGGCCAGCACCATCTCAGCTACCTTCGACCGCGGTACGGTGGCATCTTCTAGAATCGTTGTCGGTTTTAAACGGGCAAGCGCCGACAATGCCGATCTTCTTGCGGTTGTTAAAGCCTCCGCTTCCTTCTTGGTTTTGGCAACGCTTACATTTAATGCGTTCTCCTGTAAGCAAATCGCTTCAATTTTAAGTATGTCGCGGGAGACAACCTCAAAAGCCCCGTCCTGCTCGATTAATAGAATCGCATCAGCCTCAGTTGGCAATCCAATCCGCGCAAAATCTTCTACCACCTTAATGGTTGGCTGATCCAAAAATTCAAGCGTCGCCGGTATGATTTTATTTGCTATGATCGACGAAACGCTTCTTGCAGCAGCACCGATATCGTCATAGATCGCGAGAATTGTCTGCTTCGTCTCGGGAGGAGGAATGAGCTTTAACGTTGCTTCAGTGACAATCCCCAATGTCCCTTCTGCCCCGACGAAAAGTCTCGTTAAATCGTATCCAGCAACGTCTTTTGCCAATTTCCCGCCTGTCCGAATCGTTTTTCCATTGGCGAGAATGACCTCAAGGCCAAGGACATAGTCGCGGGTGACGCCATACTTTAATCCTCTCAGCCCGCCGGAATTTTCACTGATGTTGCCGCCGATCGTTGATATTTTCATAGAGCTTGGATCCGGCGGATAAAACAGAGCCTTTTCCTCAACAGCTTGAATAAAATCAAGCGTATTCACCCCCGGTTGAACGGTAGCTGTCAGATTTTCTTCATCAATTTCCAAAATCTTATCCATATGCTTAAAAAGCAGAACGACCCCTCCCTCAGTTGGGCACGTCCCGCCGCACAGATTGGTTCCTGAACCCCTAGGGACGATTGGGATTCGATGTTCGCGGCACACGTCAATAATCTTCGCAATCTCTTCGCTGTTTCTCGGAGACAAAACAGCATCCGGCATCGATTGAAAGCCCGGTGTTGCATCATACGAATAAGAGAATAGGCTTGCTTTCGTATGCTCAACATTTTCAGCGCCGACAATTCTTTGAAACACCTCTAAAACCGATTGCTCCAACATTTAACATCCCCCTTTGTTCAATCATACAGTAAATGGGATTCGTTGAACATTGATACTCCAACAAAAAAATCCGCCCTAGTGAGACGGATTTTCGTTGATCTGCTTTAGTTTACCTATGTACCCGATCGCTTCTGCGTATTCTTCATCTGTATAACGCAGCTTGCTCTTAACAGTAAAAACCTTGTCTTTTTTTTCGTCATCTTCAAGATTGTCAAAGAATAAAATCGTTGAGACAAGCTCTAAAAACCGGGATGACTGTTCGTTTAGATCGAGCATATACTCTTTAATCGGCGGCATATTCACCTCGGCGCGATTCAAGAATTCGTTTCCTTGGTCAGTCAAGGCGTAACGATATTGATAATAACCGCCCTTTTTTTCTTTTACCTCATTCAGAAAACCTAAATTGCAAAGCTCCTCGACTTGCAGCGTCAATTCTTCCGAATAAGGGCCGTAAAAGTGAAAATCATATTTTTCATAAAAGGGAAGATCCAATTTTTTTGCAATATAAATCATTTTCTGCAGCTTCTTGCGGCCGATGATTTCCCCCGATTCCGAGAAGACCTTCATCAGCTTTGCGTGTTCTTTCAACAAAACCCCTTCATCTCCTTTATCTCTTAAGTCAGTTTTAACAATTCTTTTATTTTTAATTTAGCCGCTCGTTTTACGGAAAGGTCCATAATCAAATCCTGGGGAAAATAGAGCTTATGATCAGTACGCCTTTTTCCCGAAATGCCATCGACGATATCAGATTGTCTGGAAAGCTCCTTTAAACTGCCGTCCTGCGTAAGCAAATGAATAGGGAGGCGTTCTTCTTCCTCTCCCGGACGATAAAAGTCATATGGAAGGTCGGAGGAAGAATCAACAACTAAATAATAGTCTGGATCGATTCCCGCCCGCTTAAATAACGTCGTTAACTCAAAAAACTTGACCATTTCTTCGTTTGGGTTAAATTCTACGTATTGAAAAAGGCGACGGTTGCTAAATCTCTTGCACAAATCGGAAAGTATGCTGTCTTCTTCTTCTTCCCATGCTTGAAAATAATAAAGAATAATGGACTCATCAAGCTTGAGATAATCGGACAGGGTTACTTTCCCTTCAAAGATTGAGTAAAAGTGAGCCGGAGTATGTTTAAATTGGTAGCCTTCTTCATAAAGCTGCTTTGCGCGATGTAAAATTTTCGATAATATCACTTCGGCGCTTCTCGTTACAGGATGAAAATACACCTGCCAATACATTTGATATCGGCTCATAATGTAATCTTCTACAGCATGCATGCCGCTTTGTTTTATAACGACCTGATCATCTCTCGGCCTCATGACCCGGAGTATCCGTTCCATATCAAAGTGGCCGTAGCTGACGCCGGTATAATAGGCGTCGCGTTGAAGATAATCCATCCGGTCTGCGTCAATCTGGCTTGAAATGAGGCTGATTACCTGCTTGTTCTTATACGTTTTTTCGATCACTTCAGCAACGGCTTTAGGAAAATCTTCACCGACCCGCCTTAGCACCTGGTTGACCTCTGTGTCACCTAAAATGATTTCACGGGTGAAATTCTCATGGTCTAAATGAAACACTTTTTCAAATGAATGGGAGAATGGCCCATGGCCCAAATCATGAAGTAAGGCGGCACAAAGACATAAATCACGCTCACTGTTGTCCCATTCCGGCCTGCCTTTGAACACATCATCGACCATACGCCTGACAATTTCATATACGCCAAGAGAGTGGCCGAACCTGCTATGCTCTGCCCCGTGAAAGGTTAAATATGTGGTTCCGAGCTGCTTAATCCGTCTCAGTCTCTGAAACTCACGTGTGCCAATTAAATCCCATATCAGCTTGTCCCTTACATGCACATAGCGGTGAACAGGATCTTTAAATACCTTTTCTTCAGATAGTTTCTCTTTTTCATAAGCCATAAATCCGTCCACTTCTTTCCGAGATATGTTTTCTATTATAAACGGTCTTTTTTTTGAAAACATCCTTGAATTTGTTCCTTGTTTTTGTTTCGTAGGTCAAAAAGCCTGTCCCATGCATTTTGAGTGATAGTATTTTTTTATTTGATAATAAAAAGCCCGGCATCGGCCATGGCTTTTGATGAGTTTATCTCACTTTTCTTTTTACTTTTTCAATCAGCTGATCTTCATCTGGTGCAGCAACAGGCCGATTATTAACGAAAGCAAATGACTTTTTTCGTCCCGGTCCGCAGTAGGATTGACAGCCAATTTTTATATCAGAATCGGGATCAACTTCTTTCAGGCGCGGCAACAGCGTCTTCAGATTGGTAGCTTGGCAATCATCGCACACTCGAAATTCGTTACCCATTTCATACGCTTCCTTTCATACGATCTGCATTTTTTCATAGTTCTATACGCTATCCGTTATTTTACAAGGATTTAAGGATCCTTGCAAGCAGAGAATCAATTGCAAATCTTCATAAAACATTTGCTTTTTTCTCGATTTAAAGTCAGAATATACACATTATTCATGTGACGGAGGGAAAGTGAATGACTACAGCTTGGAATGCTTACATAAACGAAACGATTACTGTGAAGCCTTTGAAATCAGGACCTCTTGATGGTTTGACCTTTTCAGTGAAGGATGTATTTGATATTGAAAATTATACGTCAAGTGCCGGAAATCCGGATTGGCTGAAGACTCACCAGAAAGCTAAGAAGCATGCTGCGATTATAGAAACTATATTGCAAAACGGAGCCACATTAAAAGGAACGACTATAACCGATGAATTGATGTACAGCTTAAATGGAGAAAACCTCCACTACGGTACGCCTGTCAACCCGGCTGATTCCAAACGGATCCCCGGCGGTTCATCGAGTGGTTCTGCCGTAGCTGCAGGAGCAGGTCTTGCTGATTTCACCGTTGGGACAGATACAGGCGGAAGCATCCGCATACCCGGCAGCTACTGCGGTGTATACGGCTATCGGCCAACACACGGGCTTATCTCAACCGACGGGTTAATCCCGCTTGCTCCTACGTTTGATACGGCAGGAATTCTTTCTAAACGATTTGATGTGTTTGAAAAAGTGTGCCAGGTCCTTTTTGAAGAGGCGGACGACTTTTTGCAGGATGGGGATGAGGATTTTGAGAAAGCACTTCTCGTTCCTGATATTACAAGCCAGCTGGAATCGCAAACCCAGCTAGCTGTAAAAGACATTATCGATCAGATGGCGAAAACGGTACCGGATCAATCCGAAACTGTCCTGCATCCTAATGGACTGTCTCATCTGCGAGAAGCGTTCCGTCATTTACAAGGTCTTGAAATTTGGGAGATCCACGGAGAATGGATCAAACAAGAAAAACCTGAATTCGGCGAAGATATTGCCAGCCGCTTCGACTGGGCAAGCACCTTGGATAAAGAAATCAGAGAAAAATACAACAATGTCAGAAAAAGACTGCGCCAGCAAATGCAAGCCCTTCTCGGGAAAAACGGCGTGCTGATTATGCCGACGGCTCCGGGACCAGCCCCGCTTAGAAACGCGGTAGGCGAAGCATTAAATCAAACGCGAATGCAGACGCTTGAAATGACCTGTATTGCTGGATTAGCAGGACTTCCGCAAATCACTCTCCCTTGGGCTGAAGTAGACGGCTTACCAATTGGTATTTCCGTAATTGCAGCCCCTGATCAAGACCGCAAGCTGCTAAAGTGGATCCGGAAAACCGGCGATCAGCTGAACATGCTCTAGACTCTGGCGACGACGTTAGGGATAGCGCTGATGATCAGGCCGCTTGCGCTGATTGGCGCCAGGGGATCGATCGGGTGCTCGCTCTTCTATTGTCGCGAGTGGACAGTAGATTGAGAATTGAGGGTGCGGACGGGTTGTTTTGTGGGAATTGCACCGGTAACAATGATAATTGCACCATTGACCCGGGGAATTGCACTGATAACAGCAATATTTGCACCGTTGACCTTGGGAATTGCACCGGTTACAGGGATATTTGCACCGTTGTCCCCGGAATTGCACCTATAACAGCGATAATTGCACCGTTGACCTTGGGAATTGCACCGGTAACAACGATATTTGCACCGTTGCCCTTGGGAATTGCACCGGTTACAAGGATAATTGCGCCGTTGGACCAGGAATTGCACAGATAACAGCAATATTTGCACCGTTACCAAAGTTAATTGCACGACAAGCGATCTTGCAAACAAAAACAGCTTCGGGGCCCTACATTTCCATAGGGACCCGAGGCTGTTTGCTATTATTCCGCCATTTTTTCAAGATTTCCGTTACGGTCCATCTTAAATGTAGGGGAAGATGAATGGTCTTCTTCTTCAAATAAAACTAGCTTTCTTGCACGGTTCATGATTTTCACTAGTGTTTCATAATCCTCTTGAACTGTCACTTGATCCTTTTCAAGCTTTTTGACTTCGGCTTCCAGTTTTTCAATTTTAAGATGGAGTTCTTGATTTTCGTTTTTCAAGCGGTCATTTTCAAGCTGTAATGTTGTAGATTTTTGACCTTGATATCCTTTAAGAAAATCAATGACGTCACTCATTGTCAGCTCGTCTTGAGTCTTCACTTCAGGCTGAGCAGAGCCAGTTAATAGATGGGATAAACTAGCTAACTCTTCTTTAAAGCTCTCATCTACATAAGGCAAATGCTCTTCGGAAATTGCCGGAACCTTTTCTTTTTGTTCGTTCTCAAGCGGTTTCTTTTCTTCTGTCACCTGACCCGCAGCCGGCGGATTGTACAGAAGGCGTTTTTTCGCCTGCTGGCCTTTTCCCATAGCTCTCATTCTCTGTTTTCGTTGTTTTTTCGCGAGCGATAGTGCTTTTTCATATTGATGCCTTACGACAGCGTTCCAGCGGAAGCCGCAAGCTGCTGAGGTGCGGTTCAGCTTGTCGCCGACCTCCTCAAACGCATTCAGTTGTGTGCTGCCCTCTCTTACATGCCGCAGTACCGTTTCTGCTAACAATAGATCATTTTCTTCAGACCATGCATCCTGTCTTTGCTTTGTCATCTTTCTCAACCCCCATATTATTTGGTTGATATTAGAATTTCCAAATTGAGAAAGATTTATACAAGTTTGCTAATATAGTTGGCGTTTTCGTATTTAAACAGAATCGAAAGAAAGCCTATATAAAAGCCTTTTCGTTCCGGTCAACCATCCTTTTTAGATTTTTATTAAATTCCGTTTGTTCTTCTTCAGATAAAGGAGCAGAGTAAATTCTTTGGCTCAGGTCTTTCAATTGGGTAAGGAGCCTGAGCATTAAATCAGGAACTGTTATCTCTTGTCCGATTATTTCTGAAAGGGAGGCCATACTTTCCGGAACGATTTCAGGATAGGCAATCTTTACAGCATTCCTTTTATCTTTTAAAGCAGTCTCATAAAATTGTTTAATCAGCTCTGCTCGTTTGCTTCCGCTTTTATTTGCGCAGATATAGATTTGGACAGCAACTCCGCCCCGCATCCGGCGTTGGGAAATACCGGCGAATTTTCTGCCTCCGATACTTAAATCATAGCTTCCGGGACAGTACGAGCCAATGATTTCATATGCCTTTATTTCTACACCAAAGGAAGCGAGCATTCCGTCTATCAATTCAACCATCGCCCGATACCCGCTGTCGATATCAATCCCCTTTTTATTTTCCGGGAAAATTAACGAGATATTAAGTACGCCTTCATCTAAAACTACGGCGAGTCCGCCTGAATTTCTGACGATTACCCGGTAGCCTGCGTCCTCAAGAAGCTCGACCCCTTCTAACAAATAGGGCAGCTTCGTATCCTGGATTCCGAGGACAATGGTATCATGGTGAACCCATGAACGAGCAGTCGCAGGAGAGATACCTTTTCCAACGAATGTACATAGAGTATCATCGATGGCAAAGGATTCCTTAGCATCAAAATGAAAGCCCATTCCGGATTGGTCAATAATCCGCCACTCCGGCTGAATAAGTAATTCAATCGAATGATTCGACATCTATCAATAACCCTTTCCATACGATTTCAAACCGACATCATTATAGCATAAGCCATACAAAAATCCCGCAAACCATTGTTTGCAGGATTTTTATTAAAGGGTTTGAGCGGCTGTAATCAGCGCAAGGTTGTAAACATCCTGAGAGTCGCATCCGCGCGAAAGATCGTTCACAGGCTGATTGAGGCCTTGAAGGATCGGTCCGACAGCCTCGAAGTTTCCGAGACGCTGCGCAATTTTGTAGCCAATGTTGCCGGCCTCAAGGCTCGGGAATACAAAGACATTAGCGTCTCCTTTAATAATAGAGTCCGGAGCTTTTTTCTCAGCAACAGACGGGACAAATGCGGCATCGAACTGAAATTCTCCATCCAATGTCAAATCAGGTGCTTTTTCTTTCGCTATTTTTACTGCCTCTGCTACTTTTGTTGTTTCATCCGATTTTGCGGATCCTTTTGTTGAAAAGCTCAGCATGGCCACACGAGGATCGATATCGAACATTTTCGCTGTGTTTGCACTTTCCACTGCGATTTCTGCCAAATCGTCGCTGTTTGGGGCGATATTGATGGCACAGTCTGCAAAGACATATTGCTCATCGCCGCGAACCATAATGAAGACGCCGGACGTTTTTTTGATTCCTTCTTTTGTCTTTATGATTTGAAGTGCTGGGCGAACGGTATCAGCCGTTGAATGTGCTGCGCCGCTTACAAGTCCATCCGCAAGGCCTTTATAGACAAGCATCGTTCCAAAATAATTTTCATCTAAGAGGATTTTTCGCGCTTGCTCTTCCGTTACTTTGCCTTTACGGCGCTCAACGAATGATTGAACCAGCTCTTCCAATCCTTCGTATGTATGTGGATCATAAATATCAACGCCGTCTAACTTTAAATGTAAGCTATCAGCTTTTTTTGTAATTTCCTCTTTGTTTCCAACAACGATTGGTTGAAGAATACTTTTGCCTGCTAGCTGAATTGCAGCTGTTAATATCCGGTCGTCTGTTCCTTCCGGAAAAACAATTCGGACGTCTTTCCCTTTTACTTTTTCTTCAATGAGTGTAAATAAATCTGCCACTTTGTTACCTCCTTGGTAAGTACATAAGTTAAGGATACTATGCTTGCAAACAAATTCAAACATTCACTTTGTATTATAGCGCTTTCAAAACAATTTCTTATTTTTCAAATTAATTTAAGCAAAAGAATGCTGATTTTACTTTCACCTTTCTGACACAAAATATACCAAATCCGCCCAAGGTTTCATCTCCGAAGAATCGAACAAACTATGTTATAGTAAAGAAAATAACGAGTACATATTGTTTAGGAGTGAATATAATGAGTGAACAGCAAGCAAATGAAGCAGCAAAAACGTTGGACGGCTGGTATGCCTTGCATGATTTCCGCCTTATCGATTGGGCTTCCTTTAAGCTGTTGCCAGGAGATGAACGTGAAAAAATCATTCAAGAGTTTACTGGACTATTAAAAAAATGGGGAGCAGCAAGAGACCTCGAAAGCGGAGACAGCACTCTATACAGCATTGTCGGCCAAAAAGCTGATCTTATGCTGATGATTCTGCGGTCAACAATGGAAGAGCTTAATGAAATTGAGCTTGAATTTAATAAGTCAGCGATTGCCGAATATTTAATACCGGCGTACTCTTACGTTTCTGTCGTTGAACTAAGCAATTACTTGGCGGATGGAGAAGGCGATCCCTATCAAAACCCACATGTTCGGGCACGGCTTTATCCTAAATTGCCGGAATCAAAACACGTTTGCTTCTATCCAATGGATAAACGCAGACAGGGCAATGACAACTGGTACATGCTTTCAATGGACGAGCGGAAAAGTCTGATGAGAAGCCACGGAATGATTGGCCGCGGCTATGCAGGGAAAGTGAAGCAGATCATCACCGGATCCGTCGGTTTTGATGATTACGAATGGGGAGTCACTTTGTTTTCCGATGACGTCCTTCAATTTAAAAAGCTGGTCTACGAAATGAGATTTGATGAGGTAAGCGCGCGCTACGGCGAATTCGGATCATTTTTTGTCGGCAACTTGATTGATGCTGACAAGCTGCCTGCTTTCTTTTATGTTTAAAACATTTGCCAGAGCAAATGAAATATAATTATTTTCGTCTAAATATTGTTTCTCACTTTGGAATATGCTAGCATATAGCTACAAAAATTTATATTTGTACGGTGAAGGATCAATAGTACTAAAATCCTCTTCAACCAAGCGATCTAGGGATGGTGAAAGCCTAGAGAATGATTTTAGGAAAAGGCAATCCAGAGTATATCCTATATAAGGTGGATACAGTTTTTGTATCAATCAGGGTGGAACCGCGGGAATTTATCTCTCGTCCCTGGGCATGTCAGTGAAGTGCCCGGGGACGAGAGATTTTTTTATTATATAAACAACAGCCTAATTACAGGAGGAAACAAATATGTCAAAATCAATGGATCAAATCGTATCTCATTCCAAGCATCGCGGCTTTATTTTTCAAGGGTCTGAGATTTACGGCGGTCTTGCCAATACATGGGATTACGGTCCGCTTGGCGTCGAATTAAAAAATAATATTAAGAAAGCCTGGTGGAAAAAATTCGTTCAAGAATCCCCTTACAATGTGGGATTGGATGCGGCGATTTTAATGAACCCGAAAACGTGGGAAGCATCCGGCCACTTAGGTAACTTTAACGACCCGATGATAGATTGTAAAGACTGCAAAGCGCGTCATCGTGCGGATAAATTAATCGAAGAAAAGCTTCAAGAGAAAGACATTGAAATGATTGTCGACGGTCTTTCATTTGATGAGATGGCAAACCTTATCAAAGAGCACAACATTACATGTCCTGAATGCGGCTCTGCCAATTTCACAGAAATTCGCCAATTCAACTTAATGTTCAAAACCCACCAAGGGGTAACTGAAAACACGACAAACGAAATTTATCTTCGCCCTGAAACAGCTCAAGGGATTTTCGTTAACTTTAAAAATGTCCAACGTTCGATGCGTAAAAAGCTTCCATTTGGTATCGGCCAAATTGGCAAAAGTTTTCGTAACGAGATTACTCCAGGCAACTTTACATTCCGTACTCGTGAATTTGAACAAATGGAGCTCGAATTTTTCTGCAAACCGGGTACTGAGCTGGAATGGTTTACGTATTGGAAAGAAACGTGCAATAACTGGTTATTGTCACTCGGTCTAAAAGAAGAAAATATTCGCCTTCGCGACCATGAAGAGGATGAACTATCCCACTACAGTAACGCAACTTCAGACTTTGAATATAAGTTCCCATTCGGCTGGGGTGAGCTATGGGGGATTGCTTCACGTACTGATTACGATTTGAAAAAGCACATGGAGCATTCTGGTGAAGATTTTAACTATATAGACCAGGAAACGAACGAGCGCTACGTACCTTATTGCATCGAGCCAGCTTTAGGCGCTGACCGGGTAACATTGGCCTATATGATTGATGCGTATGAAGAAGAAACGTTAGAGGACGGCTCTTCACGGACGGTCATGCGGCTGCACCCGGCATTAGCACCATACAAGGCGGCGGTATTGCCACTATCGAAAAAGCTTTCAAACGAAGCCCGTGCAGTATTTGAAGATTTAGCTAAATACTTCATGATTGACTATGACGATGCAGGTTCCATCGGTAAACGGTACCGCCGTCATGACGAGATCGGTACACCTTTCTGTATTACATTTGATTTTGATTCATTAGAAGATCAACAAGTAACGATTCGCAATCGTGACACGATGGAACAAAAACGGGTTGCTATTAGTGATTTAAAAGCATTCATTGAAGAATCCGTTCAATTTTAATTTCATGAGGAGTGAAGCGAATGGAAACGAAAGATCAAGCGCAGCCGTATGGGGTGACGCCTTGGTTCAAGGTTTGGATCGCTCCTCGAAGCATCATCAGAGAATTTCTTGATTCTCCATTTCCAGAAAAAAACGCCAGACTGCTTGCAGCTCTAGCTGGCATCATTACATCAATAGAGCAGTTGGAAAAAGACAGTCTAACAGCATCGAACGTTATCATTAATATTATCGTTGGAGCAATTATGGGAATCATCGCCTTATATTTGTTTGGTTTTATACTAAGAGTGACAGGAAGTTGGTTTGGCGGTGAAGGGGACGCTGAAGATCTAAGAACGGCAGTTACGAGAGGGCAAAACGTACTGACAATCTTACTCGCTGTCTTTTGGATCCCCAAATTGCTGCTGTTTGGATTAGATGCATTCTCGAGTATGTTCTGGAGCATCGACATTACAAATATCCCCAAGATGATTCTATTCATTTTTGAGATCCCTTTATCGATATGGAGTTTTGTCGTTTTTGTATTAAGTGTTGCTGAAGCACATCGTTTTTCCGGATGGAGGAGCCTTGGAGCTTGCCTTATATCAGCCTTTTTCGTTCTCCTGCTGTTTCTGGTTATTTTATTACCATTCCTCGCTTTGTCTTTTTAAGCTTCCTCCGGGGAGCTTTTTTGTTTTACTGTCATTTAGTGCATATCCGTTCCCTTCACAACATAAGTTTGAATGGATGAAAGAATTTAGTCTTTATTTCTTGCCATCCATAAAAAACACTTACAAAATTAGTGATTTGAGGCAGAAGGCAAAAAGCAGCGTCGTCTATCTGTCTATGAAAAAGGAGGAAGGAAATTGAAGGGATTTCGAAATCAATTTTCACAATCTATGCAGCCAGGCTTTTCCCCTCAACAATTCGGGCAAAACCCTTATCCCCAAGGGCAGCAGGGGTTTCAACAGCCAGGGCAGCAGCAGGGCTTTCCTTATCCCCAAGGGCAGCAGGGACAACAGCAAGGACAGCAGCAAGGGCAACAACAAGGACAGCCGGGGCAGCAGCAAGATCAACAACAAGGACAGCCGGGGCAGCAGCAAGGCTTGCAGGTGCCTCCAATGCCGTCTGCACCAACACCATCCGGTCCGTCCGCTCCTGGACAGCTGCCGCTTGAAGAGTCTTACATTGAAAATATTCTCAGGCTTAA
Organism: Bacillus gobiensis; assembly: GCF_001278705.1. Taxonomy (GTDB): domain Bacteria; phylum Bacillota; class Bacilli; order Bacillales; family Bacillaceae; genus Bacillus; species Bacillus gobiensis. The sequence continues at coordinate 3,055,874 of NZ_CP012600.1, forward strand.
CAGAGGAAAAATTGCCACAGTTTACATGACCTTTGAAAACAATAAAGAATGGAATGCAAAAGTATTTAAAGGGGAAATTGAGGCAGCAGGACGAGATCATATTATCCTTAGTGATCCAAAAACAGGAGTAAGGTATCTCCTCCTTACCGTATATCTCGATTATATTACTTTCGATGAACCTATCGCCTATGAATATCCATACAGTATGGCCAGCTATTCTCCTAGATAGGAAAACACCTTCCGCTTTCGAAGGTGTTTTTTTCTTACAAAAACTTCACAGCAGCTACTACGACAAGAACCCAGGCGATAATAAAGGACAATCCGCCTAGAGGGGTGATTGCACCGAGCACTGAAATTTGTGTAAGACTTAATACATACAAGCTCCCGGAAAACAGTACGATCCCTACAAACATGAGCCATCCCGCTGCAGTCAAGCTGGCCACACTGCCTATTTTGTCAAAAAGTAACGCAACAGCCAGAATACCTAACGCATGGTACATATGATATTTCACGCCTGTTTCCCATGTCTGAAGATATTTCTCAGGAATCCTGCCTTCAAGCCCGTGCGCGCCGAAAGCACCAAGCCCTACTGCGATCATGGCATTGATGGCTCCTATGATAATAAATACTTTCATATTAGTTTACCGCCCTTCTATTCAAAAAAGATCAATTTAATTTTAATGCTTTACTGGCCGATTCGTCTTCGTCAGACACAAGATTGTCGGTTTTTTGTTTAAAAATCAAATATAGAATCACCGTTTGCTTCATCATCTTTTTTCTCTTTTTTCTTCGTTTCTTCGTATTTTCGGCTTCCTTCCGCTCCCATTAATTGATGAAGCATCGATTCCGATTGATCACTTATTGCTGGTGCCTTTTTTTCTTGGACTTTTGGAATGTCCGATTGGCCGGACTCAAGAATAACGTCGCACAGCGATTTGATCACCGCGGCATGGAGCTTGATCTCCTCGTTCCCGTTGCTGTTTTTCGCCTTTTGGAGTTCCTCCTCCATTTTTTGAAGCAGGCCTGATATGTGAATATTCATGATTTGTTCCTCCGTAACATAAACTTTTCTCTTTATATTTTAACAAAAACGAACAGGTTTCACATAAGACGGTCTATTGCATTTTTTAAACAACGAATCCCTTGCTGAATTTCTTCGTTGTTTAAATGGCCGTAGCCAATGACAAGCTTTCCCTTATGGATTCCCCTCGTTATCGCATGCTGTTCAACAGAATAGAGCTTCACTCCGTCTTCTTCCATTTGGAGTAAATCATTTTCTGAAAAAGTCGCAAACGGAAAATCGGCAATGAAATGCAAGCCTGTCGAATGCCCGGAAATTTGAATATCCGCTGGAAAAGCTTCTTTTAATTTGTTAATGATCAAATCTCTTCTTTGTCGATACACTTTCTTCATTTTGCTTACATATCGGTCCATATGTCCCGCTGCCAAAAAACGCGCAAGTACCAGCTGTTCCGGAGCAGGTGTATGCAGATCGGAAAACCATTTGACGGATCGGCATTTTTCAACCAAATTGCTCGGAAGAATAATGTAGCCGATCCGCAGAGCCGGCGATAAAATTTTGCTGAACGATCCTATATAGATGACTCGATGTGGATCAAGCCTTTGCAGCGTGCTAAGAGGCGGCCCGTCATAACGGAATTCACTGTCGTAATCATCCTCTACAACATACGAATTGGTTTTCCTAGCAAACTGAAGCAATTCGATTCTTCTTTGGATGGAAAGAGTCCCGCCAAGCGGAAATTGATGGGAGGGTGTCACAAATGTAAATGCAGGGATTACGTTTTCGGGAAGCAAAGAGGTATCCAGTCCTTCTTCATCCACAGATACAGGGTAAAGATTACCGCCTGCATTTTTAAAGATTTGCTGAATATCATCTGTGATTGGATCCTCCAGCACTACCGGATCGTCTTCCCTCAGCAGCATTCTTCCTACTATCGTTAAAGCTTGTGTTGCTCCGGAAGTTATCACGATTTGTTCCTTCGAGCATTTGACTCCTCTTGTTTTAAGCAAATAAGAAACTAGCTCTCTCCTAAGTTCCTCTGCCCCTTCAGGTGATCCGTAGCCAAGTGTATGATCTGATATCTCGGTCCACACGGCTTGTGATAGCCTGGCCCAAATTTTACGGGGGAAATGCCTTAAATCGGGTATTCCGGAACGAAAATGGATCATTTCTTTTTTATGTACGCTATGAATGGGAGAAGAAACAGGCTGTTCCCAATATTCCCTTTTCAAAAAGGCACCCTCTGCCACATATGTTACTGAGCCTTTTTTTGAAAAAACAAAGCCTTCAACCATCAGCAGATCGTATGCCTCTAAAACGACGTTTCTTGATACATGAATCGCTTTGGCCAGCTCTCGTGACGACGGAAGCTTTTCCCCTGCAGGAAGACTGCCATCTAAAATTTTTCCACTTATTTCATTGTAGACCTGGCGAATCAAAGGAATATTTTTACATCGATCAATCGATAAAAGCAGCTTTGTTCACTCCTTTTCAAAGTGGCTCTAATAAATAAATACGTGATTGGGTCTAAGTAAAACCATTTTACCATGCTACCTTTGATGAAAGACAAAAAAAGGAGCCGGTGAGAAAGTAACAATTCAGCAAGCGTTAAAAAGTATTGCCCGTAGTCCGGAAATTAAGGATTTTGTCAAGAATTCACCTGAGGTATACGAGGTGCTTGTAAAAGCGGCAAAACATGTACATATGCGGAGAAAAAAGAGAAGAAGCTTTAACTGAGGATGAACGCTTTATTCGTAGCGGACATTCCGTCTCACTTGAATACATTGGGGAAAACGCGAGAAGTAATGAGGAAATCATTCAAGCCATAAATGAATTTGAGCAGCTTATTCATGTAATGGGGCAAAAAGGAATTGAACAAACCGTTTCCCTCGATTTATCTCATATTGGCTTAAACGGCGACCAAGACAAGCAATATGAACATCTCATTTCTCTGTCAGCTTCTGCTTTATCGTATAACATTGATATCATGATCAGCATGGAAGAGTCCTCTAAAACTGACAGTATATTAAATGTTTATGAAAAAGCAGCAAGACTCTTTCCGAATGTAGGAATTACGATACAAGCACATTTGTTTCGCACCGAGAAGGATCTCACACGCGTACTAAGGTCACCAGGTAAAATACGACTTGTCAAAGGGGCTTATAAAGAAGATGTCTCGATTGCCTTGTCCAGGTCACCCGAATTAAATGAAAGCTACATAACTTTTGCTAAAGCAATCATTGATGCGGACAAAAAGCTGTCCATTGCCACTCACGACTCGAAGCTCCTTCAAGCACTGGAAAATAGACAAATTATTTCCATCCCTTATACCGAAATTGAAATGCTTTACGGCGTGAACACAGGGGTACTGGATGAACTGAAGGAAAAAGGCTATAAAACTAAAAGATATTTAACATACGGACAGGATTGGTTTTTGTATTTCTGCCATAGGCTTGCGGAGTATCCCGAAAGTATTCTTGATGTGGCTGCTGATTTGCTCAAGCAGGACGGTGAATATGCTAGATGAAATCCTATCTATACGTTTTGCGATGGTGATCGTCGGAAGCTCGATCGTTGCTGGCGAGCTGTCCATTCAGAAGCTTCCGATTTTTTTAATCTCAGAGCTTCGTTTCCTTATTGCTTCAGCTATCCTAGTGCCGATTTGGTTGTTATATGAAGGGCGCCCTTCTTTAAAAATAAAGGATGCTTTGCTTCTGTTGTTGCAGGCACTCTGCGGCGTATTCTTATTTAACATTTTTATGCTCACAGGATTAAAATCCACATCAGCAATTGACGCCGGCATTATTAGTAGCACTGCGCCGGCAGCAGTTTGTCTGCTGGCTTTTTTTCTTTTTGGCGAGAGGCTGACACTCCACCGCTTTGCCGCTATTTTGCTTGCTGTTACAGGTGCTTCCGTATTGCAGCTGACCGGGTTTTCTGCCGGAAATGAAACAGACGGGCACTTATTGGGAAACGTATTTATTTTAGCTGCTGTCATATGCGAGGCCTTGTTTGTTTCTTTAGGGAAGCTTGTCTCCGCCAGAGTCAGCCCGCTCGGAATTTCCACAGTCGTTTCCATCTATGGTGCAATTATGTTTTTTCGTTTTTCGTTGCAAGAATTTAAAAAAGTCTCGCTGCCTGTGATTACGTTTGAGACATATGGGATCATCCTCTATTACGGAATAATTGTTACTGTGGTGGCCTTTCTACTTTTATATCAAGGATTGACAAAAATCTCGGCCGGAACAGCCGGAGTATTATCCGCTATCACACCTGTCAGTACAGCCATTTTGTCAATCCTTATACTTGGTGAAAAACTGACTTTTTTACATGTGATAGGCATTTCACTTGTGTTTGCTGCGATTTTCTTTGCATCAATACCAGTTAAAAAAGTAGTTTCAGAGGTTAAATGAAAATAAATGTTAAAAATCTGCCCGCAGAATTCGCTGGCAGATTTTCCAATGGTTTGTGTCGGTATTAGAGGTTGTTCTCAATTTATGTGCTTGATTTAGTTCTTATGTGCCTGTATCGCTATTCGTCCTCAATACACCAATCAACCGGCTTTTCATTGATTTTTTCCAAGTAATGATTGGCCTGTGAAAATGGCTTGCTGCCGAAAAAGCCTTTATGCGCTGAAAAAGGGCTCGGATGCGGGGATTCGATAATAAAGTGCCTGGACGTATCAATCCGTTCCTTTTTCATTTGCGCATGTCTTCCCCATAGAATGAAGACGACTGGTTTTTCTCTCATATTTAGGACGTCAATGATACGGTCAGTGAGGGTTTCCCAGCCTATTCCTTTGTGGGAATTAGCCTGGCCTTTTCGTACCGTAAGCACCGTATTTAACAGCAAAACCCCTTGTTTTGCCCAGCTTTCTAGTGACCCGTGGTTCGGCAGGCTGCAGCCAATATCCTCCTTCAGCTCCAGAAATATATTTTTTAGCGAAGGGGGCTGCCTAACGCCTTTTTGTACAGAAAAACTAAGTCCATGTGCCTGGTTCGGCCCATGATATGGATCCTGTCCAAGAATCACCACTTTTACGTCTTCATATGTGGTATAGTGCAAGGCATTAAAAATATGATCCTTATTAGGATATATGGTTTGATTGTTATATTCTTTTTTTAATAGTTCTCTCAGTTCCAGATAATAGGGTGCTGCAAATTCTTCTTTTAACTGGTTCCACCAGCTGTCGTTCAGCAGTTGCTTCATTGATGCGGCCTCCTTTTCCATCTACGATTATAGCAATCTATCGACAGAACTTGAATAGGAGATATGTTAGATGTCTGAAGGATAAGCAACAGATTTAATTAATCAGTGTGCAAAAAATCTCAAGCGATCCACTTAAAAAAACCGCCAGTCCACCCTAAAAGCCTTAATCACTGACCGTCGACCAGCCTTGATTTCACCGGTTCACCATCCCATACCCTTTCGCTTGCGGATTCTCTTTTTTTCACGGCCGGCTCCTCCAGCAGGACAGCGAAATTTTTTGTTGGAAGATCACCTAATTGGTGTTTTTCACATAAGGCTTTTAAATAGTTTTCCCGTGCTCCGTGAAGCTCGGCTGACTGGTTATCACCATTGTCTGAAAAGGCATAGATCACACTAGCTGTGGGTACCCTTTTGATCGTAAAGCCTTCTTTTGAGACACGAAGGAAAAAGTCCCAGTCCCAATAATTGTGCATTTCAGGGTCAAAAGCTCCTATTTTCTCATGAATACTGCGCTTATAAACACTTCCTGATGGGACATAGGTTGAAAATTTCCTCATTTCCTCAATATCAAACGTATAGGCAAAAAGCTTTCTGCTTACTGGATAGCGCGTTTTATTTTTATCTTGAAATGAGACAATTTCCGCATCAGAATAAGCAAAATCACTAGATTCCAAGGCTTTCAGCATCCGTTCAATATGGCCGGGTGTCATTAAATCATCGTCATCAAAGAGCATAATGACGTCTCCCGATGCCTGTTTAACTCCTTCATTTCTTGCTCTAACATGCTTCACATTTTCTTTAAGGTTTAGGATCGTAATAGGCAGTTCATTGTAAAGAGCTTTTACAGTCTCCACAGATTCCCCTGCATCATTTACGATCACAATTTCATTTGCTTTCACCGATTGGCCGGCAATGGTTTCAAGCAACTCACAAAGTTCTTCTAGTCGGTTATGGGTAACAATGACAATTGAAAGCTTCATACCTGTCTCCTGTTCGTTTTTTGACCTCTTCTTATTGTACAAATCCGAACGTCGCCATGACAAGAGCAAACAGCAGAACAACCATTGCTGCGAAGACTTGTAGCAGCCGTTTTTTCCACTGATCTCCTGAGTTCAGCACCCACCTTCGAACGCAGTAAATATAGGCGGGCAATAGGACAGTGGAGTAACAGAAGCATAAAAAAACTAAGGCAGCTGGAAACGGGCCGCATCCTTCATTATTCCAATCCGTTGCTAATTCCTTGAAGCTTTCACCTGAGCTGAAATATAAATACAGCATGAATAAGTTGAGTAGAAGTGCTCCTCCTGAAAAGAAAATTGCAGAAGCGTGAGCAAACTTAATGCAGCGTATCGCAATGAGCCATACGATAGAATAAACAAGGAGCATCATTGCAAGATTCGGAGACAAAACAAATAGAAAATCTGTATCGTCAGCATGAACCAATTCAAGCAAAAAGGAAAAGCCAATCATCAAAGGAATGGTGAAACAAAAAGCAATCACTGTACTAAGCAATGCTCCGATGTGCAAAATAAATCCGAAAAGAAAGGCTCCCGCTGCTTTCACCATATGTACCAGCTCCTCTATTACATAGTAATTCTAGGTATATATTTAAAAAAAGACTTGCTTAGGAACAAGTCCCCTCTACACGAGAATCCGCCTGCCGAACAAGAAACCAATTTTGCTGACGACCGGAAACAAGAAAGTACTTACGATGCAAGCCAGAAAAAAATCCGGAGTTAACATTGTCTCATAAGGCTTTCCGGGAATCAGATTCCATAAAACGATCAGCATGAAGAAAAAATTAGGGAGTATTGCGACGAAAACGGTCAGATTCATAATTTTCCTACCATTTACTCCGTATTCCCTTCCGCCTTGATAGCCCAAGAGCATCCAAAAGATAAGATATCCGCATAGAATCAGCCATTTCGCCGACCATAATGCCGTGATGAAAGGAATATCAACAAACAAATACAGAGCGGTTACTATTACACCTCCAATGAAGAACAAAAGATTAAGCATAATATAAAAGCTTGAATACACTTTCACTGTAGGAGCCGCCTGACCTTTATACGCTTTGGCAATTTCCGTTGGAGAGCCTATTTCTCCCTGAAGTTTTTCGTAGATTTCACTTTCCGAGTATCCATTATCTTTCAAATATCTATAGCTCTCTTCAACGTGAGAGAAAATTTCTTTTACGAGTAATTCATCGGCATGAACACGACTTAGCGCTCTTTTAAGATCTGCCTTATACAAATGCTTACTCTTCATTTGCAAATTCCTTTTTCAGCATTTTGTTCATCATGCTTGAAAATTCCTTCCACTCGCTAACTCTGTCATTCAAAAGCCGTGCTCCTTCGCTTGAGAGCTTATAATATTTACGGTCCGGACCTTTTTCTTGCTTTTCCCAATAAGAAAGAACATATCCTTGCCTTTCAAGCTTATGAAGTGATGGATACAATGTGCCTTCTTTCATTTGAAGCGTATTTTCGCTTCTTTGGTTCATTTCCTTAACCAACTCATAGCCATACATCTCTCGTTCCTTCAAGAGCTGAAGAATGAGAATGGCAGTGCTTCCCTTCACTAGTTCACGGTTAAACATGAAATACACCTACCTAGTAATCATAAGTATGTAAATCATAGGAAACTTTCTCCATTCTGTCAATACTTCCGTATGTTTGTGATCTTCTGAAAAGGGGACTATAATATAAAATAAAGAAATTCTGATTTTCTGTAATGAGAGGGGAACTAGAGTCATGTCAATGCAAAAAGCACTTACTATCGCAGGATCCGATTCGAGTGGCGGAGCAGGAATCCAAGCTGATTTAAAAACATTTCAAGAACATAATGTTTACGGAATGACCGCACTAACGGTTATTGTATCCATGGATCCGGATAATAATTGGAACCATCAGGTTTTCCCTATAGATATTGAAACGATTAAAGCCCAGATTTCAACCATTGTGGACGGGATCGGGATTGACGCAATGAAAACGGGAATGCTGCCGACAGTAGAAATTGTTGAGCTTGCTGCCAATACCATCAAATCAAAACAATTGAAAAATGTTGTGATTGATCCAGTTATGGTTTGTAAGGGAGCAAACGAGGTTCTTTACCCTGAACTAGCAGCAGCCTTGCGTGATCTGTTAACACCTGTTGCCACGGTGATTACTCCCAACTTATTTGAAGCTGGACAATTGAGCGGTTTAGGAGAAATTACAACCATAGAGCAAATGAAGGAAGCAGCGAAAGCTATCCATGAACGTGGAGCGAAGTATGTTCTTATTACCGGCGGGGGTAAGCTTGAGCATGAAAAAGCAGTAGACTTACTTTTCGATGGAGAGACATACGAAGTCCTTGAGGGTGAACGAATTGATACGTTGAACACGCATGGCGCAGGCTGCACCTATTCTGCAGCAATTACAGCAGAGCTTGCAAAAGGGGCAGATGTGGAGGAAGCTGTTTATTCAGCGAAGAAATTTATCACAGATGCTATTCGCCACTCCTTTCCAATTAACCAATATGTCGGTCCGACGAAGCACTCTGCATGGAGACTTGATGGATCAAACTAGTATTTCCAACCCTTTTTTGCGCGGTAAGCAGGGCAAAAAGGGGTTATTTTGTTTTCAATTGATGAGCCGACTTTCTAAGATAGGCTTCAATTGATTGTAAGAATAACGCATATTCCTTCATTTGATCATAAGTTCGTGAGAGCCTTTCTTTTACCTCTTTATAAAGCACATCTTCTTCTTCGCTTTCTGAAATCAGTTTTCGTATGCGCATGAGCACTTCCTTATACTCTTCTTGTTTATCTTGAATATGATTCGCAATTACTTCTATTCGATACGGGGTTATTTTCTGCCTTCGGTTATTCATGAAAATCACTCCTTATTGAACATTCTGAAAAAACCATACACATATACAATCATAGCATGATTAATTCCATTTGGAAATAAGTAGAAAGAATGATATTATGCTTCACTTTATTTCCCGGGAAAAATAGAATGTTCAGGAGCAACCTTAAAAGCAGGATGGGGAACCCCTGATATTCAAGCGTTAATCTCCCATCCTCATTTTATACCTATTCAATTGTAAGTTCCGCCACATCAAAAAGATAACCTGAAGCTCACCATTTCCGTTCCGTGCCCTTGCACCTTCTTCAGTTATCTCGCGGAATCATGTATCCCAAATTAAACAGACAGAATAACTTTGCCGGGTTAATTGCCTGTAAATTACAATCGATCATCTAACAATCAGCGCCCCAACTGATTGAAGATTCACTCTATGTGAACGGTTCAAATGAATACTTCATGTAGGAGCCACCCTGACATTTGAAGTTTTTAAGATTTTCTTTTGATGAATTTTTCCGATTGCTTTTATATTTTTATAAGCATCTTCCTCCTTCCTTATAATGAAGGTGTTCCAAAATACTGGTCCCGCCCTGACTTTACATGGAGACTCTTTGATACCGTTTTGTAAGTTGCTTTGAAAGAAAGCACGCTCCGCCTTCTGCTTATTTCCTGTTGTTTTCCTCTTTTTCTTCTGAAGCAGTTGTTTCGGCTCGTCCATTTTTCTGTTAATAACGATCAAGGATCCTCCAGTTAGCTGATACACCGGCATATTTATAAGGAACACCCATCCTATGATAAGTTCTATACTTATTATCATTGATTCTATCAAATTTTTCACATTAATCCCTCCGCAAGCTAATCTATGAAACTTGTGTCCCTATCATATCTTGGTTGAATAACGAGGTTTGTCACAATCTGTGTGAAAAATCGTACTAGTTTTAAGAAGTTTTGTTGAAATCTGATAGATTTAACTGAAAATAAATAGAGTAAGAGCTTTTTTAAGCTTATTCACAAACTATCCCAAGGATAAACACATATTATCCACAATAGATATCCACATATACACAATGATAGTCCACATTTTGTAGAAGAACACGTATTCCCTACCATATCTGCCCACAGAATTATTTACTTATCCACGTTTTTTTGTGGATAAAATAAATTTCCCATGACTTTCGTTTGAATTAAAAGGAAATATTTCGTGAGTTTATTGAAAACAGGATATAAGACCTATCCAAATTAAGTCTAATGGCACAAGGAATAAAGTCTCTTAAACTTGAAACCTACTAAAGTTAACTACTTTTACAGATGCTGTTAAATCATATGACAAGGGAACCAGCATCATTATAACGAGGAGGAGCACTATTGAAAAAAAGTTTAATCAAGTATTCTACATTTTTTATTGCACTCGTTTTTGTATTGTCCACATTTATACCGGGTGTGCAGGCTCTATCCGTTTCTGCTCAGGCATCCACCGAACTAAACAAAGCTAAAATTTTCGGGGAGATTGATACAACTTCCGATAAACAAACTACGGTTATGGTAGAACTGAAAGAAAAATCGATGGTTGAAGCCAAAAAAACGGGCAAGAAACAAACAAAAGCTACATTAAAGGCAGCAAGAGATACCGCGAAAAACAAAGCAGCGAAATCCGTTAGAAACGGAAAAGTAAATCGTGAATATGAGCATGTTTTTTCCGGTTTCTCCATGAAGCTTCCGGCAAGCGAAGTACCAAAGCTGCTTGCAATAGAGGAAATTAAAGCTGTCTATCCGAACGTAGAATATACAACTGACGACATAAAGGGCGGTGATGTTGCCGTTCCGCAAGATGCGGTCAGTCCGCAAATGGATAAAAGCGCCCCATACATAGGTGCAGATAAAGCCTGGGAGTCGGGCTATACAGGAAAAGGCGTGACGGTTGCTGTTATTGACACAGGTGTTGATTACACACATCCGGACTTAAAAAACAACTTTGGAGCTTACAAAGGCTATGATTTTGTCGATAACGATTACTCTCCGCAAGAAACACCAGTGGGAGACCCTCGCGGTGAAGCAACCCAGCATGGTTCTCACGTAGCTGGAACGGTAGCAGCGAACGGTACGATTAAAGGAGTGGCGCCAGATGCTTCACTTCTTGCTTATCGCGTATTGGGTCCTGGAGGCTCTGGTTCGACAGAGGATGTTGTCGCGGGAATTGAACGTGCTGTCTTGGATGGTGCAGATGTAATGAATCTATCATTGGGCAACTCATTGAATAATCCAGATTGGGCGACAAGTATAGCACTTGACTGGGCAATGTCTGAAGGCGTGGCAGCCGTAACCTCAAACGGTAACAGCGGTCCTGATAACTGGACAGTCGGTTCGCCAGGAACTTCAAGAGAAGCTATTTCAGTCGGAGCCACTCAGCTCCCCTTTACAGAATATAGTGTAAACTTTGCCCCGTACGCATCCGCCAAGGTTATGGGGTATAACAACGAAGATGATATTGGGACTTTGAACAATAAAGATGTCGAGCTTGTTTTCGCTGGAATCGGTGATAAAAGCGATTTTGAAGGCTTAGACGTGGAAGGAAAAGTTGCTGTAGTACAAAGAGGCGTTTTGCCATTTGTCGATAAATCCGATAATGCAAAAGCAGCAGGAGCTATAGGTGTTGTTGTCTATAACAACGTACCCGGTGAAATAGCGCCGAACGTTCCGGGCATATCACTTCCTACGATCAAATTATCCAAGGAAGATGGCGAAGCTCTTGTAAGTGATATGAACAATGGCAATACATCTGCTAATTTTTCCTTCGCAGTGGAAAGGGAGGTTGGCGAATTAATGGCTGATTTCTCTTCTCGCGGTCCGGTAATTGATAGCTGGATGATTAAGCCTGATATCTCAGCTCCAGGAGTTAATATCGTTAGTACGGTGCCGACTCATGACCCAGCCAATCCATATGGATATGCTTCCATGCAAGGAACAAGCATGGCGTCGCCTCACGTGGCAGGAGCAGTGGCCTTGCTTAAAGAGGCAAAGCCAGAATGGACAGTCGACAAGCTGAAAGCGACTCTTATGAATACTGCTGATAAGTTAACGGACCCGGACGGCAATATCTATCCTCATAATACACAAGGAACAGGCAGTGTACGAATTGTCGATGCAATAAATACCGAAACCATCGTGTCGCCGGCCACCTATTCATTCGGCACTTACATGAAGGATAAAGGAAAACAAACGAAGAGGCATTCATTTACGATTGAAAACCTTTCAAATATCAGAAAAGCTTACACAATGGAATATACATTTGAAGGGGAAGGAGCAAATGGAATCAAAATCAAAGGAACGACGGATCGTGTCGTTGTCCCCGCAAATAAAAAAGGCAAGGCTCATATGAGCGTCCAAGTGAATGCCAAGAAGGCAAAAGCGGGAACATATGAAGGGAATATACTAGTACGTGAAGGCGGAAAAATTGTTGTAGAAGTTCCGACCTTGCTTATCGTAAAAGAACCGGACTATCCTCGAGTCACATCTGTTGAAGTACTGCCTGGCGTCACAGAAGGCTCCTACGCAATCGAAGCCTATTATCCTGGCGGAGCTGAGGAAACAGCATTCCTGGTGTATGACGCGGAGCTTAATTTCATTGGAGAAGCCGGGACATACAAGAAAGTCGGCAAAGGCTACCAGACCTTTAACTGGGATGGAAAAGTGAATGGCACAGACGACCTTGCGCCAGGCGAATATTATCTTCTTGCGTATGCGATAAAAGCAGGAAAATCAAGTCAGGTTTTGACCGAAGAACCTTTTATCGTCGAATAATGACAAGCCTTGTTGAGAACCACTCAACAAGGCTTTTTTATGCTAAACTAAAAAAACAAAAAGCTACATATCACTTGAAAGCCGGGGGACTTTACTGCCATGTTCTCATTTATTTTCCTGTTCATTTTTGCCATCTTTGTTATCTGCTTTTTCCTTCTCTCGCTAGTTTTTTTCGCTGTCCATTCCAGTCACGGAAAAAAGCAGCCTTTTAAAAAGGCCGCAGAGGACGTCGTTGACACACTCATTATTATGCCTCTAAGTTGGATTGTTTCTGCTCTGTATGTCGGAGGACTATTGGTTCTGTTCGTTTTACGCTTCATTCTTAAAATATTCAATATCAGGCTTTAATTCAATATTACATCTGCCAGAAGCCTGTATGAATTCAGTTTGTCCTGAAAATTATGGGTAATCGTAACAATCATCAGCTCATCCGTTTCGTATGCATTAGCAATCGCATGCAGCTGCTTTTTCACACTCTGCGGATCACCGACAACCATTCGTTTGCGATTTTCTTCTACCCTTGCTTTTTCAAATTGAGAGTACGAATAAGAAATCGCTGTTTTAAGGGAAGGGAATCCATTTCTAAGCATCCCCTGCTCATTGGCAAGCAGTGCAAAATCAAGACAGACTGCAAGATTCTCTGCTTCTTTCTCAGTTTCAGCACATAATACAAATACGGCTACCGCCGCCTTCGCTTTTTGTCCTGCGACAGTGGATGTAAATTTCTTTTTGTAGCTCCTGACAGCCTCCTCACCGCCTTCTCCATTGATAAAAAGGGCAAATGTGTAGGAGGCTCCCAGCCGGGCTGCCGTTTGTGCGCTTTTGCCAGATGAACCGAGCATCCAAAGCTCAGGGGCTGATTGAATATGAGGAGCCGCTGTAAGGTTGGGATAGCGATGATTCTCATCAGCCAAATCATATAGATACGCTACTAAATCATCTAATTGCTCGGGGTCAATATCAACACGGCGCCTTTTTGACTCCTGGAGAGCCATTGATGATATCGGCATTCCTCCTGGAGCGCGCCCGATCCCAAGATCAATTCGTCCGGGAAACAAGCCTTCCAGCACGCGAAAATTTTCAGCTACCTTGTACGGGCTGTAATGCTGAAGCATCACGCCTCCTGAACCAACTCGAATTGTTTTTGTTTGCGCTGCGATTGCACCTACCAGTACTTCCGGACTTGATCCTGCCAGGCTTTTTGAAAAATGGTGCTCCGAAACCCAAAACCTTTCGTATCCAAGAGCTTCTGCATATTTAGCAAGTTCTATCGTTTGCTTAAGTGCAGCTTCCGCACTGCTGCCTTCGGATATTGGTGATTGATCAAGTATACTGAGCTTCATACCGATTCCCTCCGTATATTGTTATGACTTTTTAAATAAAGGAGGCTTTGAAAATGGACAAGTTGGACACTAAAAAATCTGCAAAAGAAGCAGAAAGCGGCAGTTTTGCAAAGGGCTGTCTCTTCGGCTCCTTCATTTGCCTGCCCATTTGGTTGGTTGTTTATATATTTTTTAAGAAGTTGTTCTCCCACTAATTATCTTTTACTGAAACCTTTTTCCTCGACAAATTCCTTCATGAAGGTTCGTTTCGTATGTCTCAACCGGTTTGTAATCTGGTCTGTCCATGTTTCAGTGCGAATTCCGTCCGTTCTCGCCCGGTAATATGAAGAGATTGTTTCATCGTATTCGGCAAGCTTAGCAATGGCAGATTCTCCGTCATATTTGTTTTCATGGTACACACTTTGTAACGGCAGCCTCGGTTTTTTGTCTGTTTGCTGGGCTGGATGGCCAACCGCCATACCGAATAAAGGCAAAACGTATTCCGGCGTTTCTAGGATTTCGGATACTTCCTTCAAATGGTTGCGGATGCCTCCGATATAGCATATGCCAAGCCCCATTGATTCTGCAGCGATGGCTAAATTTTGTGCAGCAAGAGCCGCGTCAATAACGGCGATCATAAAGGCCTCTGTGCTCTCTATTGTCGCTTTTATATCGACTCCTTTTTCATATGCTATTTGCTCATGACGATGTAAATCAGCACAAAAGACAAAAAAGTGTCCATTTTCCGCTACATAGCTCTGATTTCCTGCATAGTCCGCAAGTTTTTCCTTTAGCTTATGGTCACTCACGCCAATAATCGAATAAGCCTGTATGTAGCTAGATGTTGACGCCGCCTGTGCAGCCTCTACAAGGAGCTTAATTTCTTCTGCCGTCAGACGTTCCTGCGTAAACGAACGAACGGAACGGTGATCTAATATTGTTTCAATGATTTGGTTCATGTGTCTCCCTCCTTATCTCTTATCATATCCAATTAAGCCCACTCTCAGAAAGCGAGAAAGCTTGAAATGAGAGAGAAATTCCTAAAGACAAGGCCTCACGAGGCGCGTTACAGTAAAAAAGGCCGCCTCACCTATTCGTGAGACTGCCCTTATCCTTATTTAAACATATAGCTTTGATATTTCGACAAATGGTAGCTGGCGTTGTATACGATCGCAAATCCAATTAACACGGCAAGCACAGAGCTTCCTCCATAGCTGATAAACAAGAGGGGAATCCCGGTAATCGGCATGAGGCCAATGTTCATGCCAATGTTTTGAAACGTATGAATAACAATCAGCGCTGTATATCCAATACAAAAATAGGAAGCAAATTTATTAAACGGAAAAATTCGATCGGTCAGTACAACCAACCGGTAAATTAAGTAGAAAAAGAATATCACCAGTATGGTACAGCCTAGAAAGCCAAAGCTTTCACCAATGACAGCAAAGATGAAATCCGTTTCAGCCTCTGGTACGTGCACCTTTAGGTTACCAATGCCGTTCCCAGTCAATTCACCTGAACCAATTGCTTTTACGGCGTTTTCACTCTGAAGCTTGGCATCCGCAGTTTGCTGATCCGGACTAATAAATGTCATTACACGATCAATCTGATATTTTTGTATATGTAATACATTCTCCGCGAAATCGGGGAAATTAACCACAATATAGAAAGAGATCGTAATGATCGTTGCAGCAGATCCTCCAATAATCGCTATTAATTTCCAATTAATTCCCGATAAAAAAATCATCACACCCATAATAAAAACAATAACCATCGATGTTCCAAAGTCCGGCTGCTGCATGATGAGAAGAATCGGAATTCCTGCTATAGCAAAGATTTTCAAAAGAAGATAAATATCTTCTTTCAATGTACGTCTTCCTTTTGGCGATGCTTTCCCAATGACAGAGGCCATATACATAATGATCCCGATTTTCATAAACTCTGACGGCTGTAAACTAAAACCCGGGAGAAAAAACCAGCTCTTCGCGTTATTTACCGGTTCTGCAAACCTAATACCACCAATGTAAGAAGGGCTTACAAGCAAGATGGCACAAAGTAATGCAAACCCAATGTATACATACAAGCTCAGCTTCTCCAGCTGCTCTAAATCAAAGTAAAGAAGTCCGATAACCACTAATATTCCCAAAAGATAATAGAGCACTTGCTTTGATGCAGTGCCTCCTCCAACCGCACTATAGACAGATACTACACTTATAAGGAAAAACGCTACAATAATAAATATTAAATCCCCTTGATAGTAGGGGCTCGTTTGCTTTTTTGTTGAACTCATTTTTATCCCCGCTTTACTCCTTCTTCCGAAACACTAATTTTCATTATACAGCAACCATACCAAAGATTGAATGAGAAGCTTTTTTCCTTTTTTATTTCTTCCCTACATTTTTTCTATTCCTACAATAGGACGGACAGAACGAAAAAATGTTTCGGTGTCAAAGTGCTCATTCAAAGTTATTTTGCGACTGTGACAAATTTGTGATACGAATTTGCTTTTTCGGCAAAATATATTACAATAGAATCTGTTTTGCTGCAAGAAATAAATTAAGGAGAGTTTCTATTGAATAAATCTAAAGCATCAATGGGAGATTATTTACTATTTATTATTCCCTCTTTACTAGGGATTATATTATTTATGCTTCCTATACAAACCGCAGACGGTGTTACGATATCGATTGCCTTGCTTTCCGGCTGGCTGCAATCTCTTTTAGAAGGTTCGCTTCCGCTCATCATGACAATTATTATTACTATTACCTTTTTTATGACGCTGATCACAAAAACTTTTCAGCCGGCTTTTATTAAGAATCGGCCATTTTTTAATCAACTTTTCAACCCGCCGGCATTTTGGTTTGTCGTCCGCTTTTTTGGAATGGTATTTGCGATACTAACG
Organism: Bacillus gobiensis; assembly: GCF_001278705.1. Taxonomy (GTDB): domain Bacteria; phylum Bacillota; class Bacilli; order Bacillales; family Bacillaceae; genus Bacillus; species Bacillus gobiensis. The sequence goes on from NZ_CP012600.1 coordinate 3,072,974, forward strand.
TACTTTCAATTCGGCACAGATGTTATCTATTCAGAAGCAACAGGAGGACTTTTATTAGGTGATCTTCTGCCGGTTTTATTTTCGGTCTTTTTGTTTGCGGGGCTTTTCTTGCCGCTGCTTATGAATTTTGGGCTGCTTGAGTTATTCGGAGCGCTGATGACCAAATTGATGCGGCCGGTATTTAAGCTTCCCGGAAGATCATCAATCGATTGTGTCGCTTCATGGATTGGCGACGGAACGATAGGTGTCCTGTTAACGAGCAAGCAATACGAGGAAGGTTTTTATACAAAGCGGGAAGCAGCAATTATCGGGACAAGCTTTTCTGTTGTCTCCATCACCTTCAGTCTCGTTATCATAAATCAGGTCGGTCTTCCTAAAATGTTTCTTCCTTTTTACTTAACCGTCCTGCTGGCTGGCGTCGTCGCTGCTATCGTTTCCCCTCGTATCCCGCCTTTGTCGCGAAAACCGGATACGTATATCAATGGCAGCAGCGACAATGATCAAGAGGTTATTCCTAAAGGATATACTCCTTTTACATGGGGATTGTCCCTGGCTGTCGCTAAGGCAAAAACGAATACCAATGTAAGCCGCTTTTTTAGAGAAGGCGCCAAAAACGTGCTGGATATGTGGATGGGTGTCGCCCCGATCGTCATGGCGCTCGGGACAGCCGCTCTCATTGTTGCCGAGTTTACGCCAATTTTTAAATGGCTGGGAATGCCGTTTACGCCATTGCTCCAGCTCCTCCAAATCCCTGAGGCAGCTGAGGCGTCGCAAACTCTGGTAATTGGCTTTGCTGACATGTTCCTCCCGTCTGTCCTCGCGACAGGCATAGAAAGCGACATGACGCGATTTATTATTGCGTGTGTCTCAGTAACACAATTGATTTATATGTCGGAAGTAGGCGGACTTTTGCTCGGTTCAAAAATCCCTGTTTCTTTCATCGATTTGGTGATTATCTTTTTCGTACGTACGCTAATAACACTGCCTGTCATTACACTTGTCGCACATTTACTATTTTAAAGCGAGAAAAAAGAGGGACCTGTTAACCGGTCTCTCTTTTCTCATTTTTAAAAGAAATCCTTTAATTCTGTTTTTTTCGGCTGAATCGTTTGATCGAGTCTTTCCATCTCGTGCTTGTCGCCGCTTATCTTTCCTGTTTCATATAAAAAACGAGCGGAACGTGCTCCAAGCAAAAAGGCTGTTAAAGATCCTATATCCACGGTTAGAATGCGACTATCTGCATCATCGTTGACCAGCTTTACCCCATGCTTATCAAATGAGCATACTGCATGATTCCATTCTGCCCATTCATCATGGACCCGAATCAAAAAGGATTGATCGATGTTATTACGAAGAGGGTAAAGCTCAAGAAATAATTTAACGTCAACGATTCTTGCCATAAAATATGGATGGAGCTCTTGTTTGATTCTTGGATTATCCAATCGATAATCTAAGTCCTCCGTCTCACTGACAGTCATTGAGACCTCATCCAGCATGGAATCATGCTGGCAAATAAAATTCCATAACCCGGCCTGCGCTTCTCTGTTCAAGTAAACATACTCTGTAACCGTCATTTTTTTCTTTTCAACATCGTAAATCAGATAGCCGAGAGGTTCGTTCTCCTCAGAATAATAAACCGCATTAAAATAACCTTTTAGCACGGTTTCCTTCCAATAATCGCTGCTCCGGCTGATAAGCCCGTTTGCCGATTTCTTATATGTATCATAAATCGTCCCGCACACCTTCGTAGCTTGTGTTTCATCCAGCCTATTCACATACCCTCCTGCAGGTTTTATTGCTTTAAGATGCTCTGATTGTAAATGATACGATTTATTATAAAATGCAACTTCCCAGCCGTACTTTCGATAGAATGAAATTTTGAAAGGATGCAAAAAGCTGATGGCTTGCTGATTTTCTCTCATTGTTTTTAAGGAATGGAGCAAAAGCTTTTTAACAGTCCCCTTCCTTCTTTCTTCAGGCCACGTCGCAACGCCGGCGATTCCGCCCATTTTCATTACCGTTTCTTCGATCATTGATTCGTGTGAAATTAGATGAAGTTTCGATAATAGCTTTCCGTTTTCAAACGATCCAAACACGTCGTGCCCGGCATATTTTCTTTTCACCTGTTCCAATCGGTCCTCTGAAACTTTATTTTGGAAGGCGTAACTAGATAGTTTAATCGCTTCCAAAATATCTTTTTCTTCTGTGAGCCTTACGATCTGCATATACTTCCTCCTATATCTTCACTTTTTCACTTTCTTGACAAAAAAATGAGAAAAACGTCTGAATATTAATTGCTTTCTTAGTGTATCATTTTTTCTATTTTGTGGTATAATATCTGTAACAAAACGTTCACAAAACGTTGCTTTTTTCGACATAATTTCATTTTTGAAAACAATTTTGGTAGCGCTATCATTTCTTGAAAGGAGTGATCTAATTGGATATGTTTTTTGCTTATCTTATGTTGGCAAGTGCTACTCCATTATTTCTATGGCTTGAGAACAAGAAAGTGGCTCTCTCGTCCATTCCGCCGATTATTTTAATGTGGATCTTCTTTGGTTTTTATATGACTAGCAGCTTATCTCCTACAGGACATACTCTTATGATCGCACTCTTCGCCATTAACGTCATCGTAGCCCACGTTGCAATCTTCATTCTATACGGTCTTCCATTGATAAAAAAATACAGGCGGCATTAAAAAAGACTCGGCTGTATTTGCGCCGAGTACTCTTATTTTATACAAATAAAAGGCCTGCATTTCGCAGGCCTTTTATTTAATGATCGTGATGGTTTTGTTCTGAAGGCTTTTCTCCCTGGGAAGGAGAGTGGCCATCCATATTATCGCCATGATGATAGTGAGCTGCGAAAATCCAGATCGTTCCGATGACAATCGCAATCGCTGTAAAGAATCCAAAAAGCGTATTGCCAACTTGAATCGTTCCGTTGTCGCTTTCACTCATGTGCATGAACAGGAACAGCTGGACAGCAGCTTGGATAAGTGCCAATCCAAATATAATCCAAAGCTTGGCCGGCGTACTAAAATCTGTCCAAAGTACGACTGCAAATGCGATTAACGTTAAAACGATAGACATTCCAAACCCGATCACATGCTTCCAAGGAAAGTGATTGTGTTCAGCTGTTTTGCTATTAGCTGCCATTAGTGATTCACCATCCCTATGAGATAGACGGCTGTAAAGATAAAGATCCAAACAACGTCTAAAAAGTGCCAGTACAAGCTGGAGATGAACAGCTTGGAAGAAGTTTTAGGTGTCAACCCCCGCTTCGCTGTTTGCAGCAAAATCCCGATGATCCAAAAAATTCCGATCGATACGTGAAGTCCGTGTGTGCCTAACAGGACGAAGAAGGATGACCAGAAAGCACTTGTAGATAACGTCGCTCCTTCATGCACGTAATGCATAAATTCCGTAATCTCGTAGAATACAAAACCTGCCCCCAATAGCAGAGTGAGAATCATCCAAATCATTACGCCTTTTAAACTTCCTCTGCGCATCTCGTGAATAGCAATTCCGCAGGTGAAGCTGCTCGTTAATAGCAGGAATGTCATGATCATTACAAGGTTTGGTTCAAAAAGCTCACTTGGTAAAATTCCGCCAGCTGTTCTTTCCCGAAGAGCAAAGTAGGTCGCAAATAATGTTGAGAACAGCACGATTTCAGCACCAAGGAAAATCCAAAACCCGAGAATATTTAACCGGCCTACTTCAGACTGGTATTCCAAAGGGGCATTGGTATTGGTTTGTTCTGCATGCTCCATCCGTCACGCCTCCTTGTTCTTCAATTCTGTTTCTTTTACTTCGTCTAAGCCTACATAGTGGCCGTCTTCGTAATCAAATGAACGTAGAATCATCGTGATGAAAACGCCGATAACTCCGACAATCCCCATCCAGTACCATTCAAACACCAATCCGAAGCCCGCAAATCCGAAGAAGCAAGACATAACAAACGGCCGTCCCGAATAGTTCGGCATATGAATTTTCTTGAACTTGCTTTCCGGATGGACATCCACTTTATCATGCTTCATTTGCCAGAAAGCATCCATTGATTTAACTTCAGGAAGCACGGCAAAGTTGTAATGCGGTGGAATCGCAGATGAAGTTGCCCATTCAAGCGTACGTCCAAGCTCCCATGAATCTCCGTTTGTTTCTCGTTTTGAATAACGGAAGCTGTAATAGATGTTGTAGCAAAGGATAATAAAACCAACACCCATTAACAATGCTCCGAATGAAGAAAGCATATTCAATGCTGTCCAGCCGTCTTCAGGACCGTATGTGTAAATACGGCGCGGCATTCCTTGAAGTCCCAAGAAATACTGCGGGAAGAAACAAACATTAAATCCGATCATAAATATCCAGAAGAACCATTTGCCGATCCGTTCATTTAATTTATGGCCGAACATTTTCGGGTACCAGTAGACGAATCCGGCAAAGCAAGCAAACACGGTTCCGGCAATTAATACGTAGTGGAAGTGAGATACAAGGAAGTACGTATTATGATACTGGTAGTCTGCTGCTGCCATTGCAAGCATGACCCCGGTCACCCCGCCGATAACAAAGTTCGGGATAAATGCGAGTGCCCAAAGCATTGGTGTTGTCAGCCTGATTCTTCCTCGATACATCGTAAAGAGCCAGTTAAATATTTTCACACCGGTCGGAATCGATATTGCCATCGTCGTGATCGAGAAAAATGAGTTAACCGCTGCACTGTTACCCATTGTGTAAAAGTGGTGAACCCACACGACGAAGCTGAGAACAGAGATTGCAATTATAGAACCAACCATAGCTTTGTAACCGAAAAGCTGTTTTCGTGCAAACGTAGAAATAATCTCAGAGAATATTCCAAACGCCGGAAGTATAACAATGTAAACTTCAGGATGTCCCCAAACCCAGAACAGGTTCGCCCAAAGCATTGGCATTCCGCCGTTTTGGAGGGTGAAAAATGCTGTTCCAAACAATCTGTCAAAGGTCATAAGTGCTAAAGCAACCGTAAGTACAGGGAAAGCAAATATTATAATCATGCTTGTAATGAGAGTTGTCCAGGTAAACATCGGCATTCTCATCAGCGTCATACCTTTTGTACGCATTTTTAAAATGGTTACAAAAAAGTTAATCCCTGTAAGAAGGGTACCAATACCGGTAATCTGCAAGCCAAGCAGGTAATAGTTCTGCCCAGGACCAGGGCTCATTTCATTTCCTGCCAGCGGCATGTAAGCCGTCCAGCCTGCTGCCGGAGATCCTCCGATAACAAAGGAAATATTAAACAGCATGGCGCCGATCATGAAGGTCCAAAAGCTTAAGTTGTTTAAATACGGAAATGCAACATCTCGTGCTCCGATTTGAAGCGGAACAACCACGTTGATCAATCCGATTAAAAATGGCATAGCCATGAAAAGAATCATGATTGTTCCGTGTGTTGTAAAGACTTCATTATAGTGCTGTGAGTTTAAAAATTCATTGTTAGGAAGCGTTAATTGGGCACGCATCATCAATCCGTCGACTCCGCCGCGGAAAAGCATCAAAACAGCTGCCAAGATGTACATGATCCCTAATTTTTTATGATCAACGGTCGTGATCCATTCTGACCAAAGCCATTTCCATTTTTTGAAGTAAGTCAGTACAAAAAGGATGGCAATCGACGTTAATCCTATTGAAATTTGAGCTCCAAGTATTAACGGATCACCAGTGACAAAAAATTCATCCCATTTCATTTAAGCTTCCTCCTTTCCTGGCGAGTTTTATTTCTCTTTAGGATCTTCATATTTATCGTAGAATGATGGTTGTTCTGTATGAGCCTTCGAATGAGGAAGTGTAGGCTTAAACCCTAATTTCTCCCGGGCGCCTAAAGCATATTCCGCGTCTTCACCGTGAGAAACAAACCCAAGATGTGTAGACGAATATTCTTGCTCACCCACGTGCTCAGGAAGCATTAAGTAATTATACATATCCTCGGTCAGTTTCGGAGCGTCGCCTTGTGTTTGGGAAACCCATTCGTTAAAATCGTTTTCTTCCATGGCATTCACATTAAATTTTTGTTCGGCAAACCCGTCGCCGTTAAAGTTTGCATTACGCCCTTTATAAGTCCCTTCCTCATCTGCTTGAAGGTACTGCTCCATTTCCATTCCGGCCATGGCGTATTCCTGACCGCCAAGCTGAGGAATCCAAAGGGAGTTCATAGAATCCGCAGACGTAAGCTTAAACAAAATCGGACGGTCTGTAGGTATATTTAAGTAATTCACAGTCTCAATTTCTTGTTCTGGATAACTGAAAATCCATTTCCAATCGACTGATGTTGCATAAACTACCAAAGGTTCTTCATTTTCACTAACTTTCGGTGCTTCTTCCAATGAATAAATCGTACGAACCGTTGGTATCGCTAATGCTGTGACAATTATTATAGGGATCACAGTCCAGACCACTTCTAAAAATGTATTCCCTTCATTATCGGGATCATATTTGCTTTTGCTATTTTTACGCTCGCGATATTTTACTAATATAATTGTAAACAAAACGAAAACCACGCCAACGATAAACAGCATGAAGCCGATTGACAGAAGGATAAGATCTTTTTGCTGTTCGGCTACCGGGCCTTTAGGATCGAGAACCGCCGCATTGCTGCACCCGCCAAGCAAAAGCATTGTAACAGCCATAGCTAATAATATCAGTGGTTTATATGCTCTGAACATGAGGATCACCTTCCTTCCTATAGATGTTATGTTGTTTTTTAATACGATGATTGAAAAGAAGCATATTCTACTTATGTAATGCTAACAAAATCCTTATCTGATGACCTTATCTTTTTCAAAAGTTCAATCTAAGTTCAACTAAATGTCATAAATTCGACATATTTTGTCCACGATTGTTCTTTTTAACGAAAGGATTTGGGCACTCAAACATATAGAGTAGATGTTTCTATCCTATAAAGGTTTACCACAATAAAAAAGTTTGGTCAATATGCCAAAAAGTATTCTTTCATTATCCCTTACTATCAGAATAACCATTTGGATGCTTCTTAAACCAAGCCCATGCGCTTTCTATGATCGTATCTAGATCTGCATAGCGAGGTTTCCATCCAAGTTCACTCATCGCTTTATCAGATGAGGCAATCAACTGTGCCGGATCACCCGCACGCCGCGGTGCGATTTTTGCTGGTATTGCGTGGCCCGTTACCTTGCGGGCAGTCTCAACTACTTGCTTTACTGAGAAGCCTGTCCCATTGCCCAGGTTGAAGATACCGCTTCCTTTTCCTTTCCCAAGATGCTCAAGTGCGAGGATGTGCGCCTCTACAAGATCCATAACGTGAATATAATCTCTTATGCATGTCCCATCCTCTGTAGGATAATCATCACCAAATATTTTAATCTGTTCCCTTTTTCCGAGCGCTACCTGAAGGATGATCGGAATCAAATGAGTTTCCGGCTGATGGTCTTCTCCTACCAGACCTTCCGGATGGGCCCCTGCGACATTAAAGTATCTTAGAATGACGTGCTGTATTCCATAGGCCTCTTCCGCCCATTTCAGCATCTTTTCAATCGCCAGCTTTGTTTCACCGTAAGGATTCGCCGGGTTCGTCTCGTCAGTTTCTAAAATTGGTACATGCTTCGGTTCCCCGTATGTAGCTGCTGTTGATGAAAAAACGATTGATTTTACCCCGAATTCCTTCATGGCCTTTAGCAGACAGACCGCACCGTACACATTGTTATCATAATACTTTAACGGTTCTGCCATACTTTCTCCAACTAGAGAATCCGCTGCAAAGTGCATGACTGAATCAATTTCATTTTCTGTAAACACGCGTTTTAAAGTATCATAATCTCGTAAATCGCCCTCATAATAAACCGCGCCAGCGAGTACCGCCTCTTTATGCCCTGTCTGTACATTATCGATAATAACAGGAGTTTCTCCTTTATTTAATAATGCAGCCACCGCATGGCTTCCGATAAATCCTGCTCCTCCACATACTAACACTGCCATTTCATTTCCTCCTTTTTTCATCCATCCTTCAGTTCTCGAATTCTATTTTAACATGTTTAAAATTGTTAAATAAGTGGAATCGACAAGATAACACACCACCGTTTTCTAGTAGCGAACAGCACCATTTCATCAATTTACTTATATCGACTATTCTACTCTCAGTTTGATAGGTCTTTCCGCTTATTTTTTATTTGAATACTACCCAGCAACCCAAGGATTGATTATCATGAATTATAAGAATATATGGATTAATTAGTCATTTTTTTAGGGATGTGGTAGTAGTTTGATTCTCTGCTCTGTGAAATTTGTCATTTGTTAAGACATTTTGTCAGAAACGGTCAGCTGTTTTACAAGTCTTAAGAAAGCAGGGGGATGCTATGAAAGAGGAAATGGATGAGGTAAAATTAGATGCAGATTGGGTGTTTCTAATCCTGGAAGCCAAAAAAATCGGATTGAGCATTAATGATGTAAAAGAATTTCTTCTTTCAAGAGAGAAAAAGGGATAAGTAAGACAGCGTTTACTTATGACATGTGATTGAAGACAAAGCTGTATTGACCCACGATCAAGCCAGACAAAATTGCAGAAATGGCGCAATCAATACGTTTGACGTCATTTCTTGTACAAATAACACTAATTGATATGGCTCTCTATATGAAACTATTTGAATAAAGAACCGGGCAGCTCCATAATCTTAACTGACGCGGGTCAATAGTCAAATTATTTTTCTAAGGAGGAAGCCATGACAGAAAAGAAAGAATTAAATTACCGTGAAATTGCTTCATCACCAGCCTTTCAAAGATTACTGAAAAGAAAGCGCTTATTTATTGCTCCCATTGCTATATTCTTCTTTGTTTATTATTTTTCTCTGCCAGTTTTGACATCCTACTTTACGTTCCTCAATCAGCCGGCGATCGGAGCTATTACCTGGGCTTGGCTGTTTGCCATTACTCAATTTATCATGACGTGGGTTCTTTGTATATTATATTCTAAAAAGGCAGCACAATTCGACCAAGATGTAAACGCTTTAAAAAATGAGATTGGAGGAACAGATGCATGAGTATGACAGCATTTATTCTTTTTTTGGCGATTGTCGGTCTTACTCTTGTCATCACGTATTTTGCAGCACGAAAAACGAAGACAACGAGTGAATTTTATACTGCCGGAGGAGGTTTGTCCGGATTTCAAAACGGAATGGCAATCGCAGGCGACTACATGTCGGCGGCCTCATTTCTTGGTATTGCCGGGATGATCGCCTTAAACGGCTTTGACGGATTCTTTTATAGCATTGGCTTTCTCGTTGCCTATTTAGTGGTATTGTATATCGTGGCAGAACCGCTCAGGAACTTAGGAAAATATACGATGGCAGATATGATTGCCGCCCGATTTAAACAGAAAAAAATACGAGGAGTCGCAGCACTCAATACGATTGCCATCTCGACCTTTTACATGATAGCCCAGCTGGTCGGCGCAGGTGCACTCATTCGTTTGCTTCTGGGAATTGACTACACAATTGCCGTATTAATAGTTGGTATTTTAATGACCATTTACGTCGTTTTTGGCGGCATGATCGCGACCAGCTGGGTCCAGATCATTAAAGCCGGGCTTCTTATGGCTGGAACACTCATTATTTCTATTATGGTATTTGCAAAATTCGGGTTTAGCATTACCGATATGTTTGAGCAGATGAAAGCCGCCACACCGCTGGGAACCGATTTTTTAAACCCGGGAAATAAATACAATGTTCCGATGGAGACCCTTTCTCTTAATTTGGCACTTGTGCTCGGTACTGCAGGGCTTCCTCACATTCTCATTCGTTTTTACACCGTGCGGGATGCACAGACCGCAAGAAAATCCGTTGTGTCTGCCACATGGATTATTGGGATCTTTTATATTATGACAGTCTTTTTGGGATTCGGTGCGGCAGCATTTGTAGGAACAGATGCAATTTTAGAAGGTGATGCAGCCGGCAATATGGCAGCGCCTCTTCTTGCTCAGGCTCTGGGAGGAGACTTCTTATTCGCTTTTGTATCAGCAGTTGCTTTCGCTACCATTTTAGCTGTTGTGACCGGCCTCGTTCTTTCGGCCGCATCCGCCTTTGCCCATGATATTTACAGCCAGATTATTCGCAAAGGAGAGGCAACTGAGAAAGAACAAATGGTGGCTGCAAGATGGGCTTCTATCGGGGTTTCGGTTCTTTCTATCCTGTTAGCAATCTTTGCCCAATCTCTTAATGTCGCTTTTCTTGTGGCCCTTGCGTTTGCAGTGGCAGCCAGCGCCAACCTGCCTCTCATTATCTTTACTGTTTTTTGGAAACGCTTTAATTCGGTGGGCGCATTAACAGGCAGCCTCGTCGGTCTATTAAGCGCCTTGGTTCTTGTTTCTATTAGCCCTAGCGTGTGGAGTCCTGATGGATCTGCTATTTTTACTGGTGAACCGTTGATCCCACTCTCAAATCCCGGCATCATCTCGATCCCACTCGGATTTTTAGCTGCCTATTTAGGAACGATTCTTTCCCCTGAGAAGGCAGACACAGACGCTTATGCTGAAATCCAAGTAAAGGCAAATACCGGTATCCATATGGATTCATAGAAAAACAAGCACAATCTGCAAAAAGATTGTGCTTGTTTTTTAAAGCGAAAGCTTGCCTTCATCTACCTTCAGGCGAAATTGACGCGCCGCCTGCTCCGGATCTTTCGCCTTGCTTATAGCACTGATCATACTGACACCGTCTGCACCTGCTTGAATGATAGGAGGCGTATTTTCGCTCGTAATTCCGCCAATCCCGACGACAGGGATATCGAGCTTGAGTGTTCTGATTTGTTTAATCAGATCAAGCCCCATGACCGCCCTCGTATCCTTTTTTGTTTCGGTTGGATAAATGGGACCGACCCCGACGTAATCAGCACCGTCGTCTATTGCCTGCTTGACTTCATTTATATTGTGAGTGGACACTCCCATAATTTTTCCGCCGATTTTTTTACGAACCGATAAGGCATTTGCATCCTCTTGTCCAATATGAACCCCGTCTGCTTCAAGCTGCAGGGCAAGGTCTACGTCATCATTGATGATGAATGGAATGCTATACTGATTGCACAGTTTTTTCACACGGGCAGCCAGCTCAAGCTTGTCCTCTCCGGCAAGGGCACCTGTTCCTTTCTCGCGGAATTGAAACAGGGATGTTCCTCCTTTTATCGCTTTTTCGATAATCTCCAGAGGATCGGCCTCTGTATTGTTTGACCCCATAATAAAATAAACGGAAAGATAGTCTTTTATTTCTTCTTGTGTGACACGAGCCATTTTATTGCACCTCTTTGATCAGGCAGCGTTCGTCGATCGCCTCATCAGTCGTCTCTGCAAGCTGATTTAAAAATTCAATTTGAAAGCTGCCTGGACCGTTATTGCCTGCTTTTTCCCCAGCGATTTCAGCAGCTACCCCATAATATGCGACCGCCGATACTGCTGCCTCGAGATGATTATCAGCCTGGGCACAGAACGCTCCAATGACAGAGGTTAATAAACAGCCGGCTCCAGTTACTTTCGTCAGCAGCTGATGTCCGTTATGCACGGTCCATGTGTGACTCCCAACCGTAATGACGTCCGTTTTCCCAGTGATCGCGACGATACAGCCCCATTTGCCTGCAGCTTTTTTGGCCAGGCTGACGACATCGCCTCCGCCTTCTCCAGCGTCTACACCTTTAATCGTCCAGTTTTCTTCTCCAAGCGTGTTTGCGATTTCTGCCGCATTCCCTCTAATCACGGTTATTTTCGCCTCACGCATGATCTTTCTCGCCACATCCGTCCGAAACGGAGTTGCTCCGGCTCCGACTGGATCGAATATAACAGGCACTCCGTTTTCATTTGCCGATCCCGCCGCAATCAGCATGGACTCCACCGTCTCTGTGCTCAGCGTACCAATATTCAGGACGAGCGCACCGGATATTTTCGCCATGTCGGCGACCTCTTCCTTTGCGTAAGCCATGACAGGTGACGCGCCTAGCGACAATAGTCCGTTTGCTGTAAAATTCGTGACGACATTATTCGTAATATTATGAACAAGCGGAGATTTAGTCACGACTGCAGCTCGATGCCTTCGAATAACTTCACTATTCATCGTATTCTCCTCCTTAAGGTATTCCTTTTTTACCCGTTCCTTCTCCAAGGATAACAATTATTTTCTGACCGAACGCCACATATAGGATGTCGTATGGTCGATCCATGCCCTTGCAGCAAATGGCAAATATCTATCCTTCCGCCAGATGATACCCAGGTGCCATGGAATTGACGGGTTCACAAGGGGAATTTTCCGTACTTTTTCCGGGTCCAAGTCTCTGCAGATTCTTTCCGGCAACAGGCCTATCCCTAAGTTGGCATAAACCATCTCGCTGATGAAATCCCATTGCGAGGTTTCATAAATCACGGTTGGATGGAAGCCTGCTTTCACACATTCCATGGTTATTCGATCATGCAAGACAAAATCTTCTCGAAAGAAGACAAACGACTGGTCATGCAGATCTTTCAGCTCCACTTCCTTTTCATTGGCAAACGGATGAGAAGGGTGGACAATCAACATCAGATTCTCTTCTACTATCGTAAACTTATGAAAAATTTCTTCATTAGCCGGCAAAACTACTACGCCAATGTCTAACGATCCTTCGCCTACACTGTTTTGAACGGTAATCGATCCATGCTCGAACAGCTGAAATGTCACGTTTGGATATTTTTTGCGAAAATCGCCCATGACCCTCGGAAAAAAACCGGAACCAATCATAGGCGGCAGCCCGATTCGAATATGCCCCTTTTTCACATTCATTAAGTCATTAATTTCAGAGGTCAGATTTTGAAATGATTTTGTTATTTCTTTCCCCTGAATGTACATGCTCTCTCCGGCGTCTGTCAGTTCAATTTGTCTGCCATTGCGGTAGAACAGCTCTACTCCGAGTTCTTCTTCAAGGTTTTTTATCATTTTACTAATGGTCGGCTGGGATACGTATAATGATTCCGCCGCTTTCGTAAAGCTTTTTAAACGGGCGACCTCCAAGAAATAAGTTAAATGGCGAATATCCAATGTTTGAACTCACCTTCCATAGATAAAAGTAATATCACCTATTCTTTTTATATATTTTACCTATAACAAAACGTCCTGTACACTAATTACTATAAGAAAGGGTGTGCTGAAAATGAAAAAGTTTCTTATTGGTTCGCTGCAGGTCGCTCTTTTGTTTATTTTTGCTCGATTTATGAATTTTGTCGTTGAAATTCTTCACATAAATATTCCAGGAAGCATTCTTGGTCTTATCGTACTATTCATTTTGCTTCATTTCAAAGTGATTAAAGTGGAATGGCTGGAGATTGGAGCATTATGGCTGCTTGGAGAACTGCTTTTGTTCTTCATCCCATCAGCCGTTGGTGTTATCGAATATAAAACATTAATGTCAGAATACGGTATAAGCATCCTGCTCATTGTTATTATGAGTACTTTTTTTGTGATGGTAACTACCGGGAGTTTAACTCAGTTCATTGCGAAACGAAAGGAGAAGAAAAAAATATGCTGATCAGTTTCATTAGTCTTCTTGCTACAGTCGCCCTATATATCGTAATGAAAAAGGTATATAAAAAACACCCAAGGTTTTATACTTCCCCACTATTAGTTACACCGTTGTTTTTAGTGGCTGGATTACTCCTTATGGAAACATCTTATGAGGATTACAATAAAGGCGGGCAGCTTTTAACAAATATGCTCCAGCCTGCGACGATTGCCTTTGCTATACCGCTTTACAAATATTATCCGGTATTAAAAAAATACGCGGTGGAAATTTTGTTCAATGTTGCACTGGGTTCTATATTAGCAATTCTCTCGACGATAGTGATCGCAAAATTACTCAACCTTGGTACAGATTTAATTGAAAGCATGATGCCGCGTTCTGTTACGACGCCTATTGCAATGGACGTTTCTAAAATGATCGGGGGAATTCCCGCAATTACGGCTGTATTCGTCATCCTGACCGCTATTTTCGGTTCCGTCATCGGTCCGCTTGTCATACGCTATTTCCGAATCGATAACGAAATCGCCAGAGGAGTGCTTCTCGGAACGAGTGCCCACGGAGCAGGGACATCCAAAGCTTTTGAACTTAGCTCTGTGTCCGGTACCATCTCCAGCATATCAATGATTCTGGCAGCAATTATCACGCTATGTGCCGCTCCATTTTTAGTAACGATGATTTCATGGTAAAAAAGCCATTTTGCAACTATAAGCAAATGGCTTTTTTTCTTTTGTTAATGCACTTGTTTTTCGAACAAAATATGCCTCTCATTCATTTTGGCAATCCGCCACAGCAGCACTGCGCTTCCGGCGATGATCAGCAAAGCGATAATCAGGATAATAATAGGACTGAAAAAAAACAAACCGCTCACTTGACTAAGCATTAATCCAATAACAGGCAGCACAATAATCCCACCTAGCTGCTGAGCCTCCTGAAATCCTTTAACACGGGCTGATATCAATATATTAAATAAGATTGTCAAAATCGTAATCGAAGGCACTATAAGCAAAACAAACATCAGCCAGTTTACCGTTAGAAATAAAGTCCCATTAAATTGACGATACGTTAGAAGATTGATCCCTATTGCACTAAGCAAAAATCCTCCTAACGATAAAGTAATTGCCGGCAAAAAAGCGGCAAGCATCTTCCCGATAAATAAATCCTTGATCGCAATCGGGGAAAATAAAAGACTTTCCAGTGTCCTTTTTTCTTTTTCGCCGACAAAACTATTCGCCGCAATCAGCATAGAAGTAATCACCGGAACAAGCAGGAACAGAGAAGGCAGCATATAATTCACAAATAGATAAATCACCTGGCTTTCTTGATTGTCGAGGCTCCTTACAGTCTCCCCGGCCTCCCCCGGTATTTGGCCAATTAGCTTGAGCATTTGGCCCAGCCCGTTCACAGCAGAAAATTTATCAGTTTGGAGAAGATATACGACTACGCTCGGCATTAGTACACAAAGTACCGCCGGCAAAATCACCATCGGCAGCCAGATCTGTTTAATCGCCAAGATCGACTTTATATCTTTTTTGGCGATAATCCACACTATTTTTTTATCCATTGTTTCTCCTCCTGACTTCAAAATAAACTGATTCCAAGCTCAAGTTTTCAATAGAAGCAGAATGTACCCATGTTTTTTCTAAAATGGTTTTTAACAGCGGTGAAATATCATTTTTTGATTGAAGGGTAAACAGGATAGTCGACTCATTTATGCGCTCAACCGGATAGCCAAACCAAATTGTTCCTTCAACCTTTAATCCGGTTTCTAGTTTCAGCTTGATACCTGTTTGAAACGTCTCCTCCAATTCACGAAGAGCTCCTTCTGCCAAAACCCGGCCATTCTCCATAAATATATATGAATCGCAAATATCCTCCAATTGGTGCAGGACATGAGAACAGATCAATATCGTTGTCTTTTCATTTTGATTTAGCTTCTTTAAATAATGCATCACGTCTCTTATTCCATCTGGATCCAGGCCATTTGTCGGCTCATCGAGAAACAATAGCGCCGGCTTATGAAGTAAAGCTTTCGCAAGTGCAAGCCTCTTTTTCATCCCCGTGCTGTAAGCGCCAACCATTTTTGTTCGATGGTCGTAAAGGTCAAACTCATTCAGCAATTCACGAACACGTTCCTTTACTTTTCTAATACCGTACACCTCTCCGAAAAAAGTCAGATTGTCTTCACCGCTCATTTCATGATAGAGTCCGGCACTTTCGGTTACTATCCCGCTCATTTGGCGAATCGTGTGTCCATCGATTGTTGAGCTAAAGCCGTTGATGGACATTTCCCCTCGATCAGGCAGGATCACTCCATTTAACAGCCGAATCATCGTCGTTTTGCCAGATCCGTTCGGTCCGAGCAGGCCGACAATCTTTCCATTTTCGATTGTAAAATTCATCCCTGTCAGAACAGGCTGTGTCCCGTATGTTTTATGGATATCTTTCACAGTAATCAATCCCCGAACACCTCTTTATTTGTTTTTCTATTTATTAGACGCTCTTTATTAGATGATCGTTTTTGATTTTTGAAGTTTAAAAAGAGGATGGCTCCGGCACGGCTGGCCGAGTCATCCTCAAGTGGGATTGTTTAGGTCGGAAATTGCATAGTTCGATTGGTGTTACTCCTATATAGTAGACAGTTTATTATGCATACTTCTTAAGGATCGATATAAACGGAAAAAATCGCCGGTGCCTGCTTAATTGCACAGTTGCGTATCTTTATTGCACAGTGAACTTAATTAATTGCACAATTTCTTTATTTTATTGCACAGTAGAGCCTATTAATTGCACGATTCCACAACTTTTTTGCACAGAATGCCCGCTTTATTGCACAATTAATCCGCACCGTGACATCTACTGCACCTGAAAGAAGACCACCTTCAAATAATTTCCCTCTGGAAAAGCTTTCGTTGTTTTAAAATCATCAGGCAACGAAAATTCCTCGAGAATACGATAGCGACGGTTTGATTCTTTACACGCAGTCTCGATAAAACCTTTGAATTTAGCCATGCTGATTAAGCTCGTGTTCGAAGAAGCGATGACAATACCTTTTTTTGCAGTAATCGAGACGGCGTCCTTGATTAACTGCTTGTAATCCTTTTGGGAACTGAACGTACGTTTTTTTGTTCTCGCAAAAGAGGGCGGATCCAAAATCACGAGATCATACGCCAGGTTTTTCTTCACGGCATAGCCAAAGTAGTCGAACACGTCCATCACTTTGATTTCTTGTGTATCAGGATCAATGCCATTGGCGAGAAATTGCTCTTTCGTTTTTGGCAGGCTTCTGTTTGCCACATCGACACTCGTTGTTTTCACAGCTCCACCTAGGGCCGCAGCTACAGAAAAAGCTCCCGTATAAGAAAACGTATTTAACACGGTTTTTCCGTTTGCATACTTGTCGCGAATCGTTTTTCTGACGTTGCGTTGATCGAGAAAAATGCCTGTCATCGCACCCTCGTTCAAATCGACCGCATAACGGATGCCGTTTTCTTTAATTAACAGCGGAAAATCTCCTCGTTCTCCTTTGACAAAGTCATCTTCCTCTACGTATTGGCCGGCTTTATCAAACCGTTTTTTCTGATAAATCCCTTTGTACTCCACAAGCTCATCCATTGCTTTTAGCAGATATGAACGAAATTCGTAGATGCCCTTGCTGTACCATTGAATTAAATAATAGCCACCATAGAAGTCAATCGTCACTCCGCCGATACCGTCACCCTCGGCATTAAACACCCGAAACGCGGTCGTATCTGGGTTATCATATAGAGGCTTTCTCTCCTTTATCGACTTTTGGAGCTTCCTCTTAAAAAACGCTGTATCAAACTCTTCACCGGCGTCATTCGTGAGAACCCAGCCAATCCCTTTGTTTTGAATGCCGTAATAGCCCTTGCCGATAAAGCGGTTTTGCTCGTCAACCAGCTTAAGAACGTTCCCTTCCTCTATTGATTCACTCAAATGATTTACCACATCTTTTGTTATCAAGGGATAGCCTTGCTTAAACTTTTTCACTGCTTTTGTTTTCAAGGATACTGTATGTTCCACAATTGCTTCATTCCAATCAAATATGTTGCCTTTATCGTACCATATTTTCTGAATTTCATTCTTGACGATTGGTATAATAGTGCAAGATGAAACTGAAAGGAGCAACTGTCGCTGTTTATGTAGAAGATCAGCAGAAGGCGAAAACATTCTGGACAGAAAAAATGGGCTTTGAAGTCACTGCCGAACATCCTATGGGACCTCATGCGTTCTGGCTTGAAGTGGCTCCTAGACATGCGGAATCAAAACTCGTACTCTATCCGAGATCGATGATTGAAGGTTACGAAACGAAACAGGCCTCCATCGTATTTGAAACCGAAAATATTGAAGAATTTTATGAAGAAATGAAGAAAAATGGTGTCGAACTTCTCAGCGAACCGCAAAAAATGCAATGGGGTACGTTTGTTCAATTCAAAGATCCGGATGGCAACGAGTTTTTATTAAGAGGATAATTAAAAGAAGGGGATATATTCGATTTCTTTTTAGGATATATCCCTGCCTTTAAGTGGTACTGGAGCTTGCCGCCGCAGCATTTTGATTTTGCATCTTACCTACTCCCATAACGATTGCAATCATTTCCTCTAAATACCCATCGTTTATTACGTGCAGTTTATATGCCGGTGATGAAAAGAAGTGGCTTACTCGTTCAAATTTGGCAGCTAACGTACCTTTGTCATCTAAAATATCGTACTCTTTCGATAAAGCTT
Organism: Bacillus gobiensis; assembly: GCF_001278705.1. Classification (GTDB taxonomy): domain Bacteria; phylum Bacillota; class Bacilli; order Bacillales; family Bacillaceae; genus Bacillus; species Bacillus gobiensis. The sequence goes on from NZ_CP012600.1 coordinate 3,091,248, forward strand.
CTGATTCGATTGAATATTTTATTTCGCCATTTGGTTTGAAGTAGTGATATTTTTTAGAGAATAGTGTAAATTTCTGTTTTAGCATTCCGAGTTTGTTATCGTTCGCATCCGATACAGTCCAGTGAGCAAAAAAGCCCATTTTTCCTTTTACCAATTCCTGCTGTTCTGCATCCATTACCGATAAAGTCGACGTAAACACATTTTTCAAATCCAAATACCCCGTCGTTTCTTTGTTCTCATTATATATTTCGGTGATTCCCGCAGAAAATAAGTTGTCGGAAAAATATCTGATCATTAAATCACCCCTCTATTACATTTTACGAGCGAATGCAATGAAAGTTTCACTCTTTTTTTCGATTAAAAATATATAGAACAACAGCTGCGGCTATTGCGAAAATTATCAATTCTGCCAGATCAAGACGAAAATCAAGCAAAGTATTTATACCTTTAACGAATAATATCCATATGAAACAAATGGTGAAAGAACTCAAAATGAATACTTTGAACCATCTAGGAATAGAAAGCCAATATTTTAATAATTTCTGCGAAAATTTCCCCATTTGATTTCCACCCTCTTCATAATTCTCTTATTTCATAACCTCCGTTAGGTATGAATACAACAGTAAAAATATCGTTAAGATGAGGTCGAACCACATGCTTGTTAGGAAAACAAAGTGAAAAGTGCCTCTTCAAAAAGAAACACTTTTTTCTAGTAAACATATCTATTTTTCTTCTGTTGTGATCTAAATCCTCACAATACCTTGCTTAAAAAAGACTTGGTCCGTTCATGCTGCGGATTCGAAAACAATTCAATCGGTTTATTTTCTTCAACAATGTACCCGCCGTCCATAAAGATGACGCGGTCACCAACCTCTCTTGCAAAGCCCATTTCGTGGGTCACAACAACCATTGTCATCCCTTCATTTGCAAGCTGTTTCATTACTTCAAGGACATCGCCGACCATTTCTGGGTCAAGCGCAGAGGTAGGTTCATCAAATAGAAGCACCTTGGGCTCCATTGCGAGTGCGCGTGCAATTGCGACACGTTGTTTTTGGCCGCCTGACAGCTGGCTTGGATAGCTTCCTGCTTTTTCCTTCAAACCGACCTTATCCAAAAGCTCAAGGGCCATTTTTTCCGCCGACGATTTATCAGCAGAACGTACTTTAATCGGTGCAAGCGTGATGTTTTCTAGGACCGTTTTATGAGGAAACAAATTAAAATGCTGGAACACCATGCCAACGTCCTGCCTCACAGCGTTAATATTAATCTTAGGATCCGTAATAACATGTCCGTTTACGATCACTTCGCCTGATGTAATCTCCTCAAGTTTGTTCAAGCAGCGGAGAAACGTGCTTTTTCCAGAGCCGGAAGGGCCAATTACGCACACAACTTCTTTTTCTTCAATTAATGCATTAATATCTTTGAGCACTTCATTGCTTCCGAAAGATTTTTTTAAGTTTTTTACAGTAATCATGCTCATCTACATTCAAATCTCCTTTTTAAATAGAAACTTAAGAGAATCTGCTCCGATTTCAATATGTCTATTTTACTATAGCACGTTTAAACATGTCTGCATTAAAAAACAGACGACTGTGTTTCGTCGTCTGTTTTAATAGGAATTAGCCGGCACTTTCTTGCTTGACCAACAGCTTTTCATAGCATACAAACAATTTCTCTCTGCCGAAATCCACTGTTCCAATTTCTTTAAAGCCCAATTTTAAGTAAAGCTTCATCGCACCCGTATTCTCAGAATATGTATCAAGCCGAATCTGTTTGTAGCCGTTGTCTATCGCAAACTCTTCAGAAGATGCTATTATTTTTTTCGCTACTCCTTTACCTTGAGAATCAGGATGCACGACCAAACGATGAACATTTAGAGATGGTTCACTTTTCAAGGTCCAATTGACTTCATCCCATTCCTTATCCTGAAATTCGTCTAATACAATGGCTCCATAGATTTGTCCATCTTCCTCCATGACAAATAAGCATTGCCTGTCAATATCTTGCAGGAGGATTTCTTTGGTTGGATAGTTGTGATCCCATTGATAGAGACCTTTATTATTCATCTGCCGAACTGCAGCATCATACATATCAATGATTTTATTTGCTTCTGATTTAATTGCCTTGCGAAACTTCATTTCGTCTTTTCACTCTCCAAATCAATCAACTATTATGGTTATTATACCTTATCATAAATTATTCATTCTGTATCGCCGCACGTTTTTATCTAACAATGGCTTCCAAAATGTGATCCACCGAAGATTATGTTACATAAAATCACAGAATCTTTGTGCAATTATTTGCACTATTCTATAGTTGCTTTAGGGACTAGAAAGCCACTATCATTCTGAAGGCTGCCGTCTTGTCAGCAGCAATTCAACTAGCTAGGAAAAATAAATATCTTTTTATAAGGAGTCTTCTTGTGATGATTCATTCATTGAGTTTAATCAATGTAAAATTACCGATGAACGACGAAAAACATTTGTATTCATTATCGGTCGAAAATGGACAGTGGACGTCCATTAATAAGCAGGATGATCTTATCTTTACACCAGATGCTGTTCCTATCGATTCAATGACCGGAATAGGCGAAAATGAGAAGAAGTTGGATTTGCAAGGAAAGGTGCTCCTCCCCGGTCTTATAGATGCTCACATGCATCTGGATAAATCGTTTTGCCTGCCGCAAGTGAGAAATAAGTCGGGTACATTGTGGGAAGCTGTACAGAATTATTCTGAAGCTGTTCCCGCTTTTTCCAAGGAAGAAATTAAATTGCGTATTATGCGCTCAGCACTTCAAGCCGTGTCGTTCGGAACGACTGCCATTCGAACTCACCTCGACTTTCATGTGAAATACGGATCGGCTGTCGCCCTTCGAACCGTTGAGGCTGCATTGGAAGCAAAGGAGGCTTTATCTCCTTACGTTGACCTTCAACTGTTTCCGCTTACGCCCATTTCCGGATTTAATAGTGATGAAATTGAAGTGCTTGAAGAAGCGATACGAATGGGGATGTCTGGAATTGGCGGCGCGCCTCATCTATCGGAGACACCAGAGCAGGACATTGACCGGCTATTTCGTCTTGCACAAAAGCATGATTGTCCAATCGACCTCCACACCGACGAAAACGATGATCCTCATGTCCGTACACTCGGGCATATCGCGAAAAGAACGATTGATTTCGACTTTTCCGGGCGGGTAACGGTCGACCATTTGTGCTCTTTGGCTTCTATGAGTGACGCTGATGCAGGCTCCCTTATCGAACGAATGACAGAAGCCAAGATAGATGCCGTGACATTACCGGGGGCCAACCTGTATTTACAAGGTAGGCACGACACGTTTCCAGTTCGACGCGGCATAACTCGAGTCAAAGAACTTTTGGCTGCCGGAATCCCGCTGGCAACAGCATCGGACAATATTCACGACCCATTCCACCCTTTTGGCAGGGGCGATCTCATTCAAATCGGACTTTTGACAGCGTACGCGGCACATATGGGCAGTCCCGCAGATATTCGAACCCTCCTGCAGATGATCACGGAAATTCCTGCCTCAATCCTTGGGATAGAAGGGTACGGCGTTCGTGTCGGCAACGAAGCCGATTTCGTCGTATTGGATGGAACAACGCCAGAAGAGCTGTTCACGATGCTTCCTGAACGGCGTTGGATTTATCGGAAAAACGGTTGGCTGAAGCTGGCCGCCAAACGCGCCGGATGGGTCGATCCTGTATTGGACCGCTACTGGAACGATGCCGAGATAAATTTTCCATTCGGAAATAACACTTTTGTCCCGAGAATATAAGTGGAAATCGTTTTTTATTACATATTAGTACGGACATATCTTCAAGGAGACGTAAGCTCTGAAAATACAACGTCATGAAAAATAAAATATAAAAAGCCAAATTTCTCGCTTATCACACTGAGAAATTTGGCTTTAGTTACTACATAAACGATCTCATGAATGGTCAAACATCCGCACTCCGAACTCCTCGAACCGTGCGATAGCCGCATCCACAGACACCAGCGTCTCAGGCAATTGAATCCCGCCCGCAGCAGCTGGCTTACCGTCCAAACCGAGGATACGCTCAATCGAGACCAGTACACCGAGGGCAGTGAGATGAGCCTGGCCCTTAGGGTCGGATACGACCGTCCGTCGCTTAGCCAGTAAGCCGGACTTCAAAATGCCTTCGATCTCAATGTAAAGGTCTTGCGATGCCTGACCTCGAGCACGGGTCCCGATGGATTCTCCCTGAATGAAATCAAAACGAACGTTGGGTGCGCCAGTGGCAGCTGCTAAGCTTATAGTATCGAGCAATCCCATCGGAAGGCCCTCCAAATGGCTTCCATCCGCTAGAAGGACATTTCTTTGGTGTTTACTGGCATCGACCCATACCCATTTGCCGTCTTTGCGAAGGAGAGCACGTCCGATGAATCCTTCAGCATCGCCGATTGTCATCGGACCCATCAATTCACGGTCATCGTAGAGCCCTGCTAAATTAATCGAATCTATCCGGCTGAATGATTCAGCTGCTTTCAGCGCAACTAGCGTCATGACTCCAGACTGTGAATGGCCCAGCGGAACGATTGGGCGCTGCGGTTTTGTTCTCCATGCAGCAATTGCAAGAGACGCAATCTCGTCGGCAAGTTTAGTTATACCGATATGGGCTATTCCTTTGTCGAGAGCTGCCTGGATTAAGGAATCAGCAGGGTCCTGCAAAGAAGCTACAATGAGGTCGTACTGCGCCAGATCGTCTAATCCATCTAGGTTCTTCAAATCCAAGAGAGCTGTTCTGGCATTACCGAGTTCTAATGCAAGCGCCGTGCCGTGATCTGGATTTCGCCCTGCAAGCACAATTTCAATGTCCTTGCTGACTTTCCGGATATGCCGGGCGATTGCGCTGCCAACAATCCCGTACCCACCTGCGATAAATATGCGTAATGTCATGCTGTTTCCTCCACTATTTATTCCATACTGGTATAAGGGGTTAAACCTTGCATTTCAGCAGGTCTTTACTCCCCACACAAAGAACTTTTTTGTATTTAATAGTTACAAAGTTTCACTATGTTCGTAAATGTTTTGCTGAGTAAACAACCATCAAGATCATCTATATTTAATACTTACTAGGCGCTAAGCAGTTACTCCGTCCTTTTTAAAGATTTCGATCAGACTGGTGAAGCTGTCACTGGCGTGGCCGTTTTCCATGCCGCGCTTAAAGACCTCCAGAATAGCGGCGGGCAGCGAAATGTCGATACCGGCGTCTTTGGTGGTGTGAACGATGTGTTCGACGCTTGCGAAGCCCATGGCAAGTCTGTCCACGTCACCTGGGTGCTTACCCGCGTCGAGTCGCGGCGTGTAGAACTCAAGAAACTGTGGAAGCGATGACATCGTCTTCGAGGCATACGGCAGGAACTCCTCTGCTGTGATGCCGTTCTTATTGGCTACCGCGAGGGCGTGGAGATAGCTGAGCATGGACGTCCAGAAGATATCCATCTGGATTTGGTAATAAAGCGCAGCAAGTCCCGGGTCCTCGCCCCGGTAGTCGCTGCCAGTCAGCATCTCCAAGGTCTTTTGGTGAGCCTCGAAGGCCTCTCTTGGACCACTGTAGTAGGTGGAGGACTCTGAAAGTCCGATACCTGAAGGCGGGACCTGTACGCCGCCGGTGATATGCCGGGCGCCGCGTACGCCCACCCACTTCGCCGCCTCGCGCGCCTTCTCCGGAGTGTCTGAACTGAGGTTGACGAAAACCCGGCCGGGCAGGTTCTCAGAAGCAGGTTCAAGAATGGCGTACATCGCATCGTAGTCCGTTAGGCTTAGAATTACCAACTCGTTGGCGGTTAGCGCCTCATTGACCGTTGACGCCCGGGTGGCGCCCTTGGCCACAAGTTCGTCCGCCTTACTCATAGTCCGGTTCCATACGGTCACCTCATGGCCGTGATCTAGGAAAACGTTCGCCATCGCCTGCCCCATCGGGCCGAGTCCGATGACCGTCACAGGTGAATGGTCATTGTCTGCTATCACGGTTCCATCACTAACTGATACGTCTTTTCATTGTTCACTTTCTCATTTTTATTGTTACTTTCCAACGGAAAAACTCCTTTCAAAATGTGATCGAATTAAATTCTAAAGTATGTCATTAGTGTAAATGTCAACAATTTATTTTTTAGACCTCTCAAACGATCAGCAAGCAAAAAGAAAAACCCCGAAGCGAAAACGCTTACCTCTCGATGTGACCTAAAAAACACGCAGAAAAATCAAAATTGACTCTCCTCATAATCTTTTGAATCACTATTATTCCGACTTGAATTATAAGAAAAATAGGTTTATTATCTTCTCATAAAGTTTGCCAGAAGAAAAATTGGCGACTCAAGTGTCTCTTTTCATAAAGCAGAATAAAAAAAGACAATTCATCATGGGGAGGAAATACAGATGGAAGTTTTTTGGTTTTTCCCAACAGGCGGAGACAACAAATATCTAGGTACCGAATTTGGAAAGCGCGAAATAACGCCTGATTATCTTAAACAGATTGCCCAAGCAGTGGATTCATTAGGTTACCATGGAGCATTATTGCCAACGAGCCGCGGATGTGAAGATGCATGGGTAACTGCCTCATCTCTAATTTCTGTTACAAAACGAATGAAATTTTTGGTTGCATTGCGACCAGGACTCATGCCGCCGACTTTATCCGCAAGGATGGCTTCTACGTTCGACCGAATGTCAGGAGGAAGGCTTTTGTTAAATATCGTGACGGGAAGTAACCCGGCTGAGCACAAAGGAGACGGCATTCACTTAAATCATACGGAAAGATACGAGGTCACCAACGAATTTTTGGAAGTATGGAAAAAAATGATGACCGAAGAAAGCGTGACTTATACGGGCAAATATTTCGATATAGAAGGCGGAAAAAATGTGTTTGCTCCTGTCCAATCGCCCTACCCGCCGCTCTATTTCGGCGGATCTTCAGAAATTGCCCAAAATATCGCTGCAAAGCATGTAGATGTGTATCTAACTTGGGGAGAACCGCCTCATAAAGTGAAAGAAAAGATTGAGAAAATGAAAAAACTTGCTGCCGAACAAGGTCGTACCCTTCGGTTTGGCATACGGTTGCATGTGATTGTGAGAGAAACGATGGAAAAAGCATGGCAGGCAGCTCATGAATTAATTCAATACGTAGATGAATCTGCAATCAAAGCCGCGCAGGAATCGTTAGCCAAACATGAATCTGAAGGCCAAAGAAGAATGCTTGCCCTCCAAAATGGCAATAAAGAGAACCTTGAAATCAGCCCGAATCTGTGGGCGGGAGTCGGATTAGTCCGGGAAGGCGCCGGTACGGCACTAGTAGGAGATCCTTACACGGTGACAGAGCGTTTAAAAGAGTATGAGGACTTGGGAATCGAAACATTCATCCTTTCCGGGTACCCTCATCTGGAAGAGGCTTACCAAGTAGCGGATTTACTTTTCCCTCTATTAGACTTGGATAAAGGAGATAAAACCTTTACAAATACCGATTTTCATACGGAAGAAAGAATAGCCGATAAAATATCACAATAAGGGAGATTTCGAAATGCACAAGTTGCTTTTGGCATTAACATTCATTTTTATTTTCTTGATTACTGGCTGTTCTTCGAATTCCTCCGGAAACAATGAAGGCGACCAAACTACTATAAGCTTCGTGCACTGGCGCGGAGAAGATGCTGAGGTATTTAACAAACTGATAAAGAAATTTGAGGATGAAAATCCAACAATCAAAGTAAAAATGAGCGTAATCCCCTCAGACCAATATACAACTGTCCTACAGACAAGGTTAAGAGGCGGCGGGGCCGGAGATGTATTTACTTCCTTTCCAGGTGCTCAATTTGAATTACTCTCTAAGGCAGGATATTTTTCTGACCTTACGAACAAAGCGTTTGTAAAACAATACAATCAAAATCTAATAACAAATGGGCAAAAAGACGGAAAACAGCTGGCGGTTCCCTATCAGCTTGTATTTAATCAACCAGTATATAATACAGCTATCTTTGAAAAATTGAATCTTAAGCCGCCAAGAGATTGGGAAGGATTCCTTCAACTGTGTGAGACGTTAAAAGAAAATGGGTATATTCCTATTGCTTTTCCCGGCGATAATGCACCGGCCCAATTCATGAACAGTATGGTCATGAACAACCAGCCTGATGAAAACGCGCTGCGTAATTTACAGGACGGAAATACGAAATTGTCAGATCAGTGGTGGGTTAAAACACTTTCTCAAATAAATGAGCTAAACGAAAAGGGATATTTTCAAAACGATGTTCTCGGAACAAAACAAGATGGAGCGATCAGTTTGATTGCTCAAGAAAAAGCAGCAATGTTTGCGATGGGTTCTTTCTCCATTAGCAGCATCCAGCAGCAAAATCCCGACATCGAACTGGATTCGTTAGCTCCTATTACTGTCCCGGCTAATGAGGCTAAATATGAAGGCATTCATACATCTACTTTTATGCTCGCTGTAAATAACCAATCAAAAAAGAAAGAGGCTGCTGAAAAATTCATATCCTTTTTAAGCCAAAAGGATATTGCTACTGAATATGCCAATGATACAGCACAGCATGTGACCGTCAATGATGTAACGTATACATCTCCGGCTCTAAAGAAATTGGAACCGTGGATAAATAAGAAGACGCTTTTCCAGCCAAGGTACACAATCACCAACGCCAATGTGGAAAAGGCGGTTACGGGTTCAATACAAGATGTATTAGGCGGCACATCTCCTGAAGATGCAGCGAATAAAGCCCAAGGCCTAGTCGATCAAAATATTTCGAATTAGCCTAAAAAGCGGGAGGGGGATTCCTTCCGCTGATTTTCAACATAGAGAGGTCGTCTGCCAATATGAAATATTCCAAAACTCTGTATCTATTTATTTTGCCCGGGTTTCTCATCTATGCAATTTTCTTTGTTTTCCCGACATTTGGATCGTTATTTTATTCCTTGACAAACTGGGATGGATTCACTGAAACGTTTGAGTTTGTAGGGTTGGATAATTACAAGCGAATGGCCACTGATACAATCTTTGGCACGGCTCTAACTAATAATTTGAAATTTATGTTGGTTGTCGTCCTTTTGCAATTTGTTTTTTCTCTGTTATTCGCACTTTTTCTTAAAAAAAATACGAAAACAAATATTTTTTTGCGTGCGCTGTATTTTTTTCCGACAATTTTATCCTCGGTATCTGTTTCATTTATCTGGCTGTTTATGTACGATCCAAATATTGGGGTATTAAATTCACTATTTCACTTTTTGAATTTCGATCCTCTTTCCCAAAATTGGTTAGGAAATCAAACGATTGCTATCTATTCGGTCGCCCTTGTACAGGTTTGGTTTCATGCAGGGCAAATGATCGTCATCTTTGTAGCAGGATTGCAGACCATACCTGAGGATCTCTATGAGGTAGCGCAGCTGGAAGGTGCATCAAAATGGCAAACGTTCCGGCATGTGACATGGCCTCTCGTAGCACCTGCTGCTACCATTGTGATTGCCTATACGACGATTCAGTCTTTTAAAGCGTTTGATTTAATCTTTGCCATGACCCGTGGCGGACCAAACTATGCAACTGAAATTCTTTCTACCTATATCTATAACACTGCTTTTCAAAACAACCAGTTTGGATACGCCACTGCCATATCGATGTTCTTTTTGCTGATTGTGGCTGTATTGACTATTGTGCAATTTAAACTGCTGCGCGCCAATTCGATTACTTACTAGTGGGAGGGGGATAAGCTGTGATTTTCCGTATTAGTAAAATTAGTCTATTAACGATTTATGCCATGGTAATCATTTTGCCGGTAAGTGTGATCATCCTGTCAACCTTTAAGACAAGTGCAGAGCTGTTTGAGAGTCCTTTTTCTTTGCCGAAAGAATTTCAACTGCAATCCTATTTAAATCTTTTTCAGGAGCAATCGATTCTTTTATATTTTACAAACAGCTTGATCGTAACATGTTTTTCTATCTTCATTACGTTGTTTTTTGCTAGTTTAATCGCATTTGCAATAAGGCGGTTGGCAACTTGGATTGGATTAATTATTTTTTCCTTCTTCGCACTTGGAATGATGGTGCCTGCCCAAGTGAATATGCTTCCTCTTTATCAATTGATATCGAGCTTGAATTTGACCAATTCCTTAACGGGACTGGTCATCGTAAATGTTGCCGGAACGCTTCCTGTCGCTGTATTCATCCTTTCTGGCTTTGCCAGAACGATTCCCGGCAGTTTATTTGAAGCGTCTGAAATTGATGGAGCAAACAATTGGCAGATTTACTATAAGATCTTTTTGCCCCTGTCTATCGCACCATTATCATCTGCTGCCATTTTTCTATCTGTCATGTACTGGAACGATCTAATAAATCCGCTGCTTTACATAACTGATGATTCAAAAAAGACATTGCCTTTAATGCTGCTTGGTTTTCAAGGAGAATACTTGACCAACTATCCCATGCTTTTTACAGGTGTACTCCTTTCATCAGCACCAATGATCATTGCTTACCTTTTTCTTCAACGGTACTTTATTGCCGGGCTGACAGCAGGAGCCGTGAAATAATTGTAGATACAAAGCAAACAAATCTTTCTTTATTAGAAAGGTTTGTTTGCTTTCGCGGATTTCGGTGACTGATCCCAGAGAAACCTATCTTTCCTCTTCAGGCTCCTTTTTTGCGCTATCCACCTCATTATTTATGCCATGCATTTTTTCATCTAAATAGTTTGCGATATTTGCCGCTTCCTTTAAATCTTCGGTTAGAAGTTCAGGAACAGCGTTGTTAAGCTTATAATGAATTTTGTGCTCCAAGCTTGCCCAAAAATCCATAGCAATCGTTCGAATCTGAATTTCCACCTTTACTCTTTCGACTCCGTTCGTTAAATAAACAGGTGTTTCAATCAGCAAATGCAAGCTTCTATAGCCGTTTTCCTTCGGGTTTTTAATATAATCCTTGATCCCTAGAATCTCCAGGTCATTATGCTGTTTCAATATATCAACTACGTTATAAATATCAGAAAGAAACGAACAAATGATTCGAACCCCTGCAATATCATGAATATGTTCTTTCGCATGAGCCGTGGTCACTTCTAAATTTTTTCTTGCCAATTTATTCACGATGCTTTCAAAGCTCTTTACTCTTGATTTTGTATGCTCTATCGGATTATGACCATGTATCAGATTGTATTCCTGACTGATGATCGAAAATTTTGTATTCATTTGATCAAGGGCAAATTTGTACACGAGAAGCTCGTTTTTCCAGTTCTCCATTACATCTTTTAAGTTTGCCATATCTTCTTTGGTAAGCTGCATTCGTGTCAACTCCTTCACAATGTAAGACGCACATCACCTGGTTGCGGTTGCACCGAACTTTTTTTAGAGAAGGGGATAAAATCTATCTTAAAGTTTTCCTGAATAAATAGCTTGATTTTTCATACTCCATTTTATCCTCATAAAATCGATGGGCATTCTCTCGCTGCAATCCGGAAGAGAGAGAAATCGTACCGAGCCCATTCTCGATTCCCCACTTTTCAACTTCTGTTAACAGCAGCTGTCCGTACCCTTTTGAACGATGGTTCTCGTCTGTGACTAAATCCTCTACCCATACATGATCGCCTTGGTTAATTGAAAATCTCGGCAAAAACCCAACAGCTGCCACTGGTTTTCATTCCTCATAAAGGGCGAGTAAACGGTAATTCATCAATTGAGCGGCACGTTCCACTCGCGCTAAATATTCTTCTTTGCTTAAATGAGGTCTCAGCTGTTTCATTACCGGATAAGCTTCCGCCACTTGTGCTTTTGTTTTCAATTCTTTGATTTTCATCGGTCTCTTCTCCTCTCGCCTCCTATCTTAGCATGATTAAAAGAAAAAAACTGGATACGGAAGAACCATATCCAGCTAGCTTAGTAATAAGACATTGACAGCGTCATCATATTTACAGCTTGGACCATTGTGCTAACATAGCTGCTTGGCCCGCTGCATTTTTGGTAACCGCAGGCGCAAAGGTAAGTGATTCGTTCAAGTAAATTCTTAGTTGTCTTCATGTTCGCTTACCGGTCGCGATAATGATGGTGATGGCGGGAGTGCTTATAGGCAAATCCGTTTTCTTCAAGCTCTTTAAACCGTCTCTCCATCATTGAAATGATAACCTTTCCTTTCTCCTCTTTCATCAAGCCGTATTCAATTTGTTTGTTAATAATTTGCTTGTTTTTTTCTAACACTTCCTTATGTAAAACAGACAATTCATTGAGTTGTTTTTCTGTCAGTTCTACTTTTTTCTCAGAGTTTTCCTTTGGGGGTGCTGCTTGTGCAGGGGCAGACAATATGAGTGAAGCACCTAAAATCCAGGCAGCAGCTATTCCTTTTTGAATGTTCATGATGTTAACTCACTCCTTTTCAAATTAGGAATATCTTTCCCCTTATTCAATAAATTATGTGTCGGAAAGGAAATTTTTTCATAAAAATAGCAGCCGGTCGATTTTACATCAATCCATTCCGGCCGCTGTCATTTTTTTCGTCATCTTTCTAACTGCTTTTTTCTCAATTTCCTCCGCCTTATTTGCGGGGATGGATAGAATGTTTTCTGTTTCCTCGTAAGTAAGCTTTAATATATGTATACAAATAATCACCTGCTGCTCAATAAAACGGCATGATGAAAGAGAGTGGTAAATGTCCGCCTCCTCTAGAGCCGAATCATCTGTTGGGTGCAGCCGGAAAATGCTCTTCAACCTATAATAAAAACATAAATTTCTTGCGTAGACAAAGAGTGCGGACCTGCTCGTCTCTTTTTCCATTAGAAACAGCTTTTTATCCAATGCTTTTTCATAAATTCGATGAAGGACTTCTTCAGCCGATTCCCTGTCTTTGATAAGATAATAGACAAAAGGATATAGAAGATGATGATTTGTATCATAAAGATATTGAAAGTTTTCTTGATCCATATCATCCCTCCGGTCATTAGTAATATTTACCTACAATATTACTATTATGTTACCATTATATTTCAAATTATTTCAATTGTCAGCCAAAACCGTTCGACAGCTTATTCGTTTGTTACTTCTAGTGAATAGGGAAAAAGAGAATATAAAACGTATAAGGAGATGACCAATTATGACAATTTTTTCTTCATCAGCATTAGAGGGGAAACATGTGTTAATCACCGGAGCTACAGGGGGAATTGGATTTGAAACCGCGAAAGTTACAGCGGCAATGGGCGCACGGCTGACCGTTACAGGAAGAAATGAATCGAAGCTTTCTGAATTAGCAACCGAGCTATCAGCAATGACAGACAAACAAAAAATCTTTGTGAGAGCCACGGACATAACAAAAGAAGAAGATCGGGCTCAGCTTCTCGAGGAAGCCGAGGCCATCCACGGGAATATTACCGGTTTGGTCAACAGTGCCGCTATTGCCGGTGGTACGACAGTCGATGAGCTGAAGGAAGAAGACTTAGATCGCATGATGCATCTTAATCTGACGTCGACAATCATGCTAACAAAAGCTGTGTATAAAAAAATGCTCGAAATAAAGAACGGAACAATTGTTAATGTTTCTTCTTTATCCGGTCTAAGGGGCACCTATGGAAACGCTGCCTATTCTTCAAGCAAGTTCGCACTGATCGGCTTTACCCAATCTCTTTCTGTCGAAGCCATTCCAGCAAACATTCGAGTAAATGCTGTCTGCCCTGGCTATGTCGATACAAAGATGGGTCGAGATGTGATCGAAAGAAATGCAAAACAAAATGGAGTTTCCTTTGAAGAACAACTCGCTGAAATTGAAAAAGGAATTCCATCCGGACGAATTACCACTCCCGCCGAAGTCGCAAATACCATTGCATTTCTACTAACAGACGCAGCTCCTAATATTGTCGGCGAATCGATTAAAATTTCCGGCGGAAGCGTACTGTAAATTCAGATGGATATCAGACCCGTTCAGCCGGAAGACGCGAAGGCATTCGCCGAGCTTCTTTTTGAAATTGACCAGTCAGGATTTATGCTTTTTGAACCGAATGAAAGAGCTGCAGATGCCGAAAGAGAAAAAAGACGTATCGACGCGTTTGTTAATGACAAACATTCCGCTCTTTTTGTAGCCGAAGAAAATGGACAGCTTGGCGGATATATGATGGCACTCGGAGGTAAAGCAAACAGGAACAAACACTCCGCTTATTTGGTCTTAGGCGTCCACGAACAATTTCAGAGGCAGGGCATTGCTTCGAGACTATTCAACAAAACGTTTCAATGGGCTAAAAACAACGGGATCACAAGGCTTGAATTAACTGTGATCAAAAACAATGAAAAAGCCCTTCGCCTCTACAAAAAGGTGGGCTTTAATATTGAAGGTGAAAAAATCAACTCGCTTTTCATAGATGGAAAGCCGGTAAACGAGTATTATATGTATAAGCTTATTTAATGAGTGAAAAGGAGAGGAAGTTAGAATGGCTTTTGTTCCGTACAGCGTTGCGATGGTGACTCCATTCACCCGATCTGGAAGTATAGATGAAGATGCAATTTCATCATTAATCGATTTTTATCAAAAAAAGAAGGTTCCCGCACTGCTTATTTGCGGCTCGACGGGAGAACAGCATTCCATGACAGTTGAGGAAAGAAAAATGCTGTACCGATTGGCGAGGAAGCATTCCAGCCGAGAATTGCAGTTATATGCAGGAGTTGCTGCAGTTCAAACAAAAGACTCTGTTGAGCTGGCGAGCGCTGCTGAACAAGCAGGAATGAACGGCATCATGCTCGGCATGCCTCCTTACGTACGTGTTTCTCAGGAAGAGGCTCTCTCGTACATAAAGAAAATCGCCGAGGTTTGTTCACTGCCGATTCTTTTGTACAATAATCCGTTACGAACAGCGGTTGATCTTCACGCAGAAACGATTGCAAAAATAATGAAAGAAGTTCCGCAGGTCATTGCAGTCAAAGAAACAGGCGATCCTAATAAAGCTCGCGTTATTAAACAGCTTACTGGAGAAAAAACAGCCGTCTTTTCCGGGATTGACTTGGAAATTTCCGCTCATTTTTCAATTGGGTATGACGGACTCACAAGCGTGATCGGCAATCTGTTTCCTGAAGAAATGAATGAGGTTGTGAAATTTCTGATGCAAGGGAACAAAGAGGAAGCCGAGCAGCTTTTGGAGCGAGTAAAGCCTGTGGCACAAGCACTAACTGGTATGTCTTCCCCGACTGGAATGAAATACGCAATGCGAAAGCTGGGGATTGCAGGCGGATATGCGCGAGAGCCCCTCGGCTGCGAGCCAATTGAAGGGATGGAAGCCATCGACCTTGCATTGTCCGCTTATTTCAAGGCTGCTTCTTCATGAGGCAGCCTTGGATATCGTCGCTTTTTTCATTTTATCGACGAAAATAGAAATATATCGATTTTTCGATAAAATTCGGCATAAAAAAGAGCGGGAATTCCGCTCTTTTTAAGGATTTGTTGACCACAGTCCCGCAGTTTTTATAAAAACGCGTGAATTCATTTTCAGTTGGGCAACCATGAATTCGGCAAGATCCTCCGGCTGCATTACACTTTCCGGATTGCCGTCTGTCAGGTTCAAATCCTTCGCCATATCGGTTGCGACTGTGCTTGGTGTTAGTGCACTTACTCGAATATTATGCTTTCTTACTTCCTGCATCAGTGATTCAGTCAAGCCAAGAACAGCAAACTTCGATGCGCTGTATGCGCTTGTTGCAGGTGCTCCTTTTTGTCCGGCTGTGGAAGAAATATTGATAATGTCCCCGCTTTTTCTTTCAATCATGCCAGGCAGCACGGCTCTTGTGACATTGTATACTCCCATCACGTTGACCTGGATAATCGATTCCCATTCCTCAGGAGTAAGATCAAGAAAGCCGCCAAATTTACTGATTCCAGCATTATTGATTAAAATGTCGATTTCGCCAAGCTCTTCCTTTATCGTCTGTACAGCTTTTTCTACAGAAGCCAAATCCTGAACATCAGCAGATACCGAAAGTGTTTTAACCCCGTAAGAAGCTAATTGCTTTTCTACATCCTCTAAGTTAGCGAGCGATCTGCCAACTAGACCGACATTGATTCCTTCTTGTGCAAATGCAATTGCAGCTGCTTTTCCAATTCCTCTTCCTGCCCCAGTAATAATGGCAGTCTTTCCTTGCAATGATGATGGCATTAATAACATCTCCTCTTAATTATGTATATAAAAAGTATAAAAAAACTCTTCCCCTTAAATCAACCAAGAGCAATTATCTAAAAATTCCCTTAACTTTTCGGCCAAAACCTATTGCTTATATTTTTTGAAGGTATACAATAGAGTATAAAACATTTTCGTTCAATAACGATTAATCAATTTATAGCAGGGAGTTTTCTTATTATGGAAAAAAGTTCAATCAGCATTCAGCTCACCTCATCTAAAAAACCAAAGCCTCAATCTGACGAGCTGGCGTTTGGCAGAGTTTTTACTGACCATATGTTTGTCATGGATTATTCTGTTGAAGAAAATTGGCACAGCCCCAGAATCGTACCTTATCAAGCAATCGCCATGGAACCGGCAGCGATGGTTTACCACTATGGGCAAACCGTGTTTGAAGGCCTAAAAGCATATTTGACAAAAGAAGGAAAGGTTCTTTTGTTCAGACCTGAAAAAAATATGGAACGCCTAAACAAATCAAATGACAGGCTCTGTATTCCACGTGTGGATGAAGAGTTTGTTTTAGAGGCATTGAAGCAGCTTATTACTGTTGATAAAGAATGGATTCCAGAAAAAGAAGGAACATCGCTGTATATTCGCCCGTTCATCATTTCAACTGAATCCTATCTTGGTGTAGCTCCTTCAAAAACCTATAAACTGATCATTATTCTTTCTCCAGTTGGATCTTACTATAAAGAAGGAATTGCTCCAGTGAAAATCGCAGTAGAAAGCGAATTTGTACGTGCCGTAGCTGGAGGCACCGGTACTGCGAAAACAGCCGGAAACTACGCGTCAAGCTTGAAAGCACAAGAAGTAGCAGAAGCCAGCGGATTTTCCCAGGTGCTATGGCTTGACGGACTTGAGAAAAAATACATTGAAGAAGTCGGAAGCATGAATATCTTCTTTAAAATTAATGGTGAAATTATCACTCCAGCATTGAACGGCAGCATTCTTGAAGGGGTCACACGCAACTCTGTTCTTCAGCTATTGAAGCATTGGGGACTCCCTGTTACTGAGCGGAAAATTTCGGTCGAAGAAATTGCGGAAGCCCACAAAGAAGGCAAACTTGAAGAAGCATTCGGAACCGGAACAGCAGCTGTCATCTCACCTGTTGGAGAGCTTATCTGGAAAAACGAAAGCCTCGTAATCAATAACGGAGAAACCGGCCCAATTTCGAAAAAATTGTACAGCACGATTACAAGCATTCAACGAGGCGACCAGTCTGACGAATTCGGCTGGACCACAGAAGTCAGCACCGTTGAAAAAGAAAAAGTGAATTAATTGTAGAAAGAATGCCGATCCCATAGTCTGGATCGGCTTTTTTTCATTTGAATTCGGTTTTATTTGCGATGTTCTACATTTACTTGCGATCTTCCGACTTTATTTGCGATATAGTAATTTCTGCTATTACCCGTTTAACAAAATACCAACTTTATCAAAAGGAGCCCGCATGATAAAAGGAATCAATCATCTTCTGTTTTCTGTGTCCAATTTGGATCAGTCTATTGCATTTTATCAGAGCGTATTTGATGCCAAGCTATTGGTAAAAGGGAGAACAACAGCTTATTTTGACCTAAATGGGCTTTGGCTCGCACTTAATCTTGAGGAAAAGATTCCACGAAATGAGATTCACCAGTCATATACCCATCTCGCGTTTTCCATAGATGAACAGGATTTCAATTCGATGCTGAATAAGTTAAAGCAGTTGGAAGTCAATATCCTTCTAGGACGAGAACGGGACGTTAAGGATAAAAAATCAATCTACTTCACAGATCCGGACGGACATAAATTCGAATTTCATACCGGAACTCTTCAAAATCGTATGGAGTACTACAAAAAAGATAAGCCTCATATGGATTTTTTTGTTTAACTTGTTTTCCTACCAGCATAGTATGATAATCTAGATTTATACTCGCACCATATAAAGGAGACCTTTATGGAATTATCTTTAGGTTTTATAGTTTCTGTTGCAATAGCTGTCTTTCTAGCAATCGATGCCCCGAAGCATAACCGTAATCCATGGATATGGGGAATTTTAGGATTTTTCTTCAGTTTGATTACGTTAGGAGTTTACTTGCTGGTTACGAACAGAACAGCTGCGGGCTGCATTGTCCTCGCTGTCTCCCTTTTAGGAGGTCTCATAATTCTTTTTCTTATGATTATTGGAGTCCTCGTATTTTTCGCTATATAAAAAAGCACTCTGCTGCCTTTCTTCAGCAGGGTGTTTTTTTACTTTTTCAAGGCCTACTGAAAAAGGTTTCTTCAACATCACTGATTCCAGTATGCTCCACCTTTCCCCCTATTCGCAGATCCCCCAAATGCCCTTTTGTTTAATACATCAAAAAAAACTAAAAAATTTGTTCAAATTGACCAGTGTAATAATCAGACAATTCAATTATATTATATAACATTAGACGTTAAATAACCTTACATGGGAAAGGAGATTATATATGAGTCGCTGGTCAATTTTAAAAGATGGGGAGAAATCAAATTCTTTAAGCAATGAAGATTTACTTCCTATCAAACAAGAGGAACGAACATGGAAAGCTGTTAACTTTGCTTCCATTTGGATGGGCTGCATTCATAATATCCCAACATATGCAACAGTTGGCGGAATGATCGCGATCGGACTGTCTCCGTGGCAGGTGTTAGCTATTATTACAATCGCGTCCCTCATACTATACGCGGCACTTGCATTAAATGGACATGCTGGAGCAAAATACGGTGTACCGTTTCCAGTATTGATTCGTTCATCTTTCGGGGTATACGGCGCTAACATTCCGGCATTAATTCGCGGTTTTGTTGCAATCATGTGGTTCGGTATCCAAACATTTGCCGGGAGTACGGCAATCAACATTTTATTATTAAATATTTGGCCAGGCTGGGGTAACATTGGCGGAGAGTGGAATTTATTCGGGCTTCATTTATCCGGTCTCTTATCATTCGTATTTTTCTGGGCGATTCATTTATTAGTTTTAAATCATGGAATGGAATCGATTAAAAAATTCGAAGTATGGGCGGGACCTCTCGTCTATCTCGTCTTCGGCGGAATGGTATGGTGGGCGATCGATATCGCCGGCGGTTTAGGACCAATTTATGAGCAACCGGGAAAATTCCAAACCTTTGAAGAAGCATTTTGGCCGTTTGTCGGAGGAATAACTGGAATTATCGGGATTTGGGCTACACTGATTCTGAACATACCTGACTTTACCCGCTTTGCAAAATCACAAAAAGAGCAAATCAGAGGTCAATTTTACGGATTGCCAGGTACGTTTGCGTTATTTGCTTTCGCAAGTATCACTGTAACTTCTGGTTCACAAGTTGCATTTGGCGAACCAATATGGGATGTTGTTGATATTTTGGCGCAATTTGATAATCCGTTTGTTATTGCATTATCGGTTATTACCCTTTGTGTTGCTGCAATATCCGTTAACGTCGCAGCAAACATAGTTTCTCCAGCATATGACTTAGCAAATGCATTGCCTAAATTTATCAATTTTAAACGAGGCTGCTATATTACCGCAATGATCGCGTTGTTTACTGTTCCGTGGAAGCTGATGGAGAATGAAACAAGTGTGTTTTCATTTCTCGGATTAGTTGGAGGAATGCTGGGACCAGTCGCTGGCGTCATGATTGCAGATTACTTTATCATTAGAAAACGAGAGTTAAATGTCGACGAGTTATACAAAGTAGATGGGCAGTATACGTACTATAAAGGCTACAATTATCGTGCGTTCCTCGCTACTTTACTCGGTGCGTTTATATCATTAATTGGTTTCTATGTACCCGCATTTAAAGGCTTGTATGATATTTCTTGGTTTGTTGGTGTGTTTGTTTCATTTGTAGGGTATGTTGCATTGATGAGGCTTCACCCTCCAGAAAATGCTGCTGTCAGTACCGAATACGAACAAAAAGTTGCAAGCAAGTGATTCACTCATGGATCATATCAACATATTATTGAAAAATAACATTGTTAAAACATTGTTAAATTTTTGTAAATTTCTATTCTATTTTGCAGATACTCATACGAGTTTCTGCTATTTTTTATGTACAGCAATTTTTTCAGCTTAGGATGTGTACAATGAATCAAACAAAAAGATCTTTCTTACTTTCGATTTCTGTTTTTGCACTATTTGCTGTATTCATACATTTTTATTTCTTATTTTCAAGCCATTCTTACTTTACAGGGACTGGTGATTCCTTGCATCAGGGCGGGGCTTTTTTGCTTCTGTTATCAAAGATGTTTACAAGCGGCGACTTTTTTTGGTCGTGGCAATACGGCATCGGCGGGGATTTATTCGGGGAATTCGGCTATTATTATACAACTTCAATCTTTTTTTGGATCAGTTTGATCTTTAAGCAAACAAACCTTCAAGATGTATTTACGATAAAGCTGTGGATGAGCGTGTACAAATCATTTCTTTCCATGCTCTTCATGTATTTACTTTTAATAAAAGGAAACAGGAGCCAGGCTGCCGCCATCATATCCCCGCTTATATACGGCGGATCGATCATCTTTTTACGGCATTCCATGCTATGGGATTTCATGGCTGATGCGATCGTTTGGCTGCCGTTGGTCATTCTCGGTTATGAACGGCTTGCCCGGGATCGAAAGCCCTTACTTTTTGTCTTGGCTGCGGCTCTTATGATTTCTTCCAACTTTTATTTCGCTTTTATGTCTAGCGTCTTTTTGTTTTTGTATGCGATATTCACGTATCACCACCGCAAGCTGATATTGGTTGTTAGAGACATCCTTTATTTATCCGGTCATTACTTGTTGGCGCTTGGTCTTGCGGCCTTTGCATTTCTCCCTGCTGTTAATTCATTGTTTCACGCTGATCGAAGCTTCGGATCACCAAATGTTCCATTGTTTTTCACAAGCGATTATTACGTTTCTGCCTTGCATAAAACGTTTTTTATAGACGATCCGTATTACGTTCTTGGCCTGCCGATTGCTACTTTGTTTCTCATTGTTCTTTCCTTTTCACGACTTTCAATCGAGGGGAAAAGAATCACCGTTTTAGCTCTGTTTATGTACGGTCTGTATTTTATCCCTTTTAGTTTCTCTTTTTTCAATGGTCTATCAGACATGCAATCGAGATGGGTTTATCTGTTGGTTTTTACTGTCTCCCTTGCTGCTTCATATAGCTTTGATACGATCGTAAAATACCATCAGTCTATGAATCTTTTATTGGTCGGATTATGCGCTGCAGCACTCATTGGTACGATCCAGATGAAGCCAGCAATTATGAACGGAACGGCGATTTCCGGGTCGGATCGCTTACTATTGATCGGAACGCTGCTTGTGACAGCTGTCTTCTTTTCGATTCGATATTTAAAGACAACATGGGTTAGCCTTCTGCTATGTTTACTTATTGCAGGCAATATCCTGATGATTGATTATTTTTATTCTAAAACCACCTTAGCCGGCCATTACGGACAAAATAACATTACATCTTCCTACTTTGACTCACAGGATTTAGAGAATAAAGAAGCAGCTGAAGCTATCCGCCAGATCCAAGCAAATGACCCAGGCTTCTACAGAATTATGAGTGAGGCTGGAGCAAAAAACACACCAATGATTCAGGACTTTAATGGAACGAGCGCCTATCAAAGCATGATAAATAAGAAAGTGCACCGTTTTTTCAAAGAAGACTATTCAATCTTGCACTCGTCAAACAGCGTCAACATCTTTCGCAATTTTGATGACCGTTTTCATCTGCACAATGCGCTCGGAGTGAAATACATGATTTACGATAAGGATTACTCACCTATTCCGTTCGGTGCGAAGAAAATACGTGAGACCGAAAATCTAAGCATTTATGAAAATCCTTATGCACTGCCGATTGCTTATATGCAGTACAACTATGTGACGCAGCAAGAGTTTGATCAGCTTGCAACCCCTTACAGAGATTCACTGCTCGCAAAAGCTGCAGTTATCGATGAAAAACATACCGACGGCCTTCATCGCTATTCAGTAAAGGATCTTCCTGTCTCTAAGGTTTCTGTGAATGTATCTTATGAAAATATTGAGACACATGGCAATCGACTTACAGCCGACAAAAATGCCGCCATTCATATTCCAGTAAACAAAAGCGATTCTGCAGAAGAAACGATGGTTAAAATTAAAATAAACGAGGTAAACGGAAATTCCTTTGAGATCCGTGCAGGCGGCAAACAAACGATTCGAAATTCTGAAAGTAATATCTACACCTTCCCTGTGAAAGAGACTCTTTTTAACTTAGGGATGTATGACGAAGACGAAATTACCGTCCGTCTGTCTCCCGGCACCTATCAATTGGATCGGATTGAAGTATACCGTGTGCCGCCGGATGACCAGGAGACTCTCGAATTAAAAACTAAAGGGATGGAGAATGCAACTGTTACCGAAGGAAAAGTGAGTGGAACAATAGAGTCGACGCAAAAAGGAATTTTAACGACCTCTATCCCATTCAGCAACGGCTGGACCGTGCACGTAAATGGAGAGAAAATAGATCCTATTATCGTGAACAAAGCATTTATAGGTGTCCCTTTAGAAAAAGGATCCTATCAAATCGAAATGACGTATACAACACCTTATTTCTTTATTGGCCTATACATTTCAATTGCATCCTTGCTTTTGCTGATCGGATATCAAATAATGCTTACGAGAAAAAAACGAGGATGAAAGAGCATCCTCGTTTTTTATACTTTCTGAAATTGTATGTTATACAGGTCTGCAAATAGTCCGCCCTTTTTAATCAGTTCATCATGCCGTCCTTCTTCCAAAACTCCTTTTTCCGTAATGACCATGATGCGGTCAGCATTTCGGATTGTGGCGAGGCGGTGCGCAATTACAAGAGTCGTTCTGTTTTTTGAAAGCTCCGTCAGCGCTCGTTGAATGATCAGCTCTGATTCTGTATCGAGAGCTGAGGTCGCTTCGTCTAAAATTAAGATCGGCGGATTTTTCAGAAACATTCTGGCGATTGCGATTCTCTGTTTCTGGCCGCCTGATAGCTTCAATCCCTTTTGGCCGATTTGCGTATCGTATCCATTCGGCAAGGAAGCAATAAAGCTCTCAAGATGAGCCAATTTTGCCGCTTTTTCTATTTCATCGTTCGAGGCATTCAGGCTTCCGTAAGCAATATTTTCACGAAGGGTTCCGGTGAACAAAAAGACGTCCTGCTGAACGATTCCAATTTGTGAACGCAGCGACTCCTTTGTCATGTCTCTAATGTCTATTCCGTCAATTGTGATTTGACCGCCGTTAACATCATAAAAACGCGGAATCAGTGAGCTGATGGTTGTTTTTCCAGCTCCTGAAGGGCCGACAAACGCGATCGTCTCACCGACACGGATATTCATACTCAATCCGTTAAGCACTCGTTTGCTCTTGTCGTAGCCAAAGCTTACGTTGGCAAACTTAATATCCCCTTTTAACGAAGTAATTTCTATAGCGTCTTCGCGATTTTTCACATCTGGCTCTGAATCCATCAGCTCGATAAATCGTTTAAAGCCGGCCATTCCTTTCGGATAGAGCTCCATCAATGCACTGATTTTATCAATCGGCTTCAATAGCACATTCACGTAAAGGATAAACCCGACGAGCTCCCCGTAGCTCAAGTTTCCAGTATAGCTAAGCCAAGCTCCGTACACAAGGACAAGCAGCGTAATCAAGCGGGTCATAATGTAGATACCTGACAGCCCGATTGACATGGTTCGGTAGCCAAACAGCTTGGCCCGGCGGTAATTTTGATTATCCTTTACAAAACGGGTAACTTCATGTTTTTCATTCGTAAAGGATTGAACGACTCGTGCGCCAGACACACTGTCTTCCACTCGCGCATTGATGTCTGCGATATCGCTGTACATTTGTTTCCACGCCTTGTTCATTTTTAAATTACTGTAAATAATCAGCCAAATTAAAAACGGAACAACTAAAATGGAGGCTAACGCGAGCTGAACATTAATGCTCAACATGATACAAAAAGCGCCAATGAAGGTCATAATAGAAATAAACAGATCTTCCGGACCATGGTGGGCAAGCTCTCCGACGTCATTTAAATCATTGGTGATCCGGCTGATAATATGACCGGTCTTCGTATTATCAAAAAAACGAAAGGATTGCCGTTGGACATGGCTGAACAGTGCTTTTCGCATATCGGTCTCGATATTGATGCCGAGCTTGTGGCCTAAATAATTCACCACGTATTGAAGACCCGTACTTAGCAAATAAAGCAGCAGCAAACCAATGCTGACCCAAACAATGGCCGGCCAGTTTTCGCTTGGCAGAAGCTTGTCAATGAACCACTGAACCGTCAGCGGAAAAGCGAGCTCCAATAACGCAACGATAACGGCGCTGGTAAAATCGATAAAAAACAATTTTTTATGAGGGATATAATAAGTAAAAAAACGGCGGATCATGCTGCACTTCCTTTTTACAGAATATAATAGATCATATCATAATCTTGGAAGAATATGTTTTTAAATAAAAAAAACAGCTGAAGATTTTCAGCCGCTCTAGTTAATTAAAATTCGATCTTGTTTTCTTCTTTTTCCTCTCGTTGAGAATTTTTTTGACGACCGGATAAATAACCGGAGCCCACTTAATCACATTTCGGATGAATTTTTTCATTGATGACCGATCCTTTCCGTTCAAGGTAGTTTATCCCGAATTGTGCAGGATGAATTAGGGATACGTACTTCTTTTACTCTACCCTATCACTTTCATTTAAAAACCTGATACTAGTGTGCCATTTACCTTCTGGATACATACGTATTTCCAGTGATCCAATAGCGCCAAGGATAGTCGCGGGCTTCCCCCGTATTGTCGATGCCGATCCGAGGTCCGGAAGAGATATGGGTTGGTAGATAGCCTGCAGTAATATATACGGGCCACTCCGTGAAAAGTTTTCCGTAATCATCAGAAGTAATTCCAAGAGCCTTCGTCAGCTTTCCGGGCCCGTTTGTCCATTCTCGCGGTTGTCTCCCGGGCCTTCTAGTTTCCATCAAATCCAGTCCTTCATATGGTTCGACAGCACGGATTAAGATGGCTTCTGGTATATTAACGTCAGCAGAAACGACGTTGATAAGCGTATGGGTGTGCATCGTATACGTATAAACTCTTCCAGCTTCAGCAAACATCACTTCTGTCCGTTTTGTCCTCCGGTTGCCAAAGCTGTGTGCCGCACGATCATGGGGACCACGATAAGCTTCTGTTTCTACGATATATCCTGAACAAATACCTTCATCCGTTTCTTTTACTAGCAGACAGCCCAGCAGAGCCTTCGCCAGCTCCAATGTGGGCTTATTATAAAATTGTATCGGAAGAGGTTCATAGGCGGGTTTCTTACTCACAAATGGCACTCCTTTAATTGTTCTTTTTACCTGACTGCTATGCCCTGTGTCACAGATCATTATGTCCAATTTTCTCTTTTTTTTTGATAACCGTCTAATACTCTATTTTAACCCTTGTAGTGATAAACTTTCATTATCAACGAGAGACGTGGATAGCTGTTTAATTTCATCTCCCTATGTATTGATATTAAAAACGAGGAGGTTCATTATGCACATTCGTAACGTTCAATCTTCTGATTATTATATTATTTCCCCGTTAATCAACGATTGGTGGGGCGGCAGACAGATGTCTGATATGCTGCCAAAATTATTCTTCGATCATTTTCAGAATACTAGTTTTATCGCCGAAAAGAAAGGTGAAATCATCGGTTTCCTCATAGGGTTCTTGTCCCAATCGAGTCCCACAGAAGCCTACATTCACTTTGTCGGTGTTCATCCCGACTACCGAAAACAGCAAATCGGCAAGCAGTTATATGTTGAATTTTTTCGCGAAGTAAAGGAAAACGGCCGCTCAATCGTTCGCTGTATTACGTCACCAGTAAATAAGGCATCGATCGATTATCATACCAGGATGGGTTTTATAATTGAGAAAGGCGATAAAACGGTAGATGGAATTTCTGTCAAATCCAATTATGACGGACAAAATCACGATCGAGTGTTGTTTTTGAAGCAATTGGGGTAAAGTTCAAAATGATATCGGCGATTTTTTTATTTTATCGACGGAAATTCTAATATATCGATTATTCGACAAATTTCTTATAAAGAAAAACACCGGCAGCAGCTGCATGCCGGTATCCTTAGCTCTTTTTCCGGTAAGGGCGAACCACAAAAAAATAGTAAAAGATAGAAGGCCACGGAAATTGAATCAGTGCCCAAAGCCCCCAAAACCACGCATACGCCCCTTTTTTCTTCGCATCCAAAAACAGAAAAATGCTTTGTGTAAGTAAAATTGGCGCTACAAGCAGAATCGCAAGTATTACATGTTGATCATGTGTCAAAGCTTGGTCACCTCATCCTGCTTGCTCCTGCGTTTTTTTTCGGCTAGAAAAATGATCGGAATGAAAAAAAGCGCCAAGCCTTGAATCCATAGAAAAGCCGTTGTTACTTTCAAGCTAATTAATACGAGCATGGCAAGAACCAGAATCGCGGTGAGTAAAAATGCGACAATTTCACGTTTAAATGTTTTTTGTCGGCGGGCTTTATATTCTTGTAAGACATTCATCAGCTGATATTGCTCCGGAACCTCTACTTCCTGCATGTCTTCTAATTTGTTGAGCTCTGATTTAAATTGTTCTGTCCACTCTTTGCTTTCCTTCATTACGACCACTCCTTTCGAATCCGCTTCAACCCATGGTGAACACGGGTTTTTACCGTTCCTTCCTTCAGTCCGAGCATTTTCGCAATTTCCGGATAGGTAAAGCCGTAATAATGCCTCAGCAATATTGGCGTACGGACATCTGGATCGATTCCGGCAAACAACTCCAATATTTCCGTCCATTCCTCTCCATTAGCCGTTACCTTCCATTGTGCCTTTCGAATGACGTCTTCCTTTGCTTTTTCGTAACGTTTCTTCTCTCTTTTTTTCTTACGCTCTTGATCAATAAATAAGCGGGATGCGATAGAAATGAGCCAAGTAGAAAACTTTGAATTCACTTGAAAGCTTTGAAGGTGGACGTATGCCTTCAGCATAGTTTCCTGAATCAGATCCTCCGTCAGATCAGGCTGAAGGGTAAGCTTCATTACATATTTATATAAAAACATATAGTTGGATTGAAACAGCTTCGTAAAAGCCGAATCTTCCCCATTTTTTGCTCTCGCAACCAATTCTCTTTCTTCCGCCTGATCCAACCGGTGATACGCCCCCTTTTTGAGTATGCTCTACTTATATGACGAAAGATATCGGTTAATCGTTCATACAAAAAAACAAAGGAACCGATGTCCTTTGTCTATATTATCGTACCGCTATAAAAAATATCCTTAAGAAGTGACAGATTCAAAATGCGGGCTCAGAATTTCTTTCAAAACACGTGCACTATGCCGGAATTGTTCTTTTTCTTTCTCGTTTAAGTTCAATTCCATTACTTCTTTTACTCCTTCGCGATTGACGACAGCCGGTACACCAATATATATATTTTCTTCGCCATATTCCCCGTCAAGATAGGTGCTTACTGTTAATACACTGTTTTCATTAGATAGAATGGCCTTTGTAATTCTAGCCAAGCTCATCGCAACCCCATAATAGGTCGCGCCTTTTTTCTCAATGATTTCATAAGCCGCATTCTTTACTTTATCTACAATATTTTCTAAATCCGCTTGCTTATACTGCTCATGTCTCTCGAGTAAATCTCTGACAGGAATTCCGCCTACATAAGCGCTGCTCCATACCGGAAGCTCTGTATCTCCATGCTCACCGATAATTAAAGCATGCACATTTTGCGCGGCTGTGCCAAAGTATTCACTGAGCATAAAGCGGAATCTTGCTGTGTCCAGAGTTGTGCCGCTTCCGATCACTCTTTCTTTAGACATCCCGCTGAATTTCCATGTCGCATAAGTAAGGATATCAACAGGATTCGTAGCGACTAAAAAGATTCCGTCAAATCCGCTGGTCATTACCTCTGTTACAATACTTTTGAATATTTTCAAATTTTTATCGACTAATTCCAATCTTGTTTCACCAGGCTTCTGATTTGAACCGGCGCAAATGCATACGACATCGGCATCTTTGCAGTCTTCATAAGTTCCATACCACGTTTTTGTCGGATGTGGAGCGAATGCTTTTCCGTGGTTTAAATCAAGTGCGTCACCATACGCTTTGTCCTTATTCACGTCAATAATCACTAATTCGTCTGTAATTGCTTGGTTAATTAATGCAAAGGCGTAACTGCTGCCTACAAATCCAGCTCCAATTAATGCAACACGATTCACTTTTCTTCCTGCCATCATTCATCATTCCTTTTTGATGATTTGGTATGTGAAACATTTCACATTTATATTGTGCAATACTTCACAAACTTTTTCAAGTGTTTTCCGTCTATTTTTTTCAAGAAATAAACATTTTGTGAACACCCCTATGGTCGCAGGCGAAAAATTTCGATAAAGGACAGAAAAAAACGAAAAGTGGTCGCAATAATTTCAGCAACGGGCAGAAAAAACTTATGTAAGGTCACAAAAAACCCCGGTCAGGAAAGAAATCCAGTTAGCTACAAAAAAATGCTCCGGCAGAAACAGCAAGTCCCAACCGGAGCATGTATACTATTACGCTTTACTTTTCATCGAATACACTCGATTCACAACAAAAGTAATGACAAAAGCGGAAATTAGCGCAGCTGCCATCGCCAAAATCAAGCCTGTTACGTGATTGGTTAAAAGCGGCGCTGTAACTGAAGGAACGTAAGCTGTCGCACGGACTTGGAACAATCCGACGATCGCTCCACCGACTCCCCCGGATACTAGAGCTCCCGCAAAAACAAGCTTGTTGGAAAACATGAACGGATACGCAGATTCCACAAAGGTTCCAAATCCAACGTTAATCAAAAAGCCTGGAGCTGCCACTGCAGCTTCTCCCTTATCGCGCGGGCTGATAATATTGGCCAAGTTAATGCCTGCTGCCACCATGACTAAGCTAACCAAATCTACTGCTCCTAAAAAGCTGTTTCCCGTTTTCTCCATTTCAAGCAAAACGACGGGCAGAATCGCCGCATGATATATCCCGCCCAACATCGCCGGCCAAATAAGAAGCCCGGCCAGAAGCCCGGCCAGCAACGGATTGAAGGCGATCGCTTGCTCTATTACTTGTTTGATCAGATCCCCGGCAGCTAGAGCAACCGGGCCGATAAAGAAATAAACCAAGAGCCCCGATAGCAGCCCGGCAAACCCTCCTGCTGCGATGTTGACGGTTGTCATCGGAAACTTCCATTCCACGAATTTTCGAAACAAAAACTTAACCATAAGCCCGGCACAGATCCCGCCGATGATGCCTCCGATAATTCCCCCGTTCACAGAAAGAACCCCTGCGACTACGCCTGCTACGATCGAGACTTCATCCAGCTCGGAAACCTGCTTTGCAGCAATAACAGAAAGAATAACAGGCAATGCGCCGATCAAAGTTTCAAACACTTTGTCAAAAGCGGACAAGCCAGGAATTTGGCTTAAGGCCAAAATAATCGCCATCGCAATAAATCCCGGGAGCCCCGCCATCATGATTCCGCGAATATTGATATTTTTCAAGCCAGTACCCTTTGATGATCCATTCACTTGAGATGCATTTCCGAGAACAGGACGATAACTCAACCCCCAGTGCTTGCTTAACGAGGTGACAAAGGATACGGCTCTCGTTCGATTTGTCGTTCCAGTCGTACCTGATGTGGCAATAACCTTACCGCCTGATGAGCTAATAAGCGCCATTGACGTGCCTCCGGTCCCTACAATCGGAATTTGCTTCTCGCTTGCCGCCTTTATCGCAAGTGAATTAGCTCCCTTTGGATCAGCACTCATACAAATTAACGCGTCAATCGTTCCCGCCAGAATTTCTTGTTCTATTTTTCTATCAATAATGGATGCTTCGTGATTAACGTCATTCAGCGTTCCTTCCATTTGTTTTTCAACTTCCCAGAATTGATTCAGGTGCCAAAGCCCGGCTTTTGTCGCAGCTTTTGCTGAATCCATAGATTCTGCTGCTTCTACAAATTGCACAGCAGAAATCTCCAGCCCGGCTGCTTTACATTGCGATTCTATTTCTTGAAGGAGGAGTTTTGGCTGTTTCCCGCCCAAATTAAACAAGTTCCCTCCGCTGCTGCCAATGATTGCTACACGCTTCATGAAGTCTCTTTCCCTTCGTTCGATAGTTTCTATCATTTTAACATACTACCATGATAAAGCGAGAAAGAGTTTTTTGTTTTCTATTTTTATGAGGGTCAGTGTAAATAGATTTAAGGTCTATTTACGGACATTGATTTTAATTCCAGTACCCAGTTATTATTAAGCAAAGCAGAAAATTCAGAATTGATTAAAAATTAAGGAGATAAAACCATGCCTCTAACTATCTTGGTAATCGGTCCACAAGATACAGTCTCTCTTATTTTAAATATTGGACATACCTATCCTGAATTAACATTGATTCCCGCTTCATATACGACAGAAAAAGAGACATTAACGATTCTAGATAGGCATAAAAACAATGCCGATATCATTTTATTTGCAGGGCTCATCCCTTACCAGATAGTGAAACAGGAACTTAATGGATTCACAAAACCAATGGTTTATGTTCCTGTTACAGGTACCACATTATATCGGGTTCTTTTCAAAATGATTAATGAAACCGGACGTAATCTTATGAATAATACTCCTCGAATCAGCATTGACACACTAGAAAAAAATGATGTTCAAGAATCTCTTGATGAACTTGAAATTAACGTGGCTGAATTGTTTGTTAAAGACTTTAATATAAGAGAGGGAACTGAACAGCTCGTATACTTTCACTATAATCTCTGGATCAAACAAGCAATAGATGTTGCTATCACTTGCGTAAGATCTGTATATGACAGGTTAATAGAACTTGGTGTTCCTGCTTTTCAAGTCGTCCCAACCAGATCCTCCATTTATTCAAGCTTAGAACAAGTGCTTTTAGAAGGGAAAACCCTTGAACAGGCTAACACCCAACTCGCGATAGGCATTATAAGATTCAGCAATTTATCAGACCGGCTTACCGCTTACGATAAACAAAGAAAACGTGTTGTACTGCAAAATATTCTTATTGATTTTGGTGAAAAAGCTCAAGCGTTACTCGACTGGTCGAACCGTGAAGAGATGCGGTTCGTAACTACTAGAGGAGCCATGGAAGAGGCTACAAATCATTTCTCTCATATTAGTCTTCTAAATGACATTGCCGTCAAAACAGGGATTCAAGCATGTTTAGGTATTGGATTTGGCCGAACAGCAAACGAAGGAGAGATAAAAGCCAGAGAAGCTTTAAACAAAGCAAAATTAAATATGGGCAGTTGTTACGCTGCAGATATCGATGGAA
Organism: Bacillus gobiensis; assembly: GCF_001278705.1. GTDB lineage: Bacteria > Bacillota > Bacilli > Bacillales > Bacillaceae > Bacillus > Bacillus gobiensis. The sequence goes on from NZ_CP012600.1 coordinate 3,122,763, forward strand.
CGATCCATGGACCAATTGGAGAATTTTTTCATCTTGAATACTCGATTAGAAGTGATAACCCGCGAAAAGTTTCTCTGGCTAAAAAAGCAAGATTGAGCGTAGCAACTATTAATAAGCTTCTTTCTTATTGCAGCAGCATTGGGAACACAAGTATCACAGCGCTAGAATTATCAAACGGCCTCGGCATTACAGTAAGAAGTGCAAGAAGAATTCTATCTATTCTTGAAAAAAACGAACTCGCTAAAGTAGTAGGTGAGGAGCAGCCTATTAACCGAGGAAGACCCCGTCAATTGTACAGAATTAATTTAGCATAGAAAAGGAGGTGAGTTAATGAGGGTTGCTATTGGGCAGTTAGTACATGAAACAAACACATTTTCAACAATAAAAACTACAATAGAACTATTTAAGCTATGGGAGTGGGATATTGGAGCCGATCTTATAAAAAAGCACAAGGGTGTCAACGATTTTCTGGGTGGGATGATCGATAAAGGTGAAGAACTCAAAGTTGAACTCATACCAACTTTTAGTGCCTTTACTGTGCCATCTGGAATCATTACAAAAGAAACCTATCTTGCGGCAAAAGATAACTTGCTGAAATCGCTGGAAAAAGCAGGTCCGATTGATGCTGTATGTTTCTATTTGCATGGAGCAGGTGTAGCTGAGGAGACGGAGGATATAGAAGGAGACCTTGTAGCAGCCATTAGAGAACTAGTTGGAGAAAAGACTCCAATAGTCGTAAATTTAGACCTTCATGCAAACGTAACAGACAAAATGATAAAAGCTGCAAATCTTTATATCGGGAACAATTTATATCCCCATACAGATTCATATGAAAGAGGAATGGAAGCCATGGACCTTGCTTTTCAGCTTGTTCAAGGAACAGTAAAGGTGTCTGCTGCTTACAAAAAGCTTCCGTTAATGATCCCTACATCTACTACGTATCTATCTCCTGTAAAGGAATTAAATGACCTTTGCCGTACATTTGAAGACCTTCCTGATGTAATCGATTGTACATTTTACCATGGATTTCCATATTCAGATTTTGCTGAAAATGGCGCAAGTGTAATTGTTACAACCAATAACAATGTCGAGCTTGCTAGAAAACTTTGTGAGGAGATAGTTAAAAACATTTGGGAGGCAAGAGAACGTTTTTTCAAAACCTATTACAGTCCGAAAGAAGCTATTCAGTATGCCATGTCAAGGAATGATTTTCCGATTGTAATTAATGAAGCATCTGACAATCCTGGCGCCGGAACTTCTGGAGACGGAACATGTTTATTAAAGGCTATGCTGGAGGCAAATGTACCTGGAACTTGTTTTGGCTTTATTTATGATCCTGAAGCAGCATTTGCCGCACACAAAGCAGGGGCAGGCAGTACTATTTCTATTAAACTTGGTGGCAAAACCGATTCCTTTCATGGAAGCCCTCTCTCTGTTACAGCCTATGTAAAATGCTTGACAGATGGATCTTTTCACCAAACCTCTCCCATGTGGAAGGGCAGTAAAGTAAATCTTGGAAAGTCGGCTCGTTTACAAATTGGAAATGTCGATGTGATTGTCACCTCTATTCGCTCGCAAACATTTGACGATCAGGTGTTCTTGTTACATGGAATTGATGTAACTACCTATAAGGCTGTTGCCCTAAAATCAAGCCATCATTTCCGTGCAGCTTTTCAAACCATTGCCAAAGAAATCATTACCGTTGATTCGCCTGGTTTAAGCACCTCTGACTTGAGTACATTTCAGTTTAAAAACATTAAAGAATCTATCTATCCATTGCACTTAGCGTGAAATTTTGTAACCTGAGAAAGGAATGATATTTTGCTAGATACTGTAATAAAAAACGGCAGGGTAGTTGATGGAAGCGGCAATCCATGGTTTAAAGCAGATATTGGTATAAAAGGTGAAATCATTAAAAAAATCGGCGACCTTACAAGCATTGAATCAAGGAAGAGCATTGATGCAGGAGGAAATATTATTTCTCCCGGTTTTATTGATCCACACGTCCATTCAGATTTATTGTGCACTATTCCTGACATTCACAAAATAAAAGTATTGCAGGGTGTAACTACAGAGCTGTTTGGTCAGGATGGCATTTCGGTTGCCCCTGTTTCTGAAGTAACCAAGCCTATCTGGCAAAAGCAGTTGAGCGGACTTAATGGGGATATTGGTGATTGGAATTGGTTAAGTATTGATGAGTATTTATCATTTTTGGAAAACTCAGATATAATCGGCAACGCCGCCTACTTAGTGCCACACGGCGGAGTTCGTACGCTTGTGATGGGATTTGAGGGCAGAGAAGCTACACAAGAAGAATGCGTGAAAATGCGTGAGCTCGTGGAAAAAGGGATGAGACAAGGAGCAATTGGGATATCAACAGGTCTCGTTTATCCACCAAATGTTTTTTCAAATAAAGAAGAGCTGATTGAAATTTGTAAGGGTGCTGCTGCCTACAATGGATGCTTTGTGGTACATATTCGCAATGAAAGTATTCACTCACTGGAAGCTTTGGAGGAAGTCATTGATATATCAAGGCAATCTGGAGCCAGACTTCATGTCTCACACTTCAAAATAATTGGCCATAAGAATCGTGACAAGTTTTCAATGGCTCTTGAAAAAATGGAAATGGCAAGAAATGAAGGGATTGAGGTGACGTTTGACCAATATCCTTATTCTGCAGCCTCCACTGTTTTTCAAGCTATTCTTCCCCCTTGGGTCCATGCTGGAGGATCCCTAAAAATGCTAGAGAGGCTTAGAGATTCAGAAAATAGAAAACGAATTGAAGAAGATTTCGCAAGCAATACCACTTTTGAGAATTGGGTATTAAGCTGCGGATGGGAAAACATTGTCATTACCTCTGTTATGACAGATCAGAACAAACCGCTCGAAGGAAAAACGATGGTAGAAATCGCTAGATCCAGAGAGCAAAAACCCGCTGATGCCGCTTTTGATCTGTTGTTAGAGGAAAGGGGCAACGTTGCAATGACCATTCACTGGGGATATGAAGAAGACGTTGAACTGGGACTTCGCCACCCGCTACAATCGGTTGGGTCAGACGGGATATTCGGCGGGAAGCCCCACCCAAGATTATACGGAACATTTCCAAAAGTTTTAAGCGAATACGTCCGAAAGAAAAAGATTTTGACTATTGAACAAGCAGTTCGCAGGATGACTAGTGCTCCCGCTCAAATGATGCGTCTGAAAAACCGTGGGTTAATAAAAGAAAGTTATTTTGCTGATCTCGTCATCTTTGACCCAAATAAGATTGAGGATAAAGCGACTTTTGATCACCCTCTTCAACGTCCTATTGGAATTCACGATGTGTTTATCAATGGAGTTCATACCGTCTCACAAGGTAATTATACTGGCACAGCCGCAGGAAAAGTAATCAGGAGGGATTAATATGGATTATACAATTGGAAAACAGCGTAATAAACATGTCATTTTAATTCTTTTGTTTATAGGGTATCTAGTGGACTATCTTGATCGGATGGTCATGAGCGTTGCCGTTGTATCAATTAAAGAGGAGCTTAGCTTATCACCTTCCGCAGTAGGAATGATCCTTAGCAGCTTCTTTTTCTCCTATGCCCTTATGCAGATTCCAGGAGGATGGCTGACAGACAAATTCGGCTCAAGAAAAATTATACTTTGGTCAGTCGTTGTATGGTCTGTATTTACTGTTTTAACAGGTTTAGTATGGTCATTGGCTTCGTTACTCATCATTCGCTTCCTGTTCGGAATTGGTCAAGGTGGGTATCCGTCTGCCACTCAAAAAGGAATCGCCGACTTTTATCCGAAAAACGAACGGTCAAATGCGTCCTCTATTCTTATGTCTTCCAATTATTTCGGTATTGCTCTTGCTCCGCTTGTAGCCGCACCAATGATCTTATGGATGGGCTGAGAAATATGTTTATCGTCCTTGGACTGTTGGGTGTAATAATGACTGCCGTCTTTTGGGTTTATTACAAAGTGCCGAGGCAAGAAAGAGAGAGTAATGAAACAAACAAGGTACCTTTAAAAGAGGTTTTGGCTAATCTTGAACTTTGGAAAATAACAATCATGTGGTTTGCAGCAGGTATTGTCAATTGGGGACTCGCCTCTTGGATTCCTTCTTATTTAATGGATTCCAGGGGTATGGACATGATGTCGATGGGTTTTTTCGCAGCTCTTCCAGGTATTTCAACCGGAGTTGCAATGTTATTTAGCGGCTGGCTTATCCAGCGATTTATACCGAACCACGAAAAGTATTATGCCGCCATTGGAATGCTTGTGTCTGCTGTCTTTCTCTATTTTATGTTTACCACTCAATCGTTAGTTACAGCCATGATTTGTATGAACATTTGCATGGTGTTCAAAAGCTTTGCTTTTACTGTAGCCTTTTCTCTCCCACATAAAATGATGCCAAACAGAGTTATTGGATCTGCAATGGGTATTATTAATATGGGAGCACAAGCTGCAGGGTTTATCTCTCCTTTAGTAATGGGATTTATGATTGATTCTTTCGGAACTTATGATGCAGCTTTTTGGTTTTTAATTGGAGTCTCTGTCCTTTCAATTGTAATGGCACTTTCTATTAAAAAACCTTCAAAAGTAATATCTCAAAATCAAGAAATTGTGATCCATAGGAGGAGCCTATGAAACACCTTGCAGGAAAATCGATACCAGACTGGAAAAAAGAACATCCGATTTTACAGGATGTGAGTGATAAAAAAGAGGTGTTCTGGACTAATCCAGATTATAGAGGTCAGCATAAACCCGAAAATTTGCATCCAGATGCCATTGAGGCTGCCGAAAAGAGACTAGAGCGTTTCGCACCGCTAATTCAAACGATTTTTCCAGAAACCAAGGCTGAAAATGGACTGATCGAGTCTCCTTTACGGAACATTCCCGCTTTGAAAGCAGCAATAGAAGATCAATACGAAACGAAGATTGACGGGAGACTGCTCGTTAAATGTGATCATGACCTGCCCATTTCCGGATCAATAAAAGCACGGGGCGGGATCTATGAAGTCTTGAAGTTTGCAGAGGAAACAGCAATTGCAGGCGGGATGTTAGCACTATCGGATAATTATTCTGTTTTGAACACAGACCCTTTTAAAAAATTGTTTTCCCGCTATCAGTTATCTGTCGGTTCTACGGGCAATTTAGGACTAAGCATCGGAATTATGGGTGCCGCTCTTGGCTTTCAAGTCACCGTTCACATGTCCATGGATGCCAAGCAGTGGAAAAAGGATTTACTGAGGAATAAGGGTGTCACTGTGAAAGAGTACGAGGACGACTACAGCAAAGCAGTTGAAGAAGGCAGAAAACAGGCACTAACTGACAGCCGCTGCCACTTTATAGACGATGAAAATTCCGAAGATCTTTTTCTTGGCTACGCAACAGCGGCCTCTCGATTAAAAAGACAGCTGAAGGAAAAAGGCATCTTGGTTGATCATGACCACCCTTTATTTGTCTATCTCCCTTGCGGTGTTGGCGGTGGTCCGGGTGGAGTTGCTTTTGGCTTAAAACAGATTTTTCAAGAGAATGTTCACTGCTTCTTCGCTGAGCCGACCCACTCCCCTTGTTTCTTGCTTGGACTCGTGACAGGCCTTCATAACGGCGTATCTGTTCAGGATTTTGATTTGGACAATAGAACGGCAGCTGACGGCCTTGCTGTAGGCCGGGCATCAGGCTTTGTCGGAAAAACTGTTGGCCAAATGCTAAGCGGAAGCTACACGATAAACGACGACCGCCTGTTTTCTTTATTAAAAACAACCGCAGATACGGAAAACATCTACTTAGAGCCTTCCGCTTTAGCTGGCTTCTATGGACCTGTACAATTGTTCAACGAAGCATCAGGCAAGCAATTCTTAAACGAACAAGGCCTGAATGAGAAAATGAAAAACGCTACGCATATTGTCTGGGCCACCGGCGGAAGCATGGTCCCTAAGGAAGAAATAGAAAGGTATTATTTGAGAGGCTCGGAAATTTAGTTAACGGGGAGGGAAAACCCCTGTCGAGGGAATTGTTCAATAAAATCGTGCATCTGAGCAATTATGAGGCGGATCCGTGCAAAAATGGTACAGAACTGTGCAATTATTATGGGTATCTATGCAATTATGAGTCAGAACTGTGCAATTACTTGGGATATCTGTGTAATTAACCACAGCTCATTTACAAAATAAGAGGAGGATTCGGCCTATTGCAGAAAACCCCTGAATTCGATTGATTTTTTGACCTTTTCTTAGAAATCAGTTAAAATATAGTTCTGTGTCCCAGTAGCTCAGCAGGATAGAGCGACAGCCTCCTAAGCTGTAGGTCGTAGGTTCGATTCCTATCTGGGACGTCAAATGAGTAAGAGCCGGAAACCTTGATATATAAGGTTTTCCGGCTCTTTTTTCTTTATGAATTAAACGTTCGCATCGGATTAAAAATATGCATAGGACTGTACAAAAATTGAGATCCAATGAATTAGATGAAGAATGGAAAGAATTGATTTTGGAAGCATTGGCAGCTGGCTTTTCCCCTATTAGATACGAAAATTTCTAAGCAATAATTTGCAAAATAAAAAAGACTCGATTGTATTGCTCTATACTTGTGTAAGTTCAACAAGAATCACTTCAAGGAGTGCTCCTAAACTACTATTACGCAGGACCAGAAATGGAAGTTACTGCACCTAATCCTGCACTAATAACTATGCCGGCGGTTGCTGATTCTCTAGTGACAATGAGTCTGAAAATATGATGACCCGGGGTTACGTTTTGTAGTCGAGCACCAACATCTACGGTAATACCTTCTGTCAGTTGGGATCCGGTGCTTAACAGACTGATGGATTTTGAGTCGGTGGAGGAATTATCCATTGTGAGATCCACTGCAACTATACTTGTGCCTTCACCAGAACTTTGTAGTGCGAAACCACCATTGACCATTAACAGGTTAGGAGTATTTTCAATAAAATGCCCCCATTCAAATAGAAGAGTAGGAGTATTGTCGTCTAGGACAGTTGTAGTCGTATTACCGGAACCTTGCAAGTTATCAGGTATATAAACTGGCATATTGTTTCCCCCCTTTCGTTCTAAAGTTAATATATTCCATGTATTTCCTTTCATAAGTTATGGACAACTTATTCACGTCCGTATAATATCCGCAATGGTTGATAAATTTGATATCAGGTTTCAAGAATATAAAACTATACCTTGGTTATTTCAGCCATTCGTCGGGAGAGTTAACTTTTTTCATAACAATTCCCTCAAGATTTTTCACTATGAGGAAGTTGAAATAAGCTGCTCCGTTCCCTCTTATCCCTTCAATCACAACCACAATTCAAAGAACATATTTAATTTTTGTTAGGGCTTATGTTAAATTGAAATTATATACATTTTTTCTCAAAATATGTATAGTATCATTAAATCAAGCTTTAAAGGACAGGAGTGGGTGAGTTTGTTTCAAAGGAAGAATTTTATGAAGAAATACTTATTGATTGGTATTATTATATTAATCGTAGACTTTATTGCTCTTGTATGGTTGCAAGATATAAATTTTATTCCTAAAATAACTGGAATTACAGGTGGTTTATTTTTAGTACTTGCTATAATTATGACTGGCGGAACTTTTAATGATCCAGACTCCAGAAGACTTGATATAGCGGTTGAATCAAGAGAGTCATTGAAAAGAAGAGTAACTTGGTCAACCAGATTCCTTCTTATTTCTGCTCCTAGTATGTTTGTTTGCATTTTGTCCTTCATTTTATTATTTTGGTAAAAAGCAGCGAAACTGATTCCCAAATTAAAGTTTTTATCAATAGTTTATTCGAGTTTTCCTGTCGAATCTCCTCCTTCTCATCACCTCAGATATCGAAATCTCTTTTGCCTTTCACTCCGTATAGACCTTAGTAAAATACTAATTGATTAACTGTCAATGTAGTAATGAATCATTCAAAAACCACTCATAAAATAAATGAATAAGACCTTAACCGACATTCTGATACTCCCCAAAAATTTTTTTGAAGCCAATTCCCAATTTGCATCGTCAAAATTATTAATAAGAAAAGGGGGTACTGCTTTTGACCAATCATAATAATTCTCGCGAAGATCGGGTAAAGACGATTGAGAAGCTAATGGATGAGCATGGTACTTCGATCAAACGGCTGATTTTTACATATGTAAAGCATTGGGAAACAGCTAGTGATTTAACTCAAGATGTCTTTTTAACTGTCTTTGAAAAACTTGACACGTTTCAAGGCCGATCATCATTAAAAACATGGGTATTTTCTATAGCGATTAATAAGTCGAAAGATTATTTGAAGAGTTGGCATTTTAATCATATTTTATTACACAAAATTTCTAATAAAGATACAAATAAAACTCCAGAAGAAGAAATAATGTCCCAGCATGATAGAAAGGAACTTTACAATAATATTTTGACTCTCCCCCCTAAATATCGGGAACTTATTTTCCTTCACTATTATAACGATATGACAGTTAAGGAAATTTCTGAAGTAACGGGTCTGCCAGCAGCAACAATAAAAACCAGGTTGTATCGAGGGAAGGAAAAGCTGAAGAAAAAGCTAAACCTAAAAGAAAGCGGTGAGCTTTATGGGTAAATATAATAAAGAAATAAAAAAGACTCTTGAAAATGAAATGGCCGCTCAACCCGTTTTTACAAATTTTGAAAAGCAACAAGTGCTGCATAAAATTAATACCAATCAATTTAATGCTAAGAAAAAAAGTCCTATTCTTCCTATCCTTATTACGGTCGTTACTTCAGCAGCAATATGTGCATTTGGATTAATAATTAATAACAGTTCTGAAAATGAGAACAACACTAATGTTTACAAAAATAATGAGGTGGGAGAAAAGACAAAGGGATGGACACTAATAGAAGATAATTCAAAAATGAAAACATTCTCCGGTAACACCAAAATCACTGGTAAACTTTATTTAGATAATGATAAGAACATTCTTTTTGAACCAACAGAGAATTCACAAAAACTTTTCCCGGTTGAGCGTGGCATGATTAAGGTGATAACTTTTACAGAAAAAGATCAAAACCAATTAATTAAATACGTTAAAGAGAAAGAACCCTTTCCTAATTTATCAATTTCCATTGATAAATTAAGCATTCAGCACGCAACTAATTACTCTGCTGAAGTTCATATAAAAGAAATCCTTACTGACTTAAGATCTACGGAAAGTATTGACGACTCTCAAAAGTTCTCACTGTTAACAGACGATAAAAATGGTATTCGGTTACCGGATAATCTAATGCGTATTTACGAGAAATACTCTATCTCCTTAGATGATGAATTGCTCAAAAACCTTAAACCGTCGGATATTTTTTATCTTTATTATTATTGTGACGATCAAAAAGATTATAAGACCCAATACGCTCTTCATAACAATGATCCAAACTATGAAAAACCAAATTATAATGAATATATCCAAGCTGTTCAGTCAGAGAACAATCCAAGTTCTCGTGAAGGGTTTTTGTCAAAAACATTGTATGAAACCATTACCGATGACAAATACGCTGTTATCACCTCTAAAGAGACTGAGGGACCTGCATTTGCGCTATCAAAAAACGCAGAAGGTATCTGGAAAGTTAATTGGTTACCTATACAATAATGATCTGATATCAGCACACTAAAAATTCGAAACGTTTTCGAGATACCTTTCCATTGCGCTAAATTTAAATTTATTATTCGGGGGACCAGATGTTTAATACACGAATAAAAATAACAATGTTCGTTTTCAGTGGAATTGCGATAGTAATTATACTTGGATATGTCTTGCTATTCTTATTAGCAGTAGCTCAAGAAGGAGAATTTATCAAATATGATGATGGAGTTACAATAAAAGTTAATAATACGAGCAACCAACCTACTCCAAAAATAAAATTCACTTTAGGTTACTCCGAAAATCCAGATTTTCAGGACATTGGAGAAATTACACCATTAGACTCAGAAAATGCAGCGAAAATAAGAAATGATGATATTAAAACAGCGAATGACGATTTAAGTTTATATATAGAATATAAACTTAAAAACGGAGATACAAAAAAAGAAGATTTGTTTTATTCACCGGCTGCAGTACCTCAAAAAATAGTTGCTGTCATAGACATAACTGATATCGACAAATATGGAGATATAAAATTAAAATATAAAGGATTTGATGGATTCGGTACAATAAACGGGGAATAAGCGGAACTTTAACTAGTGGGGTATCCCAAACCCCACTAACTGTTAGAAACCCATAATTGCTATTACTTCTCAGCCAACTGCTCCATTTGAAAAAATACTTTTTTATCATTTTTCTAGTAAATAACTCATTGTTCAGTAAACAACTTTTTCGTTATGCAACACTTTCTCAGTCATATATGACCTAAGTTATGAAACCTCTCGATGCCTTGACGTAAAGCATTTTAAAAACAGTGTCTATACTCTTAAGTTTTGGTAATGGTTAGCAACTTGAGAAAGATATTCGTTCAGGAATAAAATAATTTAATACCAATTTTATATTCTACTACCACGATTTAGTATCGGTTTGTCCAATTCTTAGAGATTGTTTGCAAGTATCTTGAAATTTTTGGACCAGAACCTTGAGGCAGACAGACAAGCACTCTTTCAATTAAATGAATAATATATAGAAAATCTATGAAAAGGTGATTAAAATAAAAAAATATAATCGTCATGATCGTAAAAAAGGAGAGTACTTTGAATTTAAATTTGATGAAAAAAACACAGATATTATTATACCAATACCACCAGAGCCAGCACCTCCAGTTCCAATCCTTCAAGTGAATTTTCGTAAAATCAATGCAGGAGACAGAGTATGGTTAAATGGTATTATTACAGCAAATAATAATAATATTAATACTTTCTCGGAAGTAACCCTAACTATTACAAGAACCTCTCCTCAAACAGGTACTCAGGTAATTTATTCACAATTCTTTGAAGTTGATGACGAGGATGCTGGAAAAGGAAATGATGATGTAACTACAGTGCCATTTTCACACGTAGATGTGCCAACTACCAAACTTAATAATGTTAGATATCAAGTTCGAGTAACCGTGAATAATCCTAATTTTTTTGTGCAAAATCCACTTACTCTTACAGCTTCCAGGATTAATGAATAGGGGGCCCGGTAGCAAAATCCACTACATTGACATAAAACATAGAGTTTCTTGATAAATATACTTTTGCCCAAGCTAACTATTCCATTTTTTTCTATTAACCCCTACAATGGGAACAACCTTTCAAGCAGCAAGGTAGGTTTCCATCCCCTCAATAACGTATCTAAAAAATGCTACAGTCTTTTTTGATATTTGTTTTTTTAGAAGTGATGAAAATCCACTCTACAACTACAATAAACCCGAAAAGCACTTCATTTTATTTACCCTCAGTACTACAAGTCGGCATCACCTTTGTTAGTTACATTCATATTCCAATTTAGTTGCTTAAATCGTAACAAAACAAGCCAGACTCCTTGACATATCTAGGCATCTGGCTCCTTCCAATCCATTTCAATTATTCATCTTTTCGATCTCTATCGCCCATATCCTCTGGGTCCTCAGCAGGGTCTTCCGGGTCTCTTTCTTTATCTTTTTCATCATCTTTATTCATTGTGTCGTTTTCATCTACTCCCGGAGCATCGTTATCGTTATCTTCATTTGCAGCATTACAACCCGTAACCATCAAAATGGACAGAAAAAGTACTGACAGGATCCGCAGCCATTTTATCTTCACGTATCTTCCCTCCTTTGTTAGTGATTTCACTGTTATCCTGTCCAATCGATGGTGAAAAATGCATATAACCTTTTTTCACTTTTTAGATCTAAAAATCTTTCTACTACTTCGGTTGATTCGCGTACCAAAACACTGCGTAGTCGGTCATTACGGAGGAATGGTCTAATTGACGCAGCATGGCTGCAATATTGCCTCGGTGATACGTTCCGTGATTTGCAATGTGGATAATCATGTCAGAAAGGCTGACTGCAGTCGGTCCGGCCCACGGGTTATCAAATTCGATGATTTTTTCCATATCAGGCTGACTATTAAGAAACGCGTTGAATCGCTCATATAAGTTGGAAAAAATCACTTCGATTTCATGAATACCCATATTTTTAGTTAAATTACTTACCTGCTCCTCCAATTGCAAAGCTTCCTCAAAGCTTTTTCCAGACATCACTTCGAGCCACCCTGAGTCGACAAGGTAAATGTGAGAGAGCGTTTTGGCTATGGAAGGAAACACACTCTTTATTTCTTTATCATAAATGCTCTCCGGAAGTTCTTTTAAGCGGTCAATCACTTGTTTGTTCGCCCATTGGTGGTAGTCGTACATTTTTAATGAATTCATTACTCATTTCCTCCTTGTAATCTGGTTTCCTTCATCATAAACGAACTACACTGTCATCTGCTGTCAGTGAAAATGATAAGATTGTTTTAGAAACAAAAAATTACTCAACGGTGGTCGGGAAAGTTCAGTTCATTAGAGGAAAAGCTAAGGGGTTTAGGTGTGAATGTCATGAGAAATACTCATGGTTCTATACAAATTGGCCAGGAGGAAATTTACATTCTTGGGATTGATGATCCTTCTATGGGAAACGAATCGATTACAGAATACATCGCTGCTGAAGAAGCGATAAAGAATTCACTTCAAGGTATCAAGAAAGAAGGTTCATTTAAAATCTTATTATCACACCGCCCGGAACTGTTTTCACTATATACGCAATTCGATATGGACTTGATTCTTTCCGGTCATGCTCACGGCGGGCAATTTAGAATTCCCTTTATCAGAGGTGTGATCGCTCCAAATCAAGGCTTTTTTCCACAATACACTTCCGGGAAGTATAACATGAACCATTCTTCAATGATTGTCAGCAGAGGGCTTGGAAACAGCGTGATTCCGCAAAGGGTCTTGAACCGTCCTGAAATTATTTCAATAACGCTGTCACCTTTAAATTGATAACTGCAGGAGTAATTCGTACGCCAACAGTAGTTGCTCTTAGTGCAACTGGAGATAATACTTTATTCGCGCGTTTTTCTACCTTTTCCTTTTCTTATCATTGGTTAACCGCAACCTTTAACCAAGATCTTGTCATATTTCTAATGAGTCGTGGTACTGTATCGAAGGAATACGGTTTATATACACGTTCTGTCCAACGATGAGCATCAAATCCGTATACACCAACATTAATAGAAGGGATATTTAATTTTCGTATATTTTTAATTGGCACTGGGTAAATCTTGTTCCATTCCGGAAAGTTGTCCACAAGATAGTCTACTTCCTCATCTGTATCATGAAGTGATAAATAACTGCTATCTGTTAAATAGGGGAAAAATTTCTTCACTAAAAACGTATCACTCGTACGGGCAGAAGTTCTCGCTGTTGCTTCCTCAATAGTTTGTAAAATTTCGCGATCTCTTGCATCTTTTCCCGTTAAATAATTATGTGGACAATATGGCGGTGCATAGAAAACAATAACACATGGCGTTACTGCTTGATCTAACTCTCGCAATCGATCAACTACTTTAAAGCAGAGGTCACGTAACTCAAGCGCCGGATTTTCCTTGAGCACTTGTGATGCAGCAGCTTTCACATCTATTCCTTGTACAGAGAGCTTCTCACAATATTCTGCATAACTATACACATTTATATCCCAATTTGGACGATCAGATGGGAACTGATTCACACGGGCAAAGGCCTTATAATTCTCTTCATAATAGGCTTTTATCTCCGCTGCCGCTGCCTTTGCTTCCACTTTTAACTTCTCCATAATATCCTTTGGAGAAGCTTCCAGTACCATAAAGTTAAAATATAAATGACTTGTTACTGCTGTTTGTACATTGTAAAATTCTTTTGTATCTCTATGGTAGAGAGCAGAAGGAGGTGTAATCAATTCACCTTCAATGTGTTCCGTTAATTTCATATTGTTATTGATACGTTTATTTAATTCAGAAGTTATCAGCGTTGGATCGAGACCATTCAGCGTTTGTCCTGCATGGGTTTCGCGGCCATACACATAAAAACAAGGTAATAGCTTTCCTCCAGCACCAGTGAAAATATACTTGTTTGTATCACCAGGGTATAAGGCAGAAATATAGTCAGTGTTGACCGCTACTACATAATCCAAACCTTCTTCCACGCGGAGTCGCAACAACTCATCTACAGCAGCAATGACACCTGAATGTTGATTTTCTTCGACTGGATTTGCCATAAAAATGATATCTCCATCCCAATCTTCAAGATGCTCACTGAAGTGGAGAACATTCATCAAATGAACCGCAACACCACTTTTCATATCTAATGCTCCGCGTCCAAACATCCAATCCCCAGTCAAAGCCTGTGTCTGTATCTCTTCATCATTTGAATATGTTTGAAAATACTTCAATAATTCTGCTGGATCATTGGCAATCGACTGTTGCGCACCAAAATCTTCAATCCCGACTGTATCAATATGGGCATGAAATACGACCGTTTTCTTCGAATTTACATTCCCTTTAATATGTGCAAAAACATTCTTTCTGCCAATTGCATCATTCGGTAATTCTTGAGTCCATACTTGATCAGGACGTTGTTTGAAGTAAGGAAAGCTGCGTAAAATTTGTTCAATCTTCTCTGCAATTTTAACTTCTCCATCTGTCCCATTTATACTTAATGTTTGGACAAGAGATGCTGTTAGGGCTTCTACTTGATCAGTTAATGGTAGGTTTTTTAATTTTTTATACATTGGAACACCCCTCACTTTAGTGTTCTTTACTCGTATCTATAACATTGATCATTGGTTCGCCTGTTTTCCAGGCGTTCACATTATCAACAATGATATCAACACAGCGATCAATGCACTAAATTGATTTTGCGGATATGCGGGGAGTCAGAATGAGATTCTCACATTTCCCAAAGCAGACTTTCATCGGGGAGTGGTTCTTATTGAAACACATCCATCACCGCTTCTATATATTCGCTTCTATATATTGCTTATATTTATTAGCTTTGTAAATATTATTGCAAGAATTTCTCACAGGATTTATATCCGCTTCCTTCAGATTCCTGGTCTTCCCCAAACACCCTGGATTCTTTTTTCGTATGGTACTTATATTAAGAGAATCTAACGTAAGGATGGATATTCTTCCAGATTACCCCTAAAGTTTACTTCCATATTTTTCTTATGGCGATAATTCAGATACGAGCTGTAAATTTCATCTAAAATTAAAAAGCCACTCCCGATAAAGGGAATGGCTGATTGTTTTTGAGTTAAGAAGCTGCATTTGCCGTATCTAAATAAGAAAGTTTTAGACCACACTCCTCAAAGTGGGTGCTCGCAGAAACGTTCCTGTCGTCCTCTCATAATGGAGGCATGACATTCCGGTTTCGATTTAAAACTCCCTATTACAGCTTAAAGGTTAAAACTTAATTATCATACGCGCAAAGCAGCTTATGAACATAGTCTACTCAATTATCAGATGAAAAACAAGTGAAATGCACTTTATTTTCATCCATTTTTAGGAAAGCTCCAATTGCCGTACTTCCATAAGAAAGTTTTAGACCACACTTCTAAAAAGTGGGTGCTCGCAGAAACGTTCCTGTCGTCCTCTCATAATGGAGGCATGACATTCCGGCTTCGATTTAAAACTCCCTATTACAGCTTAAAGGTTAAAACTTAATTATCGTACGCACATTGTAGCTCACCTATCGTATTGTAACAAATCTGCACAAGAATTCAAGGGAATTATTCTTCAAATTGTTTCCATACTTCTGGGAGCACATCTGTCAGCTGATGGGCTAGCATTGTATGGTTGGATCTGTTTTCTGTCCACTTTGCAGCACATGCACCGTGAAGATAGACTGCGTTCAAAACAGCTGTTTTCGGATTACTATGGCAGCAAAGCATGCCAAGCAGCATTCCTGTTAATGTATCCCCAGTTCCTCCTTTGGCGAGCGCCGCGTTTCCTGTTGGATTTTTTCTACAATTTCCATCGGGGAACGCAATCACGGTTTCTTCTCCTTTTAGTACAATCGTGACACCTAGCTTTTTTGCCCAATACGTGACAGAGCCGACTCGGTCTTGTTGCAGCTCTTTGATTTCCATACCGGTGATGCGGGAAAACTCGCCGGGATGAGGCGTTAAAACAATCGGAGCTTTCCGCTTTGGATAGGAACGTTCAGACAGCGCTCCAGCATCAAGTACCAGCGGCTGATTTCCTTTTAATAGCAATTCAATCGCCTTATTTACAGTTTCTGAAGCTTCAAGCCCAGGGCCAATAGCAATCGCCTGGTAGCCTTCCTCTGCTGTATCTTCTGTTACGTTAGCCCATCCATCCCGCCAATAGGTCGCTTCAGGCAGCACAGGAACAATTAACGGGATCACACTGGCAGATGTTCCGATCACGAGCTTCCCGAGTCCGCTTCTCATCGCTCCAAGTCCGGCAAGCAGAGCAGCACCTGGCATATCATCGCTTCCAGCCAGGAGAAGAGCAGTGCCGTAAGTTCCTTTATGACCTTTTGCATCCCTTATCGGCAAAGTCGCTTTTACATCATCTTCTGTCCAATACTTTGGTTCCAACTGTACACCTCCAACACACCATTCTATTTAAAATATACCGAAAAACGGAGCCTCTTAAACCTTCACCTGATTTGATTGCTCCGGCAGCATCCTTCTCTTACGCCTTAATTCCGGTACCTTCAAATGAGTGACCCCTCGCCACAGCCATTCGAATAACCCCATTTTAAAATGCTTCAGCCACCAGACGCTGATTATCAGCTGCACGGCATAACAAGCAAAGGCTAAGCATATCCCTGCGAGAACTCCTATTCTGCCATATAAACCTAAGCCGTAACCATAAAAGATGGTCGTCATAATGACACTTTGCATCAGGTAATTTGATAAGGAAAGACGTCCGAGTGCGCCGAATGGCTTTAGCATCTTCTTCCATGCTCTTGATTGCGCCAATAGTACAATAGAAGTAATATAAAAAACAGTTAATGCCAGCGGTCCGATTCCCTCGCTCAGCATATATACAATCGGTTCATCCCAGATGAGTGTAAGTGATTTTAGCGAAAAGCCGAGAAATAAGGAAAGCCAAAAAGCTTTTTTGATCCCTTTCAAATGATTTTCCGGCTTATGCAGCCACCGTTTTTTTGCAACATACAAACCAAGCAAAAATGGCGGAAATGAAAAAAACGGCATTATAATCAACATGACGACGAGAAGCCCGGTGTCATTGAAAATTGGCGGAAGGTCATTTACACGATGGTCAACGATTTCTTGATAGCTTCCATATTGCATAATCTGCTGGGATTGTTCTAAAAAGTTTTTCATCTCTTGGTCCGGTGCTTCAGGTGCTCCTCCATATGTCAGAAGGGTTGATAAAGCCATAAATATGATAAACCAGACCAATAACGTTTTTGGCTTCCTGTTTAAAAAGAGAAAGAGTAAAATTAGACCGATCACACTGTAGCTTAATAAAATATCTCCATCCCAAATATAGGTGCCGTGTAGATAGCCTACGATTCCCAAAAATAAAAATCTGCGAAAAAAAACCCTTCGAAATTTAGAATTTCCTTTTTGGTTCATATGATCCTTCATAATGACCATTCCGAACGCAAACAAAAAAGCAAATAAGGGCATAAAGCTGTGTACTGCGAAAATATTGGTCCATTCAAAGGCTGCCCGATCATACCAATTTAATGGCCTAAAGGTTAAATCCTCCCACATTCCATACTGAAACAGCAGCATGTTCGCAAGCAGGATACCTAATAATGCAAAGCCTCTTGCCTGATCTAGCCAAACAATTCGGTTATTAATGTCTAACGATTTATATTCGCTCACTGTTTGTGTCTCTCCTTATTCCTATGAATAAGCCCACTATATCAAGCTGAGCTTAATTAAAAAGAATGCCCGGCTTAAATTAAGTTAAATTTTACATATAATATAACAAATTGTTTAATATTTGCTATAATCATTTTGGTACTAATGAAAATAAATAAGTACCAAAAGTTCAAGGAGGCGGAAGACAAATTGAAAAATAGAATTGTTGATGAGACGATCCATCTCATTCACAAAAAAGGGATTTCTTTTACAATCAGTGATTTAGCGAGCCGTCTGTCTGTAAGCAGGCGGACGATATACGAGCATTTTTCCTCAAAGGATGAAATTGTCGAGGAAGTCATCAACCGGTTCATTTATCAAATCCAAGCTAAGGAACAGGAAATTGCTTGTCACGCACAATTAAATTCATTGGAGAAGATTAAACTGATTCTCACCTATGTTCCAGAGGATTTTCAGCTGATGGACCCGCAATTGATATCTAATATAAAAAAATCACACTACAATCAATGGGTAAAGCTTGATCGTTTTATTAAAGAAGAATGGTCTGAGGTTCTTTTCTTGCTGGAGAAAGGGATAGAAGAAGGAAAAATCAAGCGAGTGAACCCAGAGCTGTTTATTCAAATGTATCTAAGCGGAATAAACAAGATATTTGATTCAAAATTTATCCTTGGAAATCAATTATCCATTCAAAGCGCTCTGAACGAAATGATCGATATTCTGCTAAACGGCATTTCTATGAAAGGAGAAGAGAAATGAACTGGTTCTATTTGTTATTAGCAATTTTACTTGAAGTCGCAGGGACAGCGTCTATGAAGTTTTCAGACGGGTTAACGAAAATCGTTCCCTCTATTCTCATGGTTCCTTTTTATGCTGCAAGCTTTACATTTCTTGCTTTTTCATTAAAAAGCCTCGATGTTTCAGTGGCCTATGCGATCTGGTCGGGAATGGGAATCATCCTTATCACAATCATTGGCTTTTTTTACTTCGGGGAGCAATTGAGCGGTTTAAAAATCATCGCTATTCTGTTAATTGTGACCGGAGTTGTTATATTAAACTTTACTGGAGAGGCTCACTAAAATGGAAAGGCTAAAATACTTTTTTCTTGTGACAGACATTGGATTTTTGCTTTACTGGACAATCACATTTTTCGGATGGATTCCGGAAGAATATTTGTTTAAGGATTATCACAATCCGATTTTAGTCTCATGGAACTGGTCCTTTCTTCCGCTCGATTTACTCGTATCTGCAACAGGTTTTTTAAGCCTGTATTTCTATGCAAGAAAAAATCCACTTTGGCGCAGCTATGCGTTAATTTCTTTAGTACTGACCTTTTGCGCAGGACTTCAGGCGATTGCTTTTTGGACCATACGTCTGGACTTTGATTGGTCCTGGTGGCTCGTTAATCTTTACCTTCTTGTCTATCCTTGTTTTTTTATTAAATCGGTTATGGTTAAGAGGACGAATGGTATGGACGACGCCTCAACTCTCAAATTATAAAGTATTTATAAACATTCAAATTCCCAATGGATGGAGGTTCGCGCTGATCATTTAGGATCGTCCTTTCTTCCCGGCGGTACACAGCAAATGGCTGAAAGCCTCTCCTGTATTGCCTTGCGCCAAGACGAGGCCATAGCTAAATCCATGGAATACAGCATAGCTGTTAATGAGAAGAAAAAAAGTTCATCAAATTCTCTTGAACGGGAGGAGTGGTGGCTCTTTCGAATACTGGAATTTCAATTTATGCCGCATCCGCCCATGTACTGGAGAGTACAAGCGTTAAAACGTAATCACACAGGCTGGAGTAAAAAAATAGTCCGGCGCTGGATGATTGACCGCATGAAGGAATCTTGGATTAGGTAATAGGAAATAAATAAATGAAGCTATTGGAATAGCTTCTAAAAAAAGATAATATAAAATAGTAGAAAAAGATTATTATAGGAGGAACAAACTAGTGAAACGTACAGCTGAAATTACATTGGGTATAATCGGAGCTGTCTGCTCAGGGATTATGTTACTTTTTGGGGTTTTATTACTCTCATTAAATGGAAATGCAGATTTCCAGCAAGGATTGGAGGATGTTGCTGCAGAAGATCCAACCTTAAACCCGGGTGATACTGATATGATGGCGGCAATGATAAGCAGCGGAGGATGGGCGTTTACAATTGCAGCTCTCATCGGGCTGATTCTCGGATTGATTGCTGTATTCAATATTAAAGGGAATAAAAAGCCGAAATTGGCTGGCATTTTATACATTGCAGGCGCGGTTTTAACGGGACTCATTTCTTTCGGATTCGGATTTTTGCCCGCCATTCTTTACCTTATTGCCGGCATTATGAGCTTAGTAAGAAAACCGAAAGCTTATACTGATATCACTGGGTAAGCAGGCAGATCTCAAAGGGGAGCGGAAAAAATGAACGTTATCCATTGGTATGATTTTTTAACCCCAACCACGCCAATGGCTTCGATAACATTCGGGCTGGTGTTTACTTTACTCGCTACTATAATTATAGGATTTCAATTTAAAAGCATGCGAGTGGCAGTATTCATATTCGTTATTTGTCTGATCGTTACCTTTGGGGGAACTGCTTTTCTCAATTTTATTGGTTATTAC
The DNA here is from genome assembly GCF_001278705.1 of Bacillus gobiensis. Lineage (GTDB taxonomy): Bacteria > Bacillota > Bacilli > Bacillales > Bacillaceae > Bacillus > Bacillus gobiensis. Next base: position 3,143,182 of record NZ_CP012600.1, read on the forward strand.
GGATAACAAAAAAGGGACTCGGGAGAAGCAAGTATGCTTTCCCGATTCCCTTTTTATATGCTATCGAACTTCCATGTGCAAGTCGCCGGATTTCACTAATCCAGCTTTCTTTAAAAGGAAATAAAGCGAAAGAGTGATAATAACCGGCAAGACCATTCCAATACCTACATAAATCATGATTCCGGTGATTCCTTGATTTGCTAATATATTCAGTGGTGCAATCAATGAATTTAATCCCAGACCAGCAAGCTCGTATGATACTTGAAAATTAAAAACGAGCGTTGCGATCGGAGCACAAATGACAGCTGCGACAAACGGCGGCACGACAAGAATCGGCCGTTTAATTAAGTTCGGAAATTGAACCTTTGGCGTAACGATCGACTGCGCCAAAAACCCGCCCAAGTCATTTTGGCGGATTGACATTGCTGTAAAGCCGACAAACTGAACGGTACAACCAATTAATGCAGCTGCACTAGAAACAGGATCCATCTGTAAAGCAATAGCCAAGGCAGCAGATGACGCAGGTGTCATTAGCAATATGCTCCAAACCAAAGATATGACCATTGAAGAGACAAGCGGAGATCCGTTTACTGATGTTGCAATCGATCCGCTAATCCATTGCAGAAGCGGCGTAGTTATTGCAGCAAGTACGACTCCGCTTAATCCTCCTACAAAAATTGCTGCAACTGGTATCGCCATCATATCTAGCTTCGTACGGCCAGTCAGTCGTTTTCCAACCCAGGTTGCAATAACGGCTGCAAGCACCGCACTAACCGGCTGTCCGGGAACAATCGTCATTGCGCCATCGACAAGTTTAATCGAATTTCCCCCAATTGAACTACACGCTATTGCACTGAAAATTACCAACGTGTTTCCTCCAAGTACATGTGCAATCCCTGCTCCAATAGCCGGTCCTAACAAGACTTTTGTGACTCCGCCAATTATTAATAATGCCTCAAAACCTGTAAGCTTGCCAAAGGTTTCGAAAAGCAGACCAATTCCAAGAGTAACCAACACTGCGTTTGCAATGGCGGCTGATGCTTTATACATTCGTTCGACTACGTAATTCTTCATCTCGTAAGCTCCTCTAACTAAATTAATTTATATGACTGCAAATAAAAAACCCGTCCTTTTCGGATGGGCGCTTCTCACATGTATGCTTGAGCGCCTGGTTTAGTAACCATAAACAGGACTCAAACAATTCCATTTTAAGAATGGCTTTGTTTCAGTCCGCTCAGCATAATATGAGAATAATAGAAAAATTTGTATAAGTGCAGGTATTCATTTCAGAATGTCTCCTCTCTTTGCTATGTAGATATCCTATACTAGTATTTTCAATTTGTAAATAATAATTTTACAATTTTGAATTTAAAGCGTATTTAAAAATATGGAAATTGCTCCGCAACACAGGCTGCTCTAAGCTTATCAGGAATAAGACAGGCTTCCCATTGCCTCTCTCTTAAACTTATTCCATTATTTCCACTCTTTGTTACAATAATAAAAGGAGAAGGGAGGAAAGAATTTGAAAGAAAAAGAACCTTCGTATAAAGAAATGGCGATCGGAGAAAAATTGATTGTCATTGGCGGTATAGGCATTATTATCATTGTCTCGTTAGCAATATTGTCTGGAGTTACTTTTTTTTGGCATCACCGGAGTTTTTCGTATTTTTGGTGTCACTTATGATTCTTATACATCCATTCTACTTTTCATATTGTTTACCTATCTTGTAGGAATTCCGACAGAACTCATCTTAAGCAAAGCTTTAATTCTAGTGATCAAAAGCTATATTTCCCTTCCCGGCAGTCTTATTACGTTTTTAGTAGAGTGCTTTTGTAATTGGATGGTGTTTTCGATCGTCGATTCATTCATGACTAGTATAGATATTCCTTTAGAAATAGAATTACTGTGAGCCATCTTATTTTCACTGGTTGAGCTTGCAGCCGATGTGAAAAAACGGACCGGCGCTTAATAAAGTACCGAATATTCGTCATCGTTCATTCAATTTGCAAATATAATTTAAAAAGTCATTTTTATTCGGGAAGGAATGGATGCTTATGGCCATCCGGCCCCCAATTTTACGACGAGGCGACACTGTGGGAATTGTAACGTTAGGGAGTCCGTTGGGTGAAGCAGAGATTAATGCGCGGATACAGTTTTTAAGAAACATAGGGTTTCAAGTTATTTTGGGCAACAATGTCTATGCCAGTAACGGGTATTTGGCAGGTACAGATGAAGAGCGTGCCGCAGATTTGATGAGAATGTTTGAAAATAATCAAGTCAAAATGATTCTTCCTACAAGAGGCGGCGTGGGTGTAGCGGGAATTCTTCCTTACTTGAATTTCCAAACCATTCAAAGCAACCCGAAAATCGTGACTGGCTACAGTGATATCACCGTCTTGTTAAATGCACTGCATCAATTCGCGAATTTACTCTCCTTCCAAAGTCTTCTGCTTATTGATTTCACGCCGGAAACTCCCGCCTATAATTTTAACCAGTTTTTTTCGTCGACGTCTGTGTTTTCGTGGATGAGGCAGATCCAAAATCCACCGGATATTCAATTAGTAAGCAGAGTTCAAGGCAACGTGACAGGAACGCTTGTCGGCGGCAATATAGCCTCATTTGTCGGCACACTTGGAACGCCTTTTGAAACCGATACTAGGGGGAAAATTATAGTTCTTGAAGAAACACATGAACCGATAAATACCGTTTTTCGGTATATGAACCATTTAAAGATGGCTGGAAAATTTAATGATTGCATCGGCATCATTATGGGGGAATGCACGAACTGCCAGGCTGCATACGGCAAAACTTACGAGGATTTGATCAACGAATTCGTTGTCCCCCTCGGAAAACCGCTAATGACAAACCTGGCAACGGCACACGGCTATTATAAAGCTGCTGTTCCTATAGGCGCGATGGTAAATATGAATACCTTCAATAACACATTAACAGTTCTTGAACCGACAGTAAGTGCTTAAGCATGCCTATTTATTTGCCCCCTGCAATTCGGAAAAGTACTGGACAACAAAATCCGAAAATTTGCGAGCTGCCAAAGAAAGGTATCGTTTCTTGTGCCATATCAGTTGAAAATTACGCTGACAAACAGGAGTTTTAATAGAAACAAGTGTAAGCGGGGAATCTCCGCCTCTTCCGCATCCCCCAACCAGTGCAACACCCAGCCCTGCACGAACAAGACTTGCAATAGCTGCAGGTTCGTCTACCCGACAGACAAAATTAGGCATTATCCCAGCCTTCCGAAAAAAAGAATCATTCAGTTTTTGAAAAAGGAAGCCTTCTTTGTATCCGATAAATGGTTCATCAGCCACCTCGCTTAAAGAGACGCTGCTGCGCCCCGCTAATCGATGGCCGGGAGGGACAGCCAGATAAAGATCTTCGTTTAGTACAGGCATTGCGCTAAAATCTGGCTTTTCGATCGGAAGCGCTGTAAAACCAAAATCAACCTTACCCGCTTCAACCAGCTCTTCCATTTCTTCCATTGAAACTTGCGTAATGCGAAAATTGACTTCCGGATGAAGAGAAAGAAAATGTCCCAAAGGCTCCGACAGGCGATCTAAAGTCGAAGTTGCCAAATGAATGCTCCCATGCTCAAGCCCTGCGAGTTCATTCACCTCTTTCTTTCCCTCTTCAAGTGCATCGAGTGCTGTCTCTACTTTTTTCAAAAATACCTCTCCAAACGTATTAAGCCGGATTTGCCGTCCCTGCCGGTCAAACAATGGTACACCCACATCCTCTTCCAGCCGGGCAATTGTCTTGCTCAGGGCCGGCTGTGCGATATGCAGTTCTTGAGATGCTTTCGTCATATGCTCCATTCTGGCAACCGTTCGAAAATACTTTAATTGAAGCAACTCCACCTTTTCTCCACTCCATTCATATATTGAAAGTTATGTATTATATGCAAAAAGATATATTATTATTTATTTATATTTGATTGTAAAATAATTCTTGTTTACTGACAATATTCTTTCGAGAGGATGGTTTAAGTTAATGCCACCCGTTACTTAGACAGGGAGGGAAAGAAGTGGAAACCGGAATCCAGCAGCAATCACGAGAAAAAATCATTCGTCTTCTCGCATTCACACTTGTCATTTCTGTCATGAGCGCGACGATGTTCAATATCGTATTACCCGAGATTAGCGCAGATTATCATCTTTCATACTCGCAAGTAAGCTGGGTATCGTCAGCCTTTTTACTGATCTATGCGATTGGAACCGTTATCTACGGGAAACTGGCTGATTCCTACAAACTCAAAAATCTGCTGACATTCGGATTGATCTTTTTTGCTATCGGATCCATGATAGGGCTTGCCTCCCAAGACTACTGGATGGTGCTTCTCGGCCGGATATTGCAGGCCATGGGTGCCGCAGTCATTCCAGCAACGGCTTCAATTATTCCGGTTCGCTACTTTCCGCCGGAGAGTCGGGGACGCGCTTTAGGGATATCGATGACCGGTTTAGCGATCGGAAATGCATTGGGCCCTGTCGTCGCCGCTTTAATGGTCAGCGTTCTTCATTGGCGATGGCTGTTCTGTATGCCGCTCCTTACGTTGTTTACCTTGCCTTATTACCGAAAATATTTAGTCGAAGAAATTGGTAAGAAAGAGAAAATCGATTGGATTGGGGGCGGGCTGCTCGCTGGAACAATAGCTTTACTGCTTCTGGCCATCACAAATAATTCATTGCTGTCTGGCACAGGGTGCTTGTTTTTATTTGTTTTGTTTCTCGTGAGAATACGTTCAATCAAGGAGCCTTTTATTAAGCCGGCACTGTTCAGAAATAAGGGTTATTCTCTTGGGTTGATAATTGCATTCCTGGCAACTGGAGTCGGATACTCGCTCCCTTTCTTAAGTCCGCAATTGTTGAGCGATGTCAATCATCTGGCTCCGGGGCTCGTCGGTTTCGCAATGGTTCCTGCTGCTGTCGCCACCGCTTTTTTGGGACAAAAAGGCGGCAAACTGGCCGATGTTAAAGGGAATTCATTTCTTTTATACATGGCATCGGTCCTGTTATTGATCTGCTTTGTACTGCTGTCTTCCTTTGCGGGAATCTTGCCGGTGTTCATTGCTTTCTTTCTTGTCTTCGGCAATGTGGGGCAATCGTTCATGTACATCGCCCTGTCCAATTCGATTTCCCGGACGTTACCAAAAGACCAGAGCGGGGTTGGCATGGGACTGCTGGCGATGCTGAACTTTCTTGCCGGGGCTGTATCAGCCGGGATATACAGCAAGGTTGTTGACCAGGGAGCAAATTTTCATTGGAATCCGGTAAATTTACATCGAGACGCGTTTGTATACAGCAATATCTATATTGTTCTTGTGATTTTACATGTAAGTATTCTATTACTCTATTATTTTCAATTCGGCAAAGCAGAAAGAAAAAACAAGTACACGAAAAAACTGAACCATGAGCCGAATACATGAGCTTTATACGGATTGCTATGAAAAACAAGTACAGGGAGTAGGGAGTAGGAGACGTGAAAATAACCATTTTTAACGGAACAGCAAGAAAAAAAGGGCGGACGAAAATCGCAGCTGATTACATTGCCAGTACGTATCAAACCGAATACTTTGATTTAAGTGAGTATGATTTACCGATTTTCAACGGGGAAGAGCAACAGTATTCTTTAGAAAATGTCAAAAAACTTAGGGATACGGTAAAACATTCTGACGCAGTTGTGTTACTATCTCCCGAATATCATAGCGGGATGAGCGGAGCATTAAAAAATGCGATTGATTTCTTAAGCTTTGAACAATTTGCCCACAAGCCTGTCGCCATTATCGCAGCAGCAGGCGGCGGAAAAGGCGGAATCAACGCTTTAACAAATATTCGAACGGTCATGCGGGGTGTCTATGCCAATGTCATTCCCAAGCAGCTAGTCCTTGATCCGATTAACTTCGATTATGAAAACAGAACATTAACGGAGGATGCCAAAGCCGGTATTAAAGGGGTTATGGAAGAACTTATGATGTATGCCAAAATGACCGTTTCAGATAGCAGCAGTATGTAGACTTAGAAATAACACGGATGATCTCTAGTGTAATCCAGCTTTGGTAGCAAGCAATCAATCATGACTGTTAATGAATCGTTAAATCATCGGAAAGGAATGATATTCAATGAAAGCAGCAGCGTTTTCCTCCTTTGGACCTCCCGAGGTTCTGCAGATATTGGAGGTTGATACACCACAAGCCGGTCCCGGTGAGGTAAGGGTCCGCGTCAAGGCCGCAGGCGTACAGCCGGTTGACTGCGCTGTTCGCAAAGGATGGTCTCCCTCTGGGGCGACAGTGCGTTTCCCGCAAATTCCGGGCAATGAGTTTACAGGAGTTATTGATCAAATTGGTAACGGTGTAACAGGATTTTCTGTCGGCAGTAAGGTGCTCGGCTTCCAAGTTCTCGGATGCTATGCTGAATATGTTGTGGTGAGTGCCGACCAAGTCGTTTCCAAGCCGCAGGATATGCCTTGGGAAAAAGCATGTGCAATGTCAGCTTCCGGGCAGACGGCTCACACCGCATTGCAGGAGCTCGGAGTTAGCCAAGGAGACACCGTTTTGATTCATGCCGCTGCAGGCGGTGTCGGTACCGTTGCCGTGCAGCTGGCCAAGGAATGGGGTGCAACAGTCATCGGCACCGCCAGCGAACAAAACAATAACTACCTGCGCTCACTCGGCGCAATCCCGGTCTCATATGGGGATGGTCTGGTTGAAAGGGTTCGTGCCCTTGCACCTGATGGTATTGACGCCGCATTTGATGCCGCTGGAGGGGATGCCTTGCATGCCTCGGTGGAATTGGTAAGGGATAAATCCCGTATCGGAACGATCGTCGCTTACGATCTTGCCGATCAACTTGGAGTTCGCTGGATTCGCAGCAATCGTTCCTCTTCCCGACTCGCCGAACTGATTGACCTCTACTCCCAGGGTAAGTTGGACATTCACATAAGACAGACCTTCCCTCTCAATCAAGCTGCTGAGGCGCACCGAGAGATTGAGACAGGACACGGCAGAGGAAAAGTCGTACTCATGGTCAAATAAGTTTAATAGATAAAACAGACTCGGTCATTGAGTCTGTTTTGTCTTTCTTAAATTGAAATGAACGATCTTGATGCAGCATCAATCGTGTCCCAAATCATCCGGTTTTCGTCCTTACCCCGTTCTCCGCAATCAATCACGCTTGCTTTGTCATGTAGCATATTAATAAACTCTTTTGCTTTTTCAGGCATAGGTACAGACCTTGTGGCATCAATGATTTTATTTGGATACACATGTCCGAGAATTTCTATCGCCAGTGAATTGGTTTCAATATCCAACTCCTTCCCAAAAATGGCTTGATATTTATTTTTTACGACAGCAGCTATCGTACTTGCGCCAGATTTCTCGTTATCAAGCAATGAGTAAAGATTTTCATCGGAATTTATTCGAACAAGTCCAACCTCATATGCAACTTGAAGTTCGTATTCTCCTACCTTCGTTATAATAAAGTTCATGTTTTTAGTCCCCTTTTCTCATATGGTTACATGTAACATACCCGTTTTTCATTGCATTTAATAATCTTATGAAGTTTTTCACCCTATTCGATTTTAACTTTCGCCTTACTTCGTCATCCTGCTATAATTTTGAATGTATATCTTCCCAATATCATGCTTTTTATGGCGAAGGGTGTTATAATTTTGAAAAATCACACATTTATATAAAACGAGACATTGTCAATATTTAGATATCGAAATAAATAATAGTCCACAGTATCTCCACCTAGACATCTTCAATTCCGTAAAACTTAAACCCGTTTATCGGGGTAAGTTTCTAAATAATAAATAAGAGACATTTCCATTAGAAGCGGGGGAAATCACATTGAAAAGAAACCATACAATGATGCAATTCTTTGAGTGGCATGTCTCAAGCGATGGATCTCATTGGCAGCTGTTAAAAAAGCTGGCTCCTGAATTAAAAAAGAGAGGCATTGATTCTGTCTGGATCCCGCCTGTTACAAAAGCACAATCCGTTGAAGATACCGGATACGGGGTTTATGATGTTTATGATATCGGCGAATTTGATCAAAAAGGTGCGGTGAGAACAAAATACGGAACTAAACAAGAACTGCTGGATGCAATTGCCGCTTGCAAAAATAATGGAATCAACGTGTATATTGATGTCGTAATGAATCACAAAGCCGGGGCAGATGAAACAGAAGTATTCAAGGTTATCGAAGTCGACCAATTTGATCGAACGAAGGAAATTTCAGACCCTTTCGATATTGAAGGATGGACAAAATTCAATTTTACTAACCGTAAAGACACATACTCTTCTTTCAAGTGGAGCTTTGAGCATTTTAATGGTACCGATTATGACGCAAAACGAGACAAGACCGGCATTTATAAAATTATCGGTGATTATAAAGATTGGAATAAAAACGTCACAGATGAATTTGGAAATTATGATTACCTGATGTTCGCCAACATTGATTATAATCATCCCGGGGTAAAAAAAGAAATGATTCAATGGGGAAAATGGCTGGCGGACACAACGAAGTGCAATGGCTTCAGGCTCGATGCGATTAAACATATTAATCATGATTTTATTAAAGAATTTGTTACGGAAATGATTCGTTATCGCGGCCGTAATTTCTATTTTGTCGGAGAGTTTTGGAATCCCGAACTAAAAGCGTGCCAGGAGTTTTTAAATCACATCGATTACAGTATCGACCTATTTGATGTATCCCTGCATTATAAGCTCCATGAAGCATCAGTGTCCGGAAGTGAATTTGACCTTTCAACCATTTTTAATGATACCCTGGTTCAAACCCATCCGCTTCACGCCGTAACCTTTGTAGATAATCATGACTCACAGCCAAACGAATCTCTTGAATCATGGGTGGAGGATTGGTTTAAACAAAGTGCCTATGCCCTTATTTTGCTTCGCCAGGATGGATATCCTTGCGTTTTTTACGGCGACTATTTCGGAATTGGCGGAGAAGAACAGGTAGATGGAAAGAAAGAAGCCATCGATCCTCTCCTTTACGCGCGGTATCACAAAGCATATGGAGAACAAACCGATTACTTCGACCACCCGAATACGATCGGATGGGTTCGCCACGGCCATCCGGAGATCCTGCATTCAGGCTGTGCAGTTGTTATTTCTAATGGAAAAGACGGACAGAAGCGAATGTATGTTGGAGAAGAACGTGCGGGAGAAGTATGGGTCGATTTCACCCGGACGAGATCGGACCAAATAACAATTCAAGAGGACGGGACAGCTGTCTTTCCCGTCAATGAAAAAAGCGTTTCGGTGTGGGCGCTTCCTGAGGTATAATACGCAGGGAAACAACTGTTCAAAACATTCATTCCAATAGAATCACAGGAGGCCGTCATGTTCACTGAGACTGAAATAAAATATTATCAATATATGAATCAGCCGCAGCCTGCCGAGCCGCCTGTATACCTATATAGAAATCCATTAGTTCCATTAATGTACGATCATAATTTTATTTATTTTGAAAGGATGCCCGATGTTTCTTTTTTTCAAAACGTGCATGAGGATGAGAAAAACCGGAATCTAAAGGATGGCATGGGGCATACGAGGTACTACTTTCCTGTAGGGGAAGAGGCTGGGCCGCAATTAAAAAACTTTCTTTCCGAGAATGGGTTCACCCAGGACCGAATGCTGTATTACAAAGTCGATCAAGAAGCGGTTTCGAAATGGCTTTCGCGGGAAGACAATACAACTCTAGAAGTAACAAATGAATTACTGCTCGATCAGTATCTTTCCATAAACAAAGCGTATGACCTGCAAATTTCCGAGCGTTTTGCCGATCAAAAGCAGATATTAAATAAAACGATCTATCAACTGCCGAAAATCAAGCAGTATCTTGCCTTTTGCGGCGGAAAACCTGCGGGATCCGGCGAATTATTTATTGATGATGAGAATGGCATAGCGAAGGCGGAAAATTTGTTTATCAGCGAAAGCTTTCGAAACACGGGCCTTGCAAGACAGCTGTTGAAAACGATGTTTATTGATAACAAAGAAGAAATCTCTTCCATGTATGCTGTCACATATGAGGAGGATACAGCCAAGCATTTCTATGAAAAACTTGGCTTCACATATGTCTATTCTCAGCATTCGGCATTACAAATTATAAAATAAAACACTCGGGCAATTTTTGCTCGAGTGTTTTCTACACATAATTATGAATTCTGTCCTTGAAATAAGAAATCAAATCCATTACGGCTGCCTTAATGAATTTTCTGAATCTGATCCTCTTGCAAAAACGCATGCAAAAGAGACGGCTTCATTTTCAGGTCAATCTGTCCAGTCACCGCATCTAAAGGCAGAATATCGTATTCCTTCCCTTGTAAGTAACCAATCCAATAAGGGACATAAATAAGAAATGGCTCCTCAATTTTCAAAGAAATTGTTTTGCGGTCTTTTTCTTTTTGAAACAGATCCCAATAAACAGCTTCATATGCCTGTTCCTTCGATATCAACTGCTTAAAGGGGAGAAACGTCAAGTGCTCCTCTATCTCAAGTAATGGATGATTCACGGGCAAAATGGCAGAAATCCCTTCATAGGTTTCAATGGCGATTAGTCCCACGATCTCACCATTTAATGATCTGCTATCCAGGCGATAAGGAAAACAGAAATAAGGTAAGTAAACCTTTTCAATTGATTTCAAGCGTTTCTTTTTATAAATGAATTTTGCCAGCCAATTGTCCAAGTGCCCATTTAGCGCGCGAACTGCCTCTTCTTTACTGACAACTGGTTCGAGCAGTTTACGTGTCATTCTCCTTCAGATCCTCTCTTTACACTGATTGCAGCCAGAAAAGGAAAGCCATGATCAAAATAAAGTATCCGATTAAAAGAAATGGCCATTTTCCCATGCTGCGTTCTGCCTGTTCTACTTCAATTTCTTCAGCTGTTTTTGCCCTTTTCTCCACTGCTTCATCAATTTCTTTTTTGTACATGGTTAAGCCTGCAAGCTTAGCTTTATCAGGTTTTTCTCCAGCTAAGCTGATTAAATACCCAACTACGACTGAGACTATGGTGCCAATCATGCTGTAATAAAGCCAGGAGATTTCAACAAGCTGCTCTGTGAGAAAAACGGCGGCCATCCCTGCCAAAATTCCGATAAATGCACCCCAGCCGTTCGCCCGTTTCGTAAATAAGGCAAGTAGGAATGCTCCGAGAAGAGATCCATAAAAATAGGAACCAATTTGATTAATAACTTCAATAAGCGGACCAAGGCTGCCAGCGAAAAAAGCAAACACCATCGCATAAGCGCCCCAAAAAATCGTAGCCCAGCGTGAGGCTTTCAAGTAATGAGCTTCGGATGCTTTTTTCTTAAAAAATTTCTTATAAATGTCGTGAACGGTGACAGCTGAGAGTGAGTTAAGCGCTGAATCAAGACTGGACATTGCTGCCGCAAATACACCGGCTATAATTAAACCAGTAATGCCTGTGGGAAGTTCATTGACGATAAATCTTAGAAACAGTTCATTTATGTCATTATAGTGAGGAGCACCGTGGTAGCTGTAAAACACATACAGAAGAACGCCAATAAACAAGAATAACAGCATTTGCGGAACCATTATGATCCCTGTAAAGATAAGCGAAAACTGGCTTTCTTTCACAGATTTGCTTGTAAGAACACGCTGGATCTGACTTTGATCTGCACCAAAATAGGCTGCATGAAAGAAAACTCCTCCGATAACGCCTGCCCATACAGTGTATTCTGCTGACGAATCTAGCGAAAAATTAAAGGAATTCAATAGATTCGCTTCCGATGCAACTGTCATTGCAGCTCCAAGACCTCCCGGAAGCAAAGTGAAAATGGTCCATAAACTGACTACCGCGCCAAACCAGAGGACAATCATCTGAATAACGTCCGACCAAATAACCGCACGAATACCGCCAAAAACCGTATAGGCAATCGACAGCACGGCCATTAAAACAATCGTGATTGTCGTGCTCCATCCAGTTATCACTGATAATACAAGGGCTGGAGCATATAGCGTAATCCCCGTTGCCAGGCCTCGTGAAATCAAAAATAATAAAGAGGTCAGCGTGCTCGTTTTTTGGTCAAACCTTCGTTCAAGATATTCATAGGCAGTATAAATTTCAGATTTATAGAAGAAAGGAACAAATGTGACTATTAAAAACGCCATGACGAGCGGAACATTGATGAACGTTACGATCTGCTCCAATCCGCCTTCATAGCCCCAGCCAGGAGTTCCGATAAAAGTGATGGCTCCCGCCTGGGTAGCCATGACCGAAATTCCGATGGCCCACCATGTTATTTTTCTTCCGCCAAGAAAATAATCCTTCGTCGATCGTTGATTCTTTCCTACGTATGTCGCAAACACTCCTACAAGAATCAGGTACACAATGAGAATTCCATAGTCTAAATAAGTAAAATTATTCAGTATGTACATCCCCTTTCGAAGTCTGGTGGAATTTAAATTACCCGAACTTCCGAAAAAGTAAACGCTTTACAGAATAACCACCTTAATCCTACTTCACTCTCAAAACGATTCACAACACTTTTGACTCACTGATGTAAAAGCATAATGTAGCCGCAAAGAAGAGGACGTGGCGCTTTCTCCCTAAAAAAGCGCCTTACGCAAACAATTTTTTAGTTTTCCATTTTCCATAGCGATAATAGAGAACTGCGAAAAAACTGCTGATGAAAAAGCTTACGCCCATGCCCAAAGCAATTCCGTTTTCTCCGATCATGGAAGAAAAGAGATACGTCATCGGATAACGGAGCACCCAAAAAGAAATGATATTCAATATGAGTACTGCATACATCGCCCCCGCAGCTCGTACCGTTCCGTTTAAAATAAAATTAATGCCGAGAAACGGATAAAAAAAGGCGATTATTTTTAAATAATCGGTCCCGAATTGCACGGCGGCCTCCTCCTGTAAAAACAGCCGGACCCCGAATTCAGCAAAAAACACCAGCAGCAAAGCAATTGTGATCATGATGCAAAAATTATAAATCACGGCATACCAGGAGATTTTATGTACTCGTTCGAAGCGGTGTGCCCCCATGTTTTGCCCAGCCATGCTGTTAACAGCTGTCCCAAGGGCCATCGCCGGAAGCAGGATCAGGCTGTCTAAGCGCTGTGCCGCGCCAAATCCAGACACCGCATCCTCTCCAAATGAATTCACTACACTCATAATCGCAGTACTACCCGCCGCTATAACTGTCATTTGCAAGCCGGATGGAATGCCCAGCTTCATGATTAACAGAACCTCTTCTTTTTTCGGCAAGGATGGCATGACAAAAGAAATCAGGCCTTTTTTTATCGAAACAATCATACCGTAAACAAATGCTAAACCCTGAGAAAGAACCGTCGCAATTGCCGCTCCTTCCACTCCCCAAGTAAACCCGGAGATAAAAATTGGCGCCAAAATGATGTTTAACACGACCGCGATGATAACAAAACGCAGCGGCGTCTTACTGTCACCAAGCGCGCGGAGCACAGTAGCAATAAAGTTATATCCAAACAAAAACAAAATCCCAAGAAAATTAATTTTTAAGAAGGCAGCTGCTTCCGGAAGCATTGCTAGCGGAGTTTGTAATAGCATAAGAATAAATTCGGCAAACACAAAACCAATAATTCCAAGACAAACAGCTAAAATCGTAAGGATTACGACAAACGCATTTAAATAGCTTTTTAATCCATCTATGTTGTTCTTTCCCTTTTGCTGAGACAATATCGTAAGAGTCGCATTATTCAGGCCTATGATAAAGGACAAAACCGTAAACAAGACAACACTGGCAACCGATACCGCCCCGAGTGCACGGCTTCCGATCAGGTTGCCCACCCACAAACTGTCGATGAATTGATAGGACACCTGCAGCAAATTGGTCAGCATAATCGGTGCAGAAAACAACATCAGCTGCTTTATCAAATTTCCTTCTGTAAAGTCATGCTGCTTCATTGAACTTTCTCCTTTTTTTGTCTCAGTTTACCACAGGAACCCTCAGCTCCTATGTCGTCAACATGTGAATCCCCCTGCATGCCGGTACAGGGGGATTCATTTTTTATGAATGAAATCAGAATGAGCTGAATATATATCAAATTATAGATATACATATAAGATTATTGACGGTACTGCTTAGGGGTTACACCTGCGTAGCTTCTGAACCACCTTGTGAACGAAGAAGAGTGCTCAAACTGAAATTCTTCACTAATGCGTGTGATGGTCCAATCAGTTTCCCGTAACAGGCGCATCGCTTCTTTTACTCGCAATTCGGAAAGGTATGCTTTTAGGCTTTTTCCTGTTTTTTGCTTAAACCAAGCGGAATAATAAGTCGGATGATAGTGCTCGATGTTTGCTAATTCTTCCACCGAAATCGACTTTAGAAAATGCCGATGGATGTACTCAATGGAAGAGGAAGGCGACTTCGTTAACTTTCGGCTGACATAACCGGTCAATTCCGTCAATGCTGAAGAAGAGGATCGTTGTAAAGCTGCCTCCTCCAAAAGTAAAAAACGTATGGAAGACCATTGCTGATCGATTGGAATAAACATGCTTGATGTGTTTTTCGTTAAAAACCGCTCTGGAATATCTAGCACGAGGCATTCGTTTCGAGTGGATGAACGGAAGGTATGGGTGCATGCTGGCGGCAAATAAAGGCCATGGTCTCGATCAAGTTCGATTTTTTGCTCCTTTGTTAGCAAATCCATATTGCCTTTAAGCGGAAAAAGAAATTGTCCATAGCTATGTTCATGGGAATCATATTCTCGGGAGTATGTTCTTTTTTCACAGATGGCTTCCATTAGCATTCATTGCATCCTCCCAAACAATTGTAGTATTAATTCAAATGTTGCGGCGGTGTAAAAGAACGGTATTAGCTTATTCTGGGTTAAGAGTATAATACCTATTGTCTTTTTAGCCATTTCATATGCTCTCGAAACTCTTAAATCGGCACACGTAGGCTATTTCCAGATGAAATACTGTGATACATTTAAATTAAGGTCCTGTTCTCTTTATAGATTTTTAAGTTCGCCAAGGTTTTCATTATGTAAAGCTGATGTCGAAGAAGACAAGCTTGTTGTCTCTGGCTGATTCACCATTTTAGACAGATTTTGATCACAACCAACAAGGCTTACGCTCTAACAATAAGGTAAATAAGGACAGCATAATACCATAACCTGCTTCCGTAGTTCTTTTGCTCATTATAGCAAATATTTACTGCTTATCCACTGATAATTGTTTTATTTTTTGGAGAAACTAGGTGCAAACACCAATAAGTATGAGATGATAAAGAGTGACAAAAAATCTTAACTAGGAAGTGAATCATGGCTTATTATAATAAAGCAAATCAAGAGCCCTTGCCGACAGATGACATTAATACATGGGAATGTTCTCAGGAAAACTGCAATGGTTGGATGAGAAAAAATTTCACCAGCAGCAGCCAGCCATCCTGCCCTCTTTGCGGAAATGAAATGATAAGCGGAATACGTCACATCACTGTCCTAGCCAACGGCATTATGGATAAAGAGAAAAAGTAGGCCTTACAGATGAATAATAGCTGCTTTCAAATGAGGAAATCCGGTGATTATGTAGCCTGGTTTCCTTTTTTGTCGAAAAACGATTCTTTTTACCTAGTTCATCCACGACCTTTTTCCCTACTATTATCTCCAGTAGACATGGTATAATAAGGTAAAATCAGAAAATTTCAAAAGGGGCAGATCTATGGGAGAATCTGAAACAGTTGCGAATGAAAATATCTCAACTATAGACATTGCCGATCTATTAAACGAATGGTATTTACGTATCCGAAAGCATGACGGTGAGGGAGCTTTTGACTTAAAAGATAAGATAGACGAAATAATCCCTAATATCGAGTTAAAAGAAGATTTGAAGTACTATTATTCACTTTTGTCGTACAAGCACGACTCTACTTTTCCATCCTTTCATACTCAAAAAGCAGAATTTGTGTTTGATCAATCACTTTTAAATACTTCTCTGGATGAAATCGATAATATGCTTTCATACTATTTTTATTTAAATAAAGGCACAATAGAGTTTAATAAAAATAATTTAAATACTGCGATTAATTATTACACAATTGCTGAATTGAAATTAAGAAATATCTCAAATGAAATTGAGATGGCTTTGTATCATTACAGAATCGCAAAACTTTACTTTCAAGTAAGACAAACGCTTTTTTCAATTAATCATACAAAAAAAGCACAAGGGATTTTTACAGGATATGAAAATTTTGATATGTACCTAATGGGTTGTAAACAACTTTTAGGTGCTAATTATTTAGATATCGAAGAATACGATTTAGCAGAGAAATTTTTTCTGGAAGCTCTTAATGACAGTAAAAGAGCAAAAAGTAACATTTTTATTTCTTCTTCAATGCATAATTTAGCAATTGTATATGCTCGTCAGAAAAAATTCGAAAAAAGCGTCTTTTATATTAATAAAGCTCTCGAATGCAAAGAATATTCAGAGTCTAAGCATTATATTCGCTCCATTTATTTGTTAGCCTCAAATTATAACAAAATTAATAACCCAAATAATGCATTGATGCAAAAGGGTTTAGAATATTGTAAAGAACATAACAATATTGAATATGAAATTAAATTTAAAATTGAAAGTTTAATAGCAAATAATAGCATGGACAAGGTTGCTTTTAATAATCTATTAAACCAAATAGAAAAACAATACTTATTTTACGACTTAGAATTTCAAAGTAAAAGTATTTCAAATTATTTCAAAAAAAATGGTGATTTAGAAAACGCCTATTATTTTTTGGAAAGATCTTCACAATCACGAAATAAACAAATGCAAAAGGAGGTGAGAAAATGAAAAAAATAAAAAATATCATTGCAACTGCAGCAATTATAACAGCTATTGCTGGTACATCCTTTATTGTTAACCAAGATAAAGGAACAGTGATTGCCGAAAACCCTATTACTTATAGTGTTGATTCTTATGCATAATTATTGTCAAGAGCAAATGCAAAAGTAATTTTATCTTATATTTTAATTGCAAAACATTTTTATAAGTTATGTGGATTATAGAAAAATAGCATAATCAATTTCTGTAGTTACTTACTTAGTTCCCCAGCCCTTTCAGGAAAATCAATAAATGGATTTCGATTACCTTGCAATTCGTAGATTGCGAGGTTTCTGTGTTTTTCGTAAACGGATACGGGAAATTTTTGGTGCCACTCTAATAGTAGCTGTTGATCTGCTTTAGAGCTGTTGATTGTGCCTTGGTATCTGATTAAAAAGTATAGGGTGGCTCTGGCTACGATTCCTTTTCCGTATTCCGGCTCGAACTTTTCATCTTCTGACTTGCCGCAGCCTTCTTTGATTCCGGAAACGCCAGCCTCTGGAGTGTAGTCTTTGAAGTCATAATAAGGACTGTTTCCGCGGCTGCTGTTACAGGTTGGTTCACAGGCAAACAGGTGATGCAGATCTCCCCTCATTGGGTTTTTCCGATCGAACCATGATTGCGGTACAACGTGTTCACAATTCAACGTGATTTCGGCTAAAGCTCCCGCCGCTCCTCTTTCAAGCATCCGAATATCTTCTTCAATGACTTCTATTGGATCCATGCCTTTTCCGGAGTATAAGCTTTTCAGCTTGCCGTTCTCCTGAAGATCTACCCACGGATATACATAACGATGGGGAGAGTAATCCAACTGCTTTTGATGAGTTTTCTCCAACAATGTATGAAGGCTGTCCCGATCAAATGCTACATCGCGATAATAGCTACCTTGTATTTCTTTATCCCTATTCACATCATAGTAGTCCCGACTCTTCATTGAAGCCAAATAGACAGACTTTGCCTCAGCACGTTCTTCAGAAAGCTTTTCGATTAGATTCTCTTCTTGTCCAGCCATTCTGATCGCCTCCCCTATGATACTTATGAATATTCTAACAATTCAATCCGACAAAAAACAGATACATATTTCATATTTATATTGCAGGCTATTCTCATAAATCACATCGAACATTTGTTCTCTTTTATCCTATCACAAATGTAGATTACTGACAACCGAAAAAAACTTATCGAATAATAATTTCTCAGCTTCGTAAAAATCCCCCTTCAGAATGAATGACTTGTCCAGTTATCCACCCAGCTTCTTCACTTGCAAGGAATGCCACCAGACGAGCTGCATCATCCGGTTTTCCAACGCGTCCTAGTAAAAAATTCGGCGAAAGCACTTGCTTTATCTCTTCTGTCATCCATCCCGAATCCGTAGGGCCAGGATTAACGGCGTTTACCGTAATACCTAATGGTGCGAGTTCTGCTGATAAGGAACGTGTAAAGGCTGAAATTGCACCTTTGGTCGCTGCATAAGCCAATTCTTCCCTCATTGGGCCAATGTCCTGTCCTGAGGTCATATTAATAATCCTTCCAGATGATCGATTCAATTTTTTAAAACGCCGAGCAAATTCAACGGAAAGGAGAAAAGCCGCTCTCATATTTACTGAATAATGCTCATCCAAAGTTTTCGCATCTAAATGTTCATATCCATCTCTTACAGAGTGTGCAGCGTTATTAACCAAAATAGATGGGAAATCTAATTCGGCAGTAACAGTGTCAAGTAGTTTAACAGATGCCTCAACGTCTGATAAATCAATCTCTAAACCTTCACAGCGTACTCCCAATTCTTTTATCTCCTTTAAAAAAGATTGAGACCACTCTACCTCGCTGCTCCAATGAGTAAAGAAAATATCTGTGCCCACACTTGCTAATTTCCGGCAAATTGCGGCTCCTATTCCTTTAGGATGGCTTACACCAGTTACAACTGCTATTGATTTCTTCCCTTTATTCATAACAATCCTCCCCCTCTACCCTGCAACTAATAATATTCAATTAAAACAAAATAACACCTCCCCAAAAATATGGAGAGGTGTTCGCACTCCGCCAAAGACGGTTTCGATTCATCATTTACAACGACAAACTTTTCTTTCTAAACACCAATACGGCTAATCCAAACGTAACCAACGCAACTGCACCAAGAATAATCGTATTTACAGCCAGGTCATCTCTGCTTTCGATTAACTTGCTTGAATCAAACAGCGAAAAGATCGTAAAATCACGTAGCCATTCTACATCTTCCGTAATTTTTCCCATCATATCCAACCCATAGAACAACAGGGTTAAACCAGATGAAAAAGCCAGCATCTTCCTTTCATCCCCAAAAAGACTCGAGAAAAGAAAGCAGTAGCCCGACACAGCAAAGAATAACAACAAACCTATGAAATTCAGCCGCCAAAATCCGGCGACACTGCCAAATTCAGAATCCGGAGCAAAAATAATCGAACTTAGAAAAGCCGCTCCCACAGTTGCCGCTATGATAACAAGAACTCCGCTTAGCAATACAAGAGCCTGAGTGATCGCGATTTTCGTTCTTGAGACAGGAGTGGCTAATATATAAGCCATACTTCCCCGGTCAACCAGCTTTGCCATTAAGCGATTGGACGTGAAAATCACGTAGGCACCGAGAACAAGAAGGAACATTAAGCTATAATGCTCAACAGCCAGAAATGTGACGAGTGTGTCCATCCCCAAACTTAATCCAAATGCCTCCTGCAAAGCTGGGGGATATTGTTGGATCAGTTGATCAAGCTGATTGGAGTCTGCCATTGTCGGAAATAGAGCAACAAAGGAGGCGACCAACAGGATCGCCCCTCCCGTATACCCTAAAAGCGATTTCCACCCGGTCTTCATCATAAACCAATACAATGCTCCATTCATTTACATAGCCTCTTTTCCATAATGGTTCATAAAAATTTTCTCCAAGCTTTCCTCTTCCATCGTAAATCCTTTGATATCGTATTTTGCAAGAGTTCTTACCATGCTGTTCGGATCACCCTGCAAGGAAACAGACACTCGGACAGGGTCAATTCGCACGGACTGATGGAATTCTTGGACGAGGGCATCAGCCGAATTCGAATTAGCAAGGGTGATATGAAATTGCTGATGCTTATGTGCCTGTAATACCGTCATCTCATCATTGAGAATAATCCGAATGTATCAATCGACACCATCATGCTTTATTTCACCATCTGGCAAAATGCAATGGGGCAAGTCCTTGAAATGGTTGAAGAAAAGGACTTATCACGGGTAAAGCTGGAGTTAGAAACATTGATATTGCACGGCATTATGAAACAGTAATTGGTTACACTATAAGGCTGAAGAAATCTATTGAACACTTTTAGCAAACATGAAATAATATATATGATCATACATTCATATATAGGAAGGAGAGTGTATTTCATGGGACATTCTCACAGTCATGATCATCACCATGGTCATGGTCATCATTCTAGCACCAACAAATCAGCATTAAGGCTTTCCTTTCTAATTATCGCCTCGTACATGATCATCGAGATCATCGGCGGACTTCTTACGAACAGCCTTGCACTGCTGTCCGATGCTGGTCATATGCTTAGTGACGCAGCTGCCCTTGGATTGAGCTACTTTGCAATGGTCTTCGGAGAAAGAAAGGCTTCCTTCTCCAAAACCTTTGGCTACCGGCGCTTTGAGATTGTAGCTGCTTTTCTGAATGGTTTGACGCTGCTTCTTATCTCTCTTTATATTTTTTGGGAAGCGTATCAACGAATTCTTCAGCCGGCTGAAGTGATCAGCTCCGGAATGCTTGTCGTTTCTTTCATTGGTCTTATTGTCAATGTTTGTGCCGCCTACATTTTAATGCGGGGGGACAAAGATGAGAATTTAAACGTAAGAAGTGCATTTCTCCATGTGTTAGGAGATCTGTTCGGATCTGTCGGTGCAATAGCTGCTGCCCTGCTTATTATGTTCTTCGGATGGAGTTACGCGGATCCGATTGCTAGTGTCTTGGTTGCCCTTCTTATCGTGATCAGCGGTTATCGGGTCTTAAAGGATTCATTTCATATTCTTATGGAAGGGACGCCAATACAAATCGATGTGGAAAAAGTGAAAAATTCCTTGCTAGCCATGGATGGAGTAAAGAGTATTCACGATTTGCATATTTGGTCGATTTCTTCAGACTTCCCAGCACTTAGCTGCCATATGGTCGTTGAAGAAAATTTCTCCCATCAGCTGCTATTAGAAAAAACTCAGGTCATGCTTTCACAGCAATTTCACCTGAAGCATACCACGATTCAGCTTGATAAAGATGGCGGGTCATGCTGCGGTGAAGATCATTGTAACTAAGCGGCTGCTTTTAGTCTTATGACAATAGCAGCCTTTTTCTATTTAGAAATGAAAACATAACTTCTTGCAGTCTAGAGGCAAAGGAATACGGCTCCCTCTCCAGCTGTGTGCGTCTAACCGAAATAATCGCGAGAACACTATGAGATCGGAGGATGTGTCAAACAAAAAGCGGGATATAGCTTTTCATAAGTCTCAAACCCTTTATGATAGATCTGTTGATTCAGAGGACTGTATACATTGGTGCGATCTGCCTTTATAAACCTGTCGGCAAATTCTTCATAATTCCTGACCCAGCCGAGGTAGCAAAATCCGTTTGAAGCCGCACCGACAGCCGGAAGATATTCACTATTTTCGGGAACATGAACCTCAGTCCCGAGCACGTCGGCTGTGATCTGGCACCACACTCTACTTCTAGCTCCGCCGCCAATTACTGTAATTGAGGCAGGACGTCTGTCGTTCATTACGAGATTCATAATTTGGCGATAGGAATAGCAGAGACCTTCGACAATAGCTCGTGCAAAATCAGCTCTTTTGGTATGTATCGTCATCCCATAAAAGATCCCTTTTGCATCTGGATCATTAACCGGACACCTTTCTCCATTTAAATAAGGTAAAAAGAACAGACCGTTAGCTCCCGGTGGTGATTCAGCAATCAATTGTTCCAGTTCATCCATTCCATTTGCGAAGGTTTTCCCCGCCCATAGGTATACATTTCCGACATTTAATAGTGGGGCAATCGATATGTAGCAATCGGGAAGTACATGTGACAGGGTAAACATAAAATCTCCTGATTCTCCAAATTCTTTTTGTACAGTCGCTGCCCACCCTGTTGTTCCAAGGTAAAGATAGCTGTCATTTTCTCTAACGGCTCCTGCTCCGATTGTCGTAGCACCAGCATCACCACTGCCTGAGAGGACGGGCGTCCCTTCCATAAATCCAGTAAGCTCAGCGGCCCGCTTTGTCACGTGACCGGCTAATTGATCAGGATAGCGGATATCCGGCATTTTGGCGATCGGGATTTCAAATTTGCCAAGCCACTCTTTTTGCCATTCTTTTTTTCTGAGATTCATCATCCCGGTTGTCGCAGCTGTGACAGGATCTGTTACCAGCTGATTCGTCAGCTCATAAATGCAATAATCCTTACTGCTAAACAAAAAAGCTTCGCAGCTCTCGTAAATTTCCTGCTGATGAGACTGCATCCATAAGCATTTGGCAAATGGCGAAGACGCATCAATCGGATTGTTTGCAATCTCGGTTAACTGGTGAATTTCAAGGTTAATCCTCTCCGCTTCGGATTTCGCTCGTGTATCAGAATAAAGAATTGCACGAGGAACTCGAAGCCGCGAAGCAAAAATCAAATCCTGCATCTGGCCGCTAAATGTAATAGCTTTAATGTCTTCAGGTTCAACCTTTACATTCTGCATCCAATAACGGCAGATCTCTATGATTCCGTCCCGCCATTCTTCCGGACTCTGTTCAATCTCTCCATTCACTCCATAATACGTTTGAAGAGGATATGTTTTTTCTCCCTTTATGCTTCCGTCCTTACTTATTAAAATTCCTTTTACGGAAGTGGTCCCTATATCAAAGGCTGAAACCCACGACATTCCCGTTCCTCCTCGCTTTCATTTTCATTCATTATAGCACTGGCTTTCCCATTCTTATGAATCATACTGGCTAACAATTTCTTTCTCAGGCGTTTTGATTTATGATAAGTATTGGGGATTGAAAAAGAAAAGAGGGTGACGAAATGGAATTATATGAGGCAATTAAAAGCAGAAGAAGCATAGGAAAAGTAAAACAAGATGAAGTGCCTAAAGCGTTGATTGAAAAAATTCTGGATGCAGCTGTTTGGGCGCCGAATCATTTTCGCACAGAGCCATGGCGGTTTTTTGTCCTTCAAGGAGAAGGCAGGCTTCAGCTCGGTGATGTATTAGCGGATATAGTAAAGGATACGATGGACGATCCGGAAACCGAAGAAAACAAAGTCAGACTAGATAAAAACAGAAAAAACCCATTGCGCGCACCTGTTGTCATCGCAGTTGGCGTGGAACCTAGCGACAATCCAAAAGTCATCGTGCAAGAGGAATTCGCTGCTGTACACGCTGCTGTTCAAAACATGCTTTTGTCCGCACACGCAGAAGGTTTAGGTGCGGTTTGGAGAACTGGTGATATTTGCTACCACAAAAAAGTGGCGGAATTTTTCGGCCTTCCTGATAACGGCCAGGTTGTCGGATTTATCTACTTAGGCTACCCGGACATTGATCCAAAGGAACCGAAGAAAACGAGTTTTGAATCGTATACGAAATGGATTGGTTAATCCGGCCAAAAGCTCAAGAACCCTCTTGAGCTTTTTTCAATATCGTTCAAATCTCTATATCATATTCCATCCGTCTGGCAGTTTCCTTTGCTGTCTTTTCTCCTAACAGACGCTTCACAATGTGAAAGGACATATTAATTCCGGCGGAAATCCCTCCTGACGTGATGATGTTTCCTTCGTCTACAAATTTTACATTTTGCTGGACGCTAACCTCCGGAAAATCCTTTTTCATTTGTTCAATGCTCGCCCAATGCGTTGTTGCTCTTTTTCCGTTCAGCAGCCCAGCTTTTGCTAAAAGGAACGCCCCTGTACAAACTGAGGCCATCAGCTTCACCTTTGCCATTTGATTAGATATCCATCCGATAACATGCTCATTATGTATTTCTGTTACTCTTGCTCCGTAGCCTCCCGGAATGATCAAGATATCTATTTCCCGCATCTGATCCAAGCGATAATCAGGTTGAACCTTTAATCCATTCCTTGCTGATACCATATTTCCATTTTCAGAAATGGTTTTCACAGAAAAAGGCTTCGATCCGTCATCCAAAGCTGTGACAGAAAACACCTCGAACGGTCCGGCAAAATCTAAAACCTCTACCTCATCAAACAGAAAAATTCCAACGTTCCATTGCTGTGCCATATCCTTCCCTCTCTTTCTGATGTTCTTTATTTAATAATTCTCAATCTATGTTTCAAACCCTTCTAAATTTATCAAATTCACCTTGAATGACAGGAACACTTGTTCTATAATTGGTTTAATCAAACGATTGTTTAAGCTGGAGGTGTTTATTTGCTGCACCATATCGAAATCTATGTTTCAGATTTAGAGAAAAGCATTGATTTTTGGAGCTGGCTCCTCGATGACCTTGATTATTCACTGTTTCAGAAATGGGACGAAGGTGCGAGTTGGAAATACAGGGATACATATCTCGTCTTTGTTCAGGCAAAGGAAAAATATCAGGATGTTCCGTACCACAGGTGCAGAGTCGGGCTTAACCACTTGGCCTTTCATGCAAGATCGATTGAACACGTCGATCAAATGACTGCAAAATTAAAGGAAAAAGGAATCCCGATCTTATACGAGGACAAGCAACCATACGCGGGAGGTCCGCAGCATTATGCCGTCTATTTCGAGGATCCCGACCGAATCAAAGTTGAGTTGGTTGCCCCTTGGTCAGAGATAGAATAGCTTATGACCCCATCAAAAATATGTCAAATTCATTATGAAAAAAATATGTCAAATTCATTATGAAATTAACACTCGAAGATAGGTATACTTTTCAATGAATTAAACATAAAAAAAGAAGGGGTTTGGGGAATTGAAAAGAATCCATATATTTTTTCTCGTTTTACTGTTTGCTTCCATCGTACCGTTATGGACAGCGACTGCTGCAGCAGGAGAATGGGATTTATTAGGCGGAGACAGATTTAGTGATGAGTCAGACATCTGGCCTTCTGGCGGCGGAGATTATAAAATTTGTCTCAGTTCTGAAAGCAAACCAGGTTATTATCAATTATTTGAAGAAGATCCGTATAATCCAGACGATCAAGTAAAAACTGGCGTCTACTTTAAAACAGCAGGAAGTAATGATTTCGATTCAAACGGCTGTCATGTCTACAAAGATATCGGCGGGTTTGTTGATGGGACCGATGACCAAGCCGAATTTTATTTAAAAAAATACTCCAGTGGAGAATCATTCGCATGGTTCTATGATTGATTTGGGATGCCTAGGATGAAGAGAAATCTTCATCCTCTTAATTTTTGTCTGCTTTTTCATTCACTATGATTTCTCGCAAAAAGGCAATAGAAATCAAAGTTACCTATCACAGTGGCTCTTGTGGTTCAAGCCGGATTCAAACATACGAAAATGTTCTTTTACTTTGCGTAAAAGAGCTTGTCCTGGTTAGCGCGACTTTGATAACACTTTTTTTATCAGTTTTTCATGATTAATTAACCATCTTTTTCGGGATAGCCCGCCGCCATAGCCGCCCAATTCGCCATTTGCGTTGATCACACGGTGACAAGGAATAATTATGGCAAGCTGATTTGCACCATTCGCCCGTGCCACAGCCCGGAAGGCAGAGGGATTGCCAATTGATTCAGCGATTCTTGAATAAGAAGCTGTTTGTCCGATTGGTATTTTTTTCAGTTCATGCCAGACACTCTTCTGAAAAGGCGATCCAAGTAACGCTAAAGGCGTTTTGAATTCTCTTAATTCACCATTGAAATACTGAGTCAGCTCTTTTTCAATCAAGTTGATCGGCTGCGTGCGCCCTGGTATGATCGCTGATTTTGTCTTTTCTCTCAATCGTTCTACCTCACGTTCCAAACCTCTGCGATCAACAAATTCCAAAAGAAACAAAAATTCCTCGTCTGCGATTGCTATCATCGGGCCAAGCTTCGTATCCAGCCATGATGCTTTTAAGACACTGCTATTTTCCACCAAAGCCGGCGCCTCTCCCATAATACGGGAAAAAGCATCCCTAAACCCGCTGCTCGATTCATATCCGCTTGAAAGCTGGGCGTCCATTACCGTTTCACCCACCCTGATTTGTTTCATCGCCAGACCCATACGGCGTGCCCTTGCATATTCAACGAAAGTCATTCCAAATCTCTTTTTGAATTGACGTCTGGCGGTTGAAGCATCTACGGATAATTCCTGAAAATCTTTATCCTTCCACCGCTTCTCCGGGTTTTCCTCAACTGCTTCTACAAGCGTTCGCACAAGCTCTGAAACATGATTGGGATGAGAAAGCGGACGACAACGTTTACAAGGACGAAAAGAAGCAAGAAGGGCTTGCTGAGCCGTCTCGAAAAATTCACAATTCTCGAATTTTGGCTTACGCGCCGGACATGTCGGACGGCAGAAAACACCTGTCGTCTTGACCCCCACGTAAAAAATGCCCTCATATTCTGTTTTTTTATCAAGCAATGCTTCGTAAAATTCTTTTTTATCGGACGTTAGCACGGGCTTTGCCTCCTCTTAACTAAGCTTACCCTTTGATTATAGCTCTTATAGAAAACAGCTGCCGCCGAAAATCAGGCATTGATTTTTTAAAGAATCCTGACAGCAGGAATAAATGATAAGGTTCACTTTATTCGATGATACTCCTATTTTTGTAAAAACTAAAAAGACGCATTATACAAAGCATACTGGGTCAAATCACCTTTCAGACGGTCTGAAAGCAGTATTATTTCTGCATGATGATAAGAGAGCGACAATTTATGCCTGTTAATGATACTTTTGAGATTATACTCTTTTATAAACCCGTATTCCCACTACATAAGATAGAATGATTATCACTACCATCCAAACAATGGAAACCCACAAGTCATTACCAACGACATTTGAATTCAATAGATTTCTGATTGTTTGAATTATCGGTGTCATTGGTTGATTTTCTGCGAAAATGCCCACGATCTTTGGCATCCCGTCTACAGGAACGAATGCGGAGCTGACAAAAAGCATCCCCAATAAGATGTAAGAGAAAGAACTAGCCCCTTCAATACTTCCGGCAGCCAATCCAAAAGGTACCGAAAGCCATGTTACTGTGAGAGAAAACAGAACAAGTAATAATCCCACAAGAAGCCATTCAGAAAATGTTGCACTACTTCTAAATCCTATAAGAAATCCTACTAATAGAACGGCACTAATTGAAACTAACATAAAGATAACGGAAGCTATAACCTGACCTCCTAATACAGCTGATTTTGAGATAGGCATTGATTTAAACCTGTCAAACATGCCTGAAGTTTTATCTAAGTTAATCCGTAAAGAGGTGTAGGCTGAACCGCTGGCAATCGTGATTAATAAGATTCCAGGAAGTACGTAATTAATGTACTCATCTTGGGAAACTCCTTGAATTTGAATAGCTCCGCCAAATACATAAACCATTCCTAAAAGAATCATAACAGGCATGGCAATAACTGTCAATAAAGTGTCAATACTCCGTATATTATGCCTCATAATTCGATTAGACAGTGCAAGAGTGTCTCCAATATATTGTTTCATATTCATGATTTTCTTCCTTTCGTAAGTGTCATAAAAACATCATCAAGAGTCGGGGTAATCATTTTGAAGCTCTTAATTACAATTTTTTCATTAGTTAGAATACTGAAAATATTCAAAGTGGTCTTTATTTCCTCTGTTAAATTAATGGAGAGTTCGCAGCTATTCGTTTGTTGAGGAGAGTATATTTGTAAAAGTTTTGATGATTTCTCGAGATCTAGGATATTATTAAATTCAATAAATAATTTGTTTTCTCCCACTATACGTTTCATTTCATCTGGACTTCCAGTCGCTATTATTTTGCCATCGTGCAAAAACACAATTTTATCAGCCAAATAATCCGCTTCATCTAAATATTGCGTCGTTAGAAAGATTGTTTTCCCTTGTGACTTCAACTCTTTAATCTTATTCCAAAGATCGAGTCTACTGCTTGGATCTAGTCCAGTAGTAGGTTCGTCTAGAAAAACGATTTCCGGATCTCCAACTAAACTCATTGCTAAATCAAGCCGGCGTTGCATGCCTCCTGAATAATTTGAAACAGCTTTATCTTTTGCATCAATCAGCCTAAAGGTTTTCAACAAGTTTAAAGCGACATTTCTCGGATTAGGCTCATGTCTCAATTTTGCGATTAAAACTAAGTTTTCATAACCAGTGAGTACACCGTCGACGGTTGTATTTTGTGAACTAAAACTAAATAACTTTTGTACAGCCGTTGGGTTTTCTGCAACATTTATATTATTAATTGTCACTCTTCCACTATCACTATTTAGAAGTCCAGTAATAATTTTTAAGAGTGTACTTTTCCCAGCGCCATTAGGTCCTAATAAGGCATAGATGGAACCTCTATTCACAGTGATATTTATTTCTTTCAATACTTCATTTCCTTTAAAACTCTTTTTTACATTTTTAATTTCCATCACAGTTGAACTCATCGTTTTACCCCCTTATTTAATCGAATTTCTCAATTTTTTCCTTTCCTTATCTATCCAAGTTTCTTCCGGGAACTCAGCTAAGAATGAATCGGCAAATTCTGCTATATCATTCCCAACGATATCTCGTACACTTAAGCCCTCTTTTGCACTATCCTCAAACATCTCTAATATATTTTTTAAATATTCGAACATACCGCTTCCCTTAGCAAACATCCACATATATTTTTCAATCGCAATCATCGCCTTTTTATGTTCATCAGGCAGTTCATTTATTCTTTTTCTAAATTTACGATATTCCCGTTTTTCTTGAAGAAATTTTTTAAACATTTCTTTTCCCCTTTATTTCGTTCATTTTTTGTTCAATAAATGACCATCGTTGCCAAAAATTTATGAGCTCCTGCTCTCCGTTAGCATTCAACGTGTAAAATTTTCTCATTGGCCCAAGTTCTGATTTCTTCTTCTCAATTTCCACGAGACCTTTTTTCTCTATTCGCAGAAGGATTGTATAAACCGTTCCTTCCACAATATCCTCAAAGCCTAAATCATTTAGGTACTTTGTAATTTCATATCCGTAGGTTTCTCCTTCCTGAATCTTTTGAAGTACAATACCTTGCAAAACACCTTTGAGCATTTCAGTTAATTCTTTCATAACTCCTCCTTATTACCATCTCCATCAGTACTTAACAACACTAAGTACTACTACATAATATTACTAAGTAGATGGAGTGTCAAGGACATTTGTTAGGATTTTTATAAAAAAAATTTAACACTTACTCTGACTATGCATTTGTCACTGCTATTTATGTGGTTACATAATGAAAAAACCGATTTCTCAACTTAAATACGGAAATCGGTCTTCTCTATATTGCTCGATATACTTATTCTAAGTATTTCGTTTTATTATACGGCACAACTCAATATCAAAACTTTATCTCAAAACTGTTCGCACATAGATATATCGCGTAACAGCGTAATAAGCAAGCTGAAAAGCGAAATAGATACCGAAAACAGTGAGTGATCCAACTAGAAGATTCGAGCCGAGCATGTTGCTTAACGACTTAAACGCAAATGTGGCATGAATCGCTCCACCGATAAACGGAATAAAGAACAAAAAGCTAATTTGTCTGCTAAGGATTTTTTTCATTTCCTCTTTCGTGACACCCATGCGCCGTAAAGCAAGCATTTGGATCTTTGTATCCTCCACCTCCGTAAACAAGCGCAAATACAGGAAGCTACCTTGAATTACAAAGAACAAGCAGCTGACAAACAATCCAAGAAACAAGGTTAATGCAAGGGCTTTCTTAAATACTTGATATCCTGGTGCTCTAGCCAGAAAAGCGGTTTGATGATCATCCGCCACCATCTTCTCAAGTTTTTCAGATACCTCAACTGCTCCTTCCCAGTTTTCTAGCTCGTACCCCATTAAACGCACTTGCTCATGTTCGGGTATCTTTGCCAGAGTTTCTTTGAATTCGTTATCAGGAACAATAAGCAGCGTACTTGCCCTTCCTTGCGGTACCAGAACTCCTTCATTGCTTTGCGGTTTTATCAAAAATGTCTCGTGTTCCTTGCCGATCTGTATCTCAGCTTTCTTACCGATCGGAAGAATTTCCATATTTACGTACGGGTAAGGAAAGTTAAAAAAGGCTTCCCCTTTCTTAAGTTTTACTTGTTCAAAACCCTTTTCCTTTGCCACCTTGTTGTAACTCGATTCCGCAATCATCATTCCTGTAGAATCAGAATCAAAAGTGATCGGTATGGCCAGCTCATTTACCTTGTAGGCGATTTTTTCACCAGCTTGCTCCAGCTCCTTCTCAACATCTTTTGGTTTCAGTGCCTGAAACGTATCAGCATGGTGCTCCACCCACCCTATCGCCTGAGGAGACGTTGTTTCAACTTGATTTTTCAAGTCTGTGTAAAACATGAAAATAACACCGGAGGCCGTCATAATAACTGCAGTAATAATAGTTGCCAAAAACAACATGACCGCATGATCTTTTATCCGAAACAAATTGTTGGAACGAGTTATAATCGTTGTCCCTTTATAAAAACTTGCCTTTCTTTTTGTCAGCGCTCGAATGAAGGCCACACTGCTTTGCGTAAAGAAGAAATAACTGCCGATTAGAACTAAGATTAGAATCGGAAACATTCGGATCAGCATCTTCATGATTCCCGCTGTATAGGCAAGATAGTAGCAGGATGCCAGGGATAAAACGGACAGAAACACAAGCCATTTCGAAAACTTCGGCATCGGCTTTGGCTTTTGTCTGGCTGAGAGCAGATCAACGATTTGGGATTTTTTGATTTGAAAAAACGAAAAAAACGTCATGAACTGGAACAATACGAAAAAGCCAATCGCTGTTAACATCAATGCTTTTGGAACTAGTTGAAAGGATATCGGCACTTTCATGTCTAAAAAGGCACTCATGATTAAATAAAACAGCTTCGTAAACAACAATCCCACACCTATTCCCGCAATAATAGCAACGAGTGAAATGGCCGTTTGTTCATAATAGACGAGCCGTCTCAGCTGACTTTTTGTCATTCCGAAAAGCGACAACATCCCAAATTCTTTTTTCCGAACCTGCAAGAAGCTCGAGTTAGAATAAGCAACAAAGAAAAGAGAGAAGACAACGATAATCACTAAGCAAGAAATAAGTCCGGGTACAACCAGGCCGGCTCCGTATATATTTTCGGGATTGACATCCGGATGAAAGATAAAGGATGAGAAAATAAAGAAAATCGTGACGGAAAATACGCAGCTTAAAAAATAAGCCAGGTAACGCTGCAGATTCCCAAGCACATTTTTACGGGCGATAACTCGCATGTTCATGAAAGTCACCTCCCAGTACGCTTAAGGTGTCCAATATACTTTGATAAAAGGTTTGCTGATTCGAACCTTTGTGAATTTCAGAAAACAACTTCCCATCTTTTATGAAGACATCCGATTACAAAAGCTGGCAGCTGTCGGATCATGGGTAACCATTAATATCGTTGTTTCTTTCGTTTGATTCAGTTTTGCCAGAGTATCCATGACCTGTTTGGCTGACTTTGAATCGAGGTTTCCAGTCGGCTCATCCGCCAAGACAAGCGCGGGCTGGTGAATCACTGCTCTTGCACATGCAGCCCGCTGTTTTTGTCCTCCCGACACTTCATACGGACGATGCTCTAAAATATGGCTGATTTCAAGAATATCAGCAATTTCCTTGAGCCGCCGTTCCATCTCCTTTAAATTTGTTTTATCCAGAGCAAGCTGCAGCAGTATATTTTCCCTTATATTTAATGTCTCCAAGAGATTAAAATCTTGAAAAACAAAGCCAAGTTCTCTCCTTCGGAACAAAGCAAGCTTGGAATCCTTCAACTGCTTTGGATTCGTGCCGTTTATCGTCAATTCTCCGCCAGTTGGCTGATCGATTGTGGCCAGAAGATTTAATAGAGTCGTTTTTCCACTGCCGGACGGTCCCATTACCCCTGTGAATTCTCCTTTTTCAACGGATAATGTAACGTTGTCCAACGCCTGATAAGAAAGGTCGCCTTTTTTCGAATGATACGTTTTTGATAGTTTTTTCGTTTCTAGTACGGCTGTCAATTGCAATTCCTCCTTTTGATAGATTCATTATAAAAAGAAGGAGAGATTGCTCCCATCGATTTTTCTTTCAAAGTATCTGCTTTTCTTACAAAATTGTCACCTATGTAATGTAAGGCTTGTAAACTCGATCGTTAATGACGTAAAGCGCTTCTCTTCAGATTGAGCGGTTAAGTGGTGACCAAGCTGATCGCAGACCATTTTTGCAATATAAAGTCCCATCCCTGTTGCTTCCTTTTGTGTTCTTCCGTTGCTTCCTGTATAAAATGGATCAAATATTCTCGGCAGGTCGTAATCGGGGATGCCTTGTCCGAAATCGGTAATTGATAGACTTATTGTGTTTGGCCGCTCTTCCTTCCCCGTGATCCATATCTCCTTTCCCTCTCCTTGTACGGAGTACTTTAAAGCGTTTTGCAATATTTGAGTGATGACAACATCGAGCCACTTTTTATCGCTAAATACGATAAGCGTATCTGGTATGTTCAGCTTCGGAAAGATTCTTCTTTTAATAAATTGCCTTTTTTCCCGATTAATGATTTCTGTCAAAAAACTCTTCAGGTCCACTTTCTCCGATTTCATATCGGTGGAGAATGCCTCAAGTCTTGACAGTTGCAGCATTCTATCCAGCCCTGAGCTGAACGTTTCATTTTCCTCTTCGATGTCATTCAACAGCTGATACATAAAGTCAGGCCCTGGGTGCTGTTTCCCTTCCTGGATAAGCAGGGATATGACAGAGACGGGAGTTTTCATCTGATGAATCCATTGATTTGTAAAAGTTTGCTGCTGCTTTTCTTTGTCTGTCATCTGCTGCAGCGACTCTTCATACTTCTGATTCATCGCCAAGATCAAATCCACCCACCATTCCTGTTCCTTTGTACAGGGTTCTGCAGAAGCAAGGGCATAACCGGATTGGAGCGGATCTGAATCGCTCTCCAGCTGTTTTTTTAATTGGATGCGAAAGCTTCTCTGTCTCACATAATCAATAGCAGTTCCGACTGCTAAAAAAAAGACACCTAACAAAAACACATAAAAAAGAGCTCCGTACGGAATAGAAAGCTCCTGTTCTATGAATATTAAAATTGCCGTTGCTGCCATTACTACATACGAAAAAACAAGCCCTAGCAGAATCATGCTTCTATCTCGAAGATAAGAAAACAACATATTCTACTCTCCTCCCCAATGAACAGAGAAACGATAGCCGTAGCCTCGTACAGTTTCAATAGACTGTGATAATCCAAGCTCGTCCAGTTTTTTTCGCAGTCTGTTAACATTGACGGTCAACGTGTTATCATCCACAAATGTTTGCTCGTCCCATATCTCCTCAAGAAGCTCATCTCTGGATATTGCCCGATGCTTTTCTTTGACAAACTTCATCAGCAGCAGAAATTCTTTATGAGAAAGGGAAAGCAGTTCGTCTTTCCAAAGGACTTGCATTTTATTTAAATCAATAATTAATCCGTTCACGTCTAGTTGCTCTTTCTCCTCTTGCCGAAACGCATACTCGCCATATGCCCGGCGAATAGAGCTCTTAATTTTCGCTAACACGACATCTAAGTGAAACGGCTTCGCGATATAATCATCCCCGCCATGTTCAATTGCCATGACTTGGTTTAAATCATCGGTACGGGCAGAAATAAACAAAATAGGCACATTTGAAATCGTTCGAATCCTTCGGCACCAATAAAATCCATCATAGAATGGCAGATTAATATCGAGCAGTACAAGATGCGGAGCATACTCTTCAAATTTCTTTATTATCTCGTCAAACCGTATGACAGCTTCTGCTTCGTATCCATACTTACTTAAGTGATTTTTTAAAATTTCTGTAATTTTTTTATCATCTTCCACAATTAATACTCTGTACACGAACCAACACCTCACTATTAAAACATACCACTGGATGAAAGGGTTGGAAAGAAGTAAGACAGGTACATCTGACCTGTATTCTATTCGAAATGGAGAAATCATCGCAAGAACATAGCCAGCCCTTTTTTCGATTACCCAATCTTTCCTTTCATCCGGATGACCCTGCCGTCTTTTTCTGTACCGATTTCCTTCATCCCGATTTTTTTATAGAATCTCATCGCTTGTTTGTTCGTCGGTGATACAGTTAAATGATATTCTTTTACTCTTTCTTTCTTAAAAAATTTAATCGCGTACTCATAAAGATATCGCCCCGCACCATGTCCTCTTTTTTTAGGAACCAAATAAAATAGATTGACGTAGCCTATTTGATATCCGTTGTATTCGCGAACTTGCATTTCTAGCAGCCCGATAGATTCACCGTTCTCTTCGACCATTACGAATCCTTCAGGAAATTGTTTCGTTTTTAGCTGGAGCCACTTTACATAGTCTTCATCCTCTCCAAAATAAGAATCATCACCGAAACTTACAATATAAGAATCTCTGCGAAATTTTATAGCTGTATCACGATGAACGGTTACATCAACCCGAACGAAATTGTAGCATTTTCTCCCTCCTCATTTTCTGATTGAACTGTAATAAAAATGGTGTAATAATAAAAGTTTCTAGAAAAGAGAGGATGAACGGGTTGACAGGAAAAACACACATCACGGGCGGTATTGCTGCTGGTGCAGCTTTATCTGCAATGACACACTACGATCCAATACTTACAGCGGTTGCCGGGGCGGCAGGAGGATTATTGCCTGATATATGCCATAGCGGAAGCAAGATCGGCAGCCGTCTCCCGTTGCTTTCTAAGATCATAAGCGCGATCTTCGGACACCGCACGTTTACGCACAGCTTATTATTTTTGCTGATTGCTGCGGTATTTTTATCACATTACGTCTCAAATGATCCAATTCGATTGGGGATTCTTGCGGGGATGATCAGCCATTTGCTGTTGGATGCTGCCACTCGATCAGGAATTAAACTATTCTATCCTTTTAAACTCACCATTCGTTTTCCGGTCACAACAAAAACAGGCAGTAAGGCTGAACATGCGATTCTGGCTATTTTAACGGTAGCTGCGATCTACTTTTTTAGCAAAGAAGCCGTCCAGCAATATACGAATGGGTTTCATTTTTAGCTGATGAACCAGGGAGTCGTCCTCCCTGGTTTTATTGTCGTAGATAACATTAGAAAATCGTAAAGAAACCTTGGTTAATTGCACGGTGACCGAGTTTAATTGGACGGTTCTCGTGGAGAATTGCACTTTTACTGGATTAATTGCGCCGTTCTCGGGGTTAATTGCACAGTTGCCCGATTATTTGCACCGGTCGCGAGATTAATTGCACCGTTCACGTGATTTTTTGCACCGTCACACGAATAATCGCACCATTCTCGGGATTATTTGCCCGTCCCGCGACTTATTGCACCATTGTCCAATTATTTGCACTGGTCGCGAGATTAATTGCACCGTTCCACGATTATTTACGCCATTCACGTGATTTTTTGCACCATCACACGAATAATTGCACCGTTCACAGAATTATTTACACCTTTGCCCGATTCCTTACTTACCGCTTTCATTTTTCATCAGCATTAAGTCAAGAAGCCACTG
This sequence comes from Bacillus gobiensis, assembly GCF_001278705.1. Lineage (GTDB taxonomy): Bacteria > Bacillota > Bacilli > Bacillales > Bacillaceae > Bacillus > Bacillus gobiensis. The sequence continues at coordinate 3,178,739 of NZ_CP012600.1, forward strand.
GCATTTTGACTTGAAATCCTTTACGTCCAGGGATGTATATTCCAGTATTTTTTTCATACGGTAATTCAATGTATTCGGGTGGATAAACAGCTGCTCAGAAGTAGGTTTAATTTTACAATCATTCAGCAGGTACACCTCTAGCGTTTTAAGAAACTCCTTTTTGCCATCTCGGTCTTTTTCCTTTAATAGCTGTAATTCTTTATTTACGTAATTGAGCTCTTTGTTTTTTGTCGCAATAAAATCGAGATAACGATAAATTCCCAATTTCTCAAACTCATATGGAATATTGGTTTGGCTTCCTAATAGGTCAGCGGCTTTAATAACTTCAAGCGCTTCTAAATAGCTCCTATGAAAAGACATCACATCTGAATATTCATTTCCAATTCCGATAAATATGGCTGAACGTTGATCCGCAGGGATATGGTCTAAAATCCCCGCAATGACATCTAAGGCTGTTGATTCGGTTGAATGACCTGAAGCAGATCCTCCTATTATTGATACGATTCTTGATTGCGCAATGAGTACGCGGTTCAAATCGTTTTTCAAATTGAGATAGGACTGGATATCTTTCTTCACATCTTCAATATACTCACCAGGCGCCTGAAGCACCATCACTGAAAATGATACTGGTAATTTAACGCCCGCTTCCACAGCTTCTTCCCGAATTTTCAGCTCTGACTCAAATTGATTCAGAATCGCTTTTTTATATAGCTCCTCTCCCTTTTTCGAGCTTTTTTGTTTATTATTGCTATGGATGATTTGCCCTACTTGGAAAGACGTGTGATATAAAAATTCCAATTCTGAATCCGTCATAGGTGTTTCAATCTCCTGAATCCATATGTATCCCATGATATTATCCTTATGCTTAGCGCTGACGACAACTCTTGGATTCAGCCCGATTTCCTCCATTCGATCCACACGAAACGGCGTATCAATCGTTTTCAGTTTATGAATAACCCCATATTCCATAAACTTTTCAAAAATAGGCAAAGGGCACTTTTTCGAAAAAATCGTTTGCTGATTCGCTAAATCATAATGGTTAATATAATATGAATTATAAGCTAACAAAAAGAAGTCAGCGCTTTCCACTATGACGGGTTTTTTTAACTCAAAGCTGATTAAATCAATTATTTTATCAATATCTAATATTGAGTAAACACGCTCTAGCAGCTCATTCATCCAAGTAGCTCCCCATTGATTTTTCTTTAATCATACTAAAACCTTCTATTTATTGTATAGAAGAAAGGAACAAAATTTTCAAACAAAAAAGGAGATAAAAAAGTTATCTCCCCTTTTGTCTAAATTATAAAGCACCTTTATACGTTTCAAAATCCTTCTCGACTTCAGCAGATGGATTGGATGTTAACAAACTAACGATAAAGATAAAAAGTAAGCTGACGGCAAATCCGGGAATGATTTCGTAAAGCACGTCTGATAGACCCTTGTTTGCCCAAATGATCACTGTGAGTGCACCGGTTACCATACCAGAAAGCGCCCCCCACGCGGTCATTCGTTTCCAGCACAGACTCAATATTATAACTGGACCGAAAGCAGCGCCGAAGCCTGCCCACGCATACCCGACCAAATCCAGAATGGTGCTGTTTTTTTCCCAAGCAAGCAGCATTGCAATCACTGAAATCAAGAGGACCGACAATCTGCCAAGGTAAATCAGCGTCTTTTCTGAAGGAGCTTTTCGGACGACTGTCTTATATAGATCCTCTGTTAATGAACTTGCCGTTACTAACAGCTGAGAAGAGATTGTACTCATTACCGCCGCTAAAATTGCAGAAATGATAAATCCGGTAATAAGCGGATGGAAAAGAATATTACCAAGCTGGATAAAAATAGTTTCGGGATCCTCTAGCTCCAGTCCATTTTGAGAATAGTAAGCAATTCCAATTAAGCCTGATAAAAAAGCACCCACTACTGAAAAAATCATCCAGCTCATGCCGATCCGTCTTGCGTTTTTTACTTCTTTCACAGAAGATATCGCCATAAAACGAACGATGATGTGCGGCTGGCCAAAATAACCAAGGCCCCAAGCCAACAACGAAATTATGCCAAGCACACTTGTCCCTCTAAAAATATCAAGGAGCTTAGGATCAATCGATTGAATTGTAGCGAACGCTGCACTTGGCCCGCCTGTATTCATGAAAACAACAATTGGCACTAGAACAAGGGCAACCACCATAATGACCCCCTGCACAAAATCTGTCCAACTCACTGCCAGGAATCCGCCGAACAGAGTATAGGCAACGACAACGCCAGTCACAATCCAAAGTCCTGTATGATAATCGAGTCCTAATATGCTATTAAACAATACTCCACCGGATACCATGCCGGAGGATACATAAAACGTAAAAAAAACTATGATGACTAAACTCGAAAAAATTCGAAGAAGTTTGCTTTTGTCAGAGAAGCGATTTTCTAAAAATGATGGGATGGTTATGGAGTTATTAGCAATTTCAGTGTAGGCACGAAGTCTTGGAGCCGTATAAATCCAGTTAATATAAGCTCCTGTCGTTAATCCGATTGCAATCCACGAAGCACTTAAACCTGTTGAAAACATAGAGCCCGGCAGTCCCATTAAAAGCCAACCGCTCATATCTGCCGCTCCTGCACTTAACGCGGTGACAGCGGGACCCAGCGATCTTCCTCCAAGCATGTAATCGGAGTGATTGGAAGTTCGCTTGTAAGCAAAGTAGCCTATAAGCAGCATACCTGCCATGTAAATACAAATTGATGTAATTAATTGACCATTTACGATGTTTTTCTCCTCCTTGAACTAAGTGAACTTATTTTAATAAGACGGATAGAAAGCTAAGGCTTCCTATCCGTAAAACTTGGATTAATAGGTTTCACTAATCGTTTTAGCAAGCATATGAAGGATTAAATAATCAGGTCCCCCTGCTTTCGAATCAGTACCGGACATTTTAAACCCTCCAAACGGATGGTAGCCGACAATTGCGCCTGTACAATTGCGGTTGAAGTAAAGATTCCCTACGTGGAACTTTTGCTTTGCCACCTCAATATGCTTGCGATTATTTGTGATGACAGCGCCAGTTAAGCCGTATTCTGTATTATTGGCAACCTCGATCGCTTCATCAAAGCTGCTGACTTTTGAGAAGGCTACTACGGGACCGAAAATCTCTTCCTGCATGATTCTAGCTTGCGGATCCAAATCGGCAAAAATGGTTGGCTCAATGAAGTACCCTTTGGAATCGTCCCCTTTGCCTCCGCTTACTAACCGTCCTTCTTCCTTGCCGATTTCGATATACCCCATTATTTTATCAAAAGAGCCTTGATCAATAACCGGCCCCATATACGTTTCAGCTTTTTCAGGGTTTCCGGTAATTTGTGATTCCGTAATTTCAATCACCCGCTGCAAGACTTGGTCATACACCTTTTCATGTACAACAGCTCGCGAGCCTGCCGAGCATTTTTGTCCGGCAAAACCGAACGCCGAGGTGAAAATGGATTGGGCCGCCAATTCAATATCGCAGTCATCGTCTACTACGACAGTATCCTTTCCGCCCATTTCAGCAATTACACGCTTAAGGTGTGTCTGTCCCGGCTGAACCTTTGCCGCGCGTTCAAAGATCCGGGTCCCGACCTCTCTTGATCCCGTAAAGGTAACGATGCTGGTTATCGGATGGTCCACCAGGTAATCTCCTACCTCTGAGCCGCTGCCAGGTACAAAGTTCACAACACCCTTCGGCAATCCTGCTTCCTCTAATACCTCCACAAACTTAGCCGCGATGATTGGCGAAGCGCTGGCAGGCTTCAGCACCACTGTATTTCCTGCCACGATCGGCGCTACTGTAATACCGGCCATAATCGCGAATAAGAAGTTCCAAGGCGGAATCGAAACCGTAACGCCAGAAGGAGTATAGACAAAGGAATTGCTTTCTCCTTCCCTGCTGTTTATCGGTTTTCCACCTGCAAGTTCAATCATTTGGCGCGCATAGTATTCCATGAAATCAATCGCCTCTGCCGTATCAGCGTCCGCTTCTTTCCAAGGCTTCCCGGCTTCTTTAACGAGTAGAGCTGTGAACTCAAATTTTTTGCGGCGCACATGGGCAGCAGCTCTGAACAAAATATTCGCGCGTTCTACAGGATCGGTATATCTCCATTCTTCAAAAGCTTCCGCCGCAGCCTGAATTGCTTTTTCAGCATGGTCTCTCGTCGCTTTTGAAACACTTCCAACGACTTCTTCTTTGTTCGCCGGATTAATGGAAACGATCTTTTCTTCTGTCACGAAGCGCTCCCCGCCAATGACAAGCGGATAATCCTTTCCTAATTCTCCGCTTACTTTTTCTAATGCTGCTTCCATGGCCTCGCGGTTGCTTTGTATTGAAAAATCAGTAAATGGCTCATGTCTGTATGGTATTGTCATCTTTTTTCGTCTCTCCTTTGCCTATTTTTTCGTCATTCCTTTAAAAGCAAATGCGATATTCGCCGGCCGTTCAGCTAGACGTCGCATAAAGTAGCCGTACCAGTCGTCCCCGTAAGGAACATACACTCTTACGTTATAACCGTCCTTCACCAGTGCTTGCTGTGTTGCGTTCCGCATGCCGTAAAGCATTTGAAATTCGAATTGGCTCGCGGGAATTTGATTGTCTTTGGCTAGCTGTTTCGCATACGCAATCATATGATCATCATGTGTTGCTATTGCTGTATAATTTCCGCTGAGAAGCTGTTTCCTGATCAATGTTTTATAATTCTGATCAACATCGCTTTTATCAGGAAAAGCGACCTTAGGAGATTCCTTATACGCTCCTTTTACTAGCCGCAAAAATGGCCGGAGCGGATTCAACTCATCCAAATCGCTCTCGCTTCTGTAGAGATAGGCTTGAATGACAGTGCTGACGTTCGAGTAACGTAACCTGAATTCCTTAAAAATATCTAGGGTTTTCTGGCAGCGGGCTTCATCCTCCATATCAATCGTCACCATGATTTGATGCTTTTCTGCCGTCTCGAGGATCCTTGTCATGTTTTCCCGTACAAGCTTTTCATCAATATCAAGTCCAAGCGATGTCATTTTTAAGGAAACCTGGGCGTTCACATTTTCTCTGGCAATCGTTTCAATGGTATGAATGACTTCTTCTGCCCGTTCCCTTGCTACCTCGCTGCTTCCCACAAACTCGCCTAGATGGTCAACTGTAGCGGTCATTCCTTGGTCATTGAGTTTCTTTATATATACTAAAGACTCATTGAAATTATTTCCGCCAATCATTTTCCCTCTGACAAATCCAATGCCCCAGTTTTTAGCCATTCGATTCATCACATTGTTTTTCGACAAAAATAAGAAAAAATCTCTTGTCACCAATTCGATATCAGACACCTCCCTATTTCTATAAAGCGAAAATATATTTTTCTATAGTTTGATTTTACAAAAGAGGCGGACAATATCTCAAGATTCCGAAAATACAAAAATTCTGATAATTTTTGTGGGTCTCACACAAACTTTTTTGTGTTGCGTCAGATAATCTGTCGTGGTGTTTTCTTTCCACTAAAAAAGGGGATATATTATTATGCCGAAAAAAATACTCATCAATTATCTCTATACTTCCTCAATAATTAAGGAATCATAGTAGTCAATTGTGAGTATGCAAAATTATGTTATATTTTGTGCCATAATCTAGTTATCTTTAACTTCTGCTTCAACAATCAGCTGCACAACGAAACCCCATATGCCCAGTAGAGCTGTCTGGGGTGTTAGAGGTTCTAGCAGCGACACGATATCGATTGCAATAGGAATCGTGACAAAGATACGAGCCGCCTCGAATGACTTTCATTTCTTCCTGCCCAAAAGGTTGAAATTTTGAGCGGAAATTATCCGTGCACCATTCCCACACATTTCCCGAAAGATTATAAAGGCCATATCCATTTGGAGGAAACGATTTAGCTGGAGCCGTTCCTGCGAAACCATCATCTTTTGTATTGATATTTGGAAACTCACCCTGCCAAATATTACAGTAATGTTCTCCGTTTGGCTGTAATTCATCTCCCCATGGATATTTTTTTTGAACCAATCCCCCGCGAGCTGCATATTCCCATTCGGCTTCGGTAGGAAGGCGTTTTCCTGCCCACGCACAATAAGCAGCTGTATCGTTCCAAGAAACATGGACTACCGGATGATCCATTCGATCATGAATGCTGGAATCTTCCCCTTCTGGATGTTTCCAGCATGCCCCATCAATCTTTAACCACCAAGGGGTCTGACTCACCCGATCTGCACGTTGAGCAGCCTCATTAGAAACAAATTGATAGAAGACGAAAGACCATCCATACCTTTCTGCATCAGTTACATATCCCGTACTGTTAATAAATTCCTGGAAATTTCCATTAGTTACAGTGCAAACATCTATATAAAACGATTCGACTTCTACACTTCGAACAGGACCTTCTCCATCTAGTGGAAAACCTTCTTTATCGTTTGTTCCCATTAAAAAATCGCCGCCTTGAATCAGCACCATTTCTTCTTTATTAACATTATCATTCCCGTCTGAATCTTGTATGAAGTCTGATTTATGCTTTATTTCACCTCTAGTAATCACGCAGCATGACGGTAATTTATCACTCTTCATTTTTATTGCTCCTTCTCATTTTTTCTAAAAAATATAGTCATTTTTATTACATTTACTTGGAGAGTACTTTTTCAGACATTGGTAGATTGCTGAAAATCCCACTTGACTGATAGGAATAATCAACTTATGATCTTTATCATACAAATCTTTTGTATAAATTTAAAGCTGAGGAGCCATTATTTTATGAAAATCTATTTTTCTTTTAATTTTGTCCAGCGAATCGGTAAGGCTATGATGACTGTAGTTTTAATCCTTCCGTTAGTCTCAATACTAATGGGCATTGGCGGTATTCTTATTAATCCTAATATTCAGCAGATCTTTCCGTTTTTGTCTTCGAAAGGATTCCAAGCCGCTGGATTACTTTTACAAAGCTCTGGCCAGGCCGTCTTCGCAAACCTTTCTGTCCTTTTTGCTGTGGCAATTGCTGCAAGCTGGACAAATAAGGCGATGGCCGGATTATCAGCACTTATTTCATTTTTCATTATGCATACGGTTATTAGCACGCTTCTTAAAATTAATGAACTGCAAGTATCTGAAAAGATGATTGGAACGGAATTAGGGATACAAACCCTCCAATTAGGCGTTTTCGGCGGAATTTTCATCGGCTTTTTAACTGCCTATCTCTATAATAAATTCCACAAAATTGAGCTTCCTGAAGCCATTTCTCTTTTTGGCGGAGAAAGATTTGTTCCTATCATCTCATCATTTGGAGCAATTATTTCTGCTGTTATTTTTTATTTCATATGGCCCTCCGTTCAACAAGCAATTGGATTGATGGGAGGATTTGTAGCTAATCATACGAATCCTTTCACAGTAGGTTTATACGGGGGAAGCGTAAAGCTGCTCATTCCCTTTGGGTTGCATCACATTTATAATGCTCCTCTTCTTTTTACTGATATCGGCGGAGTCTATCAAACAGCAGATGGGGCTAAAATTGCCGGGGACCAAAACATCTATATTGCACAAGTGATGGATGCCTTAAGAAATCCATCGGTCCCCATTACCGGCGGAGCCTACATTGGAGGAAAGTTTATCCCGGTTATGTTCGGCCTTCCCGGTGCAGCCCTAGCTATGTATCATTGTGCGAAAAACGACAAAAAGAAAAAGACAAAAGCTTTACTTATAGCAGCAACCATTCCTGTATTTTTAACTGGCATTACTGAACCACTAGAGTATACATTCCTCTTCGTGGCGCCTTTCTTGTATGTTGTTTATGCGATCTTAACCGGAACCGCATTCGCTTTAGCTAATGCCCTGGATATTCACGCAGGATATGCCGGCGGCTCCGGATTTATTGATTTTATCTTGTTTAATGCACTGCCTAACCTTAATCACAATTGGGTTACGATTCTAATTCTAGGAGTCATCTACTTTTTCATTTTCTATTTTGTGTTTAGATTTTTGATTCGAACATTCGATTATAAAACTCCCGGACGGGAACCAGATGTAGAAGAAACTCGCCTTTATACCAAAAAGGATCTAGAAACGAAAAAAAGTAAAAAGACGGCGGATCAAGCAATCGAAGTGTTGGCGGCACTTGGCGGCAAAGAGAATATCAGTAACTTGGATGCTTGTATTACTCGATTAAGGGTAGGTGTGAAAGACGTAAACAAAGTTGACGATTCACGCCTAAAAGAACTTGGAGCAGCTGGTGTTTTGAAAATAAACGATGGAGTACAAGCGGTTTTTGGCGCTAAAGCATCGACTTTAAAGTCTCAGATAGATGAAATCATGTAAGGAATAAGAAAGGGAGGATGATGAAGAATGTCTCAACCAAATATTATTGTAATGATTTCTCATGATACAGGTAGATATCTGGGCTGTTATGGCCATCATGTACAAACACCCCATATTGATAGATTGGCTTTTAAAGGAATAAGGTTCGAGCAGTATTTTTGTCCCGCTCCTCAGTGCAGTCCCAGCAGAGGCAGTATCTTAACCGGACGGTATCCCCACAACAATGGTTTAATAGGCTTGGCTCATTTAGGGTTTCATATTAACGGAGAAATTACAACTATCCCGAAAGAATTCCAAAAAGCAGGATATGAAACATCTTTGATCGGCTTAAGTCATGAAACGATCGGAGAATCTGCACCTATCGAAGAAAGGGTGTTCAGCTCCACTTACAAGCTTGGATACGATCGTTTCATTGAAGTGGAAGGGGATAGAGCTCCCAAAGTTGCTGATCAGGCGATTGATTTTTTACAAGAAAAATCAGCTGATTCCAACCAGCCTTTCTATTTAAATATAGGATTTTTTGAAACTCACCGAGAATTTGATGAATATGAGCCTTATGCTGATAAAACAACAGAAGTCAGCGTTTTGCCGTACCTTCCTGATACTCCAAATACCCGTAAGGATCTTTCACAAATGAATGGATCCGTCAAAGTATTGGACAAGGCGATCGGACGTATCCTCCATACGTTGAACGAAACAGGCCTGCAAGATAACACTATTGTAGTTTATACGACAGATCACGGCATTGCTTTTCCACGAGCAAAAGGAACATTTAAAGAAGCAGGATTGGAAACGGCTCTCATTATCTATCATCCTGAATACATCCAAGAAGGGAAAACGAACTCTGATCTTCTGTGTAATATCGATTTAATGCCGACCATTTTGGAACTTGCCGGAATCGCGATCCCTGAAGACTTGGACGGTAAAAGCTTTGCCAAAGTCTTTAGTGAAGACGATGCAAAGATTCGTGACGAGTTTTTCTGTGAACTAACGTGGCATGATCGCTATCATCCTATGAGGGGTATTCGAACCGATCGGTACAAATACGTAAAAAATTTCGAGAACGGGCCGAAAATTTATATGCCGCTGGATGCCCATAAAAGCTTATCCGGTCAAGAAGTCCGTGAAGAATATTATGTTCCTAATGAACTTGAAGAACTGTACGATCTAGAGCAGGATCCGTTAGAACAATCAAATCTTATTGCCGATGAAAAATATAAAGAAATTGCAATAGAGCTGCGCCAAAAGGTTCAAAGATGGATGGAAGAGACGAATGATCCGCTTTTGAACGGGCCTGTCCCGGGTACCGGCTCTAAAAGATGGGAGGAAGAAATAAAAGCGGGAAGAGCTCATTAAAATATTATCTTTAAAAAACCGCCATATAGCGGTTTTTTAATTATTTATTTCTTCTTCCCTCTCCACCGCTTCATTCAACGCCTTTAGCATATAGCCAATCCCTTTATATTTCGATAATGGATAACGAACCTTATGCGGCTCTTGAAAGACTTCATCGATAATCGGGCGAAACTTTCTGCCTCCCAAGACAACAATCTCATCAAATTGATCCAGATGCTTTGTTTCATACTGCTGTTTAAGGTCGCCCATTCGAATGATTTCCGGTTGGTTTGTCCCAAACGTCACGTCGTAATTTTCGGGAACGCAGTCATCCGGTTTTAAGAAGCCATGTTTTCCGGAAAGGATAACCCAGTCGTGAAAAAATGTTTTGGCATATCTTTGACAGGCACGATGGAACGGACTTAAATACGCATGTTCAGCTTGAATGCTGCCAGTATCGGGCTCCACGTCCCATATCTTCTTCGCTCCGCACGGTAGCACACATAATCGCTTCAATTTATCTCCTCCAGTACTGCTACTTATTCACCGATTTTCTAAGTTATATTCTAATTGTAATAGGAGTTGTTTCTATCTGTACATTCTATCTATCAATAGACTTATTTGCAGAGGTCGATTACGAGATATATGATTTAGAACACATTAATAAGGGATTATTTGGATTATTTCCTTTATAATAAACTTACGACATGTGATGCATTTCATTTGCTAGGTTAATAAAGCATCAGAATGAAGTCGTAAATTTCCATCCGGCATTCGAAAACAATGAAAGGAGAAACTTAAAAATGCAATGGTATGTAGGAGTGATAAAAAATTATGCGAATTTCAAAGGAAGAGCAAGACGTAAAGAATACTGGTTGTTTGCCCTCTTTAACTTCTTAATCATCGCTGCAATTCTTATTACATTCTCATCATTTTTAAATATAACATTATTTTATGTAGGATTAGTTTTAATTGTAAGCTATTATTTATTTACTGTGATACCAACTCTAGCTGTTACAGCACGCAGATTACACGATATAGGAATAAGCGGATGGCTGCAATTAATCTTAATCGTCCCTTATATTGGAGGACTTGTCATAACTGTGTTAGCATGTTTCGATAGCCAAAAAGGCGACAATACATATGGATCAAATCCTAAACTTGAACAACCACTGACAAGTGATTCTGTAAACCTCTGATCAAAAACTGATTACACCAACCGAAGTGAAGACATTAAGTGATTTCATTTCATCAAGCTGAAACTTCGGGGTATCAGGTGGAGGATCTACTCCACCTGATAAGTAAATCTATAACAAAAGGGGATAACATCTATTCTTAAATATTTGAACAACTAACTTTTACTCCTCTTCCTTTTTTCGAGGTATACCAAGCGCTTTCCACATCATAACAAAGATTGCTGCGATAATCCCCATCCTTACCCAACTAAGATTGACCCATAATTTTGCCCGGTCGGCAAGTTCCGGGGAAAAAGAACCATCAGGAGAAGTTTATGTAAACGATTGTAATTCTGGAATGAAATAAGGAAATGTTGGAACACGCAAAACAACATAGCCAAGAATTGCTGTAAGAATAAGGTCCCTGCGATGTGGTTCCTTCCAACATAACAACAAGGCCAACAAAATGACAACCTGGGAAATCAAATGCAAAGGCATCCAGAAATGGTGCAAAGGGAGACCATTTTCCGCTTGAAGCAAAGCAAAAGATTGTGTCGGGGATGAACTCCAGACTGAAGCAACCACAATTTCTTCATAAATGCCGCCTCCTAATTCCAATCCTATGAGCGTAATTAACAAGACCAAAACGTAAGTACATGCTTTTTGTCTCATCACCTTACCTCCTTATTTTTCTTTTTAAGGATAAGAAAGATAATTAGAATACGAAACCAACCGAGATAGTAACTTACTTTACTATCTGGGGTCTCATGAAGAGTAGTTGATTGACCTTGTTATGAAAAAAAGCCCTTTGACCTAAAGGATTCTCAAATCATAATAGGAGTAGGAAACACAAACGATTTTCCAGAAATCCGCCTATAGGTTTCACGTTTGTTTAAAAACGTAGACTTGAATGTGATTAATTCAAATAATATAGGAGATACCTTTAGATTCCTCTCTCAACAAGTTTTTAATATGTTAATAGCCGTTACACTCTACTCTTGAAGGTCATACATTGAAATAAATGTTAAGAAAGAGGGAACTATGGCATTTCTGGATGGACGAACGTCTCAGAATGCTAGTTATGCTATTATTTCCCCCAGTAATGCTCGGACAAGTTGGAATGGATGGTAACTCAGCAACTTCAACTATTCGTGTTCAATTAGATGAATTTATCACTTTTGTTTATTTTTTGATCTGCACGTCCTATTTGTTCAATTCGAAACATTTCGCGCACATTTTTTGATGATCATTATAAAAAGACTTTCATAAACGAACTTTACTACCTCAATATTTATACTTCATTCTTTCCTCATGAACTCAAGTTTTAACAGGTTCTATGATAGTCTATCCCATTTTATTCTCAAAAATTAACCGTCAATCAAACTAGCAATAACCTTAATTTTCACCTTTTAGGCTTTATCTCCATTCTTTTAGGAGAAGCCTGACAAAATTTCAATGCTCTTATAATGAAAAAACTCATATCAAGTTTTTTATAAATCTCATAGAAAGGACTGAAATTAATATGTCCAATGGATGTAACCAAAATCCAATCGGTGATTGTTCGGAGGCGGAAGGTTTGAATACAACCGCCAACGGAACAGCTTCTCATGCTGAAGGATATCAAACGACCGCAAATGGGGAGGCTTCCCATACTGAAGGAAACACAACTACTGCAGGGGGGAGTGCTTCCCACACAGAAGGTTATCTTACCCAATCGACAGCGGCAGCTGACACCGCACATGCAGAGGGTACCTCTACCACAGCTAGTGGAGTCGCTTCCCACGCAGAAGGATATCTCACAACCGCCAGCGGACTCACCTCTCATGCCCAAGGGGGAGGGACTCTAGCTGGAGGATCATACTCTCATGCGGAAGGAAGAGACACACAAGCCACTGGAGATGTTTCTCATGCCGAGGGGTTTATGACGATAGCAAGTGGAACTGTCTCTCATGCCGAAGGCGCCTTTACAGATGCCAGTGGAAGCGTTGGTTCACATGCAGAAGGCGTTGATACAACTTCGAGTGCATTTGCTTCTCATGCAGAAGGATTAAGCACAACCGCTAGTGGGAACGCTTCCCATGCAGAAGGGGAGGGTTCAACTGCCAGCGGGTCGCGTTCCCACGCGGAAGGGCACAGCACAACCGCTAGTGGAGAAGCCTCCCATGCGGAAGGAAACGGTACGATTGCAGATGGAAACTTTGCTCATACAGAAGGACTTAACACAACAGCTAACGGTTTTGATGGGGTTCATGTGATGGGCCAAGGTGGAGGTCCAGATCCTATGAATCCTGATGATTTGGATTTTTCCTGGTATCTCGTTAACGGTGCACTTGGCGGGGTTGTTGCCAAAATTTTAAATGATGGTTCTGCTTGTTTTGAAGGTGATGTATCTGCAAATATTGTGGCTCCAGTGGCCTGTGACTTTGCTGAAATGTTTGAATCATCAAATGGCCAATTGATTGGAGTTGGTTACTTTGTTGCATTTGACGGGGAAACAGAGAAAATCCGAAAAGCTAACTCCAGGGATGACTATATAGTGGGCATAACCAGTTCTAATCCTGCTGTCTTGGCAGATATTCAAGATCCTGAATGCAGTAAATATATGCTTGATAAATGGAACAGGCCAATTTACGAAGAAGTCATCATTCCTCCTGAAAAAGATAATAAGGGAAACATTTTACGGGAAGAACGTAAAATTAATAGAAAAAAAATAAATCCAAACTGGTCGAAAAATTGCAGTTCACGTCTCGATAAGCAGGAATGGATGGCTGTTGGTCTTGTTGGAAAGCTACTGGTTCGGGATGACGGTACTTGTCAACCAGGTAGTTATTGCAAACCGAATGATGAGGGAATAGCGACGAAAGCCAGGAAAGGGTATCGTGTAATGAAACGTACAGGTTCTAATCAAATATTGGTATTGGTTAAATAGCACTTGGTATGCATGATTCAATCTCACTCTGGGGCAGACTTCACCTTTTTGGTGATCTGCCTTTTTTGATATACATACTTTTTTAAGTAAAAATCGCTAAAACATTGTCATTTAGGAAATGGTTCACACTAAAGTAGAGACTATATATCTTCATACCCATACTTCTCCCTTTTTAAATAAGTCATATTATTCAGAACACATTTTTTAGGGATTTTTTGGTTACATTTCTTTATAATATAAACAAAGGATAGGAAAGCAAATAGAAAACAAAGGTTTCGTAGACGGCCGGGATTTACCTAAAGTATATGAAAGAATGACTGTCATAAAGGGGAATTAAATAAATGGAATGGTATTCAAAAGTGTTAAAGAATTACGCAAATTTCTATGGAAGAGCAAGACGTAAGGAATTATGGATTTATAATCTATTTAATGCCATAATATTCATAGTGCTTTTTATTTTACAAGCATTAATAACTAATCCGGCAGTAGCCATAATTATAGGTCTTTTAACAGGAATCTATGCTTTAGGCGTTCTGGTACCAAGTTTAGCTGTTACAGCACGTAGATTGCATGATATTGGAATGAGTGGATGGCTGCTGTTAATCTACCTTGTTCCTTTTCTCGGTGGTCTTGCCATATTTGTATTGGCTTGTTTAGATAGCCAAGCAGGCGATAATGAGCATGGACCAAATCCTAAATATGGAGACTCCTCTAAAAGTGATACTGTAAGCATCTGATCTATCTGCTATTTCGGCTACAACTAACTGAGCCGCATTAAAGACACTTGCTTAAAGTCACCTATCCTTTGCAAGCCGTCTAATTAAAGAAACTAAGCGGTGCATCCTGCAGCTGTAAAACAGCTAGCTGGATGCACCTTTATTTTTTGGCTACAGTGTTAAATATTAAAGATGTTAGAATGGTGAAAAATGATCATATAGTGATTAAGGATCCAGGTCAATCTAAAAAGAATGTGTACAAAAAGATACTCTTTTAGGAGGTGAGTAAATTGCCACGAATTATTCGTGTTCTTGTTTTCCTTGTGATGATACCTATATTTTCGTTTTCCCTCTTTTTCACGTCTTGGACGGGATCTTATCTTATGATTTCAGAAGATTGGAAAGATCATGTTGTTTTCACTCCCAAAACGGTCACGGATCCAGAAAACATTTATGAAATTGATAAATTTTTATACGCCTATCAAATTCAGCCGATAATGAGCTTAGCCTGCCTTCTCTCGTTCTTTATTCTAAGCGGAATTCTTATTTATTGGCTACTAAAGATATTTCAACGTCGCAAAACCATATCATTATAGAAAATAGTTTAATAGCTATTGTCCGACGTAAGTATGGTATCCCCTATCGAAAAGAATTTCTTTTTTTCTAAGAACCTTTGGATCCCTTCTCCAGCGAATTCAATTCACAACGACAAAACCAAAACGTACCACTGTACAGTTTTTTGAAAACGTGCTATTTTAATAGTAGGTTTTTGTATCGTCAGGAGGGGATGTCTTTGGGAAGTCCTTGCTTCGCATAGGTCAAGTTGCAAAATTAAGCGGTCTATCGCCGCGGACAATAGATTATTATACACAACGTGGATTGCTCGATTTCGAGCGTTCACCATCGAATTACCGGCTTTATCCGGAAAGTGTTCTTCATACATTGGATCGAATTAAACTGCTGAAAAGCCAGCGAATGTCACTCGGAGAAATTACGGAGGCTCTTCAGGATCCAAGCAGCAATAAAAAAGTCGAACCGATTTTGTGTGAAGTTCAAGATGATATAAATAGCCTGCAGCAAAAGCTAACGGCTCTGGAGGAAGCACTTAAAGATGCTCCTCAAAAAGAAAAACAGCTCGTGCATAAAGAGCTGACAAATAGACTTGCAATTGTTATGCAATTGCTGACATTACTTTAAAACCACCCGGAGGTGAATCCCTCAGGCTAAGAGGGAATTAATTGGACAGTATATTAGTAATAAATTTGGCGCTAGTCGCCTTTCTTATCGTGCTGACGGCTTTTTTTGTTGGATCAGAGTTTGCAGTAATAAAAGTTCGGATGTCTCGAATTGACCAGCTCATTTCTGAAGGCAACAAAAAAGCGGTGATTGTCAAAAAATTGGTCAATGACTTGGATTATTATTTATCCGCGTGTCAGCTTGGGATTACAGTGACTGCGCTTGGGCTTGGATGGTTAGGGGAACCGACAGTTGAAAAGATTCTGCATCCTTTATTTCACCAATTTGGTATACCGGATGCGGTCTCCACGGTTATTTCTATCGCCATTGCTTTCGCCCTTGTTACATTTCTACATGTCGTCATAGGTGAGCTTGCGCCTAAGACACTGGCAATTCAATATGCAGAAGAAATGACTATGGTGTTCGCCCGTCCGCTTTATTGGTTCGGAAAGATTATGGCTCCTTTGATTTGGACATTGAACGGTTCTGCTCGTGTGATGCTTCGTATTTTCGGTGTTCAACCTGCCACTCATGAACAAGCACACTCTGAGGAAGAGCTAAAAATCATCATGTCGCAAAGCTATCAAAGCGGAGAAATCAATCAGACGGAGCTATCCTATATGCAAAACATTTTTGATTTTGATGAGCGCGTGGCGAAGGACATCATGGTGCCCCGCATGCAAGTGGTTACACTTACGCAGGCCATGAGCCGCGACGAGGTGATTGCATTTGTGGATGAACACCAGTATACTCGTTATCCTGTGACAGCGGATGGCGATAAGGATCATATCATTGGATTTGTAAACGTGAAGGAAATGCTCACGAGCTATGCTGCTGGCCGGGAACGTAAACTGGTTGATTTTGTCCATGAGATGCCGATGATCCATGAGGTAACTCCGCTGCAAGACGTATTGCTGAAAATGAAACAGGATAGAGTTCATATCGCTGTCGTTATTGATGAGTACGGAGGTACAGCAGGAGTCATCACAATGGAGGATATTTTGGAGGAAATCGTTGGCGAAATTCGTGATGAATTCGATGATGATGAAGTTCCGGATATTCAACAACAGAGTGACAGCATTTATCATATTAACGGTCGCGTTCTGCTTTCAGATCTTGAGAAGCAATTCGGTTTGACATTCGAAGAAAGTGAAGAAGTGGATACGATAGGCGGTTGGATACAAGTTCAAAACAATGAAATAGCGGAGAGCGATTTTATTGACCATGGAGAGCATCGTTGGGTCGTAATTGAGATGGATAATCATCAAATCAAACAAGTGGCTCTCGAGCTTCGGACCGCCGCTTAAGTAAGAACCTGTTTATTACAGGTTCCTTTTTTAATACCAAGAATTTCTATCTGAATTTTTGAAATTATTTAAGATCAATTATTGACTTTCTTATTTTGCATGGTATTATTTATAAGTATTCATCCACAATTTTATAATATGATAACTTATCCAGAGTGACTGAGGGATCAGGCCCAATGAAGTCCGGCAACCGCCATGCAAATGGAAAGGTGCTACTTCCTGCAGAATGTAATGATTCTGAAAGATAAGCCATCAATAAACACGATGCCTCTTTCAGTTTTGGAAAGAGGCTTTTTTAATGCCTACAAATGCAACAAGAGGTGACAAAAGTATGATAGAAGTCAAAGACCTTGTAAAGGTGTATGAGACAAAAAAGAAGAAAGTTACAGGCGTTGATCATGTAAACCTATCAATCAAAACCGGAGAAATTTTCGGAATCGTCGGATACAGCGGAGCAGGAAAAAGCTCCTTGATCAGATGCATGAATTTGCTGGAAAGACCAACATCCGGTCAGATTATCATAGATGAGGTTGATTTAACGAAGCTTTCTCCAAGTAAATTACGTCTGGCTCGCTTGAAAATCGGTATGATTTTTCAGCACTTTTACTTACTGAATGCCAAGACAGTGTTTGAAAATGTGTCCTTTGCCTTGCGTGCGGCCAATTATCCGAAAGCCAAGATAAAGAAAAGGGTAAATGAATTATTAGAAATGGTCGGGCTGGCGGAAAAGCATGACGCATATCCCGCGCAACTCAGCGGCGGACAAAAGCAGCGGGTAGGCATTGCGAGAGCACTTGCCAATGATCCATCCGTGCTTCTATGTGATGAGGCCACATCAGCTCTTGATCCAAGCACAACAAAATCCATTTTGAACCTGTTAAAAAGGATCAATCAGGAGCTTGGCATTACAATTGTGATCATCACTCATGAAATGGAAGTCGTAAAAGAAATTTGTGATCGTATGGCAGTTATGCAGGATGGGAAAGTAGTAGAAGAAGGTCCGGTTTATGACTTATTCTCCAATCCATCACAACCGTTAACCCGGGATTTCATCGACACGGTGATGCAATTCGAGCTTCCTTCTCAGATTCTGGAACATAGTAAAGGGAAAATTGTGAAAATTCAATTCAAAGGCTCGATTGCGGAAGAAGCCATTCTCTCCGATGTATTTCAACGCTTCAGTGTAAAAGGGAATTTTCTGCATGGAAAAATTGAGTACATTAAAGAAAAACCGCTTGGCATCTTTATTATGGAGCTGGTAGGCGACGTGGCAGACGTAGAAAATGCCACCCGGTACATCTCAGAAAAAACACAGAGCTTGGAGGTGATTTCGGGTGCTTGATTCTTTGATTCAACTATTGCCTGAACTAAACACCGCTTTTTTCCAAACCCTTTATATGGTTGTGATCGCACTTATAGTCGCTATTTTGCTCGGTCTTCCGTTAGGTATCATTTTATTTGTAACAGATAAAGGATTGTTTTTAGAGAATCGTCCCATTAAATCAATCATTGGTTTTATCATCAATATGACCCGGTCGATTCCTTACATCATTTTGCTGGTGCTCTTGCTCCCTTTTACCGATCTGTTAGTTGGAAATACAACGGGGCCTACTGCTGCCTCTGTATCTCTGTCGGTTGCTGCGATTCCGTTTTTCGCTCGAATCGTTGAGACAACCTTTCGTGAAATCGACAAAGGCATGATTGAGGCTTCGATTGCAGCAGGAGCAACCCCGTGGATGATTATTAAGGATGTTCTCTTGTCAGAAGCACGTCCCGGCTTAATTCAAGGCGTTACCATTACATTAATTAACTTAATTGCCTTCTCCGCTATGGCGGGAATTATTGGAGGCGGCGGAGTCGGAGATTTAGCGATCCGCTATGGATATTACCGCTATGACAATACAGTTATGTTCACAACCGTCATCATCCTTATATGTTTAGTACAATTCGTACAATTTTTGGGTGATTTCACTTCTAAAAAAATTGACAAGCGTTAATCAGGAGGAAAAAACAACATGAAAAAGCTTTTATTCATTGTTACATTATTACTATCAATCGGGCTGCTTGCGGCTTGCGGACAAGATAACGGGAACGCTGATAGTGACAAGGAAATTAACATCGGCGCTACAGCCGGCCCATACAGTGATATGGTAACGAAAGCAATTAAACCAATTTTAGAAAAAGAAGGCTACAAAGTAAAAGTAACTGAGTTTACAGATTATGTTCAGCCAAACAAACAGCTCGGCAACGGATCCATCGATGCAAACCTTTTTCAACACAAAATTTTCATGGAAAGCTTTGCAAAAGAAAACAATTTAGAGCTATCTGAAGTTGTTATTGTTCCAACTGCCCCAATGGGTCTTTATTCAAACACATACAAGTCATTGGATGAAGTAAAGGATGGAAGCTCCATCGCCATCCCGAATGATCCGCCGAACCTGGCAAGAACACTTTTGGTCCTTCAGGATGCAGGATTTATTAAGCTTGATCCGAAAACAAATCCGCTAACTGTATCTGAAAAAGATGTAGTAGAAAATAAGAAAAACCTTAAATTTGTACCTGTTGAGGCTGCAGGCCTTCCACGCCAAGTTGACAGTGCTGATTTGGCTGCTGTTCCTGGGAACTATGCCTTAGCTGCTAAGATGAATCTGCAAGATGCATTAAAATTGGAAAGCATGCCGGATGATTACAGAAACCGTGTAGTTGTCAATACGAAGGATGTTGACAGCCAGTTTGCGAAAGATCTTAAAGCTGCTGTCGAATCAGAAGAATTTGAAAAAGTGATTGATGAAGAATTCAAAGGTTTTGGCAAACCAGAGTGGATGGAAAAGCGCTAAGCAAAAAAACAAATAGAAAAGCAGTACCGGTCCCGGTATTGCTTTTTCTGCTAGAAAGGATGAGATGAATGTCCGATCAGTTGATTGTCAGGGGAGCTCCCCAAACCTATGAATGCAAAGAAGGAATTCTTAAAGAGCTTGAAGATATGTTAACGGAAAGAACGGTTACGAAATGCCTGATTATTCACGGGGAAAAATCTCTTCATGCCGCAAAACCCTTTCTCCCTTCTTTTGAATCGGTTCGCGTCCACTATGAGAAATACCGGGGAGAATGCTCCTTATCTGAAATCAGCCGCCTGCGGGAAATCATCCAAAAAGAAGAGTATGAAGCCGTTATCGGCATTGGCGGCGGAAAAATCTTAGACTTAACAAAAGCCGTCGGTACCGAAACAAAGGCTCCCGTTATTTTAGTCCCTACTCTTGCATCGTCCTGTGCCGCGTGGACTCCGTTAAGTGTGTACTATACAGACGAAGGACAGTTCATTTATTACCGGTATCATACGGAGAGTGCCAATATTGTCCTGGTTGAACCACAGATCATCCTTGAATCGCCAGTCGAATATTTTATAGCAGGAATCGGCGATACGCTGGCCAAATGGTATGAAGCAGACGTGCTCATCCGCGGCCTGAATGAACGTCCGCTTGCAGTTGACATTGCCTATTATTCTGCGAAAACGTGCGAGCAAGTACTGTTTGACCTCAGCAGCCAAGCGGTTGAAGATCAAAACAAGAGTGTACTCTCTTCCGCCTTTATTAAAGTGGTTGAAACGATCATCATTGCAGGCGGAATGGTAGGAGGATTCGGAGACAACTTTGGACGAATTGCAGGCGCACACTCCATTCATAACGGGTTAACACAAATAGAAGAAACTCACCATCTATTACATGGTGAAAAAGTCTCCTATGGAATTCTTGTTCAACTTGTCCTCGAAAAAAAGTGGGAAGACGTTTCGAAGTTGATCACCCTTTACCAGGAGTTAAACCTGCCTTACTCTCTTTCTGACTTACGATTGAATGTGGAGGAGCGAGAGAAGATCGCAATTGTGGCGGAAGCTGCTGCCACCCCCGCGGAATCGATTCATTTGATGGATCAGAAAATCACCGCTGAAAGCGTGATTGAAGCGATTATGTCATTGGAGGAATACGTGGCGGAGACGATTATTCGCAATTATTAATAGAATGGTAGACTGCAGCGCGATCTGCAGTCTTTTGAATTTTCCGGTATTCGGCGATCTTCAATTCGAAAGTCCCTTAAACAAACGTTGATTAACCCTATTAATACCCATTCCTAGAAAGGATCTGTTCAATCTCACTTTCTTCCTCTTCTAGAAAAGTCAGATTCTCCAAGCTTTTGAGATTCTCTTCGATTTGGGATATTCTGCTTGCTCCAATTATGACCGAGGTCATTTCTTTCCTTCTTAGCACCCAGGACAGTGCCATTTGGGCAAGGGTTTGACCTCTTTTTTCTGCAATTGCATTTAAATTTATCAGCATTGTCAATATTCCATCATTAATAGCGGACAATGTTAAAAAGCCGCTTCCTTTGGAAATCCTGGAATCATCGGGAATTCCATTTAAGTATCTGTCAGTTAAAAGACCTTGTGCCAACGGAGAAAAAGCGATCGCGCCTATTTTTTCTTCATCTAAAACGTCAAGCAGCCCTTTTTCTACATCCCTTTTCAGCATTGAATAAATCGGCTGATGGATTAAGCAAGGTGTTCCAAGCTCTTTCAAGATCTTTGCAGCTGCTCTCGTTTCCTCAGGGCTGTAAGAAGAGATTCCCACATATAATGCTTTACCCTGCCGCACAATATGATCCAGCGCCTGCATGGACTCTTCTAACGGAGTTTCTGGATCTGGCCGGTGATGATAAAATATATCGACGTATTCGAGTCCCATTCGTTTTAAGCTCTGATCAAGGCTGGCTATTAAATATTTTCTTGATCCATTATTTCCGTAAGGCCCCGGCCACATCTCATAGCCTGCTTTAGATGAAATAACGAGTTCGTCCCGGTACGGCAGCAAATCTTTTTTTAATATTTCTCCAAAGGTTTCTTCGGCAGAACCAGGAGGCGGTCCATAATTATTAGCTAAATCAAAATGTGTGATCCCTGCGTCAAATGCATATCTGACCATGCTTCTGCTGTTTTCGAAGGAGTCCTTCCCGCCAAAATTATGCCACAAACCCAACGATAGAGCAGGCAGCATCAATCCGCTATTGCCACATCTGTTATAAATCATCGTTTCATAACGACGACCAGAAGCCTGATAACTCATCTTTTATTCCGCCTTCCTTATGTGAAATCGCTATCATAATCTAGTATAAATGATTTTTGATAGAGAAGGCGACTATACTGAAATAAAGCGTCACTTTTTTTGGCAAGGACTAAGGTAATCCACACTCATTGTAAAATGAATAAAGTTACCACGGAACTACTCCGTTTTCATCGAAGAAACCACCATTAGGTCCATCTTCCGGGAGAGTTGCAAGGTGAACGACAATTGTGGCTGCCTGTTCAACCGTGCGAGTGCCTTGAAATTGATTTAAATCTGTCGCCGTAAAACCTGGACAAGCAGAGTTTATTTTAATAGGTGTATCCTTTAACTCATATGCAAAATGGACAGTAAGCTGATTAACTGCTGCTTTAGACGAATTGTACGCAAGAATTTTTGCTTGATAAAATTCAAAGTCAGGGTCACTTTATGTAAAAGATGTCGCCCGGATCTGTTTTCAAACCTCAATCCAAGAGAACAAATAATTAAAAAAACTACTGACTTTTTAATAAATAACTATTCCTGCGAGCTGTCACTTGAAGACATAGCGAAACGTGTCTACGCAAGCCCGTTTTATTTACAACGGATTTTTAAAGAAGAAATGAAGATGCCACCTGCTCAATTTCTAACAACTAAACGGATGGAAGCAACAAAAGAGTTAATTATGCATACGAGCCTAAGCATTACGGCGATCGCCTACGAAGTCGGATTTAAAAGCTCTTCGCATTTCTCTACGCTTTTTCGTAAATCCGTCGGCCTCTCCCCGTCTGACTATCGACTCGAACAAAAACAACAAAGCAGTTCGGTTGTTCAGTATTAATCAGACAAAAAAAGATAGCATCTAAAGACGCTATCTCTAACTTTAAAACCCTAACTCCAAAACCTTCCCGGTCTCGGCGTATGTTTTGATATTGCTTAGAATCATCGGCCAATGCTGCTCTGTGCTCTCATAAGAAGGATGGCCCTCTGTCCACTGGTCATCAACTAAGGTTAATTTTGTGCATTGTCCCACTTGTTCAAGGGTAATTGTCACTCTCGATTCAAGCTCAGCATGGTTTGAACGATAGCTTGGTCCGGGATGCTCAGTGAAGCTGAACACTTTATTCGGTTCAAATGCCAACAGTTTGCCATATACATGAACCGTTTCTTCTCCGTCATTGCCCGGCCCAACATATTCCAGTGAGTCTCCCACTTTAAAGGTGGATCGGATCACTGTACCAGCAAACGTTTTTTTCGTCCCCTCAGGCGAGATCAATGCATTCCACAATTCTTCGGGACGAGCCCCGATATAAAACACAAATTTAAGATCCTTCACAATTATCACTCCTTCAGCAAAATAGGCACCATTATCCTTATTGCCACCATTCATTCTTGTTGTTACTATAGAAAATAATACCATTAAGAAATTACGGATGATTGTAAAAATGCGACATGGTTAAAAATTTGTCCAGGGGTGGAAGCTGTGGAGACAAATCAAGCGCATCCAAACAAAGGAATATTAAATAAGAAAACAGGCGATCTGAAGTACACACTTTTGCGGCACACTCCCTCAGAGGATCTTCATTTTTTTATTCAGCGCTATTGGACAGTCAAGTGGGACTTAAGAGGACAGGCTCCTTATCGCCAAAAGATTCTTTCTCATCCTTGTGTGAACATGGTGTTTGAGAAAGGAAATTCGAGAATATATGGAATCTCAAAGGAAACGTCGTCACATCTTCTAAAGGATGAAGGACAGGTGTTTGGGATCAAGTTCAAGCCCGGCGCTTTTCACTCTTTTATCAATTCCCCGGTTTCTCAGCTAACGAATCGCAGCATCCCCATTGAAGAAGTGTTCGGAACGAATGTTAAGAAAGTAGAGGATGAATTGTTTACACTTGAAGATGAAGACATGAGGATTCAGCTTGTCGAAAATTTCTTTCGCGAACATCTTCCAGAGAAAAATAAAAATGCTGAACTAACGACTCAAATCGCAGAACATATAGCTGCAAATCGGGAGATAACGAAAGTTGAACAATTAGCTCACATGTTTAAGATAAACAAAAGAACGCTGCAACGGATGTTCAATCAGTTTGTCGGCGTAAGTCCGAAATGGGTCATCAAACGAGCCCGTCTCCATGAGGCAGCCGAACTTGCCGAAAAAGGGAAAAGACCGAATTGGTCGCAGCTAGCTTTGGAACTTGGGTATTACGATCAATCCCACTTTATCAAAGATTTCAAGAGGGTTATCGGCAAGTCTCCGAAAGAGTACGGTAAGATTTAACTTAATCTGTATTTTAATAAGCAGCAAGAAATGAAACCACAGAGGAAACCCTGTGGTTTTTAACTGCTTAAATAACTTATTTCAAAATAAAGATAAAAATCGAGTTTACAACAACACACTGTAAGAGTATGATAATAAAGGTGTTTCCCCATATTTTATGAAAAGGAGTTGATTTTTTTGAGTAGTCGAAGTTGCAGCGAACCCGAACCCAGCTCGAATATTGAGGAAGTCATAAATGTACCAATACTCAGAAGATTGATTACGAAGAAAAACATCAACTCTTTTGTGTGGCTGGAACATTTTTGACTCCTCACGAAGAAGAGGAGGCTAAATCATGTTAGACATTTATTTGAGCAACGAATCAGGAAAACTTCAAAAAACAAATGAAATTACCAAGGGTTGCTGGATTAATATGATCAACCCGAATACAGATGAAATCAATTATATTTGCAATAATTTAGATATTCCAACAGATTTTATTAAAGATGCACTTGATGATGAAGAAAGATCCCGAATTGAAAAAGAAGACGATAATATCTTAATTATCGTTGATTTTCCATACATTACCCACGATGATGCAGGTTTTCCCATTTATGAAACAATTCCTATCGGTATGGCAATAGCAAAAAATTGTTTCATTACTGTGTCTTTAAAGGATACCCCTATTCTCAACGACTTTAGCAATCAAAAAATCCGTGACTTTTATACCTATAAACGAACAAGATTTGCGTTGCAGATTCTTTATGTGATCTCTACCTATTATTTAAGATATTTAAAGCAAATCAATAAAAAAACAAATGAAATTGAAAACGAATTGCATCAATCAATGAAAAATAAAGAATTATACGCCTTTCTTGCTCTTGAGAAAAGCTTGGTATATTTCACTACATCATTGAAGGCGAACAAAATCGTTTTAGAAAAATTAATGAGATTAAATCATTTAAAGATGTACGATGAAGACAAGGATTTATTAGACGATGTAATTATCGAAAATACACAAGCCATTGAAATGGCCGATACGTACAGCAGTATTTTAAGCGGAATGATGGATGCTTTCGCTTCAGTTATCTCTAACAATTTGAATATCGTGATGAAGTTTCTGACTTCCATTACCATCGTTTTATCGCTTCCTACTATGGTCGCCAGCTTCTACGGCATGAACGTTGATTTGCCTTTTCAAAAAAATCCGCATGCTTTTTGGTTAACGATATTATTTGCCGTCATTTTATCAAGCGGTACAGCAATTATCTTTTGGAAAAAGAGATTTTTCTAAAAACTTGCAAAGCCGATGCTTCTCTGTACGAGAACATCGGCTTTTTTTACGCTTACTTCCATACATCATTCGCAATGTGAACCACGTGTTTCAGTTTCTCCCATTGTTGTTCTTCCGTCAGTAAATTCCCTTCCTCTGTTGAAGCAAAGCCGCATTGTGGGCTGAGCGAAAGCTGGCTTAAGTCAACATATTTGGCTGCTTTTTCGATTCTGCGTTTGATGTCATCAGGGTTTTCCAGTTCTCCGAATTTTGACGTGACAAGACCGAGAACGATCTGCAAATCAGGTCGTTTTACATAACGGAGAGGTTCAAAACCACCTGAACGCTCGTCATCAAATTCAAGGAAAAGCCCGTCCACGTTTAACCCATCGAAAATCGTTTCGGCAGCTGCATCATACCCGCCCTCGGCTGTCCAAGTCGATTGGAAGTTTCCGCGGCAAATGTGCATCGACTGTTAAATCCTCAGGACGATCATTTCACAATATCAAGTGATTATCACTCATACGTTGGCACTAAATCGCTTTTTTCTTCATATACATCAGCCCGCCTGCCAAAAAGACAATCAAGCTCCCTCCGATCACCAGAGAAAGTTTGGCCAGCGGCACGTAAAACACTTCCCCTTCGTTAACCGGCATCATCATTAAAAACGGCTGTGTCCACGGATAGATTGGACCATATGTTTCTGAATTGGCAACCATTATAGACGGCAATGTAAAAATCACATTTAATGCAAAGGGAGCAGCAAAGCTCGTCCAGGCAATCCCTACCCACAGCAATAGAGCGGCAATAGGAAAGACAGCGATAAGGCTGCCAATCATGCTTTTGGCTATCGTTCCAATCGGAAAGGGTTCTCCGTATCCCGCCATAGTCCCGGCTATCCTAAAAACAACGAACACCATGAGCTGAAGAAAAGAAACGATCAATAAAATGAGCACGTATTTTGACCAAAAGACGGTTGATCTTGT
This sequence comes from Bacillus gobiensis, assembly GCF_001278705.1. GTDB lineage: Bacteria > Bacillota > Bacilli > Bacillales > Bacillaceae > Bacillus > Bacillus gobiensis. The sequence goes on from NZ_CP012600.1 coordinate 3,205,373, forward strand.
TACGGGGAGTGTCAGCATCTGCTTCCAGCTATTATTCTGGTGCTCGTACCTGCATATGCTTCCCGCAAGAATACCGATAAACAACGGAAGGAAGAGAAGACCGTACACCATACTAATATACATTAATGCCTCATGCCATGGACTTGTCCCCATCTCATTCGATCCTGATAATCCCACCATGAGAGCAATCATCGGCCCCAGCCAAATGAGCAATAGTATTTTCGATTTTCTTACCTTATACCATTCCAGCTGCAAGCTTTTAAAAAAAATCATCGTTTATTTCCGCTCCCTTCTTGAAAAATCGAGCGCACCGCCTGCGTAGAGTGCTATTCCCAGCGCTATTCCAAGCCATACAAACTGAAGAGATTCTGCTTCCCACGGATAGGCATTCGCCCACGTCCATATGACCCAATCAGCCACTAGATTGCCTCCACCGAACATGGCAACGATCATTCCTAAAATCCCTACGGTCAGGCTGATTCCCTGATTGTCAAACGTCATGGACAGCCATAGCTGGAGCGCTAAAATCGGCATGGCAGCAAGCATAGGAAAAAAACTATTTTTAGCTGCCGCCACCCATGGCACATCCGGACCGAAGCCAAGAGCCAACCCGAGCAATGCCGTCCCTATCCAAACGAGAAAACTGGCGGTCAGGATCATCATAAAAAGAACAAAATATTTGGCAAAGTATACGTCTCTTTTCTTAACCGGCAATGCAAAAATTTGTTTCCAGGCATTGGTCTGGTGTTCAATACCCGCCATCATGGAAGCGACAATGCATGATCCAAGCAGTACAGCTGAGGGCAAAAACATATTCACATTTTGAAAGACGCCTGCCCATTGATTGTCATACTGGGTAATTAAATAATCGTACCGCACGCCGTAGTTCACTGCTTGAAGAGAAATGACCCCGAAAGCACCGAGAAAGACAAGAAACCATAATCCCTTTCTTTTGACTTTTAACAATTCTATTTTTATAAGCGATCCAATCATGCACTTTTCTCCTCTTTGGTCATATTCAAGAAGATGTCTTCAAGTGACCGTTTTTCCTCCTCGACCCGATAAATTGATACGTCATGTTTCGAGAGAAGCTTAACGATCTTCGCAATTTTTTCATCCGGTGATTCAGGCAAACGGAGCACCCCTTGTTGCACACTGGCTTCAATTCCGTGAGAGAGCAGGATGTTCGCCGCATTTTTCGGATCACTAACTCTAAGCTGAACCATTTGTCCGGCTTGTTTTCGCAGGACAGCGATCGAATCCTGAAAAATAAGCTCGCCTTTCGAAATGACGCCTACCGATGTTGCCATTTGGTCGATTTCCGACAGCAAATGGCTGGAGATAATGACTGTCATATTTTGCTCTTTCGGCAAGCGCTTGATCAGTTCTCTAATTTCAATAATCCCTTGAGGGTCTAATCCGTTTGTCGGTTCATCTAAAATTAACAGCTCCGGTTCCCGAAGCAGAGCTGCAGCAAGACCTAACCGCTGTTTCATGCCTAGCGAAAAGCCCTTTACTTTTTTCTTGCCTGTATTGCTCAGTCCTACGATCGCCAAAACTTCCTGAATGCGCCGTTTCGGTTGATTCAGGACTTTTCTGAGCGTTTCCAGATTTTCTTCTGCTGTTAAGTGCCCATAGTAGGATGGCGACTCCACTAATGAACCTACCTTGCCTAGGATTGTCAGTTTGTTTTTTTGAATATCCTGGCCAAACACTTCAACCGATCCATGAGTCGGATTCAAGAGCCCGAGCAGCATTCGAATCGTTGTTGTTTTACCGGCGCCATTCGCTCCAAGAAAACCATAGATCTCTCCTTTTTTTACGGATAAATCGATCCCTTTTACAGCCAGCTCCTGGCCAAAGCGTTTTGTTAGATTTTTTGTTTGTACAATCATTTCCATTACGATCACCTCGACATTTATTGTAGATGCCCGAAGTTAAAGAGGAGACCAGGGGTGTTTAAGTTTTGTTTAAAAAAACGTCTAGTTTCGTTCATTCTACGGCAAGGGTATGCTGATTCAATAGCAGCGCATCCGATTATCCCAGGTTATTGTGACCTCTTCGAAAATGATTGCGACCGGTTTTTAATTTTTTGTGACCACTTCGCCATTTATTACGACCAGTTTCAATTTTTTTTGGCCCACTTGCTAAAAAATACATCCCCCTCATACCTGCCACTTCACGATCGTGCCCGAAAAAAACAGGTCACTCTTCGTCCATTCTGTGGCAGTGACATGTGATTCTATGGCAGCACATCCGCTTATCCCGGGTTTTTCGGCCCACGTGCGTCGTGCGGTTTTCAACATAAAAAAACGAAGCCTTGGATAAGGCCCCGGTGTTCAATTAATGAGGATAATAGATACATATTTTTGCTCCGGTTTCCGATGAAGCAATCTTCCAGTCCATATTCATATCTTTGATCATCTTAGAAACAATCGTTAAACCGATCCCAGCTCCTGCTTCTTTAGAAATTCCCGCAAACCCGGGTCCGCGATCCTCGATAATCAACCCATCTGCCGAATCCCTTTGCAAGGTATGAATGCGAATATAGCCGCCCTGCTTGGCGTGACGTACAACGTTTTGAAATAAGTTGTCGACAATCCGCTCCATCCAATGAATATCCACGTGCCATTTGGGATGAATTAAAGGATGTAAATCAACGTCAACTTCAATTCCTTCATTCTCGAAAACCGGATACCATGATGCCACCTGCGAACGCAAGAATCGATTGATGTCCAGCTCCTGAATATCCATATGATACTTCCCTGCTGTTAATAAAGTATAAGAGAGCAAATTATCAATCAACCGGTCCAAAAGGGTTATTTTCTGATCGAGAATCTGTACGGACTCCCGGCCAGTATCGCTTAACCGTTCTCTTGATAATGAATAGGTATGTGCCTGAAGGGTCGTTAACGGTGTCCTGAGATCATGAGAAAGATTCGAAATGAGCTGGCGGCGCAGGGATTCCTCTTCCTGTTCCCTTTTCCGGCTCTTTTCTAGTTCAACGACCATTTTGTTGAATGCGTTTTGCAGCTGGCCGATCTCATCCATCTTCCCGATTTTCACCTGACTGGGAAGCGCTCCATTTTCAGAATGATCCATCGTTTGCTGCAGATGCCGGATTCGATTTCGGAGACGGATAATAAACCAAAGAGACGCAGCAATGAAAATCAAAAGCAATAAAAGCAGCCCCAGCCCGATGAAAAGCGGATTGATTTGAATCGGCGGATGCAGAACAGATCTTGGAATTTGAATTACAGCAAGCCCATTTTTCTGGTCATTTCCGATAAAGGCGATGACTGTATATGGATCATTCCCATATCGCTTTTTAATAAATTCAGCCGTCGTTCCTGACGTCCATTCTTGCTGCACGTCCAAATTCTCAGGCAGCTTCTCTGAGGTACGTCCATTTTTATTTACAATGAAGAAGGAAGCCTCCGGATACCTTTCCTTCCACTGCTTCATACGATCTTGACGTTCTGCAGGAAATAGTTCCAACCAGGTACTTACTTCATCGTGCCAATCCCTTTCGATTTTCTCTTCGCTGTATGGCTGGCTGTTATGCTGCATATCATATGGTGTGTAAACAAGAATGGATACAATCGGGATCCCCATTGGAAGCAAGATTAAAGCAAAAAATACCACGAGTAAATAACGTGTAAGGATCGAATGTCTCCACTTCATGATTTGACCCTGTAGCCGACCCCGCGGATCGTTTCAACAATTTTTGGTGACGAAGGATCCTTTTCAATTTTTTCGCGAAGATAGCGGATATGAACCATCGGCGTTTTATCCCCTTCAATGTAAGGCTCTCCCCAAACTGATTCATAGATTTGCTCTTTTGTCAGAATTTGATTTTGGTGCTTTAAGAAAAACTGAAAAATTTGATATTGCTTCCCTGATAAAATGATGTCTTCTCCCGTTTCACGATTTGTAATCGTGCCATCAGGCAGAACGATTTCCAAATGATGCAGGATCATCTTTTCCTGCCCTCGATCGAAGCGCCTGAGCAATGATTTAATGCGGGCCGCCAGCTCCTCCGGATGAAACGGTTTGGTTAGATAGTCATCGGCAAAGGTAAGTCCTTCTACTTTATCCTCAATCGCCGTACGGGCGGTTAACATTAAGACGGGCACCTCATGTTTTTCCTTTTTTATGCGGCGGCCCAGCGAAAAACCGTCCAGCCCGGGAAGCATAATATCTAAAATGACGAGATCAGCCTCCGGCAAATAAACCGAAATGTCTTTCCCTTCTTTAAGCCACGTAATCTTGTATTCTTGTTTTTCCAACTCTCGAGTTACCCACTTGCCAATCTCTTCTTCATCTTCAATGTATAAAATATGATTCATTTTTTCTCCTTTAACGTTCGATCAAGCCATTCCAAACAAAGTCCCATCCAGGTTGCAACATGAGTGTCCGGAACGGGCTTTCCCATCTGATTCTCTTTTTTATGATAAAAGTCTTCCCATGACGTTACTTCTCCCAATTCACGATCGTTGTGTACTCCATTTTTTAATTTTTCTAATACCGCATGCTTCAACGGCGCGAGCAAAGGTGATGTGCTGTCATGCTTTCGATTCGCCCATTGTTCATCAGCAGTGGATATTCCGTGCCTGCCTTGCGGGTAGATATGCAGTTCAAACGGTCTTTGCCGGGCACTTAAGTTTGTTGCGAATAACAGGCTGTTTTCTACAGCAACTCTGGCGTCATCTGCCGTATGCCAAAGAAAGACAGGTGGAGTGCTGTCGCTGATATGATTCTCCAGTGACATAAACTCCAACATCTCTTCCGTTGGCTTATCACCTAATAAATTTACAACAGATCCGCTATGTCTCCGTTCACCTGTTGTTATGACCGGGTACGATAATATGACTGCATTCGGTATGTGAGACACCTCTCCTTCCCTTTTTAATTCCTGCAAAAACGGCTGCTGCCAATGAACCGCCAGGCTCGCCGCAAGATGTCCGCCTGCCGAAAAACCGCAAACGGCCAGTCTGTCTTTATCAATTGACCAATGATCGGCATTTTCTCGAATCGTAATCACAGCCTTTGCCAAATCCCGCAATGCCTGTAATTTAACCGGCTTTTGATCACCGAGCGCATTTACCGTATATGTAAGTATGAAAGCATGATAGCCTGCCTGGAGAAACTTTTCTGCGACCAGCTCTCCCTCAGCCGGACTAATAAAACCATAGCCCCCGCCCGGTACAATCACAACTGCCCCGCGTAAAGAATCGCCCTCCTGCACATAGGCGGTTAACGTCGGAATAAACCCCGCGCGGCTTTCTTTCTCATATTCATTTTCCTCCCACAGCTGGATCGTTTGATGAATCATAATATCCCTCTTCCCCTTTGCTTATTTTCTAACAAATTCTCACAGTAAAATTCTATCAAAAAAAGCAAATCAAAATAAATTTTTTGTGTAGAACTTTGATATGATAGAATTATCAGACTTTTAAAATAAGGTATGTAAAGGAGAATAGAAAGAATGCATATGGATTCTGCCGCTTCTTTAGAAAAAGAAATCGATTCGTTGGAACAAGAGCTTATGAAAAAGAAAAAAGATTTAGCCAATTTACGAACAAGCCTCCCGAATCTGGAAGTCGAGAATTATATTTTCAAAGACGAAAACGGAAAAGATGTATCTCTTTTAAGCTTATTTCAAGAAAAAGACGAGCTTATTCTTATTCATAACATGGGAAAATCCTGCTCTTATTGCACGATGTGGGCAGATGGGTTTAACGGTGTTTTACCTCATCTGAACAACAAGGCTTCCTTTGTCGTTGCCTCGCCAAACGATTACGAGACTCAATCTCAATTTGCAAAAGAAAGGGGCTGGACCTTTAAAATGGTCTCCACAAAGGATTCAACCTTTACAAAAGACATGGGGTTTCAATCAGAGGACGGATCATTCTATCCAGGAGTTTCAGTCTTTGTAAAGAATCACAACGGACAAATCTCCCGCCATGCTAAAGCACCCTTTGGTCCAGGGGACGACTATTGCATCGTCTGGCCTTTATTCGATTTGCTCCCATCCGGAAGCGAGGACTGGCATCCAAAAAAAGCATATTGAAATGAATGAGCGGAGGTATGAAGGATGGGAACTGCAGAAGGTAAAAGCACTGTTTGGATTGACGCGAAGAAAGAAACCGTTTGGAATGCTATTACTGATGAAGCCCAGCTTTTACAATGGTATGCACCAGGCTCGCCTTGGGATATTCCCAGCCTATAGATTGGGGGGAAAATCACTTTTACGTTAATGCCCAGCGCTCATAATCATCTAACTGAAAAACTTCCTATGACCTTAACCATTCAAAAAGTTCATTTATATCAGGAATTTTCCTTTTCCTTGGACTCACAACAAACACTTATATCAATCGTATTAGAAGAGGAGAGAAACGGAACAAGAGTTACAATGAATATAAAAGGTTTCGATCCATCTTTAGAAAATTTGAAAGCGCTATTAGAAGGAAATGAAATACCTAAAGTTTAATAGAGAAAAAGGACCGCAAATGGGTCCTTTTTCAATGATTCATTTTACGACAAAACAACCCGCAACCCGATTAAATAAACCCGCCATTTACCCGAATCGTTTGACCAGTGATCCATTGAGATTGTGAGCTGACTAAGAATTCAATCACATTTGCAATATCTTCTGGCTCGCCGATTCGCTGAAAAGCATTCATCTTCTTGATGCCTTCTATTTGCTGCTCCGTTTTGCCTTCAGTAAAAAGCTCTGTGTTCACCGGACCCGGTGCAACAGCATTAATCGTAATCCGTTTAGGGCCAAATTCTTTGGCAAGCTGTCTTGTAAATTGTTCAACAGCTCCTTTTGTTCCTGCATATACACTGTAAGCCGGAAACATTTGTCCATTAACAGAAGTGGATATATTCACAATCCGCCCTCCATTTTCCATATGCTTCATTCCTAATTGGCACGCGAAGAAGGTCCCTTTTGCATTGATCGCAAAATGCTTATCAAATTCTTCTTCAGTTACTTCCAAGAGAGGGTTATTCACCATTAAACCGGCATTATTCACAAGAATATCTATTTTTCCGAAAGCATTGATCGTTTCGGTGAATAAATTTTCGAGATCGCTCAGTTGGCTAATATCCGCTTGTAAAGCGATCGCTTCGCCGCCTTTCTCTTGAATCAGCTTTACCGCTTCGTCAGCATTTTCAGGACTGCTGGAATAATTAATGACTACTTTTGCCCCTAAATCTGCTAATTGTTCAGCTATCGCATTCCCTATTCCTCTCGAAGCCCCTGTCACGATCGCAACTTTTCCGTTTAATTTTGTAGTCATATCTCTTCCTTCTTTCGCTTTATTTATTTTCGGCCTGCTTCTTATGTTCCGCTTTTGAAACGACAAAACCCTCTTTTATTAGCGCCCAAACCAGATCAAGTTCTTCATCAATCGTTTCGCTTTTCCATTCGTATGCATGCGATGGATGATGAAATCTTGTCGTCGCGTAAAAAATAGAACGAGATAAAGCATTGTTATGATTTATATCTTTTATGATTTTTGCATGAATCCCTTTTTCAATAATTAGACTTAACATTTCAATAATGCAATTGACATGGTTTTCAACGATCTCTGTAGATTCGACTGTCACTTCTGCATACATTTTAAACATTTCTTCATCATTTTCCGCATGGCTTCTCTTAAGTGAGCAAAGTGCGAAAATAAATTCTTTCAGCAAATGAGCTGAAGCAGACTCTTCTGAATGAGTGAATCGCTTCAAAGGAGCAATAATTTCCTCCTCCAGCCACCTTTCTGTTACAGCTTCCTTTAAAGCAGCTTTATTCGGAAAGTGTCTATAAATTGTTCCGTGACTGATATTTAATTCTTTCGCCACATCTGTCACTGATGTTTTATTCGGTCCAAAACGGCGCAATGTTTTTTCAGCTGCATCTAAAATATCTTTCTTACTTAAAATACTGTTTTTCTTATCCATCATCTAAACCAATGCACTCTCCTTTTCTTTTATATAAGAGGATTCTGACCTTAGCAGCACCTCCATAATCAATAGTTGCAAATTCAATGTTCTATATTTATATTTTGAGATTAACACACCAAGTAACAAATGACAAATATTAATTTTTGTCATTTGTTTTTTAATTCAAAAAAAATGAAGGTGCAGCTCGCGCTACCCTTCACAGGTGAATAATTACTATTACAAATAAAATACTTCATTAACTTCCCATGATTCGACTATTCGATGTGCTGTTCTCGGATCATATCCTTTACCCATCAGATAGGCGATAGCTGCAACTTCCGTCATAGCATGGGGGACAGATGTGAATTGAGCTTCATTTAAACCATAATGAACCCATGGTTGAACTTGGCATAAGGTTTCTCTTTTGAGATCGTATGGTACAGCGCAAGATGGATACACAATGTTACACCCTTTCAAAATATGGTTAAATATCCATCCCATTTTATTCACGATAAATCACCTTGTGTAGGCATATAACTAGCATTGATCTATAACTTATCTCCACAGAGCATGCAGCATGCCGAGCAGCATAAATGAGATCATGTGTTCACCCATTGCAATTGCATAAATTTTCGTCGTCGTTAAACAGAAGACAGTGTTTTTCAAAAAAACGAATGCTGCCAAAAGCCCAATCATCAATCCAAACCCAAGACCTGATAATAAAGTGTCGTCCCCCGCTATTTGTACAAGCAGCCACGAAATCTTTTGTCGGTAATATTTGGTGACAGTTTTAGCTTTTGCTTTTAGTAAAGAGTAGGGATTGGAGGACAGGCAACAGCATCAATAAATCTTGGATCAATACCATAAAACGTCCAGAAGACACCGTTCCATCTATATCCAGAAACTTCATCATACTCGACGCGAGTTGGGTAAAACCAAAAGCCTTCTCCATTTATTAGCCAAACAAAAGTGTTTTGGTATAAACAGTCAATTATATAGGATACAGAAGGCTTAGGTGGAATGAATGGCGGGGGAGGCGATTGTGGTTGCTGTCTGGTTAGACCTTGTGGTGGCAAAAATACCATATGATTTCGCTCCTTTTCAGATAGGTACCCAACATAATATGCTGAAAGAAACAGAAGAGATTAAGAATTAGGCAAATAAGTAAACTTTTGTTTTTGTTCATTACGTTGGTCAGCTAAAGGGTGCTTACTTAAACTAAAGTATGCCCCTCGGTTTTTTCACTATAAGAAAAGTGAAAGCAGCGATAAAAAATTTGGGGGCAGGTTTGGAAACTTTTTCAGGCACAATAACTGGCTACAGCTGTATTTGGCCATAGCCTGTTTACTTCTTCATCAGCCTTTAATCAAACCTTCTGAAATGAAATAGTCCTTAATAATCTTAGGATTTACTTGGAGTTCCTTAGCAATGTCTCTATAGCTGTAATCATTGAATATCTTTTCATAGAACCTCTGGGAACATAATGTAAACGATGCGGTAAAATAAGAAAGAGAAGAAAAACCGCAGGTGAGTGCAATCTCCGTTACCGTCATCCCGGGCTCGTAAATCAGAAAATGCCCGCTTTCTCCATTCGTATTCTTTTTACATAATCTGAAGGGGTTTCGCCGATCAGCCCGGTAAATATTCTGTGAAAATGAAATTGAGAGTAGGACGATACTTTGGCCAACTGCTCCAAAGACAGTTTCTGATCCAAGTTTTGTTCAATATATTTCATTACCTTTCCGATATGTATACGCTGCTGCTGGTCGAAATCAATCATGATTTTTACTCCTTGCTTGGTTTTTAATAGAGGCTAGCTTTTACTATTATAATAAATTTTCCCCTCCGGCTTGTTCTATTGATCGGTATTTTTACGCGATTATTTACTTTCAAAATATAAAAAAACTGCCGAAGGTTTCTTCGACAACCTTATAGTTTAACTATATTTAAGTAAGTAGTTTTCTGCCATTTCCGCAGTCTGATTAGCCCACTTTAATCGAATGTTTAAAAAGTTTATCCGCCTTTCGCCAATGGAGTTTAAGGAGCAATATTACAACAGCCTGACTACGACTAAAGATTTGTGAGAAAAAAAGAAAAAACGTGTCTAAATCAACACGTTTTTCCCAAAATGATCACGTTCAAGCTTTGGTCTTTTTTATTTGTTTGCTTCGTAATTGTCCGCATGCGGCATCAATATCGGTTCCGTGCTCCTGGCGGACGACACAATTTATGCCTTTCTTTTTAAGCGTGTCATAAAACGCCAATATCGCTTCTTTATCACTTCTTTGATATTGGTCATGCTCGTATACAGGATTGTATGGAATTAAGTTTACGTACGCAAGATGGCGTTTGTCGCCGAGAAGTGAAGCAAGCTGTAAGGCTTCTTCCTTATGATCATTGACATCCTTAAGCAGAATATATTCAAATGTAATTCTTCGGTTTGTTTTTTCTAAATAGTAATCGATTGCCGGCATTAATTTTTCGAGCGGATAAGCACGGTTGATTTTCATAATCCGTGTGCGCAGCTCGTTGTTCGGTGCATGCAGCGAAATCGCAAGGTTCACTTGAATATTCAAATCAGCAAATTCATAAATCTTATTGGCAAGGCCGCTCGTAGACACTGTAATATGGCGGGCGCCAATGCCCAACCCTTTTTGGGAATTAATGATATGCAAAAAGTCGACCATGTTCTCAAAGTTATCAAATGGCTCGCCAATCCCCATCACTACAACGTGACTAACTCTTTCCCCTTGTCCCGCTTCGTCTAAATGGTGCTGAACATTCATAATCTGCTCCACGATTTCCCCGCCGGATAAATCACGGCTTTTTTTCAACAAACCGCTTGCACAAAACGTACAGCCAATGTTACACCCTACTTGTGTGGTCACACAAACCGACAAGCCGTATTTATGCCTCATTAATACCGTTTCAATCAGGTTGCCATCCGTCAAGTTAAATAAAAATTTCACAGTTCCGTCAGCTGATGATTGTTTAACTTCTTGCTTTAATGTGTGCAATACAAAATGCTCTTCTAATAACTGAATACAGTCTTTATTCACATTTATCATTTCCGAAAATTCCGTAACCCGTTTTACATATAGCCAATCCCAAACCTGCTGTGCACGGAATTTTTTCTGTCCATGCTCCACAAGCCAAGAAGTCAATTGATCTAATGTCAATCCGTAAATAGATGTTTTACTCATTAGTAACCCTCTTTTTAAATATTTTCACACGATAATTACAGCCTACTGATAGTATAACAATTTGACAACTCATTTTAAAATTTGGAAAACATTTATAATATCACGCACGTTTATGCAGAATATAAATTAAAACACAGCTTGTACCATCATAGAACAGAAGACTGAACGATGCAATCTTTTGGATCGTGAAAAAAGAAATAAAACCAGCCTATTCTTATGATGGCCGGTTTTACATATTGACATTCGGAGCGAATTAAAGCCAATTCAGGAAAGGCCCTTTAGGTTCGTCGGATGGTAACGATTCTTCTTCAACCTCATTTACTTCTTCTTGTTCAACGGAAATATCTTCCGTTGAAGCTGGATACCAAACGTGAGAAGCGCCGTTTTCAAAGTCAGGTTTCATCGTATCACCTCCATAATGTTTCATATGATGAAAAAAACTATGGAGTGTTTATAAATAACCAGCGGGCTAACAAAAAACTTACTCAGCTCTTTATTACGAAAAATAGACTATTTTGAAAACGTCTCATAAGGTTGATTTTTGAAATTTCCCAAGTTAAAATACACCTGTTTCATAAAATTAATATTGTTTCTGTATATGATCGGTAATATGGACTGATCGTTTCTACCTAGTAACCGTAAATGACTAGACTACAGAAAAGTTTGGATAAATGAACAATAAAAGGAATGTATTGTCCTATTCGTTTCTTGTTGCTCTTATTTTTCACGCTTTCTGTTTTTTGTTAGGATCCGTGGAAGATAAGAGTTTTTTTGTTTGTCAAAAATATAGCTGGGAGTTGCTTTTATGTACTTTTTATTGAATATTTTAGGACTAATTGTTGTCACGGCAGTGGTTTACTTATTTTCTCCTTACAAGAAGAAAGTAAAGTGGAGACCAATCTTATCGTTAATTGTTCTCGAATTGCTTATCACATGGTTTATGTTAGGAACAAAGATCGGCAGCTGGGTCATTAATCAGATTGGTTCATTCTTCACTTGGCTGGTAGAATGTGCAAGCGAAGGAATTTCTTTTGCCTTCCCATCGGCCATGGCTAACCCAACCGTTGACTTTTTCTTTAGCGCATTGCTTCCGATCATTTTTGTAGTCACATTCTTTGATATTTTATCTTATTTCGGTATTTTACCATGGATTATTGACAAAATAGGCTGGGTGATTTCAAAAGCTTCTCGATTACCGAAGTTAGAGAGTTTTTTCTCGATTCAAATGATGTTTCTTGGGAATACAGAAGCACTAGCTGTTATTCGCCAACAACTATCAGCAGTCAATGACAGACGTTTGCTTACGTTTGGACTGATGAGTATGAGCAGCATCAGCGGATCAATTATTGGTTCTTATTTAGCCATGGTACCTGCCACATATGTGTTTACTGCCATACCATTAAATTGCTTAAATGCGCTTATCATAGCGAATATCTTAAATCCGGTTGACGTGACAAAAGAAGAAGACATCGTTTATGTACCACCGAAAGAAGAGAAAAAAGATTTCTTCTCGACCATTTCCAACAGCATGTTAGTTGGAATGAACATGGTAATTGTCATCCTGGCTATGGTAATCGGTTACGTGGCATTAACTGCAGCGCTTAATGGAATTTTAGGTTTATTTATACAAGGGCTAACTATACAGAGCATCTTCTCCTATATATTCAGCCCATTTGCCGTATTACTTGGACTAACAGGTCATGATGCCATGTATGTTGCACAGCTAATGGGAATCAAACTCGCCACAAATGAATTTATTGCCATGAGCGATTTAAAAACGCAGCTGGATTCACTCCCGCCTCATACAATCGCAGTAGCTACTACATTCTTAACATCATTTGCGAACTTCAGCACTGTCGGTATGATTTACGGAACGTATAACTCCGTATTGAGCGGAGAAAAATCGGCTATCATCGGCAAAAATGTGTGGAAGCTTTTTGTCAGCGGAATTGCCGTATCCTTATTAAGTGCAGCAATGGTCGGATTGTTTGTCTGGTAATATTATCAAAAAGGACACATCGTCGTATAAGGCGGTGTGTCTTTTGTTCGCTATGTTTAATAAAGATAATCGCGGGAATATTATCTAAAAACCAGAACCAAAAAAGGAGAGATCGTGATGAAACAGAAAACGCTAATTTCAACCGTTGCCGTATCAACAATTGGTGCTGGAGTTGTCACATCCTATTGGTTAAAAGATAAAACGAACCGCCAAAAAGTAAAAGGTTTGATCGGAAGAATGAAATCTGAAATCTCAAAAATCACAAATAAGAAACAATTAGACTCGTTCCCAGTAGACAAAGCAGGAAACCCTGATTCCAAAGATATTGAAGATAACAAAATGGTTTCTGAAGGCTCCATGTATCCTGTCCAATATTATGATAAAAAGAAGAAATAATAGAATGAAGTGACTCGGTGACCGCTTAGCCGGTTGCGGGTCGTTTTTTTTGAGCTCTTTTGTGCAATAGTTTTACTCAATAAAACGATATCTCCTCATAGCCAATATCATAGATCAAGCGTCCAAAAGCCGCGATGCGCTCATCTTTCAGCTACCGCATAAACCCAATATAATGCGCTTCACTCGCTCTTTGCTTCAGCACCGTCATCAACAATGTCCGGGAAACCCCGAATTCCCTATTTTATAAAATGGAATGTGAATATAAAGGCGTCTTATCCTATTTGGATAAAGTGCCTTCATATGTGCTATAACGCTTTCATTTCATGCTAACCATCATGTCCATCATAGATGTCATCATTTCATCGCACTCTTTCATTTTAGGCATCATTTGATCAATGTCCATATTCATTTCCATGTTCATGTCACCCATCTGATCCATCATCATCTTCATACAATTCATTTCACACATCATCCTTTCCATACATGTCATCATCGTCATTTCCATACACATTTTTTCCATTTCACATTCCTCCAGATAGGTAAATTTGTTTTAAAAAGGCACGTAAAAAGTTCCTCAAAAGTACTTGGTAATTGACTTCAAGAAGAAACATCGGAATACCGGATCATCAGTTTAGCTTTAACACTAATTATACGGTGGTGCTATTTCAATGTAATTTTACTCATCATCTTATCTCCTCTCTCAAATTTTTCTAGTAGATCCCACATTTATGATTATGATTCAATTAATTGTGTTCGCCAACTCATGTGTAACATCTTTTGACAGAAAATTTATAATTTTTGAAAAATATAGTTGCTCATATTGCTCATAACGCAGGTCCTTGCTGTCCGATGCAGAACCTAACCAAGCAGTAGTAGTTACATCTAAATCCCCCTTTGGAGCAGTTCCTCATTTGATTTCATATATTCATTAGATATCAGCCAATCAAAAGAACTGAGTAAATAAAAACAAAATAAAGCGCTTAATTTTTGATTTATATTTAAGAACATAGCTTTATTTACAAATTTGAAGTAATACGATAAATTCAAATTAGAATATTTTCGTGGAAAAATGTTGATGGTGCGATTAGGTGAAATGAAATCTGGATAGGAGAATGATAATGTCTAAAGTTATACTTTTTAATTTCAACGGAACTATTGTAAATACCAGATCTCTAGCAATTACTATTTATAATGAAATTGCTGAAAAGAAGGGTTACAAAAAAATTAACGAAGAGGAAGTTGCATATTTAAGTACATTATCAATAACTGACAGATTTAAAAGACTCAACATCCCCATGCACAAGTTGCTAAGTCTTGGGATAACCATTAAACAAAGGTATCAAAAATACATCCCTAATTTGAACTCTGTTGACGGCATAAATGAGGTGATTCATGAACTAAAACAAAGGGGGTACCGTTTAGGATTTTTGACAACCAACTCCCGTGATGTAACGACTCAGTTTTTAACAAGTAATTCAATTAACATGTTTGATTACACTCATTATTCGTTTAATCCTTTTTCTAAATCAAAAGACATTTCCACTTTTTTAAAAAGAAATAAGTTAAACAAAAAAGACGTTATTTATATCGGTGATGAGCTACGGGATATTAAAGCTGCTAAAAAGAATCAACTTTGCTGTGCTGCAGTAACTTGGGGGTACGATTCAATTAAACTTTTAAATAGTGCAGACTATGTTGCACAACACCCCACAGATATTTTAAAGATTGTTTCGGAGTTATGACATATATTATTCATTTGTACTCTGTTGTTAGCGATCATTTTATTTTTTACTTAACCTAGAGAAAATGAAGCAAATTGTTGGATGGTTACATTCTGTGTATCTGCTGCAATCGCAAATGATATTATTCCGGAGTTGAAAAAACTAGAATTCGAACCTCCTAGGCTGCGCCCTCAACCTGCTGGCGTTCTCTCCTTGTATAGTAGGAATATGGGATTTCAGCTCTCGCATCCAGTTACGAACAACAACAGATGATTCTCCAATATATTGAACAGCTTCTTTAATCGTTAGTGACATTTCCTCAATGTTTTCATCCATATTGTCAACACGTTTGTTTTCAGTTTCATTCAACTTTGCACACACCCTTTCAACATAGGTTTAAACATTAGTGTTTGACAAAAAAGGCTATGAAAATTTGCAGATCAAAGTTTTGTGAAGACTTTCGCTCAAGTCAAGACACAAGTTTTTATCATATATTTACAGTTCTGCGTTCTACTAAAGCCCAAGTAACCCCTGTTTCCTTAAAACCTGTCATTTCATCTATAACGTCAGCCGCTTTATGTCCCCACTTAACTTAGCACAAGCTTCACCAGCTTTTTGAGCCCATTTATATGGAATTTTTTTAATAAAGTTTACTAGGGTAGGACCACCATAACGAAGTGCTTTAACTAATATTTGTTTAACATAAGGAATACCTTCTGTACGCATTTCAGATTTTAAAGGTACAGGAGCCTGGGTTTTATTTGACTTCACTGCAACAACCATCTTACTTTCAGCAGCACTGTGATCTTTATTTTTATCGTGTACCCAATTTGAGTTTTTTTTGATTTATAGAAACTAAGATTCTGTTTTAGACATTCCACTTCTCAAACAAGTCATCCACCCGTTTCACAATACTTTGCTCCGATACGCTCTGCAGCGCGCCGTTTTCTACAATGGTTTTTCCATTCACGACGACATCCTTAATTGCATTCGGCTGCATGGAGTAAACGATGTTGGCAAATAGCTCTGTTTTCGGGGAAAGGGACAGGTCATTCAAATCAACCGAGACGAAATCCGCTTTCAAACCTTCTTTTAGTTCTCCGACCGGAAGCCTCAAGAGCTCAGCACCTGTCTTTGTTCCCATATCGTATACTTGCTTTGCAGTAATGCACGTTCCATCCAGCTTTGTTACTTTTTGAAGCAAGGAGCACATTCTCATTTCTTCAAACACGCTGATTCGATTGTTGCTGCATGCACCGTCTGAACCTAGCGTAATTCGCACTCCGGATTGGAGAAGCTCCGGAATGTTAGTTACTCCGTCTGATAGGTACATATTGCTGGATGGGCAATAAGCAAGAGAAGCGTTTTTGTTTCCAAGAAGTTGAATCTCCGAGTCCTCAAGCCAAACCAGATGGATAGCAAGCATCCGTTCATCGACGACTCCTAGTGAATCCAAATAGTGGACAGGTCTCAAGCCGTATTTTTCTAACGTTTCCTCGACCTCGAACATTTCTTCTGCGACATGAATATGAAAGGGCGTATCGAGCTCTTTTGCCAACCTGTGGCCAGCTTTGATCATTTCCGGTGATGCTCCGTGCGGACTGTGGGGAGCCGGATGGATGTGAACCATTTCGCTGCCCTGGTATTTTTTTGCTAACGCTCTAGTCCGCTCCACCGCTTTTTCTACCGTTTCCAGATAGCTCGTCGGCGCTCCGTCCCAATCATACATCGTTCGCGCCAGCACAAGTCGTATACCTATATCCCTTGCCGCTTGAATGACCGCCTCGTCTGTCGCCGTTCCGCCATTATGCACATAGAAAAAGTCACTGACTGTGGTAGCGCCATATTTCAGCATTTCGCCAAAAGCAAATAAGGCTCCTGTATAAATTGCTTCTTCGTCCAGTAAAGGAGTATATCGATAAAGCGCTTCGTCACGCCATTCGAGAAACGGCCGGTCGGCAGCAATCCCCCTTAGAAGACTTTGAAAGGAGTGATTGTGCGCATTAATCGTACCCGGCAGAATGGCTTTGTGGCTCCAGTCGACCGTTTGTACTCCTTTATACTTTTCAAGCATGCTTTTTTTAGGACCTATTTCTTTGATTTCTTCATCCTCAACATAAATCGCTTGATCGTTTTGAAACGTATCGTTCGTGTAAACCCTGGCTGCGCAAAATAATGTCGCCATCATAAACCTCCTAATCTAGTTTTTTTATCTAACGCTAGAATGGTCTGAAGCAATACATTGCCCACTTTTTCAGTATCCTCATGCTTACTTTCTTCTTCAGGACAATGGCTTTTCCCGTCAATACTCGGTACAAATAGCATGCTGCTTTTCGTAATGGATGCCATATGAGTCGCGTCATGGCCCGCCATGCTTCCTAGAGTAGAATAAGGCAATGCTAATGAGTCAGCTTGCTCTTTCATCACTTGGATAATCTCTTCACTCATGGGTGATGGAGGTTGATCGAGGAGAACCTTTTGCTCAATTCGAACGCTGCGTTTCGATTTTATTTCTTCCAATTGACTCTGCCATTTCGATCGCACCTCTTCAATTTGCTCTTTTGTTTCGCCGCGAATTTCCAGCGTCAGCCTTGCTTCCCTGGGGATAATGTTGGCGGCATTCGGCTGTACAGCGATTGTTCCGATAGTCCCGACGACTTCGTTTTTCGGATGGTTTTTACAAGTGGCTTCAAGCGCTAAAATGAGCTCCGCAGCTGCTGCCAAGGCATCCTTACGATCATTCATAAGCGTCGTACCGGCATGATTCGCTTCACCGAAAACAACGATTTCTTCCCGGTAGATTCCAGTGATTGCTGTGACGATACCGACCGGAATGCCTTCATTGATCAGCCTTTTTCCTTGTTCAATATGAACCTCGAGAAATGCGGTTAGCTCCTTTGGATCGCGGGCTGCTTCTTCAAAAAGTTCAGGATCGCCGCCGGCGCGTTTGAGCGCGGAAGTCAAAAGCTCTCCATCCGTATTTTTAACTCCTTCAATGTCTTTTTTCGTTAATTTTTTCGTAATCGCCCTGCTGCCGAATGTCGATAAGCCAAAGGGGTTTGGTTCCTCAGCGCTAAAGGAAACCAATTCTAACGGATGGCGAGTAGTTAGATGATTTTCCTGCAAAACTTTCATTACTTCCAACGCAAGCAAAACACCGAGTGCACCATCATACTTCCCGCCATTTGGAACGGTATCAATATGGGAGCCGAACGCAATCGCTGGCAGTCCGCTTTCACGTCCAGGACGCTTTCCCCAAATGTTTGCCGCCTGGTCAACGACGACATCAAGGCCGAGCGACTGAAGCTCTTGTTTTAACCAATCTCTCGCTTCCAATTCCGCAGGCGTAAATGTGGTTCGATCTAGTCCTCCCTGCTCATTTCTCCCAAACGATGCTAGCTTCTCGATACTTTTCTGTAAACGGTCTGGCTGTATACGAAGTTTAGTAGATTCCATTATAATGATCACCTGCTGTTTGGATTTTTAGAAAAAAAGATAGGCTATCGGTGTTACAATAAGAAGGGTTAACACCGTTCTTTCAAACCAAATGAATAGTAAATCCCGGATTTTGAATGGAATATCTGTTGCCAACATACATGGAATCGAGGCAGAGAAAAACAATATCGCTGATACAGAAACGACACCGTGACAAATTTTGTAATGATCGGAGCGTCGACAACAATCAAAGCTGGCAAAAACATTTCTGCTATTTCTACTGAAGCTGCTTTCGCTGCCAAAAATGGCTCCGGTAATTGCAGGATCCAAGTAAACGGCAAGAACAGAAGCCCTAGCCAATCAAAAAACGGGGTGAACTCAGCTAATATCAGACCTAACAGCCCGATGGACATTATCGATGGAAGAATACTCATTGTCATAAGAAAACCGTCTTTTAAATTCGACCAGATCAGATTCCATAAAGAAGGTGCTTGCTGAGCGGTTGTCATTGCACTTTTCCACGCATGCTGAAAAATTTGTTTTCGAACGATCATTTCCGGATCGCCTTCTCCTTGATAATAATCATCACTCATTTTATTCAACGGCCAAATACGAACAGTGATTGCAGTAACAATAAATGTTACAGCTAAGGAAATCCAGAAATATAAATTCCAATACTCCATTAGTCCAAGTGTTTTTGCGATTACCACCATGAAGGTAACAGACACGGTAGAAAAACCGGTAGCAATAATGGCAGCTTCTTTAATGGTATATTTTCCTTCTTTAAAAAGACGATTTGTAATAAGCAGTCCGATTGAATAGCTGCCCACAAACGATGCGACGGCGTCAATTGCTGACCGGCCAGGTGTTTTCCATACTGGTCTCATCACTCGTTGAAGCAGTACTCCAATAAACTCCAACAATCCATATCCGACCAAAACGGCTAAACAAACCGACCCTACCGGGACAAGCAAGCTTACGGGGATGACAAGCTTTTCAAAAAGAAATGGACCGATATCAGGCTGCATAAGCCAAGCCGGTCCTAAATGAAAGACCATCATGAATGTTGGTAAAACACCCAAAATTTTTAATATTGAAAAAATAATACTGATACGATCTTTATTCCAGCTTTTATTCAGGAATGGATGCGCTGCACCTGCTACCACGACAAGGAGGGCATAGTATGGAACTGCTCCGGAAAATGAAGTTCTTATCCAGGTTACAATATGATCTAAAAGGATTGATGAAGTGCCCCCAATCGTAATCGGGACAAAGAAAATAAAGATCCCGATCAGGCTGTAGCCGACAAATCGTAAAACAGAAGAGACAAGGGCATTGGTTAGTTGTGATTTTTCTTTTACCAGGTTCAGGTCATCCATTTTTCATTTCTCCTTTCTACACTAATCTTCCTTGATGAACCACTGTTCTCCCTTTTTTAATCACGCGCTTCACATGATTCACTCCATATTGGTATTGGAGCCTCTTGTAATTTGGCAAATCAAAGATAACTACGTCCGCTTGTTTGCCTTCCTCGAGACTGCCGACCAGATGCCCCCGCTTAATCGCATGCGCCGCATTAATCGTTGCCGCTGCCAGCACCTCTGCAGGTGTCATCCCCATTTTGACACAGCCCAGATTCATTATGAGCTGCTGGGAAAGCGTCGGGGAAGAACCTGGATTGCAATCCGTCGATAAAGCAACAGGGACCCCTGTATCAATCATTTTTCTGCCATTCGCTGATTCAGCCATCAAGAAAAAAGCGGTGCCCGGCAAAAGCGTCGCGATGACTCCTTTTTCCGCCATCCTTTTGATTCCTTTATCTGACGCTTTCAGAAGATGGTCAGCTGAGACAGCTCCGACCTCTGCTGCTAATTCTGCACCTTCATAAGGTTCAATTTCGTCCGCGTGGATTTTAGGATGGAGTCCATGATCCAGTCCTGCTTCCAAAATTCGCTTTGACTGAGCAGGAGTAAACACGCCATGTTCACAAAACACATCATTAAATTCGGCAAGACCCAGCTCGGCTACTTTCGGAATCATCTCATGAATGATAAGGTCGACAAATGCATCCGGATTTTCTTTGTACTCACGGGGGATGGCATGCGCCCCCATAAAGGTGCTGACGAGATCGACGGCATGCTCGTTTTGGAGCCTTTGTGCGACGCGAAGCTGTTTTAATTCGGTTTCAAGATTCAATCCATATCCGCTTTTTGCTTCCACCGTCGTTACGCCCTGAAGAAGAAACTGGTCCAACCTAGCTGCGCTTTCTTTGTACAGCAGTTCTTCTGAAGCTTCCTGGGTCGCCTTTGTCGTTGCGTAAATTCCCCCGCCACTATTCATAATTTCCATATAGGTTGCCCCATTTAAACGCATATCAAATTCATCTTCCCGAGTGCCGGCAAACACCAAATGGGTATGCGGGTCTACAAGTCCAGGTGTGACAAGGCAGCCATCCGCATCGATGAGTTCTGCGTTTTGAAGCTGGGATCTGTGCTTTGCAGCGAGTTCTTCATCCGCTCCGACAGAAATAATGACTCCGTCTTCAATCCATAGTGACCCGCCTTCGACGATCCGCAAATCCTTCATTTGATCTCCGGCAAGCGGTTTTTGCGAAGACCCTTTTAAAGTGGCAAGCTGGCTTGCGCGGCGAATAAAGAGTGGCTTTGTCATATTAGCAGCCTCCTATTTCGTAATCATCGGGATATGGATTCCGTGTTCTTTTGCTGATTGAACGGCTGTTTCGTAGCCGGCATCGGCATGGCGGACGATCCCCATTCCCGGATCTGTTGTAAGCACACGTTCGATCCGCTTCGCTGCAGCTTCCGTTCCATCTGCTACAATGACCATGCCCGCATGAAGCGAATAACCCATGCCGACACCCCCGCCGTGATGGACTGACACCCAGCTTGCTCCCCCGACACTATTGATTAACGCATTTAATATCGGCCAATCGGAAACGGCGTCACTTCCGTCCTTCATCGCTTCAGTTTCCCGGTTTGGCGAAGCGACGGAACCGGAATCCAAGTGATCACGGCCAATGACGATTGGTGCTGACAGTTCACCAGAAGCAACCATCTCATTAATGATTTTTCCAAATTTCGCTCGTTCTCCGTAACCAAGCCAGCAAATTCGGGAAGGAAGTCCCTGAAATTCGATTCTTTCCCTCGCCATTTTAATCCAGTTGCACAAATGAGTGTTCTCAGCGAACTCTTTTAAAATAACCTCATCCGTTTTATAAATATCTTCAGGGTCCCCTGATAAAGCTGCCCATCTGAAAGGCCCTTTTCCCTCGCAGAATTGCGGCCTGATGTATGCAGGCACAAACCCGGGAAAATCAAAGGCATTTTCGACTCCTTCATCCTTTGCCACCTGGCGGATGTTGTTTCCGTAGTCAAATGTAACGGCTCCCTGTTCCTTCATTTTCAGCATTGCAAGAACGTGCTCCTTAATGCTTTGCTTCGCCTTAGAAATGTAGGTTTTTCCGTCCGTTTTTCGCAAGTTCTCCGCCTCCTCTAATGAATAACCGATAGGAATATATCCATTTAAAGGATCATGAGCAGAGGTTTGGTCTGTTAAAATATCAGGAGTAAATCCAAGCTCTGTCATTTCATTTAAAACTTCCGCCGCGTTTCCAAGCAAGCCGATGGAGATCGCTTTTCCTGATTGCTTTGCTTCAAGTGCCATGTTGATAGCTTCCTGCAGGTCTTCAGTCATCGTGTTTAAATATTTGGTATCGAGACGCCGTTTAATTCTGGAACGATCGACTTCAATGCAGATCGATACACCGCCAGCTAACGAAATGGCAAGCGGCTGCGCACCGCTCATCCCTCCGAGTCCTGCTGTTACCGTAATTGTTCCTTTTAAACTCCCGTGAAAGTGCTGGCGGGCACATTCGGCAAAGGTTTCATACGTTCCTTGAATAATCCCCTGGCTCCCGATATAAATCCAGCTTCCGGCTGTCATTTGTCCGTACATCATGAGTCCCTTTTTATCCAATTCATGAAAGTGATCCCAATTGGCCCAAGCCGGAACTAAATTAGAGTTTGCGATCAGCACACGGGGGGCATCCTCATGAGACCGAAAGACGGCAACCGGTTTTCCTGATTGCACAAGGAGCGTTTCATCATTTTCTAAAGACTGAAGGGTTTCCACGATTGCTTCGTAGCACGCCCAATTTCTTGCGGCTTTTCCAATTCCACCATATACAATGAGCTCATCCGGATTTTCAGCTACATTTGGGTGCAAATTATTATTTAGCATCCTGAGCGCTGCTTCCTGAATCCAGCCCTTTGAATGCAGCTCAAAGCCTTTGTATTGTTTGACCTCTTTTTTTTCATTGATTTGATCCATATTAATCCTCCTACTCTTTGGAATTTTCTGATTATTTATTTTATTTTAATAAGAATCGCCTCAGAAAAATAGAATAGAAGTTTTGAAATTAAGATAATCTTTTTCGATCAGATCACTATTATTAGCATTTATTTTTGTATTTATAGCATTTTTTTTCGATTCAGATGCTTTTTTTCGCTTTGAATTCTCTGGGCGTTGTATTGTGCTTTTGTTTAAATACGCGGCTGAAATAATTAGCATTCCGAAAACCTATTTCATAAGAGATCTGCTGGATGCCCATGTTGCTTCCTAGAAGCAGCTTTTCCGCTTCCTTCATTCTCATCTGATTGACCAGTTCCCGAAAATTGGTCCCTAATCGTTTCGCCAGTATATGACTCGTATATGAGGAGCTTCTATCCACAAAATTGGCCACATTCTCTAAGGAAAGATTCGGATTTTTATAATGGGTTTGGATATAATGTATCGCTTGTTCCACAATATCTGTTGTTGCTTTTTGCTGCTGGAGGCTCACACCGTCAATGACTTCATAGACAAATAAAAGCAAATCCTGAACAATTCGGTACAAGACTGTCTCATATAAGATCGATTGAAATACCTTCTGATACGACATTTCAAACGGATTTACCGTGTCCAAATGAAAGTTTTTCATAAAGCGGCGGATTTGCGCTAAAATGCTTGTTAAGCGAATTCGAAGTAATCCAGGGCTCGGATATGGCTCTTTGATGTTGAGAAATTGCTGATACATCCAGTGTTTAATGCTCTCTTTATCTTTATTGTTCAACATCTCAATCCATGCCCTTTGTTCTGAGGAGGTGAGGAAGGGATCAATCGTTTCCCATTTCACATCGTCTTCAATTAGCGTGATGTCACGGTTCCCTTGAAAAAAACGGATTTCAAACGCATTCAATGCATTCAAATATTTTTCGTGAAGTGAAATGGAGGTATTTTTTGAGTAGTAAAGGACGATCGTTACCGCTTCTTGATACCTTTCATTCCACTCTCTTAAAATCGTTCTCAGCTCCTGATAAACATCTGCTGCATCCAGGTTATTATCCGTATGTACAACAGCAATCATTTCACTCAATGGCAAAATCGCAACCGATGAAGGAAACGGGTATTCTTTTAAGAACCGATGAAGATCCGCTAAGCGGCTTTTATTCATTTGAAGCAGACTAACAAATTTTATTCCTCTTGTTTTATCATTCTTCTGCAGCAAATGATTGTATCCAATCGGATTTTGATTTGTTTCGATTAGAACGCTATTCCTTTTTGGCGTCTTCGATTGTCGATAGACTGATTGCAGTGTCTTTTTTACCTTTTCCAAGGAAAACGGTTTGACCCAAAATTCATAGGCCCTCACCTCTAATGCCTGCAATGCTCTTTCAAATGTAGCCTCCGCTGTTACAACAATCGTTTTGATCGCATATCGCTGGATTAATCTCTTGACCGTTTCGAATTGTGAGGCCGGTACTAAATCAATTTCTAAACAAAGAACAGACGGATTGTCCTCTTCAATCGTCTTTACTAAATCATCCATCGTATGAACCAGATATTGCCGCTCAAACCCAATCGAATAGTTTTTAACGAGCCATTCAATACCGATACATTCATTAGGATCTCTATCTGCTATAAGCAAGGTAACCATACAATTCTCCTTTCGGCCGTTTTATTGAAATAAATTTAAGGCCAACCAGTCATTCCGGTTGGCCTAATATACGAATGCAGAGATTAAGTTCGCTCCATTCCGCGAAAAAATTAGCGATATCGCTCCTCTTTAAACGAATTTGCCGTCATCGAGTAGCCCAATTCCTCCCAAAATCCTGCTTCATCTTCCTTCATAAATTCAATGCCAGACGCCCATTTCGAACCCTTCCATAAATAGAAGGACTCCGGCGGGATAAATCGCAGCGGATACCCGTGCTTTGGAGATATGCCCTCCCATTCCTTCTCATTCGAATCCTTCCACCGGTACACGAACAAAGCATCGTCTCCAAGCAGCGCTTCAAGCGGCAAATTCGCAGAATAGCCAAACCGGTCTCCGTTATAGTAGCCGTAAATTTTAATATAGCTGACATCCTTCTCAAGCTCAACTAAGTTTACCAGTTCACGCAGTGCGATTCCTTCAAAGCTTGAACCGAATTTGGACCAAGTTGTTACACAATGCATGTCAATCGTTGATACCGTTTTTGGAAGATTCATTACGTCCGAATAGGATAACGTGATTTCTTCTTTTACCTTGCCAAACAACCTGAAATTCCATGTGTCTTCATCAAATTGGTAAACGTCACCCTGATGCAAAATTGGCCATTTCTCTGTTTCAAATTGACCCGGCGGCAGCTGGTTTGCCATCTTTGTTCACCCTTTCTTATGGATGGTTGATTTAACCAAATCATATCGGTTCCCTGCTTAATATGCAAGGAGCTGCCGTTTAATTAAACGTTTGATTAAACGGCTGATCCCTTAATCCCAAGTCGTTATATTTTGAGCCGGCGTCATCGCTTGATAAAATGTAAATATGTTTTTGGGGAATGACCCTGATACATGATCATAAACGAAGGAAGATGAAGCGATGTCTGAAAATAAGAAAGCAAAACAATTAAGCGATATAAAATTTTCAGTGCTGGACCTTTCACCAATTATTGACGGAGGAAGCCCTTCTCAGTCGTTGCAAAATACACTTGATCTTGCCCAGCATGCAGAAAAATGGGGCTACAATCGATATTGGCTGGCGGAGCACCATAATATGCCTATGATTGCAAGCTCAGCCACTTCTGTGGTTATCGGCCATGTGGCAGCGGGCACATCGAAAATCCGCGTCGGATCTGGCGGAATCATGCTGCCAAACCATGCGCCTCTTGTCATTGCCGAACAATTCGGTACGCTTGAAGCTCTCTTCCCCGGACGCATTGATCTCGGTCTTGGCCGCGCGCCCGGAACAGACCAGCTGACAGCCCATGCGCTAAGACGCGACCGCAGAAGCGACGGTGATGATTTCCCTGAGCAATTAGCAGAGCTCCGAGCCTATTTTGATCCGTTATCAGCTTCTGGAAGAATGCCTATTCGAGCGATTCCGGGCGAAGGATCGGATATCCCGATTTGGCTGCTCGGTTCAAGCGGCTACAGCGCACAGCTTGCCGGACAGTTAGGTCTCCCATTTGCTTTCGCCAGCCATTTTTCACCACAGCATACGCTGCCGGCTCTCGATCTATACCGCCGTTCCTTCAAGTCATCTAACATTCTTAGCGAACCGTATGCGATGGTTGGTGTGAACGTTACAGCCGCAGATACAGATGAAGAAGCAAAGCGCCTGGAGACTTCATTGCATCAGCAATTTTTAAACCTGATCAGAAATAACCTTTCGCCGCTTCGTCCGCCTGTGGATCACTTGGAAGACCTCATGAGTGACTATGAAAAACAGGCGCTCGAGCAGCAGCTAGGCTCTTCCATTGCCGGAAGTCCTGAAACGGTTAAAGATAAATTGCAGAACTTTTTAAATGAAACCGGGGCGGATGAAATGATTATAAACGGTCAAATTTATGATCATAAAGCACGTCTTCGGTCGTTTGAGATTGTGGCTGAGGTAATGAAAAAATAGCATACACATAAAGTGAAACTTCAAGCAGTGGGGACAACGCATAGGATATGCTAGTGAAGGCTTTGCAATAGGAGGTTATATTTTTAGCCTTCGTACATCAATCCCCCACTGATTGTTAGTTGAACCAATCGGGCTTTTACGGGCAGTTATCCCCCACCTAGTATTCCTCGTTTACACTCATAACCTTGAGGTGAGGGTCTTACTGCCCGTTAATGCGGGATATTAGGAGTAAGGCTCAACTTGCCTTACTCCTTTTTATTATAGACGCCCCTTGACGTTAGATCGACATTCCGCCAGATATCTCTATGCGCTGGGCATTGACCCATCGATTCTCGTCGGAAAGCAGCGAGGCGATCGCCTGACCGACGTCTTCGGGTTGACCTACACGACCAAGAGCCGTCATCTCTGCAATATGCTTGTTCAACTCAGGATTATCGCGGACCATGCCACCGCTGAAATCAGTCGCGATGGCTCCTGGGGCGACAGTGTTGACAGCGATTCCGCGCGGACCTAATTCTTTCGCCATATAACGGGTCAGGACCTCGACCGCACCTTTCATGGATGCGTAGGCACCGCTTTCCGGCACAGCGATGCGTGTAAGACCTGTGGAGATGTTCACAATCCGGCCGCCATCATTGATAAGCGGTAACAACTTCTGAGTTAGAAAGAACACTCCCTTGAAGTGAACTTCGTAAAGCTTATCCAACTCTTCCTCGGTCGTCTTCTCAAATGCATTGTGATGCGAGATACCGGCATTGTTCACGAGGTAATCGAATCGCTCAGCTCCCAGCTCTTTGAGCGCCCGACCTATGCTTTGGACAAAGGAGTCAAACGTGCTGACATGACCGGTATCTAACTGTAAGGCGATGGCATTGCGCCCCGATTCTCGTACTAGGGAGACGACTTTTTCAGCTTCTTCTTGATTAGAATTGTAAGTGAAAATCGAGTTAATGCCGCGGTTTGCAAGACTAAGTACAGTGCTTCGGCCAATGCCGCGACTTCCGCCTGTAACAATGGCAATCTTTGTGTTGATCTGTGTCACGTGAATTCCTTCTTTCATTAAGAATACTAGTTTTCTAACCAACTAGTTAGTTAGAATATACACCTAACTAACCGGTTGGTCAAATGATTGATCTATGTGATATATTGTAAACAAAATTCAATTTATAGGAGGGACATCATTTGAGAAACGCTGAAGCAACAAGAGAACGGATTCTAGAGGCAGCTATGAAGGAATTCTCCTCCTATGGCATTGCGGGCGCGCGTGTTGATCGCATAGCTAAAAATGCTGAATGCAACAAGAACCTGATTTACATTTACTTTGAGAATAAAGAGACGCTTTTTACAACTGTTCTCCAAAAACACCTAACACGCGTCTATGAAGAAATTGACTTTACACCTGAGGATCTTCCTGGTTATGCGGCAAGAGTATTCGATTTTGCTATGACACATCCCGATCTAATGCGGCTAATGGCATGGTACAGTTTGGAACAGAAGGTAGGCAGCTTAACTGAGAGAGCCTCTGCCCGTGACAAGAAAATTAAAGCGATAACGAATGCGCAAAGCGCCGGACAGGTAGGAACGACATTTACTCCTGGTTTTCTCTTGACTGCCATCATGGCCTTAGCTACCGCATGGTCTGCAACAAATCCTTTTGGTCCATCGCACGATACAGATGCCGCAAAAATGCCAAGTGAGACAAGAGATGCAATTGCTAAGGCTGTTAGTCTGATTATTAAAGAAAATCGCTCAGAAAAGAAAACATGAAAATACCTCTTTTCGTTGCCAAAATAGGACAAATAGAGACGTGGATGGCGTTCTTTAAAGATACAGAAGACAATACTCTCGCATTAATGAGTGAAGTGCAAATCTAGTATGAGCTAGTTATTTCTATTCTTTCACGCCATTTTGATAAGATATGATTATCTAGGAAAAGGAGATGACATATTAAATGGCTGAACAAATCGAAATAGGAAAATCAGGTTTAATCGTGAATCCCATTGGCCTTGGCACAAACGCTGTAGGAGGTCATAACCTCTATCCTGATTTAAACGAAGAAACTGGTAAAGAACTTGTTCGTACGGCTTTGGATCATGGCATCAATTTTTTAGATACTGCTTTTATTTATGGACCTGAACGCTCAGAGGAGCTAATCGGGGAGGTCATCAAAGAAAGAGGATCCAGAGATTCAGTTGTCATCGCAACGAAGGGTGCTCATAAGTTTGTGGATGGCGAGGTGGAATTTGATAACTCGCCTGCGTTTTTAAAAGATGCCGTGGAAAGCAGTTTAAAACGGCTTCAAACCGATTACATCGATTTGTTTTACATTCATTTTCCAGATGAACACACACCAAAGGACGAAGCGGTCGGCGCGCTCAAAGAGCTAAAGGATCAAGGAAAAATAAAAAGCATAGGTGTGTCTAACTTTTCCATCGAGCAATTAAAAGAAGCTAATAAAGACGGCTACGTAGACGTTCTGCAGGCTGAATACAACCTTTTCAAACGGGAAGCAGAAAAAGATCTATTGCCGTACACAGCAGAAAATAATATTTCATTTGTTCCTTACTTCCCGCTCGCCTCAGGGTTGTTAGGCGGCAAATATACAAAAGATACGAAATTCAATGATATTCGGGCAAAAATTCCGCTGTTTCAAGGGGAAGCGTTTATTCGCAACTTGGAAAAAGTAGATCAGGTACGTGAAATCGCCAATGCGAAAAATGCAGAGGTGGCGCATGTTGTCCTTGCCTGGTACTTAACCTGGGATGCTATTGACACAATCATTCCTGGTGCAAAAAAACCCGAACAAGTAATAAACAACTTAAAAACATTGAACGTTGAGCTAACGAAAGAAGAAATTGATAAGATTGACTCCATTTTTAAAGATTAAGGCATGTTCCTTAAACGATTCCAGGCCACCTAATTACGGGTGGCCTTTTTACGTGCAGTGATACGATCTCAACTAACACTTCGAGACATCAAAATATAATATCTATTAAATTTATGATAAAATTAGTATAAAGGGAAAGAACAAATGGGAATAGAGTCTCTACTATTAAGTTTAAGCGGTTGCAAACGACACAGTAGTCATTATTGAAAACGATTACTAAGAATGGGGGAACAAGATGGAGATCTATCTTCTGATCATCACACTATTATCTATTGTTATCGTTGTTTTAGGGGTATCACTCTGGAAATGGCATGCATTTATCAGCCTAACTGTTGCAAGCCTTTTCTTAGCAGTATTTTCCGGACTATCCATGGACAAGATTGTCGAAGCCTACGAACATGGAGTCGGCAGTGTTCTTGGCCATTTAGTCGGAATTCTTGCATTAGGCACAATTTTAGGAAAAATGATGTCTGACTCCGGGGCAGGAATGCAGGTCGCAGAATTTTTCATTAAAAAATTCGGTGCAAAAAAACTCCCATGGGCGATGCTGCTTTCTGGTTTCATCATTGGGATTCCGGTATTTTTTGAAGTCGGTTTAGTCATTTTGCTTCCGCTTGCGATAGCGATTCGAAAATCAACCAATCAAAACATTCTCTTGATTGCAGTACCCGTGCTCGCCGGTTTGTCCATCGTCCACGGTTTGGTTCCGCCGCACCCAGGTGCAATGACGGCAATTGGGATTTATAATGCTGATCTGGGAGGAGTTCTTCTTTATTCCTTAATTATTGCATTCCCGGCCGCAATTATTGCGGGGCCGATATTTGCTAAATGGATTCATAAACGTGTGGTTCCTGAAAAAGAACCAGAAATCATTCGGGTTGAAACGAAAATAAAACAGCTTCCGGGCACTGGAATTTCTTTTGTCGTAATCGTTTTGCCTATTTTACTCATGGTCTTATCGATTATAGCGCCATTATTGCCGCTGCCAGAGTTTGTGGAGAATCTTCTCGCGTTTATTGGAAGCCCTGTCATGGCTCTTTTGCTTTCTGTGTTTGCTGCGTATATCTTCTTAGGCTACCGACAAGGCATGAATGGTGACTTGATCAAAAAATTAACCGAAGAATGCTTGCTGCCTCTCTCCTCAATTACTCTTATCATCGGAGCAGGCGGCGGATTCAAGCAAATTCTGATCGATAGCGGTGTTGGTACTACCATTGCCAATATGTCCGAGCAATTGTCACTTTCACCTATCGTGCTTGCCTTTTTGGTTGCCGGCTTAATTCGAGTCGCTACAGGCTCTGCAACAGTTGCCTTGACAACAGCAGCCGGTATCATCACTCCGATCATCGCCAATATGAGCGATGTCAATTTAGAATTGTTGGTTATCGCTACTGGCGCAGGATCGTTAATGCTATCTCACGTAAACGATGCAGGATTTTGGTTAGTTAAAGAATACTTGGGGTTATCCGTGAAAGAAACCTTTAAAACGTGGACAGTCATGGAAACATTGCTAGCATTTATCGCATTTGGACTAGCTCTTGTTTTAGATATATTCGTTTAAAAAAATTTTTAAGCTGTTCCATATATGAATCATAGGTTCATATACGGAACAGCTTTTTTTATTTTTTCATTTGAACAAGAAGGTTTTTCACTCCGAAAACAAATGGGCTTTGAATAGGTTCCAAAGCTGTTTCTTCAAACTTTGAAAGGTCGGAAAACTTCTTCAACAGAGTAGAGAGAACGATGGCACCTTCCTGACGTGCAAGCGGAGCGCCTAAACAAAAGTGGATGCCAAAGCCAAAACTCATATGAGGATTAGACTTTCTTTCCAATAAAAAACGATCAGCCTCTTCGAATTTATCTTCATCACGGTTTGCCGAGGCTACCCAGCTAACGACCTGTGAGCCTTTTTGGATAAATTGACCACCTATCTCAACATCTTCCTTTACAACTCGGCCAATAGCTTGGATAGGAGGGTAAAAACGCAATGTTTCCTCTACTAGATTCTGAATCAATGAAAGATCAGCACGAGCATGTTCTTGAATCTTTTTATCTTCTACCAGATAACGGACTGCATTTGTGATTAAATTGGTTGTCGTTTCATTCCCCGCCACAAGCAGCAGGATACTGAACGCCAGTATTTCATCTTCTGTTAATTTTTCACCGTCAATTTCCGCCGACAGCAAGAGGGATATTAAATCCTCTTCGGGATGAGCTTTTCTTTCTTCAATAATCTTAATAAAATAATCTCTTAAAAACTCGCTGCCTTCCTTGCGTTTTTGCGCCATTCGCTCAAAGGCTTTTTCCGAATCATCCTCTGCTCCTGCCACGAGAATATCTGAGGACGTTTTAAAAAGCTCCCGATCCTTCGCAGGTACTCCAAGCAGCTCAGCGATGATGATCACCGGTAGCGGGCCGGCAAGATCATGGACAATATCCATCCTCTCGTTCTCTTTTACTTGGTCGATCAAATACGTTGTCACATCTTCGATTCGTTTCTCTAAATTCCTTATCGCTTTTGGTGTAAAAGCCTTGTTCACTAGATTTCTCATCTTCGAGTGCCGCGGCGGATCCATCGTCAGAATACTGCCTTGAAAGCCGCTTTCTCCTCCACGCTGTGATGAAAACAGCTTTGGATTCTTTAACACGAAATGTACGTCATCATACCGGAAAACATCCCAGCAGCCTCTGCTCTCGTCATAACGTACCGGCGTCTCTTTCCTCAATCGCCCATACACTGAAAAAGGGTATAACTGATCCTCTTTTGAACGAAGCTCCTTCATCGGGATAAGGGTCGCGTACCGTTCAGCCTTTTTTATGTTCTGCTCACTCGCCATTGATTCATCTCTCCTATTTGATTTGTCATTACTCAATAAATAGCACGCTTACTGTATCGATTCAACGGACATAGCTTGAGAAATAAATCAATTGGACGAAAGTTACAAATTACTAGGATACAAGTTCTGTTTCATGACGCTACTAATCTACTGGAAATCAAAACTTAAATTAGGCCTGCTTCATCTAATTGATTCTTTTGATCAATCAAAGTGGCTTCAAGGCTTCGATAGTTCATACCCAGATCCTTTATGCTTTTGCTATTGTTTAATTTCAGGCTGTGGCCGACGTTAGTTGAAACGTATTTCCTGGTAAACCCAAGCGTTGGGGCAATAAGCCACATCAATGGCTTTGGTACTTCCCGCTTTGGTAGTGCATATTGATCTGGGAATTTTCCTTCTAATATCTTTGCCATATCAAAAACTGATGCTTCTTTTCCAGAGATGATGTATCTCCCCGAAGCATTTTCCGTAAAGGCAGCAAGTATATGTGCTTTGGCCGTATCCCGAACGTCTACCATACCGAAAAATAATTTAGGCACGCCCGTTTTATATGTGCCTTTTAGTAAATCAAGAATGGTTGAAATACTTGTAGAATCCGCCCGTTTTGTTAATGAGGGTCCTAATATAAAGCTTGGATTGATCGTTACGAGATCCCAGTTATTTTGTTCCTTCTGAATGCTCCAAGCCTCTTTCTCTGCTACTGTTTTCGAATAGTTGTAAGGCTGGTGTTCTACGGAGCTGCTCTCATTCCAATCCTTTTCTGTAAACTCTTGTTTCCCATTCATATCACGATTATCACCATGAACCGCTGCTACACTGCTAGTAAGTATAACTCGTTTTACGGAATCTGCTTTATTTACAGAAAGCAACACATTACGCGTGCCTTCTTTTGCCGGCTTTACTAATTCGTTGTAAGCATCTTTGATACCGCTGAGATAAAAAGGAGAAGCCGTATGGAAGACGAATTCTGTTCCTTCGACGGCTAGATCAAAGCTCCCTTTTTTTAATAGGTCCGCTTCATAAATGAACAAATTCCCTGGAGTCTCTTTCTCGATTTGACGTAAATGCTCGTATTTTTCCTCCTTGCCTTTATCGCGTACTGTAATTCTGACATCATGTCCTTCTTTCAGCAGGTCTTTGACTATCCAAGATGCCAAATATCCTGTACCGCCTGTTACTAACACTGTGGTTTTTTTCATTGCGTTCCCTCTTTCTTTATTCATAATTGATTAAACGTTTAAACACTCAAACTAAAAGTCAATAATGAAACTCAAATCATTTAGGGAAAACCACTTGTCAATCCTTCGTTTTAATTACAATCTGCCTCTATCGTAAGAATGAGTGCTTTTAGCTGCTCTAAGGCAGGTGCAAGCGTGAGGAAGTAATACCGTTTCGTCCCTTGCTGTTCTACAGAAACAAGATGGTTCTGTTTTAGAATTTTCAAATGATGTGAAATGGCCGGTCTCGAAAGCTTTGACTGTTCAGCAATTTCGCTAACCGTCAAGCGTTCCTTCTCTCCCAACAATAATATGATATCTTGCCTATATTCATCGCTAAGGGCTTGAAAAAGAGGGATACACGTCCGGAAATTTTCTATAGCTGCCTTGGAACCCATGGAAACACTCCTATAATTCGATAACTACGTTTAAATGTTTAAACATATTTTAAATCAAAGTACGATTCAAGTCAAAAAATCTGATGCTTAGAGATGTAAGATGTGAATAAACCGGTATAAATAATTTACGGCTCTATTCGTTGTTTTTACGACTAAAGTAAGGACCTAAATAAGACTCATGGGTGTTTACATATGTCCAGGTGAACTTTTTATCTGTGATATAAACATCCCCCTCATTGAAAAGGTCAGCAGCAGTGAGACACGATGCATTTTCGAGGATTAGCGCATACTCCGAGTGCTGATAGAACAAATAACATTCCTTTTTCACTTCTTCATGAAATGCATTATTTGCCTGGTTATCTCGTAAACAACTCTTTTTCTCATAACTAAAAAGATGCCATAAGTAACTACTTTTAAGCAAATCTATTAAATCCATTCATTTCCTCCAAAAATAAATATTATTGCATGGCTGCGGAGTCAAACAACATATTGAAACAAAAACATTCAAGACTCACGAAGCCGCTTGATATCGCTAATCGGCGGCAAACCAAACAGTTTTGAATATTCTCTGCTGAATTGGGATGGACTCTCATAACCGACCTGGAAGCCTGCATTTGCCGCGTCTGCAGTTTCTGAAAGCAGCAGGCGGCGAGCCTCTTGCAGTCTCAACTGTTTCTGATATTGCATTGGACTCATCCCCGTTACTTCTTTAAAGTGATGATGCATCGATGAGGAGCTCATATTTGCAGCTGACGCCAATACATCTATCCGCAAAGGCTCAGCAAAATTTTTCTGTATTAGATCAATTACTTTCGCAATACGCTGTGCATGGCTGCCAATCATTGCCCTTTGCTTTACAGAATCACCGTGTTCATCCATAAGAATCCGGTAAAGAATTTCCCGAATGGCGAGTGGAGCCAGCACGGGAATATCCTCGGGTGCTTCTAACAGCCGAACCAGTCTTATAACGGCATCAAGAAGAGATACATTCGTTTTACTAACAAACAATCCTCGTTCAGAGCTTCCTTTTTCGCCCAATGGTTTATCGGATTCATTCATAATGTCAACTATCTGCTGAAAGTCAAAATCTAATCTGAGGCACAAGTAGGGAGAATGAGAGGTAGCTTGGAGAATCTGCCCGGAAATTGGCAAGTCGACAGAAACAACAAGGTACTGAGAAGGATCATAATAATACCTTTCCTGCGCGAGCATCACTAGCTTTCTCCCTTGAGCGACGATACATAAAGCCGGTTTATGGATTGTATAAATTGGGTCCCCTTTTTTGGAAGCACGAATGAAAGAGAGCGATTGAATTGCCGTCGAATGTATTCCATCCTTGTCAGTAAAACGTTCAATCAACTGCGCTAATTCAATTTGACGTTCGAGATCGTTATATCCCATTTTTGTTTCTCTCGCCATACTAACTCCCCCCATATTAATAGTTAGCTCAATTTTATTTGAGTTTGGAGAATTAGGCAATAATTCAGTATTAATCCTCTACCCCTTAAAAACCATCTTGTTTCATACTTAACTTATCCAAATCCAAGGAGGGTAGAAAGGTGAACTTAATTGCCAGGCGTACAATTCCGTTTTTTCTCATCAGTTTGTTTGCTTTAGAGGCATGTGCAACAAATGAGAATGCATCTCGAGAGAACCGCGAAGAAACAACGGAAAGTAATCCAAACAAAAGAGGAGAAGAAAAAATGGAGTCTCAAAATACTAAGCATCACCCTTATGTCGGAATGTGGGTCACCGCTGACGGATATATCCGCCAAGAACTCCTGCCTAATGGCCGTTATGACGAGGCACGCGGCACGATCAAAAGTGCCTACACTGGGAGCTATACCATTAAAGGAAACCACATTGATTATGTAGATGACACTGGATTTACTGCAGATGGCGAATTTCGCGATGATGTTTTATACCACGCGGGAATGGTTTTTTATCGAGAAAAACATAAATAGCTCACAAGGAGAGAAGACATGTCAAACATATCTGAAAAAGTTGTAGTTATTACAGGTGCAAGCAGTGGGATCGGTGAAGCGACAGCACGTATGCTTGCTCAAAGGGGAGCCCGCGTAGTTTTAGGAGCAAGGAGAACGGATCGATTAGAGGCTCTTGCCTCCGAGATCCGTTCAGAAGGCGGCTTTGCCGATTATCGAGAGCTAGATGTAACAAAAAGAGAGCAAATGGAGGAGTTTATTACATTTACAAAAGATACTTATGGAAGAGTTGATGTGATTGTGAACAACGCCGGTGTTATGCCGCTCTCTCCTCTGGAAGCGCTGAAGGCCGATGAGTGGAATCGCATGATTGACGTGAATATCCGCGGTGTCCTACACGGAATTGCTGCGGGACTGCCGATTATGAAAGAACAAGGATTTGGCCAGTTCATTAACATCGCTTCGATAGGCGCATACAGTGTAACGCCAACAGCAGCAGTATATTGCGCGACGAAGTACGCCGTCCGTGCCATTTCTGAAGGCTTGCGTCAGGAGGTTGGCGGCGACATTCGCGTAACACTTGTGTCACCCGGAGTTACCGAATCAGAGCTTGCTGACAGTATTTCTGACGACGAGGCCCGACAGAGAATGGTTGAATATCGCCGCATTTCAATTCCGGCTGACGCCATTGCGAGTTCGATCTTATATGCCGTCGAGCAGCCGGCTGAAGTCGATGTGAACGAGATTATTGTGCGGCCAACGGCAAGTTCCGCTTAATACAAGGGAGGGAACTTTTATGGATAAAAGAATACTTATTTTGGCGTTCGCATCCTTTGTCGTAGGTACAGTAGAGCTTGTCATTGGGGGTATTTTAGACATGATTGCTACAGACCTCCAAGTACCAGTTGGGATAGTTGGTCAACTGGTCACCGTCTACTCACTTGTATTCGCTTTTGGATCTCCTGTACTCATCGCTTTAACGTCAAAAGTGGAACGACGGAAATTATTAATAATAGCAATGCTTGTCTTTTTTACCGGAAATATGATCTCAATGCTTAGTCCGAATTTCACCATACTTTTGATTACAAGAGTTATTCTGGCTGCAAGCTGTTCACTAGTCGTTGTTCTTTCGATAACTTTAGCTGCGAATGTAGTTGCTCCCGAATTAAGAGGTCGAGCGATTGGCATTATCTTCATGGGAATCAGTGCATCTTTGGTGCTAGGAGTACCTTTAGGAACATTAATTGGTGAACAATGGGGCTGGCGCACGACATTTGCACTGGTTGCCGCCCTCACCTTGATCGTTTTGTTATGTATTGTTCGTTTTTTACCCAAAGTTGCACCGCAACCAACGATAAGTTTGCGGGAACAGCTTCGGACCCTGAAAAATCCGAAGATCGTTTCCGCACATGCCATTTCGATTTTACAGATGACCGGGCAATTTACAATCTATGCCTATATTACGCCGTTTCTACACGATACGATGAATTTATCAACTTCAATGATTAGTTTTATTTTGCTGGTGTATGGGTTAGCAGGAATTGCAGGAGGTTGGATTGGCGGCTTGGCATCGGATAAACTCGGGGCCAGAAAAACTATTTTTATTACTCTTCTGTTACACGCAACAGCAATACTTTTACTGCCATTGGCTACAATTTCCTTGATCAGTTTACTTATCGTGGTCGTTGTTTGGTGTACATTTAATATGGCACCGAGCCCTGCAATCCAAAGCTATTTGATAAAATCGGCTCCGGAATCTACGGATATTCAATTAAGTTTCAATACTTCCTCTTTGCATATCGGGGTGGCTTTAGGATCTGCAATTGGCGGTTTAATTGTGAATCAATATCCTGTCACCATAAATGCCTGGGTAGGGGGATTCATTGTGATTTTGGCTTTTTTTTCAGCAGCTTACTCTTTTACGAGGAAAAGTATGAGCTCAGTAGAAATATGTGATTTAGCTAATCGCTAGAATTAAGCGGCAGACTAGAATAAAGTTTCCCATATTATGATCTGCCGCATTTCCTATGCTGTCATATAAGAAGAACGAATGGCATTAAACTGATCGGGTAAACTATGTCTAAGTGACACCTTTACATAGGGTGACGATAGAGCATGAGGTTTCACACATTGAAAAAGAGGAGGGTCAATCCATGGAAAAAGACAATAACCGCAGTCTCACCGAAAAAAACTCAGATGCATTTGTACATGTTATTTGAAAATTTTAAAGCTTACCATTTAAACAATTCTTTAGAGGCCATTAACACCATACCAAGAATTAAAGGGTGTTAATGGCCTCTAATCTTTGTACTCACAAATTTTCACTTAAGTCCAGTAAGAAGGATTTTGTCCTTTAAAAGACGTTCAGCGCTTATGTGATTGTCGATAGGGTTTGAACAATCTCTTTCTCAATAACTGAATCATTAACTGTATTGAGATATTCCGGTTTAAACAGCTGATACTTTTTCATTTGATAAAAGTCCATAAGTGCTTGTTTTAAGGTAAGATCATACTTTATGGAAAATGAAGGTACCATGATGCGACGAAGGACAGCATCATCTTGAACCATAAACAACACAGCATTTATCCGGTTAAATATCCCCTGATTCATACCGGCTTTAAAGAAAGACTCTAGGTTTTTAATACGATTTTGCTGGGCAGACACAAGGTTTTCAAACAAATATGGATAGGATTCTTTAAGATCAATTAAAAACAAATCAGATACATAGATAACACATTTCAATGAATGTTCAAACGTTTTTTGGAAACGCTCGGCAAATGAAAAATTTTCATCTTGTACAATGGTATCTGCTTCATCGAGGTAGTTAATATAATGCGCTACGACTACCTCTATGATCTCGTCTCTCGTTGAAAAATTCTTATAAAGTGTTCCTTTACTAATATCCATACACCTTGCGATATCATCTATTGTCAGTTGACTAAACCTGGTTTTTCTTATAATTGGTTTGATCTTTTCGATGTATTTGTCAGTACTTGCTGATTTTTTCACAAGAATAAGCCTCCTTTCTTTACATACACCATTATATCGAATTATTGTACAAAATAAACAATATAAGAAAAAGAAACGCACTATACTAAATAAGTAATTTTAGTTTACTTTGTTTATTTTGTGTTATATACTTTTTGCGAAGAATCAAACAAGGAGGGGATAAAGATGAAGACGATTTTAATTACAGGAGCTTCTTCGGGTATTGGAAGAGCAACTGCCAACTATTTTTCAGAGCGGGGATGGAATGTGGTGGCTACCATGCGGTCTCCAGAGAAAGAAACGGAATTAAATCGATTGGATTGTGTCTTGGTGACAAAGCTAGATGTCGAGCGAAAAGCAACGATTCAAGATGCTATCACAAAAGGAATTGAACATTTCGGTAAAATTGATGTCCTGCTGAATAATGCGGGTTATGCTGCATTTGGCCCTTTTGAAGCTGCGACTGATGTTCAGGTCAAAAAGCAATTTGATGTGAATGTGTTTGGTGTTATGAATTCAACCAAAGCCATTCTGCCCCATTTCAGAACGAACAAGGCAGGAATGATTATTAATTTATCGTCTATTGGTGGACGTGTTGCCTTTCCACTTATATCCCTCTACCATGCGAGCAAGTGGGCAATTGAAGGATTTTCGGAATCACTTTACTATGAACTAGCAACTCAAAATATTAAGGTAAAAGTGATAGAGCCTGGAAACATTGCCACGGACTTTACAGGTCGATCCTTGGAATTGATAATGGATGAATCCTTGGAAGTGTATAAAACCTATCATGAAAAGGTACTTCAAAAGCAAATGGAAAGTTTTCAGACCAACGTCTCTACACCGGAACTCGTGGCTAAGGTGATTTATGAAGCCGCAATAGATCAAACAGAGCGTTTTCGATATCTTGCAGGTGAAGATGCAAAATTTCTGGAGAACAAAAGAAAGGAATCATCGGATGATGAATTTATGAAGTTTATTACTAGTAACTTTAGATGAGACGTGGATAAGCTCTATGATCGACAGATGTTCATTTCCTATAATACGAAACCAGTTAACGCAAGTAGTTATTAAAGAAAAGACCGCACTTGTTGAAAAGGAACGTAAATTGGACCATACATATTTAGTAAGAACTAATATGTATGGTCTATTATTTGTTATTCACGCAAAATAGTATAAAAAAGGTGTGAAATAAATATAAAAGTTACAAAAGCAGCCTATATAAGGAATTCTTTTTCATGAATCGGTAAAAATATAACCGAACATTTCACAGTACCTGAGGAGGGTCAATCCATGGAAAAAGACAATAACCGCAGTCTCACCGAAAAAAACTCAGATGTTAATGCGAAATTTACCAGCGCTGCAACCGATGATTTAGCGAAAAAACAACAGTCAGATCTAAGGAGAAATTTGAACAGCGATCAAAATAAATAAGAATGAGGCCGACTCTGTTTTAGGTGTCGGCCTCTCCTTTTTACTCCCCTCTATAGATCCGCACGGTTTTCACCTCATAAGGTGTTACCGTTAACTTGATAGGACCTGCCTTTTTCTCCTCTGCTGTGCCTCGTTCCTGAAGATCGCATTCCAGCCAGCCATCATACTGAAAGGCAGGTGTGATCGTGACGTCCTGTGTTCCGCCGGCAAATTCATGAAAGCGAATAATGAGATCCTCGTTGTCTTCTGCTTTTTTCACTGCATCCAAGTGGAGAAATGGATGATTGATGGCAAAGAGCTGCTGATTTCCTTTCGCAAACCCTTCTGAAACTGTAAAGGGGTGATTCAGCTTCCATGCTTCCTTTACCGTTTCCGCTTCGACCCAGCTGTTTGCGTGCGGGTATAAAGAATAAGTAAAGTGATGATTTCCTTGATCCTGCATAAAATCCGGCGCTTTTGCCGATTTAATTAGAGACAGGCGGATGACGTGATCCTTAATGTCGTGGCCGTATTTACAGTCATTGAGCAGGCTGACTCCGTAGTTCTGTTCAGAAAAATCGACCCACTGATGGGCAACCGTTTCAAACTTTGCCATATCCCATGACGTATTCCAATGGGTCGGCCGCTTCACATTGCCAAATTGAATATCATAGGTAGCCTGCGTAGCCCTGATTCTGACAGGGAAAGCGACCTTCAAGAGCTGCTGCTGCTCGTGCCAATCGACATGAGTGGAGAAATCTATCACTTTCCGGTTTTTATAAAAAATCATTTCTTGCGTGATGGTTGACTTCCCGTAGCGCCAGCTGGCTTCAATTGAAACTTGCAGAGCACCCGCTTTTTTCAGCTTGAAATCCTCGAGATTTGAAACCTCGGTCATTTTGTCTTGATAGTAAATATCAATATCCCAGGCATCAAATTCGAGCGGCTTATCCTCAAATATCTGAAATACATTTCCTTTTTCATTTTCAGCAAGCACATGTCTGCCGGCTTCTTTATCAAATAGAGACTGGATTTGTCCTTGCTCATTAAATTCCACTCGATAAAACTGTGTTTCGAGCACTTGCTCCTCAAAGTCAAACCAGTCGGCGGCAAGAGGCTTCCTGTTCTGTGAAGGCTGCAGTTCGATTTGTTTCCAGCCGGTTTCCGGTACCTGCTTCACTTCAACAAGCCAGCTGTTATCCTTTTTCTGAGCTGTTAGTTCATTTCCTGCTTCATCCACCCATGTGCCTTCCTCGTCTGTTTGAACCTCAACGATTCCATCCAGCAACCAGCTTGATGAATTATAAATCGTCCATGCTCGACCCTTACGTTCTGTTAATGCAAGAACAGCATCATGAAGCAGTTGATCGACCGTTTCTTCAGCTTCCTCGTATTCTTTTTTGGAATCCTCATATACCTCCCGGATAGAGGAGCCCGGAATAATATCATGGAACTGATTTCGTAAAAGCGTCCGCCAGCTTTCCTCCAGCCGGGTCGTTGGATAGGTCTCCCAACCTCCCAAGGATACAGCTTTCCAAACATGCATAAACTCTGTTTCTCTCAGCTTTAATTCAAGAAGACGGTTCATTTTTTTATTGTATGCCTGGCTCGTATATGTACCGCGGTGGTACTCAAGGTACAGCTCACCATCCCACGTCGGCACAAACTCTGATGTTTCCTTTACCTGTTTGTTCAATTCCTCAAAATACGGACGGACGTTTCCGGTTTTTACATGAGGAAGACCTGGCATCTTATCCAAGCGACGCCGCATTTCCAGCATGGTCCGATTGACGCCCCCGCCCCCGTCGCCATAGCCGTATGATAGCAGCAATTCCTTTGCGAGCTCCTTATTCTTGTAGTTATCCCACGTTCCCGTTACCGTAGTAGGAAGGATTTGTCCATTATACGTGGCAAACCAGGAATTTTCAGGGCTTCCCGGGTCAGGCGTCGTTATAAATTGTGTCAAAACCTCACTTCCGTCGATCCCTCTCCATGTAAAGGTGTCGTTCGGCATCCGGTTGAACTGATTCCAGCTAATCTTTGAGGTTAAAAACGTGTCAATGCCAGATTTCTTTAAAATTTGCGGCAGAGCCCATGAATATCCGAAGACATCAGGCAGCCACAAGTAATGAACGTCTTTCCCAAACTCATTCTTAATGAACTTGCTGCCTTCGAGGATTTGGCGGACAAGCGATTCTCCAGACGGAAGGTTACAGTCGGCCTCAAGCCACATCGCCCCGTCAACTTCCCAGACTCCTTCATCAATCCTTCGCTTCATCTCTTCATAAAGCTCCGGAAAGTCCTTTTTGACGTAAGCGTAAAGCTGCGGCTGGGTTTGCAGGAATATATAATCCGGGTACTTTTCCATCAGCCTCAGCACCGTAGAAAATGAACGGCCTGCTTTTTCTCTCGTATGCTTGAGACGCCAGAGCCAAGCGACATCAATATGCGTATGTCCGATACAGCGGATCGTTACGTCTGAATGCTTTTCCAGCTGGTCTATTTCCGCTTGTAAAAAATCATTCGTACGATAAACTGAGTGATAAAAAGGATCCGATCCGGGCTCTTTCCAGTCTATGATGCGAAAGGCTTTATCCAAAAGGGACAAAAGCTTCACCCGTTCAGGAGAGTGATCCTGCAGCACTTTTATCGTTTCCAGCATCGCATAGGCCGTATAATAGAGGTCGTCTGTCTGTTCGTCCAAGATCGCAATTTCTGCCTGGGCGATTTTATGCTCCTGATCCTTCCGCTCGCCTCCCCCCTCTAAACCGGACCAAAGCCTGAAGGCTAAATAAATTGGCGAATCGCTCCATTCTTTTTCAAAAAACAATTCCTTGTGGTTCGAATCGATCGCCTGATACATCTTTCCGTTCACATACAATTGCGATTCAAAACCGGAATTGCCCCCCTCCCCTGTTTTTCCGAAGTCAAAAAGACCGACAACCGTATCTTCTGCCCATTCTTTCGGAATAGTGATTTCTTTTGCAAGCCAAAGATAACGATCTCTTCCTTGCCAATAGCTTCCCACGTTAATCGTTTCCTTAAAATCAGAAGGCTCAGGCACCTTTGGGGCAACTAAAGCTTCTTCATCTTCTTTTGAAAAAAAGACCTCAAGGCTTCTCCGCTCGCGATAGCGGTGCTGTTCAAGTTCTTCAATTCTTTTCTCGATTTGTTTTTTCTTTAAAAAAGACATCTGTATTCCCCTTTCACATTTATCCCTTTGTTGCTCCTCCTAAGCTGAATCCCTTGGACATGTATTTTTGCGAAAAACTGTAAAGGACGATGGACGGCAGGGTATAAAGCAGGGAAAAGGCCGCTAATTTTCCATACTCCACCATGCCATAGCTTCCGAAAAACTGATACAGTGTGACTGATGCAGGCAGCTTCTCCTGCGTTTGCAAAAGAATGTAAGGTACGAAGAAATTCC
This sequence comes from Bacillus gobiensis, assembly GCF_001278705.1. Taxonomy (GTDB): domain Bacteria; phylum Bacillota; class Bacilli; order Bacillales; family Bacillaceae; genus Bacillus; species Bacillus gobiensis. The sequence continues at coordinate 3,249,124 of NZ_CP012600.1, forward strand.
CCCAGCTTCCTGTGAAGGTGAAAATCGCAATCGTAAAAATTCCGGGAAGCATGAGCGGAGCAACTATCTTTCGCAGTCCGGTAAGTACAGAAGCCCCGTCCACCCATGCCGATTCTTCAAGCTCAAGCGGAACTGAATCCATGAAGTTTTTCATCATCCAGATTCCATACGGCAGAGCCGACGCCGCTAAAAACAACGTCGTAGCTAAAATGGAATCCTGCAGCCGTAAAAACAAAAACAATTGATACACAGGTACCATAACCGCTGTAATCGGAAGTGCTGTCATAAACAAAATCGAAAGCAAAAACGATTTCTTATATTTTAATCGATACCTGGATAATGGATACGCCGCAAGTCCCGCGACGAGAACAACAATTGCCGCCTGGCCTAGTGAAATAAACAGGCCGATGGCAAAGGATCGCAGGTTCGCAGGATCTAACAGGATGGAGCTGTAATTTTCAAGCGTCACTTTTTCAGGAAGCTTAATGGCCTGCCCGGCATGCAAATCTACTGATGACAGAAGGATCCACAACAACGGAAGCAGAAAACAGAGCGCAAGAAAAACAAGAATGACATAATGAACGGCTTTCTCCTTTTTTGATATCCTCATATGAATTTCTCCTTTTAAAGTTTCACCTTCATCGAGCGCATATAAAGCAAGCTGGCGATAATGCCAATGACCAGCAAAACAAGGGAGATTGCAGTTCCATAGCCAAATTGATAATTAACAAATGCTTGGTTATACATAAAAATTGGCAGGATTTGCGTAGAATTTCCCGGACCTCCGCCTGTCATCGTATAAATCAGCGTAAATACGCCCAATGTCTGCAAGGTTACAAGCATCATATTCGTCACTATTGAACCCTTCACCAGCGGCAAAGTAATTTTGCTGAAAATTTGAAAGCGAGAGCCTCCATCGATAACTGCCGCTTCCTGAATGCTTTTCGGCACATCATCCAAGGCAGATTGAAACACCATCATCGAAAAGGCTGTCCCATGCCAAATATTTGCGATGACCACACTCACCATTGGAAAAGAAAAGAGCCATGATACGGAGGTGAGGCCAAAAGTCTGCAGGATCGTATTCAATGTTCCATCATCACTTAAGAAAGCCACCCAGCAAAACGCAACGACGATTTCAGGCGTCACCCAGCCGGCGATCACAATCATTCCGACCCAGCGGCGGAATGTTATGTTTTTCTCTTTCATAAGAACAGCAAGAATTAATCCGAGCAGCACCTGGCCGATGACTGCGGAAAAAAATAAAAAGACGAGGGTGCGATAGACACTGATGCGAAACTCGGGATCTTGAAACATATTGACGAAGTTTTGAAAGCCTACAAATTGAATGTTCGCAGCATCAGCCCCGGTTAAAGATAAATTCGTAAAAGAAAAGCCAAACGTCAGGAGAACCGGTGTGATAAAAAACAGCAGCAAAAGGATCCAAGAAGGCAGTAAGAAAAAAATTGCTTTTCTGCTTTCATGATTTCTATTCCGTTTCATGACAATAGGGCTTGTTTTCAAATCGGGGGATGGAATTCCCATCTTCTTTTCCCCCTTCCAACAATTAAAAATAAACGATTCATGATTCTTAGCATCACCTTTCGCTAATCCTCCATAAAAAGCAGGAGGGGACTAGAATGTCCCTCCACTGATTGAAGAATATTCTACTTGACTTCAATGTTCTCCTTTCCGACTACTCTTTCGACTCCGCTCTTATATTGCTGTACTGCCTTCTCAGGAGTCAGCTTGCCGGTCGCCACCGCTTCGACAACTGTTTGGATCTGTGTTGAAACAGCTGGATACTTGTCATTCGCCGGACGGAACTGAGCTGCCTTCAAATATTCTTGAGCTTCCTTTGCGAACGGGCGGTTTATATATTCCTCTACCTCAACGGCATCCTTCCGTGTATTTAAATTCCCATCCTGGAGCGTACGGTTGACGCTATTCTCTTTTTCCATCAAAAACTGAATAAACTCCCATGCTTCTTCCTTAAGATCTGATTTCTCAGAAATTGACCAAGCCCATCCGCCGGACATGGTGATTGTTCCCGGCTCCTGTCCGTTTTGGGTCGGCATCGGGGCAAAGCCGATTTTTTCCTCGACGTTTTCAATCGGCGCAGGTCCATTCTCCGTCCAACGTCCCGCATTCCAGCTTCCATCTAATCCAATCGCCAATTTACCTTCAGGCATCAGCTTTTCAAACGCGATATTCCCTGACTGTCCGCTCATAACGACCGACAACTCAGGTCCAACTTTATCTTTATTAAACACTTGGTCGATAAAGGCAAATGAATCTTGCAGCCCTTTACTGTCTACCACCCACTTTTTTGACTGCTCATTATATAATGTGTCACCTGTCCCGTAGAGCAGCATTTCCAGTGTTTGCATCGAAACAGCTTCACCATTCGCCCTGCCGACTTGCATTAACAGCGGATTGACATCCGGGACTTTATTTTTCACAGTCCGGGCTGCAGCCAAAATATCCTCCCAATTTTTCGGCTGCCACGGAACTGGCAGGCCTGCTTTTTTGAAAATTTCTTTGTTGTACCAAAGCCCTCTTGAATCGGATGTAGCCGGCACTCCGTATACCTTCCCATCTTCTGCAGTGACACCTGTTTTTAAATTGTCGATGATTTGCTCCCATCCGTCCCACTTAGAAACAAGATCGTCGATGGACGCGAGATAACCGGCATTGGCATCCGAGTTCAGCATAAATGTATCCTCTGCCACGACATCAGGGGCAGTACTTGAGGATTTCATCTGAAGCGCTACTTTGGAAAAGTAATCACCTTCACTTGCAGTAATCGGAGTAATTTTCACGTCAATATCCGAATGCTCCTTTTCAAATTCCTCTAAAACATCTGAATCAAAATATTTCATTAGCGGATCCTCAGAACCGGCAGATCGAAAGACGACAGTAACCGTCTTTTTGTCCCCTTCTTTTGAATTTGATGCACTGGAGCAAGAAGTCGAAAGCATTAGAACACCAATCAGCACCGCTGCAAACCAAACAAACTTCCTTTTTGTCATTCCGTGAACCCCCTTAGTACACTTTTTCACACGAGATCATAAAGAATGTTGTAAGCGCATTCAATTTGAGTTTCATAGATTGGTAAATCTGTTGCTATTATATAATGGCCCTAATTGATATGTAAACATATACTTTTTATTTCACTCTTTTTAATCATTGATAAACAGGCATTTCTCACGATTGTTATTCTAAAATTTCTATGCTACGCTGAAATTGGATATATCAATTCATAAAGAAAGTGAGATCTTCATGTCTAAATCATTATATAAGAACCTTTATGAACAAATTAAACAGGATATTCTTAATGGCACCTATAAAACAGGTGAGCAAATTCCTTCTGAGCTGGACCTGGCTTCTGCCTACGGCGTGAGCCGAATCACGAGTAAGAAGGCACTTGAAATGCTTGCAGCTGAAGGAATTGTCGAACGTCATGTAGGCCGGGGAACTTTTGTAAAAAACCAAACAACCATAAATCAGAATTCATCTTCACAAAAAGTGATTGGTCTGGTGATGGTTAGTATGACTGAGCATTACGGAACAGAAATCGTCTCTGCCATTGAAGCCTTTGCTGCGGGAAAATGCATGGTCGTTCTTCGCTTAACCTACGGAATTCCGGAAAAAGAGGATGAGGCCATTAAAGAGCTAATGGAATTTGGAGTAGACGGACTCATTGTATTCCCCGCTAAATCAGAATATATAAGCGAACGCATCCTTCAGCTTGTCATCTCCCAGTTCCCTATCGTCGTCGTCGACCGGACAATCAATGGAATTAACATGGCATCCGTTAGAACGGATAATTCAAGGGCCGTCCAAGCCGGTCTGGAATATCTGACTTTTTTGGGACATAAACATATTGCCATCCTGTCCCCCTCGCTACAATCGAATAATGTCCTTGAAGAAAGATCAAAAGCGGTCATTCAATTCAGCGCTGACCGAGGTATTTTTTTTCAAAGAAAGCACTGGCTGACTTCCATTCATGGAGATAGCGGAATCCCTGAGGAGGAAGCAGAAAAAATCCTTCGCCACCTAAGACAGTATCCGGAGATATCCGCCATTTTCGCCTTCGAATACCCGATTGCCTTACTTGCTGCAGAAGCAATTAAACGACAATCGAAGCATCTCGCCGAAGACATTGATTTAATCTGCTTTGACAGCCCGCCCACTATGTTCGGCCAGCCTCCGTTCACTCATCTCCGCCAAAACGAAAAGGCGTTGGGCGAAACAGCACTTGCAACATTGCTGAACCTAATGAATCAGGAAGAAGCAGAAAATAAAATATCGATTCGCGCAGAGCTTATCGTCGGGCAATCGACGAGAGGAAAAAAAGTAGACTGACTATAGGTTGTTTTTTTATTATTCTTATCATCTTAAAATCTTTTGGTTAAAATAAAACAGAAGCAGGCATTATGCTGCTTCTTTATTTTTCAAGATATAGAGCTCCTCGTTCACCGTATACATCGGAATCCTCAATATACCTTGACAAGAATATTCCGAAATGGTTATATTTAAAGTGAAAGGAGAAAAGTTATATGGGCGTAAAAATCACAACAACTATGAATGCACTGGCCGAGCCCAACCGACTACACATTGTCGAACTTTTGCGTGAAGGTCCTCTCACTGTAGGGGAAATTGCTGAACGCCTTGGTCTCCTCCAGCCACAAACTTCCAAGCATCTCCGCATACTAAATGAATCCGGACTTGTCGAGGTGCAACCGGTTGCTAATCGGCGCATCTACAAGCTACGGCAGCAGCCATTCCAAGATCTAGATCATTGGCTGGAATCTTTTCAAGGTGCATGGCAAGAAAGATTTGATCGATTGGATGATTATTTGAGTGGGTTGCCGAAAAAAGACTGACAATCCCTCGAAAAAAATGACTGGAGGAAGGGAAATGTCCGAAAACAAAGTGAAAAACAGTTTTACTACGAACGTAGAAGGACGAGTACTTGTTATGGAGAGGATCTTTAATGCACCGCGAACTCTCTTATTCGAAGTGTTTTCAGACCCTGAACATTTGGCCAACTGGTGGGGACCAAGAGGATGGCAAACAGAAAATCGTAAATTTGAGTTTAAGCCTGACGGCGTATGGCTTTATTGCATGCGTTGCACAGATGAGAACCAAGGAGAATTTTTCGGCCAGGAATCTTGGGGAAAAGCTGTATATCATGAGATAATCGTCCCCGAAAAAATTGTCTATACTGATCAGTTTGTAGATGAGGATGGCCAACCCGTCGGCGGGATGCCAGAGATTAAGATAACAATGGAATTCATTGAACTTGAAGATAAAACGAAACTTATTACACGTTCTGAATTCACTTCAATCGAGAATCTTAAGCAAGTAATGGATATGGGCGTCGTCCAAGGATTTGCTTCACAGTTCGACCGCCTCGACGATTTACTAGAAGAACTTCAGTAATAGACCATAAGCAAACAATTGAGGTTGACTCTTTTTTGATGTCAGCCTTTTTATATTTTTATTCTGTAATGTTTGCTGAACCTCTACCTTTAGAAATTTCTTCTTCTTTAAGCCTGGATATGCGTCGTACTCATCTCTAATAAGCAATCTTCAGGAGTTCGGTCTGATCTCCCCTCTTAAGAATGCGGAAAATTCTTAAAAAATCAAATCGTATTGCTCATTTTACAGCATTTTATCCAAAAAAATTGATGCTCAGGCACTGTTCAAAAATTAGAATGGTGTTATTTTTAATTAAATTGAGAAATCTTCCTGAGATAAATTGACCAAGCATTCGTCTAATATAGTAGAAGCGAAATACCGGGGGCTAGTCTATGGAAAGCAAGAAAATAATTTCTGATTGGTTTTATCAATACAGCAATGATATTTATCATTTTTTTATTTACCGGATGGGAACTTCAGATGTGGAGGATCTTGTTCAAGAAGTGTTTATTAAAGCTATAAAGGGGATTGACTCCTTCAAAGGAACCTCAAGCCCGAAGACATGGTTGTACAGTATTGCGAGAAATGTTGCGGTTGATGAACTCAGGAAAAAGAAAAGAAACAAATGGAAGGAGTTTCTTTCTCTTAATGATAAGCACGAATCAGCCACCAAAGAAACACCAGAAACCATTCTTCAATTGAATGAAGAAAACAAAAGGCTTTTTCAAGCGATTCAAACGCTGCATGGAACATACCGGGACATATTAATTATTCGGGGGATCACCGGAAGAAGCGGCGGAGATATTGAAATGGAGCAAAAAAAAGGTACATACAACTTATCACAGAGCAAAAATTGCATTACAAAAGGAGTTGGGGGAAATTGCTGATGAATTCTAATAAAGATACGCTAGAAAAACGTTTAAGTTCAATGCCTCAGCCCAGCTTAAGGGAAGAAGTCAAAATGAATATCCATCGAACCTTAATGGAACAAGAAAGCACAAAACATTTCGGGACTAAAGGTAAGCAAGTTTTTAATATATTTGCGGGAGCGGCCGTCGTACTCATCTTTTGCATTACTGTTTTCACTTCAGTCATTCATCAGCAGGACCACGGAGCCCAAACAGAGTCATTGTACCTTTCAACAAATACGACTGAAAAAAACATCCGTGACCTCCTACCTTATCGAGACAGCTATATTGGAGACAATGGCGCTGTCATCGGAATACTCAATAAGCTGCCTGTACCAAACGGCCAAAATCAACAACAAATATCATTACAGACGAAGAAAAGCCCATACGGCTTGACTGTGAATTACAACTTACAGGAAAACTCGCCGAAAGATTTGGCTTCGCCTGCTAACAAGGGGATCTTTCTTTACAACTCCACCTCTCTATTTATTTTGATTCAAAATGTCGAGCAGGTCACCTTTCATTTTGCGACTGAAGAGGGTCCGTACTCCTTTACGATCTCAAGAAACGAATTAGAGGACTTTTACAAAATGGATTTGCACGAATTGTCCACCGATGTACCAGCATGGACCCAAACAGTGATTGAAGAAACGTTAGCTGATAAGACAAAAGTTGAAGATTTTTATGCTTCGCATCCGCTCAAAAAGGAGTGATCCGCTCAAGCGGATATATTAAGAGCAAGAGAGGATATTTCCCTCTAATAGTCGGATATATTTAAAAAACGGGAGGATATATTCCTATAATGGGTGGATATATCCTCTTCAGCGATTCTCTTTAATGAGGCTTAGAACCTTTTCATAATATATACTATCATGCGGAACAAATTTATCCTTCCCTACAAGCTGATTAAGTGTCAGTTGTTTTCCATCTCTATTCATTTGAAATCCCTGTACTCTTATTTCATCCGCCTCTCCTGTGCAAAGCTTATAAAACTGAGTAAATTCGACTTTTACAATGCCGGATACTTCTTCTTTTTGCAGTTCAAATTCATGCATATCGATGCTGTTTTCGTACATGAAGACATTGGCCATTTCATTATCAAGAAAGTCTTCCTTTTGAAGGGAATATTTAATAACACCTAAAGGGACAAGCTCATGATATGATAGATCAATTCCTATCTCCTCTTTTACTTCCCTTATTCCGTCGCGCACTGTCTCGTCAGCTAATAGATGCCCTGCGGCCGTAATGTCAAAAAGGTTTGGGTAATCTTTTTTTGTCTCGCTGCGAAGCTGAAAATAAAGGTATTCAACATCATCTTCCCTGCTAACAAACCAGCAATGAAACGTTTCATGCCAAAACCCTTTTTTGTGCACTTCTTCACGTGTTGCAGTCCCTTTTTCATTTCGTTGATCATCAAATATTTTCAGGATCTCGCTTTCCATAATCATTCCTCCTTCTGTTTTATTGACGTTGCTCCGTGCAAAAATTCCCATACAGCAATGACACCCAATACCCACATGAAATGATTAAAGAATCCATTAAACTTCAGCTTTTTCATAATTTCTTTTTAATATATCAAATTGGAAAAATTGAGCATTAATATTTAAATTAAAACTTAATTAGATGTACAATTAACTTAAGCTATCATTTGCATTCCGATATGAATCCATGTTGGTTGGGGGATATTTAGTAAAATGAGCTTACATATTTTTAGCAAGTGTCACCTTTTAAATTATAACTCTTGTTTCTCCAAACTAATATATCTTAAAACTCATATTGTATGCATCGTCAATATAGCTTAAATTCAGTGATTTCAGGAGTGATTATTCATGAAAGCCGCAAGATGGCACAATCAAAAAGACATTCGCATTGAAAACATTGAGGAACCAAAAGTCGAACCTGGCAAGGTGAAAATCAAAATTAAATGGTGCGGTATTTGCGGAAGTGATTTGCATGAATTTTTAGGAGGTCCTATTTTTATACCTGTTGACAAGCCGCACCCCCTAACGAAAGAAACAGCACCTGTCACCATGGGCCACGAAATTTCCGGTGAGATTGTTAAAGTCGGGGAATCTGTGAAAAACTTTCAAGTCGGCGATCGCGTGGTCGTTGAACCTATTTTTGCTACCCACGGTCACCAAGGCGCATACAACCTTGATGAACAAATGGGCTTCCTTGGATTAGCCGGCGGCGGCGGAGGCTTCTCAGAATATGTTTCTGTTGATGAAGAATTGGTATTTAAGCTGCCTGGTGAGCTTTCTTATGAACAAGGGGCACTCGTTGAACCGTCAGCCGTTGCTCTTTATGCCGTTCGTTCAAGCAAATTGAAAGCAGGTGACAAAGCGGCTGTCTTTGGGTGCGGACCGATCGGACTGTTAGTCATTGAAGCGTTGAAAGCAGCTGGTGCTTCTGACATTTATGCGGTTGAACTTTCTTCAGAACGGCAGCAAAAAGCTGAAGAGCTCGGAGCAATCATTATTGATCCATCAAAAGTTAGGGATACAGTTGAAGAAATAACCAAACTGACAAACGGCGGGGTTGACGTGTCTTTTGAGGTAACTGGTGTCCCTGTTGTCCTGCGTCAAGCGATTCAATCAACCAATATTTCCGGTGAAACCGTGATCGTAAGCATATGGGAAAAAGGGGCTGAGATCCTTCCAAACGATATTGTGATCAAAGAACGCACTGTAAAAGGAATTATTGGTTACCGTAACGTCTTTCCTGAAGTCCTTTCATTGATGAAAAAAGGCTTTTTCTCAGCCGATAAACTCGTAACGAAAAAAATCGATTTAGACGACCTGATTGAAGAAGGATTTAATGCCCTTGTGAAAGAAAAAAACCAAGTGAAAATTTTGGTTCAACCTGAATAGGAGCGGCATAGAATGCTGGAACCATTTATATAACAATGTTATCACGAGATACGGGGACCTCCTGAAAAGCAGGACAGCTAAATCCCATGAACTGCAAAAAAGAACGGAGGTACTCGAATGATAAACGATTCTAATTTTATACATTTCATGAAACATGCTGATCATCAATTTTCCGGATGGGATTTTTCCTTTCTTTCTGAAACCGGCCGTATGAGTAGCAGCTTGCTTTCTTGGTCTTACGGAAGCATGGCGATTTCACTTATTCACCGTGCTCACTCGATGTTGGATATGGGGACTGGCGGCGGAGAGTTCCTATCCTTGCTGGGACCTTTTACCGGATCTGTCATTGCGACTGAAGCCTACAAGCCTAATGTCCCTGTTTGCTAAAAAGATGCTCGAACCTATGGGAATAAACGTGGTCAGCATTGACGGGGATACAGATCTTCCCTTCCAAGACTCTCAATTCGACTTAATTCTGAATCGGCATGAATCTTACTCTATAAAAGAAGTTCGAAGGATTCTTTCTGATAATGGCACCTTTCTTACCCAGCAGGTTGGATAGTTATGGTAATATTGCAAGACAATGGTTACAAGGTTATATCTGGACCTACGTCACAACAAAGCAATATGATTTAGCTGCCAGATTGATTTTTAATTCGTTAATTAAAGCCGGTTTTAAAGTTAGTGCATCAACTATTGCAATCGAGTTGGGTTACTATGGATGGCAATGTCGGAATGAGTGGTAAAGCATAACCTGTAATGGGGGAGGAAGAATGTCTTTTAAACTAATAAGTGAGATCATCTTATTATTAACACTATTGGGTTTATTCGCATCGCATGGACGTTCAAAGGTAAAAAAAATTATGAAGATGACGTATATAATTATTCCAGGTACATTATTTATTTGCTTGTAGCTGAAGTTGCTATATATGTCATATTTCAGCTAGTGTAAAGCTGGCCAAATCAGTCTGCTTTTATCTTTCAAGTTTTCATTCCTTTGGATAATGAATAAAAAGAACAAGCGACGAATTAGATTGGATCATGACGATTGAAAAAACACCGTCAGGAAGAGATTTTTAAAAGTCCTTTACTGTATAAAACGTTCTATTTGTTTTTTGTTTGGGCGGCAGCACTACAGACTGATCAGAAAGCAAAAAACGCTTTCTGTCATTCTGTACGTGTCGCTTCGGCACTAAATGGCCCGATAACCACGGACTGTACGGCTTGCGCCTACATTCCGTAGGTTCCTGTTCCATTTGCCTTCGGCCGTACCGAACGAGCCGAAAACCGTAAAAGCAAAAGACAAAGGAATTTTATCATAACGTAATCCTCGCTTTCTCTTCCGCACCAACAGGGAAGAAGCAAGCTACTTCCTGTCCAGGCACCCCGCGTTCCTCCAGGACGGGGATGTTCGTCTTACAGAATTCCGTCGCTTTCGGGCAACGGGGATGGAATACGCAGCCTGTTGGCGGATTGGCAGGGGAAGGCAGTTCGCCTTTCAATACGATGCGTTCCCGTGCCCGTTCCTTGTCGGGATCTGGCAAAGGCACAGCGGATAGCAATGCATTGGTATAAGGATGCTGCGCATGTGTCTGGAATGTTTCACGATTGGATTTTTCCATCACTTTGCCAAGGTACATGACGGCGACGCGGTCGGCAATATGATTGATGACGGATAGATCGTGCGCAATGAATACATAGGTCAGATCCAATTTCTTCTGAAGATCCTGAAATAAGTTGATCACTTGGGCTTGGACAGATACATCCAGTGCACTGACAGGCTCGTCACAGACAATCAGCTTTGGTTCCAGGGCAAGGGCGCGGGCGATTCCGATCCGTTGACGCTGACCGCCGGAGAATTCATGCGGCAGCCGGTTATAATGGTCATCGGGATTCAATCCGACAAGCTCCATCAGCTCTTTTACCCGGGATTCCAGATTTTTTGTCTTTTTGTATGCCTTCAAAGGAGCAGCAATGCTTTCACTCACTTTCATGCGCGGATTCAGACTTGTATACGGATCCTGGAAAACCATTTGCATATTGCGGCGCAGCTCGTAAAGTTCCTTGGAAGATGCATCTGTATACGGCTTTCCGTTGAAAAGGAGATCGCCGGAAGTAGGCTTATGCAATCCGACGATGCTTCTGGCAAGTGTACTTTTCCCACAGCCGGATTCCCCAACAATCCCTAAAGTTTCTCCTTTATGGACGGTCAAATCGATACCATTCAAAGCCTTCACATGATCAGTCGTTTTCTGCAATACACCATTCTTGATCGGGAAATGGACGTGTAAATCCTTGATTTCCAATAATGCGGTCAAGATAGCAGCACTCCTTTCTGCTCTGCCACAGCTTGTTTTTCTTCATCGAATTGTGCCTTGCTGAGCACACAAGCAGCCCAGTGGCCGGTGCCGCGTTCAGTAAGCGCAGGATCGGTTTGAAGACAAGCGTCTCGTGCAAATGGGCAGCGGGGATGGAAATTGCAGCCATTGGGCGGATGTATCAGATTAGGCGGATTCCCCTCGATATGCAGCAACCGTTCGGAACCAGCTGCATCCAGTCTTGGAATCGAGCGCAGCAGCGACCATGTATACGGCATGGCCGTGTCATAAAAAATATTTGCTGTACTGCCGGACTCGACGATTTTGCCTGCATACATGACGAGGATTCGATCTGACAGATTTGCCACCACTCCGAGGTCATGGGTAATCATGATGATGGCTGTACCATATTTCTTTTGTATCTTTTTCAATAGTTCAATGATCTGTGTCTGTATCGTTACATCCAAAGCTGTTGTCGGCTCGTCCGCGATGAGCAGCTTCGGCCTGGCAGCAAGCGCAATGGCAATCAGGACACGCTGACGCATCCCGCCGGAGAATTGATGCGGGTAATTCTGCAACTGGCGTTCCGGATCTGGAATGCCGACATCTTCCAGCAGCTCGATCGCTTTTTGGCGAGCTTCTTTTTTGGGAAGCTTTTGATGGGTCTGGATGGCTTCCATCAGCTGTCTGCCGATTTTGAAAACAGGATTAAGGCTGGACATCGGATCCTGGAAAATCATTGCGATTTCTTTCCCGCGCAGATTGCGCAGGCGCTTTTTATCCATTGTCAGGATGTTTTCTCCTTCGAAGAGGATTTCTCCTTTTGGATAGGTTGCTGGCGGTTCCGGGTTCAGCTTTGTCAGTGAATGAGCAAGGACGCTTTTTCCGCTGCCCGATTCCCCGACAATGCCGATGGTCTGCCCAGCTTCCAGTCGGAAGGATACACCATCAACCGCTTTGACGAGGCCGGCTGGTGTATCCAGGTGGACATGCAGATCCTTTACTTCTAGCATAATGTAACCTCCTCTAGGCAGCTGGTGCTGTTTGTTTTGGTTTGCGTTTCCGCTTTTTCTTGATGCTATGCGGATCGAAAGCATCCCGAAGTCCATCGCCAAGTATGTTCAGCGATAAGACGGTGATGACGATTGCGATACCAGGGAAAATCGAGAACCAGGGAGAGATCGTAATATAAATCTGTGATTCCTGCAGCATATTTCCCCAAGTTGGCGTGGATGGATTGACACCGACACCGAGAAAGCTGAGTGCAGCTTCTGCGAGTATTGCTTTGGCAAAAATGAATGTACTTTGCACAATGATAGGGGAGAGTACATTCGGCAATATATATTTGAATAAAATGACGATATTGCTAGTCCCTGTTGTCCGGGCTGCTTCAATGTATTGCGCATTATTGATTTGCAGTACGGCGGAGCGGACCACGCGCGACATGACTGGGAAGAAAGCAATCGTAAGGGCGATGACGATATTCGTGATGCTTCCGCCGAGTGCCGCTACAAGTGCCAATGCCAAAAGCAGGGCAGGAAAAGCGAGAAAGCCGTCCACAATCCGCATCAGGATAAAATCGGTTTTACGGAAATAGCCGGATACAAGACCGATCAATGTACCGATGACTGTCGCAATGATGGCTACAATGACGCCGACAGCTAAAGACACACGGGCAGCGACGATGACACGGGCGAAAATGTCACGACCGAAATCATCGGTGCCGAACCAATGAGCGCCAGACGGTGCCAGCAGTCGCTGGTTGGCATCCATCGCCGTAGGGGAGACTGGCAGCCACCAATTGGCAGTAATGGTTGCCAGGGCAATCAATAGGAATATAGTCAATGCAATAATGTTCCTTTTCTTGGACATCATCGTTTATGTACCTCCTTTGGCTTTAGTCATAGCGGATCCTTGGATCAAGGAATGCATACAAGAGATCGACGACGAGGTTGACGAAGACGTAGATGGCAGCGATGAACAGTACCACGCCTTGAATCACCGGATAATCCCGTCGGTGAATCGAGTCGATCAGCAGCTGTCCGATTCCTGGGATGGTGAACAGCGTTTCGATGATGACCGTCCCGCCAAGCAGCCCTGCGACAGTGGCGCCAAGGACAGTCGTTGTCGGAATGAGCGCATTGGCGAACACATGCTTCATCAATACATCACGTTCACGGACACCTTTTGCTCGTGCCGTTTTTGTATAATCCTGATTCACGGAATCAAGCATGCTGTCCCTGAGCATCCTTGCGATGATACCAATCTCTACAAGCGCCAGTACAAAAGCAGGCAGAAGCAAGTGATAAAGCCAGGGTCCAAAACCCTCGGCAAGCGGCATATAACCGGCAACCGGGAATATCGGGAATGTCACCCCAAATGCCAGCACGAGCAAGATGGCAAGCCAGAATTCCGGTACCGACACACCGAGCAGGGATGCGTTTGTGAATAATGGATCCAGAATCGTTTTACGTAAAGAAACAATCAGGATCGCAATCGGAATGGAGATGATCAAAATAAAGAGCAGGGACAAGATCATCAAACTGAAAGTCGGACCAAAATTGGCAAAAATCAGTTCCGTGACCGGCTGGGCTGAATAGACACTTGTTCCTAGGTCACCAGTGATGACTTGTTTGAGCCAGTCGAAAAATTGAATATATAGGGGCTCATTCAGGCCAAGCTGTTCTTCCAGCTGTGCAACGGCTTCAGGGGATGCATCTTCACCAAGGATGATGAAGGCTGGATTGCCAGGTGTCAGGTGAACGAGCAGGAATACGATGATACTGACCACGAGCATGACGGGTATGACAGACAGGAGCCTGCGGATTGTATAGTGAAGCACAAGAATCACTCCTTTATTTAGAAATGGAAGAAAACCGCCAGCGGTAACGCAGGCGATTTCCTCGGGGCATTACTTGGATTTCCATGTATTCCAGAAGCGCGGACCATACCAATCTTCATAATCCTGCAGCTTGGAAGTGCGTGCATCCAAAGTGGAAAGGTTGCTTACTTTTTCAAACGGAAGCTCATCGTAGATTGTCTTATTCAGCTCAGCCAGTATTTCTTTTTGGGCAGCTTCATCTTCTGCTTCACCCCACTGTGTGACAAGCTCCTGCCAGCGTTCGCTGTTATACCAGCCGCTGCTGTTGGAATCCTGACTGACCATTCCGGCTTGGTTTGGCGAGAAGAACGGAGACCAGCCAACTACGACCATATCCCAGTTAGCAGCAACGCTCCATTTTTCCAGGTAGGTTGCCCATTCATAGGACTCAAGCTCGACATTGAAGCCTGCTGCTTCCAGCTGCTGTTCTGCAATTTCGGCGATTTTCTTATACTCTGCATGGTCATTCGAGAAGATGATTTTCACCGGCTGCCCATCATAAGAGCTGACCTCCAGCAGCTTTTTCGCCTCATCTGGATCATAAGCTTCGAAATTATCGATGTTTTGATCCGAGTAAAGAGCTGTTTGATCGGGCGTGAACAGGGCTCCATCCAGATTATAGAATTCACTATTACCATAAGTAGCCTTGGCGATGGCCTCTTTATCAAGCGCTGCGTGAAGTGCTTCACGGACTTTTATATCGTCAAATGGCGCTTCGGATTTATCCGGGGTGATGACGGAATATCCATTGCTTGAGATAGCTGGTTCGACATTAGGTGTGGTATCGACTACATCATACAAATCAAGTGGGATGGACTGTACATAATCATATAGATCTGTCTTCAATCCATTGAGCATTACTTGTGGGTCTTTCACGATCTTGAAATGAATCGTATCCAGATAAGCTGTCTTTTTACCAGTCAGACCGCCCCAGTCTTCCTCTTCGCGAGATTGATAATCTTCGAATCTGGAAAGGACGATTTCGTTGCCGCGCTTCCAGGAATCGAATTTGAATGGACCTGTACCGATCAGCTGTTCATTTTTCAGCGGCTGTTCACCCGCAGCTTCCGCGATATCGGCAGGAATGATGACAGCAGATGCTTTCGGAGCAGCCAGATCGGTTAGCAAAGCGGTATATGGGTCTTTCAGCGTAATGACCAATGTCAAGTCATCTTTTGCTTCGACAGAATTCACATGTGTTGCTGTGATCTTACCGACGGAAGAGACCTTAAGCCAGCGCTCGATCGATGCTTTGGCATCCTCGGCAGTTACGTCCTGGCCGTTGTGGAATTTCAGTCCATCACGAAGGGTGATGGTGTATGTTTTCTTGTCATCGCTGACGGTATAGTCGTCAGCTAGTAAAGGACGAGCCTGGTAATCCTTATCCAGGGCGAACAAACCTTCATAGATATGCCAGCCGATTTTTCTCGCAACACTTTCGCCGGAATACATCCAATCCAGTGTGTCGGGATCCGCCGTCATGGCAACATTCAAGTCGCCGCCTTCAACAGGTTCTCCGCCGCTTGTACCGGAGCTGCTGCTGGAATTGCCGGAGCAGCCGAATAAGGCGATGGTGGCCGCTAAGCCGAATAGTATGAGTGCAAATTTCTTCTTCAAGACATTTCCTCCTTAGCTTCCCAATAACGAGAATACGATTTTCGTGAATGCTTTCTCCGTGATGAGCAATGCCCGCTCATCGATGTCGAATTTCGGATGATGATGCGGATAGTGTGTGGCTGTATCCTCATTGCGGGAGCCGACTTTAAAAAAGCTGCCGGGTTTTTCCTGCAAGTAATAAGCGAAATCCTCTGCTCCCATCCCAGTTTCAAGTTCTATTACCTGTTCTTCACCGAATTGTTCAGAGAATAGCTGCTGCAAAAGAGCAGTTTCCTCTGGATGGTTATAAAGCGCAGGATAGCCGTGCAGGTAATCGATGGAATAAGTCGCACCGAAACCGCTCGTGATTCCGGAAACGATGGCTTCTATTTGCTGTCTGACCTGCTTGCGGATGTCGGCATTGAACGTCCGCACTGTGCCTTCCAATTTGGCGGTATCCGGTATGACATTGAATGCGTTACCGGACTGGAATACACCCAGTGTCACCACCGCAGATTCCAGTGGGCTGACTCTTCGGCTGACAATCTTCTGCAAAGCACTTACGATATCACTGCCGATGACGATTGGATCGACAGCCTCTTGTGGTGCTGCGCCATGACCACCTTTTCCTTGGATGGTGATCGCAAATTTATCCACTGCGGCCATTTTGAATCCTTCACCGACACCGATCTTCCCGACAGGGGCAGCAGAGTTAAGATGAGCGCCATAGACATAATCGACACCGTCAAGTGCGCCATCTTCAATCATTGCCTTGGCACCGCCGGGCGGTACTTCCTCAGCAGACTGGAACAGGAAGACAACTATGCCTTTCAGGCTGTCTTTATGCTTGATCAATGCTTTGGCAGTCCCCAGCAAAGCAGCAGTATGGCCGTCATGTCCGCAAGCGTGCATCACGCCAGGTATTTTGGATCGATAGGCTGTTTCTTTCTCATCCACTATCGGCAGGGCATCGAAATCAGCTCTGAGGGCAATCGTAGGTCCTGCCTCTTTCCCTGACAGCGATGCGACGATGCCATACCCGCCGATATCTGTCTGGATATCTTCGTAGCCGAAGCTGCGCAGCTTATCGGCGATGAAACGGGCGGTTTTCGTCTCCTGAAAACTTAATTCAGGATGCTGATGCAGATATCGCCGCCATTTGACGACTTCTGCGAAATCATTTTCCAATTCTGTATGTACCTCCGCAAGTGTCTGCTTCATGGTCTCCATCATGTAGCCTCCTGTATGTAATAATCTTGATATTTACTATGGAATTAGTCGGATTTTGCCTTTAAAAAAGACCCCTTCCGAATAGAAGAGGGCCTTTTTTAAGCTTCTGCTCTTCTTATCTTCGGTGACAAACACCTGGAATTAGCACAGTACTGCGGCTTGCAGCCTGTTGCTTTGGCTTCGCAGGGCCATTCCCTTTACCAATCTGGATAAGAAATATTAGTTGTAAGGATAGACCGAAAAGTTCTGGGTGTCAATCCTATTTTTTAACTTAGAGTGCCATCAGAAACTGCTGTAGCTAAAAAATTCAACAGAAATAATTGTACTTGATAGAAAACTTTAAAAAATGACTTGACCGGATTTTCCTGTATGTAACATATCTTTAATATAAAAAATAAATAATAATTTTCTTATCAAGAGAGACGGAGGGACTTGGCCCTATGATGTCTCAGCAACCAGTCTGTCAAGACACGGTGCTAATTCCAAAAGGTATCCGCCTTAAAGATAAGAAGCTGATTTGGTTATGACTGAACCTTCTTCCTTTTTGGGGAGAAGGGTCTTTTTTTATAGAAGGGTGAGAAACAATATAGGAAGTAGCTTGGAGACGACATTTGTACAGATAGGTAATCGAAGTGATGGAGTGACAGGGGCTGTCAATCCGCCGGTTTATCTTTCCACCGCCTATGTACATAGCGGAATAGGGGAATAACCGGTTATGATTATTCCAGGACGAAGAACCCGACTTGATCTGTTCTGGAGGATGGGTTCGCAAAGCTTGAAAAGGGCGATCAGGCATTTACCTGCAGCTCGGGCATGGCAGCAATCCAACTTGTATTATCACTTTTCCGATCTGGCGACTCACTGCTTGTGCCGGAGGATATATACGGAGGAACTTATCGACTGTTCGATTTCTTTTTAGAATCATTCGGAGTGACGCCGATTTACGCTCTATTTCGGACTGTGGAAGAAACAGCAGCGATGATAACGGATGGACAAAAGCGATCTTCCTGGAGACACCGACAAACCCGCTGATGCAGGAAATCGACATTGCAGCGTATGCGCAGTTGGCGAGAGCACACAAGCTATTGTTGATTGTCCGACAATACATTCCTGACACCATATTTCCAGCAGCCAATTACACAAGGGGCAGATCTGGCTGAGATGTCGCATGCCGCCATGCCGGAGGATGAGCGGAGAAAACGCGGTATCACAGATGGTCTTTTGCTGAAGAATTTCCTGTTCAAAGATTTTATGATATTGGAGCGATAGTCTATTATTTAAAAGCTATCCCATGGCAAATACCTGATTTTACGATAGAAAAATACAAGGATCCAAATGATTCAAACGGAAGGATACTTTGTAAAACAGCACCGTTTCATCATTCAATCAATCGCGATTTAAGGAAACAGGGTCTCAAAGTATGAGACCCTGTTTTCGTATAGGGGCTGGCGAACATTCTTTAAATTTTATTTGCAATAATATGCTACACTACAAATAGTCTTATTTTTTCATAATAACGATTGGTACTTTATTGTATAAATTTCCGTTTGCAAGCAGGTGAAAGTATTGGATATCAAACAGCTACAGTATTTTATCGAAGTTGCCCGTTTAAATAGCTTTACCCGCGCAGCTGACCATTTGTTTGTCACGCAGCCGGCCATTAGCAAAATGATTAAAAATTTAGAGGAAGAGCTCGGAGTTGTCCTTTTCAATCGTTCGCGGAAAAAATTAACTTTGACTGATGCCGGACGTGTTCTATATGAGCAGGCAAAAATCATTGATAAAGCCTTTCATCAATTGGAGACAGAGCTGGAAAATATTTCTCATTTAAAAAAAGGCCATATTCGAATTGGCTTGCCTCCGCTCATTAATTCTTTGTTTTTCTCAACAATTATGGGGCAATTCCATAAAGAATATCCCGGTATCACCTTCGAGTTAGTTGAAGACGGTTCAAAAAAAATTGAAGAGAATATTATAGACGACAAGCTTGATTTCGGTGTGATTGTTCTTCCGACAAATCAGGAATTATTTGATTGCCATCCTTTCATGAAGGAAGAGTTAATGCTGATCGTCGATTCGGAACATCGATTGGCGGATAAAACGAAAATTCCGATGGCTGAACTTGAGCATGAAAACTTTGTCTTTTTTAATAAAGACTTTGCGCTACGAGATCGAATTGTTGCTGCATGCACTAAGTCAGGATTTAAACCAAGCATCATCTCGGAAAGCTCACAATGGGAATTTATTGAAGAAATGGTCGCTAGCAAATTAGGAGTCACCTTACTCCCTAAAAGCACTTGCGAATATCTTGATGAACGTGTGAAGGCAGTAAAAGTTACGGATCCGTCAATCAGCTGGGATTTAGCAATCATTTGGAAAAAAGATTATTATATTTCCTATGTCGCAAAGGAATTCCTTCAGTTCACAAAAGATCGAATTTCTTTAAAATACGATAACCATTGAGCACTCCTTCCTAATACGAAGGTGCTTTTTTTATAACCAAATAAGGGATTTTGATAGCGTTTACATAATTATTAGTTATGTTCAAGATAAATTTTAACCATTTTACACTAAAAAGTGAAAGGAGTACACTTTTTATGTAGATAAATATGATTTCTCCTGAGAACACAAAGAAGAAGGTGTCATACAATGGCAATAGCAACGGCAAGAAAAACGTCTGAAACACGTATCGTAAACACTGATCAAGTGTTAATTAGCGATTTAAATAACTATTATACTCTTTTCGGCGGAGTTCTGATGAAAAAATTAGATGGATGTGCAACACTTTCTGCCCGTAGACACGCTAGAGTGAAAGAATGTGTGACAGCATCAACAGACTCCATAGATTTCTTGCACCCTATTCGTCAATCAGATTCAGTTTGTATCGAATCTTTTGTTTCCTATACCGGAAGAAGCTCCATGGAAATCTTTTGCAAGGTTATCGCTGAAGATATGATGAGCGGGGAACGACGTATAGCTGCAACGGCATTTTTAACATTCGTCGCACTGGACGAAAACAAAAAGCCGATTGAAGTTCCAAGCATTATCCCGGAGACAGAAGAAGAACAATATCTTTATGAAACGGGAAAAGAGCGAGCAGAAATCCGCAAACTAAGAAGAGAAAAAAGCCGGGAACTGGCGCAATTTATTACAGTTAAAAAGCCATGGGATTGATCCGGTGGCTTTTCCAGTTGTAAAAGGGAGGTATTGTTTATGACTATCGCTTCTATGAGTGACTTGCAAACGACTAAACTGGCCGTTGAAGAGTTCAAGACAGCTCACCCTGATCTTTTTGACAGGTTTGTTCACTTAATACATCTTACGCGCCAGCTCCAGTTTAAGTTTCATTATATGGGCTGCTTGCTATTAAATGTAAACCCTGATAAATACTCACCAAAATGTATCGATGAATTTGTGATTGACCTTTATAAAAAAGAATTAAGCGGTTTAAAAAATGCTCGTGGTTTCTCGGTATTAAAACAATTATTAACTGAAAACTATCAAGAGATTGGGTACGCTAACATTTGTAAATTAGCTCTCGGTGAAGCGCCTAAATCCTTAATTGGAGCTTCGGTTGTTAAGTAATATTCATCAGGCAGGTTCCTATCATATAGGAGCCTGTTTTTTTCTGTTTTAATTACCTCGGGTTCATAATACCCTTTTTTATAAGGAACCTCCCCTTATTAATACCCTGCTTTTTTCCTAATAGATTTCAAAAAGAGAAAACCGTTTATTACTCATTATTCCGGGTAAAGCATTACTAAATACGAAAAGAGGTGTGCATCCATGAGTGAAAAAAATCCAGACAAACAAAATGACTCAATTGAGCAGAAAAAGAAAGAGCAGCAGAACGATGACATTGAGCCGCAGCGCGATCCGTCCGAACAGGAAAGTGAGAGCACCGAGGATAATCAAGATAAATGATTGTGGAACTTATAAAAACCGGAAAGACACATTAGAATAATCGATCAAACTAAAAGCCCTTATACAAAAGGGCTCTAGTTTACATAACAATTAATTTATTTTTCAAGCTGCTTTGTTTTATCTGGATATTCTTCCTTTAAAGGATCAATTGCGGTTTTATCCTCAATATCAAACTTTTCCTTTATTAACGCGTTTTTTTGAGTCCATTCCAAAATATCTTGTAAATGATTTATATCATCTTGAGTAAACGCAATATCAAACACCCAATCTTTTTTTAATTCTTCTTGAACTTTATCTGCAGGTAATTTCAATTCTTTAAAAGCTAAATCAGCTGCATGATCCGGGTGTTCCTTTATATATGGATTTGCTTCATTTAAAGCTTTCAAAATGTTCTTAACCGCTACTTTATTTTGTGCAAAATCTTCACTAGCAACTACATAGCCCCTCATTGCAAAATCAATATCGTTAAGGTCATTCAAAACTTTTGTTTCTTCAACCTCTTTAGCCCTGGCAAGAAAAGAACCCTCAAACCAGGCACCATCTATCTCTCCTCTTTCAAAAGCTGCATACATTTCTGCTGTTGAGGTCAATGGTAAAAACGTTACATCACTTTTTTTCAAATTAAATTTCTCTAAATATCTTGCCCAAATGTATTCATTTGCAGTGCCGTTTTGTACCCCTAAACGTTTGCCTTTCAAATCCTCTGGTTTATTAATACGATCTTTAACAATGAATTGTGAACGACTGGGATTAGGTAAAGAAAAACGTGAAATAATTTTCAAATCTCCCTTTCCTAATCGGGTTAATGCTGCGTAGTCCATTGCAATCCCAATATCAGCTTGTTTCGAAATAACAGTGTTTAACGTATCTATCCCAAACGAATAAGTAGAAAATTCCGCATTAACCCCATGTTTTTCAAAGAATCCTTGATCCCCCGCTACACGAAATGGAATTGAAAATACACCGGAATCCAGAGCTATAGAAACTTTCTGTCCTTTACTATCATTTCCTTTATCCCCTGATGTTGATTGACCGCATCCACCGAGAATAAATGAGAGAATGATTATGAAAGAAAAAAGAATTTTAGGAAGATATTTTTTTGATTTCATTATCAATATCCTTTCTTTTTAGGAGGCTTGTTGACCAAATTCTCTCTTATTAATGCTTGCTTTACGCACACCGTATTTTTTCAACAATAAACTGCCTGCGTTTGTCAGAACTTTATCCATAAAAAATCCCATTAAGCCGAGTGTGATTATGCCAGCAAATATCCAATCGGTTTTCAAATATAATCTGGAAGTCCAAATTAAATACCCAATTCCCTCTTTTGCTGCTAACATTTCTGCCCCGACAATCGCCATAAAAGAGTTCCCCATTGCTAAACGAATTCCATTAAATATATAAGGGACGGTCGCGGGAAGAATTACATGTAGTAATATCTGTACCTCCGTTGCCCCCATTGATCTTGCCGCTCGAAATTTATTTTCATCAATGGCAAGGACACCGGCCATTGTATTTAGTGTGACTACAAAAAGAGTCGTATAAGTAATAAGGGCGATTTTGGATTGCTCCCCTATTCCTAACCAAAGAATAAATAAGGTTACAAATACGAGAGCAGGTATAAATCGAAAAAAATTCAAATACGATTCTAGCAATAAACGAATATATCGGAATTTCCCCATTAATAAACCGATCGGAATCCCAATTAAACTTCCAAGTGTCCATCCAGTTAATATACGTCCATAGCTTATAAGAGCGTAATTTTGCAAGGTTCCATCACTTACTAACTCAATACCGCCGAGAAAGGTTTCCCACGGTCCAGGAAAAAATTCAGGTTCTGAGAACAATGAGATGATCTGCCAAATAATGATTCCGGCAACCCACCCCAAAAAACCGAGCCTTATATTTTCAGAAGTGATAAAATTTCTGATTTTAACTAATATTAGCAATATCCCATCCACTCCTTTCTCTATTAAATAATTTCGCTAACTTCATCTACATTAAAACGATTATTCGTATTTGAATTGATTTCAAAGTGAGACTGAATCATTTTATAATGTTCGTTAAAATTTTGAGATGTTATATCACGAGGGTAAGGAAGTTTCACATCATAGATACTCTCAATAAAAGAACCAGGCCCTTTTGACATAATGCCTATTCTTTGTCCCAATAGAATGGCTTCTTGAATATCATGAGTGACAAAAATGATTGTTTTCTTTGTATGTAGCCATATGCGAATGAATTCCTGCTGTATCGTACGTCTTGTCTGCGCGTCCAGGGCTCCAAAAGGCTCATCCATCAATAAAATTTCCGAGTTATTCGCTAACACCCTTGCAATTTGGACACGTTGCTTCATACCTCCAGAAAGCTCTTCTGGTAATTTTTTCTCATGCTCGCTCAATCCAACTAACTGTAAGTATTTATCCGATATAGAGCTTCTTTCTTTTTTACTAACCTTTTGCATTTTCATTCCAAATTCAATATTTTCTCTTACATTTAACCAAGGGAACAAGGCTGCATCAGGCTGCTGAAACACCATTGATCTTTCTTTTCCTGGTCCGCTTATTTCTTTATTCTGTATAAAAAGATCCCCTCCTGATTTACTAATAAATCCCGCAATAATATTTAACAACGTAGATTTACCACAACCACTTGGTCCGAGTAATATAAAAAATTCACCGCTACGGATATCGAGATTAATATCTTGTAACACATTTACTTTCGACTTTCCGTCATAGGCTTTAAAAAGTTCTTTTATTTCAATCGAATTTTCTAGCTCCTTGCTCATGTACAAGCTCCCCTTTCTAAAATTTTCAGACTAAAGGACAGACCAAGATTTTAATTCTTATTATTCTTATTGGTTTTATTTGAATAACACTATAACTTGTGTAAAAATCTTTGTCAAAGCATTTTTCAATAAATCGGGCACTCTTTTAAATATATTTATATTTTTTCTTGACTTCCTTCTAAACAGGTTCTAATATCTTTATAAAATCGATGCGTTTACTATGTTTTAAAAGCCGAATTGCTAACCAGTCATCTAAATGCCGCTGTATTAGCTGATACGGCAAGCTTTTAATTCAGAAACGAACCCATCGAGTAAAAAGGAGGCAGGTATATACGAGCTCTTGAATCTCTGAAGAATGAATGAATAACCTAGTGTCTTAAATGATCAAAAGTGTTTTTTATTAAATCACCCACAGAAGTGGAAATTACAGGAGGTAATAATATGAGTTTAGTTGAGAAAAGCAATTTAACTGATAAAAATTTGGAAATACACCCTGTAGCCGGACGAATCGGAGCTGAAATACAAGGAGTTCGTCTTTCTGATGACCTTGATACTCCAACGATTGATGCTATAAAGCAGGCACTGCTGAAATATAAAGTGATATTCTTCCGAGGACAAAACCATCTTGACGACAAGAGCCAAGAAGCGTTTGCACAGTTATTGGGAGATTTAGTTTCGCATCCAACAGTACCGACTAGGGAAGAAACAGACTATATCCACGAGCTGGATTCTTCTCATGGAGGAGGAAGAGCCAACTCCTGGCACACAGATGTATCATTTGTTGATGCATATCCAAAAGCGTCAATCCTTCGTGCAGTTGTTGTTCCACCTTTTGGAGGAGATACCGTTTGGGCAAATACTGCAGCGGCCTATCAAGATCTTTCTCCTGAGTTACGTGATCTAGCTGACCGTCTTTGGGCCTTGCATAGCAATGAATATGATTACTTAGGATCCCACACACAAGCATCTTCAAAAGCAATAAAACATTTTACAGAAGTCTTTACCTCTACTGTTATCGAGACTGAACATCCTGTTGTACAAGTACATCCAGAAACAGGAGAACGCACATTAATACTCGGGCATTTCGCAAAAAAGATTTTAGGTTTGTCGTCCTCTGATTCTTTTCATCTATTTTCAGTTTTGCAGAATCATATCATTTCTTTAGAAAACACTGTACGTTGGCACTGGGAAGCTGGCGACGTAGCGATTTGGGACAATCGTGCAACACAACATTACGCAATAAATGACTATGGCGATCAACATCGCGTAGTGCGAAGGGTTACTGTAGAAGGCGAAGTTCCAATTAGTGTGGACGGCCGCCGAAGTGTCACTCGCAGAGGAAAATAAAGATTGATTTATTAATGTAGGGTTCTACCACATTCGTTTCTCAAAGAATTATTAACTTAAATTCGTGGGACGAACCCTACATCAAAATGAAATAAGAGAAGCGGGTAGCACTTCGTATTTTTAGATTTCTGGCGTAATTCCCACAGACTTCGCGATGTTCCTTTTTGTAAATATAATAAAGTATTACCAAATAGGAAAAGTTGCCTAAAGGAAATCTTCCTTATCAAAACGAAATAGTAATCAACCTCTTTAATACATAGGAAAATGTATTCATGCTCGTTTTTAAACACTATCATTTTTTAGCAATTCATATTTGTATTTCCCATCAATAAGTAGTAATATTTAATTATCCGATAAAGATAATCAGAATTACATATGGAGGAGAGTAAAATGGCCAATATTGCAAACAATCTTACACAATTGATTGGTAATACCCCGTTGTTGGAGCTTGCTAATTTTAACAAAGAAAACAACGCAGGAACAAAAATCATTGCCAAACTTGAATACTTCAATCCTGCAGGAAGTGTAAAAGACAGAATTGGATTTGCAATGCTTAAAGATGCAGAAGAAAAAGGGTTAATTAATAAAGATTCAGTTATTATCGAACCTACCAGCGGTAATACTGGCGTAGCCTTGGCTTTTGCAGCAGCAGCTCTTGGATATAAACTAAAAATTATCCTTCCGGAGAACTTTAGTATTGAGCGCAGAAAGCTGATGAAGGCCTTAGGTGCAGAACTTGTTCTTACTCCAGCTCCGGAAGGTATGCCAGGCGCCATCAAAAAAGCGGAAGAATTGGCTGCCGAGACTCCAAATTCGTATATACCTCAACAGTTTAAAAACCCGGCCAACCCGGAAATCCACAGAAAAACGACTGCGGAAGAAATTTGGCGCGACACTGACGGTGAAGTGGATATTTTTGTCGGCGGTGTTGGAACCGGCGGTACGATTAGCGGAGTAGGAGAAGTTTTAAAAGAGAAAAAAAGCTCAGTAAAAGTTGTTGCAGTTGAACCGACTAGTTCCCCTATATTATCCGGAGGCCAAAAGGGTCCTCACAAAATTCAAGGCATCGGCCCTGGTTTTGTGCCGGATAACTATAACGGATCTGTCGTTGACGAAATTCTTACAGTGGAAAATGAAGAAGCAATTGAGACAGCTCAATTATTGGCAAGAAGTGAAGGCTTAGTTGTCGGAATTTCTTCTGGTGCGGCGGCATTTGCGGCCGTTGAGATTGCCAAAAGACCAGAGAATGCCGGCAAAACGATTGTCGTATTGCTTCCTGATACTGGAGAAAGATACATCTCAACTGACTTGTTCTCTGCAGAATAATCTAAAATTATATTCGAAAGATTTTAACGAAACTCTAAAGAAAAGAGCAGGCGAAATGCCTGCTCTTCTTAAATAGATAAAAATAAATAAGTAATTGTTGCGATAGGAAAAGGTTGTTTAATATTAAACTCTTTCTTCTCACCAACCCTGTTTTTATGTATTTTCGTTTGCTGCCATAAAGACAACTTAAGTACTTTTGTTTACTTAAAATCCTACTTTTCCCCTTTTCACTTAAACTCCATGATCCGTAATAAAACAGGCGAACACAATTGTCCTGACACCGTTTACCTTTACGATCCCGGCAGGACAATTATTCAGCGTTCAAGTCTTTCCAGGTAACCCAATCATTATTCTGTTACAATACGAATGAAAATTAACTCTTATACCAGGAACATTTAATATTACTAGAAAGGAAATTTTTAGGAGCTGATTACATTGAACAATACAGAACTTTTTTCTACGATTCAAGAAGCCTCTAGCCGATCAGGATTAACCACTCATACACTACGTTATTATGAAAAAATCGGGCTTCTTCATGATATCCAACGTGACAAAAGCGGTAAGCGATTTTACTCAGAGGAAGACATGAGTTGGATCATTTTTCTGCTTCGCTTGCGGGAGACGGGAATGTCTATTCAGCAGATGCTTCGTTATTCTGATCTTCGACGTGAGGGGGAATCAACAGTAACAGAACGACGGAAAATGCTTGAGGAGCATCAAGTCCTAGTTAGAGGGAAAATTGCAGCTTTACAGGAAAACTCCGACGTACTGGATAAAAAAATCGAATTGTACAAAGAGCTCGAATTAGGATTATCCTAAAAACAAAAACATGTTGACTTCGAGCGCGCTCTAACAACTAAAGTAGATTTATGAGTTGATATCTACTTAGGAGAGGTGGAGTTTAAATGACAGAAGCAGCCACAACAGTAAAAAGTTTTTTTGAAGCATTATGGAGTAAAGATACGGAAAAAGCTCTTCAATTAGTGGATGAAAATGCAACCTTTATTGCTATGAGAAAGGAATCGTCTGATCAGCTTCCTTTGTACGGAACTTTTAAAGGGAAAGAGGGAGTTGAAAAGTTTATTGCAATTTTGGCAACTTCTTTCGACACTCAACATTTTCAAATTAATCATATTATGGGAGAGGGAGAATGGGCTGCTGCTTGGGGTACCTTTCAACATATTGTCAGAAAAACTGGAAGTTTATTCGAAAGTGAGTGGTCAGTTATTTGCCGAATTAACAATGGTCGTATTCTTAGTTATCAGATTTATGAGAATACAGCTGCGTTAGAAAGAGCTTTTGGTGTCCGATAACATAAAGTAGAACTATAATCTAAGAACTGTCTTCAGGTATCCCGCAAAAATACGCAAATAGAACAGGCAAATAATTTTGAGTTTCGCCCAAGCATACCCACGAATGAAATGTTGAGAAAATTCTCACATTAAAACAAACACGTTTGAAATTATTTTGCTACCCAAATTTATATTAGGGGTCAGTATGCCAAGTTAAAGGGGAAGATTAAAATGGATACACAGGAGAAATATACAGTTATTACCGGAGCAAGCTCTGGTATAGGTTACGCGACAGCTAAGGCTTTCGCAAAACGCAAGAAAAATATCATACTTGTTGCTCGCCGTGAAAACAACCTGAACGAACTGAAAAGAGAAATCTTGCAGGAAATTCCTGAGCTGGATATTGTGATAAAAGCAGTCGATCTATCCGTTAGTCAAAACGCCCATCAACTCTATCGAGAGTTAATTCCGTATCAAATCGAAACATGGATTAATAATGCAGGTTTCGGCAGCTATAACAGTGTGTCCAGTCAAGACTTGGAAAAGATTGAAACATTGCTGCGCCTAAACGTGGAAGCCCTGACTATCTTTTCATCCTTGTATGTGCGCGATTATAAAGACGTGGATGGTACACAACTAATCAATATATCTTCAGTCGGCGGATACACAATCGTGCCAACGGCCGTTACCTACTGTGCTTCCAAGTTTTTTGTCAGTGTATTCACCGAGGGATTGGCCCATGAACTGAAAGCCGCCAATGCAAAATTACAAGCTAAAGTTTTGGCACCTGCCGCAACCAAAACCGAATTTGGAAAAGTGGCAAACAATACAAGCGAGTATGACTATGACAAAACTTTTAGTACATACCATACAAGCGATGAAATGGCCAATTTTCTCTTGCAGCTTTATGATAGCAACATGACTGTTGGCAGAGTTGATAGAGAAGCCTTTGAATTCAAACTTAGTGAACCACTTTTTGCTTATGCAGGCAATTCTAAGAATAACCAAAAAGTTCAACTGGAAGATTAACACAGAATAATTTTATAGTGGAAGAAGTAAAAGGGCGATACATATTATATATGACTAATATGTATCACCCTTTAATTTTTATGACTTTCTACGATTTAGGTCTAGATAAGTTTTAAATGACCAATCTAAATTCTGTTTCCACAATCTCATTTGTATTGATAAACACCAGCTGGTTTTTTTGGTTTTTGTCTGACATAATCACAACGATCAACACTCCAAAAGAAATCGAAAGCTTATCAATACCTTTTTATAAAAAAATAAGAATTAAGTGTGTTTTTTCCTTTAGTGATGTTATAACTCACACCAAGTTTTCTTATATCCCATCAATCCTTTTCGGTTTCTTCTCTTTCATCATACAGATCATTGAAAAAATCATAAATCTGAAGATACAAACGAATGTGATAAATGAGATGTAAAAATAAAAGTAATTTGTATGAAAATGATAGTTATTATCAATACTATAAATAGTAAAAGGTAACCAAGATTTTGGTTACCTTCAGAAAAATTAATGCTCTGGTTTAAATGTTTTACAATCTGTTTCTTCACTAGTTGATGCTTCTTTACCTTTATTACTAACTACATATATAGCATCCGCATTACATTTGTTTCCAGAACCCCAATACGTACAGTTGTTGACTTCACAAAGAACATCTTGAGCCATAGTATCACACCTCCTATTTTGCTATCATTAACAAATTAGAGATGGTTGATACTTTCTTTTTTTCCTGTAGTGAACACGATACAGACTGTTCCTTTCTGAGTCAGTTCTCTTTTGTATGTTTATTCCATATTACTATGTTTTTGGAAAGCCTGATCGTGACCTACTTCGTTTTTTCTTCCGTACTCCAAGCATACCGTATCAAATGCAATATGCGCGCACTGATCGAATAAGGAACCGAGCGGCTGGATCGTTTTTAATTCATTTTCACGACGATACTTAGTAGCCGCCGGTATTTGCAGGGTTAGTGAAGAGTAGGAAGCGAGCTCAGATTCGGGATCGGTCGTTATTGCGGCCACAAAGCATCCTAACGAGCGTGCTTTCTCTGCTGTCCAAACGACACTTTTCGTTGTACCAGAACCTGATACAGCAACAAGTACATCATTCTTTTCAATCGATGGTGTAATCGTTTCACCAACTACATAAACCGTTGCTCCTAAGTGCATTAACCGCATCGCAAAGGATTTGGCCATCAGGCCGGATCGTCCCTCGCCAATGACAAAGATTCGTTCTGAACGTGCGAGGAGATCGGCCATTTTTTCGATCTGAAGTTTGTCAATTTTCCCTGAAACAAATTTGATTTCTTCTATGATTCTATCTAACGTTTCCATATGGAGTACCTCCTATCAATTCTCGAAAACGGGCAGCTGCGGCTGACGGCTGATCTGCTTTTGTTATCGCTGATCCGATAATAACGGCAGTCGGGTTAAGTTTTTTTAGTCTTTCAATCGGATCGAATGTAATTCCGCCTGCCACCGTCCAGCGTACCCCGGAGGATTTCAGAGTTGATTGTGATCCGTTGCTTTCATTTTTCAATCCCTGTATTTCCTGCTCATCCTTGCTTACATGATCACAAAAAATGGCGTTTTGATAAATTAATAGGCTTTTCTTTCTCTCTTCTGACACATTCAATAAATCGATCATCATTTGTTTTTCATATTTTTTCGCTGTAGCTTCACACGTTTGCAAGGTGGCAGCTGGAGAGACCCCCATTACTGTTGCAATATCAGCACCTGCTTCATAGCACATTTCAAATTCATATTTGGCATTATCAATCGTTTTGCAATCGGCAACAATCACTTTTTCCGGGAAGGCTTCCTTCATGGCTTTTATGCTTGCTACCCCAAACTCTTTAATCAATGAAGTTCCTACCTCAATCCAATCGACATAGTCTCTGACCTGCTCGGTTAAACGGATGGCATCAGAAATCGTTAAGCGATCGAGCGCTAATTGAATTTTCATTTTACGAAACTCCTTCATTGTTTTTTCAATCAATTTATTCGTAGCAGAAGATCAAACTAAACCGATTTATTAAATTATAAACGACCTGCAAGCGTTTTACCATCTCTGGCTTGCTCTACTTCTTTGATAAATCGTTCTGCCTTATCCGTAAGCTGCAGCAAATAACCTTCTGATAATTTCTCCTTGGTATTAACAAGCGTGCTTCCGACACCGACTGCAGCCGCTCCCGCTTTAATAAAGGTACCTGTATTATTTATATCGATGCCCCCCGTTGGCATTAACGGAATCTGCGGGAGCGGGCCGGAGATGCTTTTAAAATATTCCGCTCCCATTGCAGCTGCAGGAAAAACTTTAATCAAATCAGCGCCAAATTCATAAGCTGTCAGTATTTCTGTTGGTGTGAGGGCTCCTGCAACACTGATAATGCCGTACCTTTTGGTCATTTCAATCGTTTCTTTTCTTACTGTGGGCGAAAAAACAAACCGTGCTCCTGACAGGATTGCTGCTCTCGCCGTTTCTGGATCAAGTACTGTACCTGCTCCAACCAAAATTTCTGGTCCCAACTCATCCGATAGCTTCTCAATGATGTCCAGTGCTTTTGGCGTTTCCATTGTAATTTCTAAAGCTGTGACGCCACCTGCTTTCAAGGCTTCAGCGATTGGAATAATCGTATCAAGTGTTGTACCTCTGATCACTGCGACAACCGCGCGCTGTTTTATTTCTTCAACTTGCATTTTGAAACATCTCCTTTTCTATTAACTTGAATGTACTGGCAGGGTAGCGACTCTCTTCTTTTTTGGTTTATGCAGTGCCCACACAGTTAAAATTGCTGAAAAGAAAAGTGATCCCGCCATAAAAATGTAGGACGCCCCATATCCTCCTGTTGCGGCGTTTAAGTACCCGACGATGTATGATCCGGCGAAAGAACCTAACGCCCCCATACTATTGATTAACGCCATAGCACCTCCGGCTACATTCCTCGGGAGAATTTCAGGAATAATCGCAAAAAACGGACCATATGGAGCGTACATTGCTCCCCCGGCAATCACTAACAAAAGAAAAGATAGCCAAAAGTTACTCGTGCCAATTTCGTAAGAAGCATAGAACGAAACGGCCCCAATCAAAAGAAACGGCCACACAAAGCTCCCGCGATTTAACAATTTATCTGATAAAAAGGAGGCTCCAAGCATTAATACGATGGCAAGAATATAAGGAATAGAAGAAAGCCATCCTGTTGTCACGATATCCATGTTCGGAGCAGCGTTAATGATGGAAGGCAGCCACATGACAAACCCGTAAACGCCGATGCTCCATAGTGCGTATTGAAGGCTGAGCAGGATGACCGTTTTGTTTTTAAAGGCTTCTCCGTAATTTTTGACAGGCTTTATCCCTTTTTGTTCTTTTTCTAATTCTTCTTGAAGCAATTGTCTTTCTCTTTCATTCAGCCATTTTGCGTCCTTCGGCTTATCATTTACTAGTTTCCACCAGAAAAATGCCCATAGAATCGCAGGTAGACCTTCGATAATAAACATCCATCTCCAGCCAAAAGCATTTAATAGGTATCCGGAGACGATCGACATCCAAAGGATCGTTGCGGGATTTCCTAAAATCAAGAAGGTATTTGCCCGGGATCGTTCAGCACTTGTGAACCAGTGACTAAGGAATACGAGCATTGCCGGCATGACAGCGCTTTCTACAACACCAAGCAAAAATCTGATACCAAAGAGGAGACTGATGTCCGATACCATCCCTGTTAAACTGGCGAGCGCACCCCATAAAATCAGCGACCAGAAGATTAGCTTTTTCGCGCTTTTATTTTCAGCATAATGCGCGCCGGGAATTTGGAAAAAGAAATATCCCAAGAAAAACAGTGATCCGAGTAAAGAAGAGATTGCCGGAGTAATATGAAGATCTTCAGCAAGTCCTGCAGCAGCGCCAAACCCATAATTCGCACGGTCTAAGTAAGCAAGGCTGTAGGTAATGAATACGACCGGGATTAATCGGAGCCATCGCTTTTTTGCAATTGGTTGATTCACCTTAGTTCACTCCCTGTTTATTGTTCTCTAAAAATTCGTTTAGCTGATTTCTTGTTGGATATCCATCGTTGTCTCCCTGAGATTGAACGGCCATGGCGCCGATGGCATTTCCACGAGTTACAGCTTCTTCTATCGTCAAGTGTTTCAATAATCCACTAATGACTCCTACAGCAAATCCGTCGCCTGCCCCAACAGTATCAATGACTTCGGGAACTTTAAAACCGCTTACAATTCCTTCTTCACTTTTCGACTGGTAATAAGCGCCTTCTTCCCCGAGCTTAACAATGACGAGCTCAACCCCTCTGTCTAAATAAAAGGCAGCGATATCCTTAGGATTTTTATAGCCGGTCAAAATTTCCCCTTCTGTCAAACCAGGCATCACATAATTGGCTTGAAATGCTGCTTTATTAATGACTGTTACCATTTCTTCTTCTGTATTCCATAAAGAAGGGCGCAAATTGGGATCGAATGTTACTGTTTTCCCAGATGATCTCATAAAATTCAGCGCATGCTCAGCAAATTCTCTCGTATGCAATGAGATTGCCAGAGGTATTCCCGTCATGTGCAAATGGCTGGCTGATTGAAAATATGCGCTATTGAAGTCCTTTTTGTTTAATTGGCTTGCAGCTGAGTTTTTTCGAAAATATTGTACTTCCGGATCGCCTTTGATTACCTTCGATTTCAATTGAAATCCGGTTGGGTATCTGTTGTCCACTTCAACATTGCCGATATCGACATGCTCCTCTTGTAATCGATCGATGATGAACCTTCCAAAAGCGTCTTCCCCTACCTTGCTCACCCATCCCGACTTAAGCCCGAGCCTTGCCAAACCAATTGCCACATTCGTTTCAGCTCCGGCCAGCTCTCGTGTAAATTGCTTGACCTTGTGCAGCGATCCTGGTTCATCCGCGATAAACATAGCCATGGCTTCTCCAAAAGTAATAACATCTAACTGATTCACAAAGACTCCTCACTTTCATTCGTTTTTTCCAAGAACATTTCGATATACTTTTTGATTTGATCCAATGACTGTATTGGAAACTCTATCGCTTTTAACATTTTTCTTGGAAAATACGATTCTATCTCTCTCCATTTTTCCAAAGAAATCGGTATGGTAACTCGTTCACCGTCAATGCTTTCAACCTGTTTAAGATGGATATAGGCAACATACTTTGACAGCTGACGTACGGCCTGATCCCCACATTCATTCACATAATCCCAATTGCCGGTATCAAAGGTCATTTCAATTGGCACCTTGTGTTCGTAAACGGTTTCAAAGAACTCGCGAAGTCTGTCAATATTCCCGCCATGATGCGTTTGATCATTTTCTATCAACAATTTCAGGTTGTTTTCTGTTATTCTGCTGTTCCGCAGTACTTCTTTTAGAAGACGTATGTCCGAAGTTGATTTTTGATAGTGACCTAATGATAGTTTAAGAATCTTTGCTCCTAATCGGTATGCTTCATCAATTACCATTTCTAGCTGGCTGTTGTTTAGCTTTCCTCCCTCCTTCCAAAGCTCAATCGGCGCTGAGTATACGATATACAGACTGTGCCTTTGCAACTCGATTTTTATATTTTTAAGCGGTAGACCTTGCGCTTCTTGAAACAGTTCCCTGCGGATTTCTGCTCCATATGCTCCTGACTGGGCGATGAGCGGAAGAAAAGACTCCTGCCCTTTTTCTATGACTTGATTCTTGGGAAAAACATTTAAAGGAACAATCACATGATTCATCGATTTGCTTCAACTCACTTTTTATAAACCGGTTTATTAATTTGATTAAGTCGATTATAAAACAATTGAAAACGCTTTACAAATGTTTTTTTATTGTCACACGATTTTTTCTTTCAGAAATGTCGATTTTCATACCATAACATCGAATATAGTAAAAATGTCCTATATCTATATTCACTCTTTTAAAATATAATATTCTGGGAATTATACTATAAAATGCTAGGGGGAATAGAATGAAGCGCTTAGTATCACTACTGTTAGCAGTTGTTATTGCCTTTGGAGCTTTACCTGTGATGACTTTCGCAATTGAGTCGAACGAACCAAAATTTGATGAGTTTTTAAAGAATATTGGCTGGGATAAGCAAGACTATCTTGATTATCTTGATAGCAAAGAGTGGAAATTAGGAGATTTTGAGTCTATCGATGAGCTTGGAACACCACTTTCTGAAGAATCTATTCAGTCTATACTTCAGGAATTTGATTTGACCCGTGATGAGTTAAACGCACTTCTTGTTGAAAATGGTGATCTAGAAGAAGGTCAGGACGTATTAGAGGGCGCCTCTATTATATTTGCTGAAGAGCTTCAAGAATTTGTGGACTTTTACTTAAATGGCTCGGAAGGTACACCGATTGATGATAACAATCTTCAGCAGCTTCTTAAGGATTACGACTTTGAATCAAAAGAGGCGCTCGAGCAGTTTTTAAAAGAAAAAGACGATTCTCTTGAAAACTATGAATATATTGAAGATCTTGAGCTTACTATTGATATTTATATACACGGCGATAAATACATAGACGAATTTTCTGGTCTTTTCACAGAATTTGGTCTGACAGACAAGGAACTTGAGAAACTCTTTAATCATCTTGAAACTCTTAATTTATCCGATCCTGCGTTTGAAGAAAAGATGACTGAGCTTAGTAATCGAATGATGGCGTTTGAGAATTTTGAAACAGCCGAAGAGCTTACTGCTGAACAAGTCGCAGAGATTTTTGATATTTTTAATGACATGCTTGATCTTTTCCAAGTAGAAACAAAGTATTATCTTGCAAAAGACGGTGAAAAAAAAGCAGTTTCACTTAACGATTTGATTTCTATGAACACAACAAACGGATATGATCTGTTAATCGAAATATACAACAAACAAGGGGAATTTCTCGCTGATGTATTGTTAACTGCAGATATGTTTGGCGCAGAAATCATTCAAGAAACCGGGAAAAACATTAAAGAAGCAGAGAAAATCGTGACAGAAAATAATCCAGCACCCGAAGCTCCAAAAGCGGAGAAATCACCTGTAAAAACCGTGAAAGGAGCCAAGCTTCCAACAACTGCTTCCGATTATGCTGTAAACACTTTAGCTGGATTAGCATTTGTTGCAGCTGGTATTTTCTTATTCCGCCGCATCAGAGCTAAAGGAATCTAATGAATGAGAAGTGCTATTAAAAGAAGGAGAAGGAGCAAACGCAACAAACGTTTGCTTCTTCTTTCCCTGGCTGCTGCACTTATTTTGTTTGGACTGTGGTTTAGCGGAACGAATGCCTATACTTTTTTAAAAGGCTACCTGCTTTTTAAGACAGGTCAAGTAAATGCTGAAGACTACAAAGTGAATTTGGGAGCTGCAAACGAAAAGGAACAAGAGCAGGAACCACTCTACCAAGATCGTCCTGAAATTGGAGAAGTGATTGGCGATCTTATTATTCCGAAGCTGGAGGCAAAGCTTCCAATCTATCACGGCACAGATGAAGATGAACTGGAAAAAGGGGTGGGACATTTCGCTGGAAGTGTGTTGCCTGGTGAAAAAGACAATTCAGTCCTGTCAGGACACCGGGATACAGTGTTCCGTAAGTTGGGCGAGGTTGGGAAAGGCGACCTGCTTGTCGTTCAGACTTCCGCAGGTAAATTTACGTATAAAGTAAGAAAAGTACGTATTGTGGACAAGAATGACCGGACAGTAATCGTACCAAAACCTAAAGCAACACTAACTGTCTCCACCTGTTATCCGTTTGATTTTATCGGGGCCGCCCCAGAGCGCTATATTCTTGTGGCAGACTTAATTTCATCCGAAAAATAAGCAATTCCCTAGCCAAGAAGGGGATTGCTTTTTTTATGGAATGATTATATTGACCAATTATTTCCTACACCGTATGATGATTGTAAC
Source organism: Bacillus gobiensis (assembly GCF_001278705.1). Lineage (GTDB taxonomy): Bacteria > Bacillota > Bacilli > Bacillales > Bacillaceae > Bacillus > Bacillus gobiensis. The sequence continues at coordinate 3,285,946 of NZ_CP012600.1, forward strand.
AAACTGAAGGTGAAGGAGATGAAATGATGAAACAATACGCAAGACCCCCCTGCTAATATTCAGAATCACTCCGTTCACGGGCACCTCCGTATTTTGATTGACTAATTGCAATCAAAATATGAGAGGAGCTCAAGTTATGAGTGTGAAAGCAAATATTAGGAAGCTGTATGCAATCCGGTTTTTTTACAATCTAATACCTGCTTATGTCATTGAGAGATTGTTTTGGGAACAAAGAGGTATGACCATCCAGATGGTCGTATATACAGAAATCATTTTTGCGGTCACTGTTGTATTGTTGGAGGTTCCCACAGGGATTATCGCCGATAAGTGGGGACGGAAGAAAATGATCGTGTTAAGCACCATATTAGAAGGTTTCATGTTTCTCATCCTGCTGTTTGCAACGGAATTCTGGCAGTTTGCCGTCGCTGTTTTTTTAGCGGGCATTGCACGTTCGGCAAGCAGCGGGTCAGAAAATGCTTTGCTTTATGATTCATTGCTGGAAACTGGCCAGGAGCGCACCTTTGAAAAGTATCTCGGCCGCTTGAATGTGTGTGATTTCTCTGCCATCATCTTGGCAGCATTATCAGGGAGTTATTTGGCAAGCAGGTATGCTTTTGAGTTGAATTATTGGATATCTGTTGTCAGTATGATTGTGTCTGTGTGTGTATCGCTACTATTAGTTGAGCCCGTTATTAAAAGCAAATCCGATGAGTCTATTAAGATCAAAGAATATCTAACAGTTTCCTTACACTTTTTCAGAAAACATCCTAGTGTTTGTCTTGTGCTGCTCTCTGGCATGGTTACCGGCGCAGCCATAAGCTTCATTGATGAGTTCTGGCAGCTTTATTTGAACCGGTTGGAGATTCCAGTTTTATATTTCGGACTGTTCTCGGCAGTCATTATGATCGTGAGGCTTCCGGGCAATATCTTGGCGCATGCAATAAAAAAACGCTTCCGATACCGGACGATATTATCGGGCGTGACCACTGCTTTTGCCATTGGGCTTTTCTATGTATCCATGATAAAGGACTATACGAGTTTGTTGGCTATTTTTTTCATTTGTCTGATATCAGGGATCATTGAGCCTATTACAACAGGATATTTGCATCATCGAATCGATTCCTCCATGAGAGCAACCATGGATTCGTTTCAGTCATTAGGGCTAAATGCTGTTCTAATCATACTAGGTTTGGGCTTTGGTTATTTTTCATCCAAATATGATGTTTTCGGCGGATTTGGGTTCATTGCGGTTATTTGCACTCTATTTTTGGGTTGTTTTTTCATTTCTTCTAAACAATTGTTTGATTAAAAGCGAAAGGGTTGATCTGATTCCAAGATCAACCCTTTTTCATCCGAATTATTTTATTGACAAATCAGAAAATTGCACTTATTCTTATTTTGACTGTATAAGTCAATCAACATTCAAATGATTTGGTGTAAATAAATGTAGAAATAATCTATGGAGTACTCAACTAACCGAATGGGAGGTATTTTTTATGCTAGATAGGCAATTTCCATTAGCAGAGAAGAATACAGAACGAGTGATTGTCATTGGCGGAAGTATAGCAGGTTTACTGGCTGCAAGAGTGCTATCAGGATATTATAACGAAGTTCTGATTATCGATCGTGATGACTTTCCTGATAAGCCCGAGAACCGTTCCGGTACTCCCCAAGCTTTTCAGCCCCATCGATTAACTCCACGCGGCATATTGATTTTGGGACGTTTCTTCCCTGGCTATAACGAGGAATTGCTGGCACACGGAGCCCCTTCGGCTTTGAACAAATTAAATCATATGATTAATTCATATGGAAGCATGGTTATGGCAAACCAAGAGAATGAGGCAACATTCAGCAGAGCGCTGCTGGAATGGGTATTGCGAAAGCGTGTTCAAGCCATTTCCAATGTTCGTTTCCTTTGCAAGAAAGAAGTTATTCGTCTGCTTTCATCAACGGATCGTTCTACGATTACCGGCATTCAAGTTCGGGATCGCGATTCAGCCGAACAGCAGCAGCAAAAGATAACAGCAAACCTTGTAATCGATACCAGCGGACGTTTCTCGAAAGTAGTCAGGTGGCTTACAGAGATTGGCTATGCCGTACCAAAGCCAGAGATGCTGAAGGTATCGCTTGGATATAGCACCCGCCACTATAGAATCTCCCCCTTCTGGCGGCAAAATGGAATGTGATTCACTTAGCAGGTGATCCAGTTAAAGGAACAAATGCAGGGGTATTTTCCATCATTGAGAATAATAGAGCAGAAATTGTACTTTGGAATCTAGGCGGCCGTTACCCTTCAACGAATCCGGAGCAATACGAACGTGAGATTTCCCAGCTTGCCAGCCCGTTGTTTGCGGAAGTAAGGCAAGAGCTTGAGCCTATAGCGGCTCCGCGGGGTTATCGCTTGCCGGAATTATTCCGCCAACGATTTGAACAGATGAAACGATGGCCATCCGGTTTATTGGTCATGGGAGATGCCTTTTGCAATTTTGATCCGATCTATGGTCAAGGAATGACTGTCGCGGCGATCGAAGCAGAAATTCTTGAAGCTAGCCTGAGAGATCAGCACAACAATCCTGAGCCTGATTTTGAGCTTAGCGTACTCAAAAAAATGCAAGATTCAATAGAACCCGCTTGGTGGTTGAATTGCGTGTCCGATTTGCGTTGGCCGGGTGTAGAGTATGTGGGCTCTGAACCATTTAAAGGATTGAAATTTGCACAGAACTATTTTGAATACATTCTTAAATCGGCGACGGAGCAATCTAATTATGAATTGTACGGACTGTATTGGCTGGTGAATTCGTTATTTTTACATCCACGCGAACTGTTCAATCCGCAAATTGTAACATCTCTGTTTGCAGAAAGCGATTCCTCTGATGGAAAACGACTGTTAGATGAATTAACCAAGGGATCAAATAAACCGCTTGAAGAACTGCTTGACCAATTCATTCCCTCCTTCGAACGGGCATCGTTTTCTTCGATGAAGGATCTTATGCAGCAATCTGAAACATGATATGATTTTTACAAAAATAGGGCTAAAAGTTGAACATAACTTTTAACCCTTTTGAAAGAATTTTATTTATCGTTGGAAGTTGAAGTCTCTTAATTAACTGTCGGCGGGGCTTTTTCAATTTCAGCTTCCTGTCCTGAGCTTGAAGTTCGCATTAACAGCAAATAGGATACGAAGCCAGCCCCTATCCCTAAAAACCAAGAATAGGTATAAAGCTGCTGTAAAGCCGGGATGATTAAACCGATAAAGGAAGCGAGTAATCCAATGCCTAATGCAATAAGCGCCTTCGGATTCCAGCCATTTTTATAAGCATAGATCCCGTCTTTTTTATAAAAGCTATCTAAGTCATAATTCCCTTTCCTTACAAAATAAAAATCCGCTACCATGATTCCGGCGACAGGGCCGAGTGCGCCCCCTATTGCTCCTAGAACATTAAAAATCGTTCCGGCATTATCGAACCAAAGCCATGGCATGAAAAATATAGCAACTACGATAGATATAAGCCCTGCTCTTACAAAAGTCAGTTTCTGAGGAAGCAGGTTCACAAGATCGTACGCCGGAGAAACGACGTTAGCTGCCACGTTTACTGACAACGTAGCAATGAGTAAAGCAAAAGCCCCCAAAATTAATACTATAGGGTTGTCAAACCTCTGCAAAAGCTCTACAGGATTCCAAATCGGTTCGCCAAAGGCAATAACCGTGCCTGATGTCGTGATAATACTCATGATAGCAAAGAGAATGGCAGTTCCCGGCAATCCGATCGCCTGTCCGATCACCTGATCCCTTTGACTTCGAGAAAAACGAGTGAAATCCGGAATATTCAGAATCAATGTCGCCCAAGTACCTACAAGACCGGTTACCGAAACCCAGAATATGCCCCAAAATTCTCCCCCTGATAGTGTAGAAGGTTCTTCAAATAGAGGTCCTAATCCTCTCGAAACGAATATCGCCCATACGACAAGCCCTAAACCTAATACAATAACGAGCGGTCCTGCCCAAAGCTCAAAAAATTTAACGCGTTCCATTCCATGAGAGATGATATAGGCATGTAAAATCCAGAACAGTGCTACTGCAATTGCCTCGTTTAAACCCATGCCTAAAATATTAAAGGCGGATAAACTGTTCCACCCCGGTATTAATGCACCTAATACAGCACCTACTGCCATACTTCCGGCATACGCCTGCACCGCAAACCAAAAAATAGCAACAAATGCCCGAATAAGTATCGGAAAATGGGCTCCATTATAGCCAAAAGAAGCACGAACTAAAACCGGGAACGGCAGACCATATTTTGCACCGGCAACACTATTCAGCCACATAACAATAATAAGAATAATATTTGCAATAATTACAGTTGCTAACGCCTGCCAAACACTCATACCTAACCCAAGCAAGCTTCCCGCTGTCTCATACGCCACGATGTTATGAACCATTCCCATCCATACCGTCGTGTAATTGATCCAATTCCAATTTCTTTTCTCCTTGGGAACTGGTGCAAGATCCTCATTGTACAGCGATGGATCCTTCACATTCAATGCATTTGTCGCTTCCGGTGAAATGGTACTCAAGTTACATCCTCCTTTTGTTAATAAATTTTATTAAAACCCAGGTGAGAAAATAGGGTTTAATAACTTATTTAATAGAGAATCTCTGTGTAAACTTGCAAATCTATAACCGAAATACAGACAAGATCTACCAATCGTCGGGAACAAAAACGAATACACTGTTGCAGTAAAACGGATAAAACATTGTTTATTCCATAAATTAGTCTCATTCTATCAAAGGATCTAACCAATGTTCTTCTTTTAGAGAGGAAATCTAACATGTATTTTTTCTAAAATTCAATTTATTCCGTCGCTTTTCAAGAAAACGTAAATGTGGTTAACAAAGCGCGAAACTATTTATCCTGCCAGATGCGCATACAAGTGTGATGATTTCTTAGGGTTTTATTAGAGCGGGACAGAGAGATTGTTCGGGGATGATGGGGGTAAGTCGCAAGAAGGCTGTGAAGGACAAAATGCAGAAAAAGTGCCTGAGAATTGTCCTTCATACGGGTTGTGAAGGACAAAATAGAGCAAAATAGCCAGGGAATCGTCCTTCATACGGGTTGTGAAGGACAAAATGCAGAAAAAGTGCCTGAGAATTGTCCTTCATACGGGTTCTGTAGGACATTATAGAGCAAAAGTGACAGGGAATTGTCCTTCATTTGAGTTATGAAGGACAATATGCAGAAAAAGCGCCTGAGAATTGTCCTTCATTTGGGTTCTGTAGATAAAAAATAACATAACAGCCTATTTACTAAAGATTAGCTGATTTTTCAATTTTACGTATCCACTTGTAGTAAATTAATACAAGTATCAGCAAAATCGGGTCGCAAATGGCTGAATAACCTAATTTCCACCACCCGTAATGAAAGTAACCCCAGGGTTCGGGCAGTAACGTTAATGACTCATAAAACAGAATAAACAGAACCCACAAAAAGGTATAAATAAACCGCTTTACAAGCGAAGAATGAAAGGGATACCAATTTAAAAACATCGTATTTACCGGTGGTATAACCATTGTAAGCGGAAGAAAAGCAAACCACTCAATATGATTAGCAGTAAAATACCAATAACCTTTGTATTGAAAATCCAAATACAAATCAACGAGTGATTGAAAAGAAATTGTAAACGTCCAAATATGGACAATTTGATTTGTAGTAAGTCGTTTAATTGTTAAAAAAGCAACCGAATTAAATAATATAATTGCGATAATGAGTCCAATCACTTCTGAAAAACTCCCTTTTTGAAAGAGTCTTTCCTTATTCGTATTTCCTTATTCCAGCAAGCCTTTTATGAGCGATCAATATATGCCAAGGTTATATTGGTCTCGCAGGCTAATATGAAATCCATTTTATTTTACCAAGCATTCTTGACACTTTCATTTTGCTTGATGATAAAAGATAAAAAATAGAGCTTCTCCTTTTATAGGGAAAGCTCTTTTGAAAGAATGACTTCCATATACACAGATTGCAAGCTGAATACTTCACAGGCCGAGGCAAATATAAGATCGTTTTAATTCAATGTACAAACACTATCCCTATTCTCTAAATAATGTGATACGATCCAATGCCGGGAAGAGATTTCCTCGCCTCTGATCAATTTGATTAAATTACGCGCTGCAGTCATGCCAATTTCCTCCGCAGAGTATTTAACCGTTGACAATTTTGGACGAATAAAGGATGACATATCAATACCATCAAAGCCAAAGATAGAGACATCTTCGGGAACGCGTAACCCTATTTCCAGCAAATAATTCATCGCCCCGATCGCTATTCTGTCTGTAGCACAAAATATTGCAGTTGGCATTGATTCGGCTTCGCAAATCTTACGCATAGAAGTTATTCCATCCTCTACAGAAATCCCGCTTTCCACAACCCAATCCTTGTAGATGGAAATACCCGCCTCATTCAACGCTCGCACGTATCCTTGATAACGGTGATCTCCTGAGGCAATATCTCCGCTTCGTACCCGAAGCATGGCAATTTTTCGATGCCCCTGTTGGATAAGGTAAGTCACCGCTTCATAAGCTGCAGTAACGTTATCTACGTGAACAGTCGGAACTGTATCTAAACTATCCCGGCCAACCAAAATGAGTGGAATATTGGATACTTTGATACCTTTAACAAGCTCTTCTTTTAGATTCTCACTGGCTAAAATAATACCGTCCGCCTGTATTTCACGAAACATATTAAAATAATGGAGCTCATTTTCAAGGGTTCCGGCGGTTAAGCTTAGCATGATGTTATAGCCGTACAGTCTGGACACTTGATTGATACCATTGATTAAATCATCCAAAACGGTATTTTTCACTTCTGGCACCATGACGCCAAGTAGAAGGGATTCTTTCTTGGCAAGATTTCTCGCCATTGCATTGGGGAGAAAATTCGTTTGCTCCATCGCCTTCAGAACCCTTATACGGACATCATGATTGACGGGTTTACTGTTATTTATGACTCGGGAAACGGTAGCAATAGATACTCCAGCCATTTGGGCAATATCTTTAATCGTTATTTTCAACTGATTTCGCCATCTTTCTTGGAAAGTTCAAATCGAGCATACATCGATCAGGAAAATATTTTCCCGGAGATTTGAGACATATTATATTCAAAGACTTTCATCCAGTCAACTATAAGTGGTTAGTATATAAATTTATCTTGACAAAAGAATTGAAAGCGTTATATCTTAATTACAGGAAAACGTTTACCTGTGTTTATTTCATTTCGTCATGAAATTATGATTCTAACGCAATTTTCATTAGATCATTTTGTTTTCGGGGTTTATTTTCTTAGGATGAAATGTATTTAACAGGAAACCGTTTACCTAAAAGGTTTTTTAATCGGTTTCATCAACCATATTTCTGCTGCTTTTTCAATAGAATTTTGGGGGCAACGAACGATTTCAGGCAGCATCAAAATCACGCAAAGGAGTTTCGAAATATGCAAAAGAAATGGTGGAAAGAGAGCGTCGTATACCAGATATATCCTAGCAGCTTCAAAGATAGCAACGGTGACGGAATAGGGGATTTGCAAGGCATCATTTCCAAATTGGACTATATAAAAGAGCTGGGTGCAAATGTGATCTGGATCTGCCCAGTTTATCCATCACCCAATGATGATAACGGTTACGATATCAGTGATTATACAGATATTATGGATATCTTCGGAACAATGGCGGATTGGGAGCAGCTTTTGAAAGAGATTCACCAAAGAGATATGAAGCTAATTATGGACCTGGTGCTTAATCACACATCAGATGAACATCCGTGGTTTATAGAATCGCGTTCTTCCAAAGATAATCCGAAACGGGATTGGTATATTTGGCGTCCAGGCAAAGACGGAAAAGAACCGAACAACTGGGAATCGCTGTTTAGAGGTTCTGCATGGCAATATGATGAACTGACAGATGAATATTACCTGCACCTGTTCTCTAAGAAGCAGCCTGATTTGAATTGGGAAAATCCCGAAGTTCGCGAAGAGTTATATAGGATGACCACCTGGTGGCTGGATAAAGGAATTGATGGATTTCGTATCGATGCCATTTCGTTTATTAAAAAGAAAGATGGACTCCCGGATGCGCCCAATTTGTCTGGAGAGCTCTATGTACCTGCTTGGGATTGTCATCGAAACCAGCCGGGAATACATGATTTTTTGGCAGAGCTGAAAGAGAGAGTGTTTAACAATTATGACATTATGACAGTAGGAGAAGCGGACGGCGTATCGCCTGATGATGCTCTTTTGTATGTCGATGAAGCACTTGGAAGCTTCAATATGATTTTTCATTTCGAACATATGGGGCTCGATAGCGGAATCGGAGGCAAATGGGATTTAAAACCATGGCAGCTTCCAGATTTGAAAAAGATCGTGACAAGATGGCAATCAGGACTGCATGCAAAAGGCTGGAACGCATCTTATTTAGAGAACCACGATCAGCCGCGATCCGTATCAAGATTCGGAGATGATCAGAAATATCATAAAGAGTCAGCAAAAATGTTGGCTACTTTCCTAATGACTATGCAGGGAACACCTTTCATTTATCAGGGCCAGGAAATCGGCATGACAAACGTAAAGTTCAATTCCATTGAAGATTATAAGGATGTAGAAAGCTTAAACCTCTACCATGAAAGCTCCGCCAAAGGGGACGAACATATACAGAAAGCCTGGGATTACATATACTCCAAAGGCCGCGATAATGCTCGTACCCCCATGCAATGGAATGACCTGCCGCATGGAGGGTTCTCTGAGGGAAATCCATGGATAGCAGTAAACCCAAACTACAAAAAGATTAACGTCGAGCAGTCGTTAAAGGACAACGATTCTATCTTCTACTATTACAAGGAACTGATCCGGCTTCGCAAAGAGAATGATGTTATTGTGTACGGCGACTATCGTCCTATCCTGGAAGATGACGAGAGAGTATATGCTTGCCTGAGAACATTGGAGGATGAGGCTGTGTTGGTAATCCTTAATTTTTCAAGGGAACCGGCGGACTTCGTTCTTCCAACGGATTGGAAATACGCAAACAACCACTTGCTAATCGCAAATAATGAAGTAAATCCTGAAGAAAGTATTAACAAATTTACATTACTCCCTTACGAAGCTCGTGTATACAAACTTTCAAATTAAAATTCATTTAAAAGAGGTCTGGCTAAGCTAATTAGCCTGCCAGATCTTTATATTTTAATTATCGGAATATTAAAACAAAGGGGATGTAACTTATGATTACGAAAGAGAAACCTGTATACAAGGAGACCAGCAACGATTCAATGTTGCAAAAAATTGGGATGAAAGAAAAGATTGGATACGGCTTTGGCGATTTTGCAAGCAATTTGCTTTTTTTCGCAACTGCGACATTTTTGACGTTTTTCTACACTGATACTGTTGGCTTGGCAGCCGGAGCCGTAGGAACGCTAATGTTGGTAGCACGAATTCTAGACGCCTTTGCAGACATCGGCATAGGAGCTCTTGTTGATAAGACAAAGAGCAAGCATGGAAAGGCACGCCCATGGTTGTTGTGGATGGCGGTACCATTCTCTATTTCCGGAATTCTCTTGTTTACGGTACCGAATACAGGACCTGTTGCTACGTTAATTTATGTGTATATTACGTATCTCCTCATGAATTTTATTTATTCAGCTATTAATGTCCCTTATGGTGTTTTAAATTCACTGCTCACACAGGATGCCTACCAAAGATCCGTCCTGAATATCTTCCGTATGGTACTGGCGAATTTAGGAGCCCTCTTTATTACCTTTTTTACATTGCCATTAGTAAGCGTTTTCGGAGGTGGCAAGACGGGCTGGATCTTCACTTTTTCTATCTTCGGTATAATAGGCACGCTTCTGTTTTTGTTTACATTTACGTCTACACGAGAGCGCGTGAAACCCTCCGTCGTTCATAAGGATGTTCCATTTAAGCGCGGGGTAAAAGCGTTGTTCCGAAATAAATATTGGGGATTAATGGTTGCATTCACGATTGTTTTTTTCGCAAATAATGCATTGGGAAGCGGCATCAATGTTTTTTACGCACAATATATTTTGGAGGATCGCGATCTAGTCGGAATTCTGGGAATGGCAAGCTTGCTGCCGCAGTTGCTCGGCTTTGGAGTTCTAGCTCCCATTATTAAACGAATTGGAAAGCGAAATGCCTCTTTAATTGGAAGTTTCATCATGATTGCCGGATCGTTGATAGTAGCGTTCCAACCAACCAGCCTGGCTTTAGTTATTGCTGGATTAATCATTAAAGCACTTGGAACAGCTGCAATTATGGGGACTGTTTTTGCTATGCTGGCTGATACTGTCGAGTACGGTGAATGGAAAACCGGTATTCGTACGGAGGGACTTGTATACAGTGCGGGAAGCTTCGGAACTAAAGCGGGCAGCGGATTGGGGACAGCGGCAGTAGGATGGGGCTTAGCTATAGGGGGATACATTGGTGGCCAAACGACAGTAAGCGCTTCAGCCAATTTCGCTATTCAATTCCTGTTTATTTATCTACCGGTGATTTTTTCCCTGATTCAAATTGCAATATTATGGTTTCATAGGCTGGATCGCCAATACTCCGATATTATTAAGGAATTGCAGTGGGTGAGATCGCGATAACCTAAAAGGCTATGTTAATAATAGAGCCATGTACATCACATGGCTCTAAACTACTCATTATTTTTGAAAAACGTATTCCCCATCGCCAATATTAATCGTTTTTCCTATTAAATGATTAGCCTCCGATTGAAAAATTACTTTAGAGAACTGATTCACATTTCCCTGTTTGAAAATAAAGGTCTGTTCTCCGATGCCAAGGGTTACAGAAGCAGCATCAGATTCTACAACTGATAGTCCAAATAAAGCTTGCCAATGTAAAGCAGCAGAAACAGGGTCCGTAACATTGAAAACTGCTGACTGTATCTCGACATGACCAGCCGGATGCGGTTGGATGATCCCTGAATCGTTCAAATTAGCCAGGCGATCAGCATCTGTGTCTTTCCACTGAATGACGAACGGGTAGACGAGCCCTTGAAAGTTCCCGTCTATCGTCATCATTTTCCATTCTATCAATCTTCCGTTAGTGTCCACGCGCTTCCCATCCATAATAGGGGACAGTTCCAAACCATGCGATCTCAATGAAGCCGCTATCGTTTGAATGTCATCGGTTCGAATCGCAACACGGCTCAACATTTCTTGTTCCGGTAAAGCGGCCACAGCATCTTTGACGACTAAATTGGGTACATCTGCATTGATTGCTGTTTCTCGGTCTTCAACCCCTAAAAACTCAATATAGGTCAAACCAAAATAACTAAGTGCATTATAAGTGCCCCACTCTGTATGAGAACCTCCTTTGAACGCAGTCAGTCCATTTTCATTAAAGGTTTGAATGGCGTCATCCAGATCATTCACATAATGGACGATATGGTCCCATTGTACTGTTGTCATTGATTACCCTCTCCTAACTCCGTTGTCCGCTTAAGACACTTCGTTACAGTCCGGCAGCAATCTGCTGTTATTTAATTCATACATTGCAGTCCACTCACTTTCTATTTTTCAACCAGAATGAAACCATCATATTTATCTTCGGATTTAATATACTTTTCAAACTCTTCTGATTCGTATGCAGCTTTTAAATCTTTTGCCCACTGCGTATTTTCATCTTTTTTATTGATGGATACGATAATTCGATGCTGCTTCGGCGTATTTTCGATCTTCAGTGAATCGGTAATCTTTTTGCCCGAATTTGCAATATAGTTTCCATTTATGACACCGTAATCAACATCTTGAAGAGATACTAAGATTTGGGCCGGGTCCAATATTTTGAATGAGATTTTATATTTATCCGGTTCTACACTACTAATATTAAAATCTGCTGTTCCCGCATCTTCTTTTACTTTTACCCAACCTAGATCTTCTAATATCCTGACGGCACGCTCTTGGTTCACTGGATCATTTGGAAGTGCAACTGTCGTACCATCTTTGACTTCATCGAGTGACTGATGCTTAGTGGAATGCAAACTTTGCGGAGCACTCGGAACAAAGGTAATACCTGTCATATCGGCGTCTATCTCTTTATTGATCGCCTCCATGTAAGCTGTGCTCTGGAATATGCTCGCGTCAATTGATCCATCCTTCATTGCCGGATTCACCTGCATGTTTTGAGAGAAGGTTTTAATATTTACTTTGTATCCTTTCTCTTCTAAAATCGGCAGAATTCCTTTACGAAATTGTTCTTCATACGTCCCAACGCCAAATCCGATCGTAATATCTTTCTTTTCTTCAGCATTTTCACCTGAGCTTCCTTCTTGTCCACACCCTGCCAAAATGAATATAAGTCCAACGAAAATAGTAAAAAATAATTTTTTCATTACATTGTCTCCTTTTCAACTATAAAATTTTTAAATTGCAGCAGCGCCTCGTCTGTTACATTGACTGGAATTGAACAATTTGGCGCTAAGCAAAAAGGTTTATCTGCCATTACTCTTAATGCTGATTCAGCCTGTTCTTGAATGCGGCTAATTTCATTTGTTGCAAATAAAGTATGGTCAACCCCTCCAATCTTTGTCGCTTTCAGGGAAGCATCCAAATCATGATTACCCATAGCCTTCGTGTCCCAGCTGATCCCCTCAATTTCATAATCGTTGAACCGTTCCGGATGGGAATAAGGACCGCACGTATGAAGGACACGCTTCCCATACCGTGCAGCATCAAGAACGATCGAGTCATACGGTCTGGAAAACTCATTAAACGTTGCTTCGTCAAATAACCCGGGATGAGCAGTACCCGTAACTGCATAGAATATCCCATCAGTTCCGGCAGATCTTAGCTCCGTTATATAATCCGCCAAAGTTAATGCGATCGCATGCAAAGCATGATGGACACCTGCTCGTTGTTCTGTTATCAATGTTTCAATTTGAACAGGCTTTTCGATTCCGAAAATCGTCTCACTATTGAAATAAGCAGACTGGCCTGTCAAAAATAATAAGATGGACAACGGTGAAAAGATCGTCTGGATAAGAGGAGTATTCGGAAGTCCCTCTCGAATTTGTTTTACAGCCTGAAGCTGTTCTGCTAATGGAGCAGAATGCGCCGCCTTTTTTTCTTGGATATCCCATACACGTGAAGCAGCTGGGACTACTGTACTCGTTTGTTTAGGGAAAACAGATCTGTATTCTTGGAAATCGTACGTATTTCCCCATATTTCTGCTAAATACGCTGCCCTAGGATTGATTTTCACCCAATCCCAATCGAATTTTTTTGTGAAGGCTACAGTCGTTTCCGCTAAGTCATCGGCTGTCTGTTCTTTGTCTATGAAATGACGCCAGCCGCTGACCATCGGCCTGTCTGCCAGTTCACCAGTAAGTATAGCATCAAATCGATCTTTCTTTGTCCATTCGCTCATTCAAATACCCTCCATTTTCGCAAATATTATCGTCTGCTCTTAGTCTCGTCGGACTTTTCGCGCCAATAATGTTCCGGTTGATTGGATTCCTTGTACAAAAATAACTAATACAACAACGGTTGCAACTACGACGACCGTATCGAACCGTTGATAACCATAGGAAATCGCCAAATCACCAACACCGCCGCCGCCAACGACTCCAGCCATCGCGGTGGCTCCAATCAAGCCAATCGTTGCCGTCGTTAATGATAAAATTAATGATCCGAATGCTTCCGGAAGCAAAAAATGCCAAATCACTTGAAAGGGTGTTGCCCCCATTGCTTCTGCTGCTTCCAAAATTCCCGGATTCACTTCGAGCAAAGAGTTTTCGACTAAGCGTCCGATATATGGCGCGATATATATAATCAGCGGAACAATTGCCGCACTCGTTCCAATTGATGTATTGACGATTAACCGAGTAAACGGAATAATTGCAACGAGCAGTATGATAAACGGCAATGAACGGACAATATTGATAATCGGATTTAAAATCGCATAAATTCCTTGGTTTTGCAGTACGCCGCCTGGCCTTGTTACAACCAGCAATATTCCCAATGGAATCCCGATTAATGAACCGATCAATAATGACATCCCCACCATAAACAGCGTCTCATTGATCGCCAGTAAAAACTGATCTAACGTAATCGTAGTTGACATCATGCTTCATCTACCTCCTCAATCATAACGCCTTGTTCTCTTAAAAATGACAAGGCTTGATCGACAGCTGAATCCTCTCCAATTAAATGGACCACCAAATTGCCAAGTGTTGTCCCCTGTATCTCCGTCGTGTTGGCAAATAAAATATTAACTTTGATGTTATAATTGCGAATCAATTCATAAATAATCGGTTCAGATGCACAATCACCGACAAACTCCAATTTATAAGGCTGCCTGTCTTCTTTTTCTAATGTCTTTTGTATACTGACAGGAATTCGATTGTGAATGACTGTCCGAACAAAATTCTCCGTCGTCGGATGCTTCGGATGTCCAAATACTTCCAGAACCGAACCCTGTTCAATAATCTCGCCCTCTTCCATGACCGCAACCCGATTGCATATTTTTTGAATGACAGCCATTTCGTGCGTGATAATCATGATCGTAATGTTGTACTCTTTATTAATTCTTTTCAATAATTGCAAGATGGAGCTTGTTGTCTGAGGGTCCAATGCAGATGTTGCTTCATCACACAAAAGAATGGAAGGGTTTGATGCAAGTGCTCTCGCAATCCCGACACGCTGCTTTTGGCCGCCTGACAATTCGTTGGGATAGCTGCCTGCTTTGTCACTTAACCCGACAAACTCGAGAAGTTCATTCACTCGCTTTTTGATTTCTTGTTTACTCTTTTTCAACAAAACAAGTGGTAATGCCACATTGTCGTATACTTTTTTAGACTCCAACAAATTAAAATGCTGAAATATCATTCCGATTTGCTTTTTAGCTGCGCGTAATTGCTTCACGTTAAAGCTGTCTAACGCTTGTCCATCAACGAACACCTGACCCTTCGTCGGCCTTTCCAAGTAGTTCACCAGACGGATTAATGTGCTTTTGCCCGCCCCGCTGTAGCCAATAACACCGAATATATCTCCTTTTTCAACCTTTAAGTCGATCCCTTTTAGAGCCTCATTAGAGACCCCTTTGCGCTGATACGTTTTGTAGACATTTTTTAATTCAATCATAGGCCCTTCCTCTCTTAATCTTTGTTTTCAGCCTCACAACTCCTGCATTTCACTTAGCGCCCAGACACTGAGAATAAGCTGCTTAAAGCCTGGTCCAAATCTTTGATAATATCATTTGCGTCCTCCAGTCCGACTGAAAGGCGAATCAATCCGTCTGAGATGCCAAACTTGAGTCTCTCTTCCTTAGGTATGGCTGCGTGAGTCATTGATGCAGGATGCTGTACTAATGTTTCCGGATCACCCAAGCTGAACGAGATCATAGCCAATTGTAAAGCGTTGATAAGTCTCTTCCCTTCAACAAGGCCTCCTTTCACTTCGAAAGAAATGATTCCACCCATTCCTAACATCTGTCTTTTTGCGAGCTCATGCTGCGGATGGGATTTCAGGCCCGGGTAATACACTTTTTCTACAAAAGGGTGTGATTCCAGGAATTCAGCAATTTTTTGTGCACTGCTGCAATGTCTTTCAACTCGCAATCCCATGGTTTTTATTCCTCTCAGAATGAGAAATGATTCCCACGCATTTAAATTCTGTCCTAAGTCTCCCATCAGTTTTTTTCGCATAAATTCAATCACGTCTTTTTTGCCGACCACGAATCCGGCGAGTACATCACCGTGTCCGTTAATATATTTCGTCGCACTATGAATGACAATATCAGCCCCGATGTCCAAAGGTTTTTGCAGACAAGGGCTCATAAACGTGTTATCAACAATTAATGGAAGCTGGTGCGCTTTGCATAGTTCCCCGATTATTTTGATATCGAGTACAGTTAGCCGAGGATTAGACGGTGTCTCAATGTAGACCGCTCTTGTGTTTGGTTTTATGGCGCTTAGTAATGAAACGATTTCCGTACAGTCGACAAAGTCAACTTCAATACCAAACCTTGGGGCGAGTGACGTTAGGAAACTGTATGTTCCTCCATAAACATCCTTTGTCACAACGACATGGTCGCCATGTTTTAAAAAGCCCAATAATGCAATGGATATAGCAGCCATTCCACTGGCAACGCCGAGGGCAGCTTCTCCACCTTCCAATGCTGCAATTTTTCTTTCCAATACGTGTAATGTCGGATTCCCATATCGGCCGTAATACACTCCTTTTGCTCCATCCGACACGACTTCTGCCGCCGTTTCCGCATCTGGAAATGCATAAGCAACAGCCGGTACGACACTTTGAGAAATTGCTCTTGTCTCTGGATCGGGAAATTGGTTATCATGAATAATTTTTGTGTCCATACTCCAGTCTTTTGTCATCGTGAGAATCAGCCCTTTCTATCACTTTCTATTTCTTCAATCCTTTGAATCGAGGTTGATAGACTCCTTAAAATATGTACCTGCATCGCTTTTTCCGCAGCATCCGGATTTTTCTCTGCAATTTTTTGTAAGATAAGACTGTGTTCCTCATCGGCTTTTACGTCCCAATCACCATACTTTGAAACGAACCGGCAGTACCGGAGTGCATGATCCTTTAAAATATTCAATATTTTTTCGAACGTTTTAAGACCACTCATTTCGGATAAATAGTCATGAAACTCAAATCCATACGAGACAAAGTCCTGCCTATGGCCTAATTTAAAAGATTGCCTCAGTTTCTCCAGCATTGCTGTTAAATGTTGAATATCCTCTTCTTTTGCATTTATTGCAGCCTCCCTTGCAATGAACCCTTCCAGCATACTCCGAATCTGAAATATCTCTTTTACTTCTTGCTTGGTAACTGAAGCGACTTTCAATCTTCCATTTCGCTGCCGAATCAAAAATTCTTCTATCTCCAGCCTCTGTATTGCTTCCCGTAATGGAGTCCGGCTGATTTCCAACAACGCCGCCAGATTTTCTTCCCTCACAATTTGATCAGGTTCCAAATCGCCGCAGATGATTTTTTGCTTGAGTTCTAAATAAGCATAGTCTTTTGACATTCTGCGAGCCCGGGTGTCAAAACGGTTCATTTTGCACATCTCCTCGTAAACGATTCATGTAAATGGCTTTTCTGTATAAGCGTATAATTGTATACAATTATTTTTTGTAATAGAAAGACTCATTACTTTTTGATGAGTCTTTCTATTGCATATGATCCAATCATTTCAGCTTTCTTTTGAAACATTTCAAATTTTTCTGAATATTTTATGTAAAAATATTATATTTCCTTACAACTTTTAAAGTCAATGGTAATTGTTAGAAACATCATACTTTTTATCGCAAAAAAATCCCCCTTTGGAAAACCAAAGGGGAAATAAAATTAAATCAGGATCCCTACATATGATCGCGGGGAATTTCAGCATTCCATGTCTTCGTAAAGATCTGTTTGTCTGATTCAAATGCTGTGACTGTGTTCTCAAGATAGAAATTTGTTGCATCGGCTGACATCGTACTGACATTTTCCAGTCTTGTCTGCCAATCTTCTCTACCTATATGCAACGTCCATTCACAGCGAACTTTTGCAGAGAGAGGATCGCCTTCTTCAATTGTATAAATGTTTCGGTTAGTGCTGCCATATTCGAGACCATTTTGCAAAAGCTTGCGCGATCCTTCATCAGAAAAGTCTTCTAAGGTCCACACCCCTTGAACGACATCATGCTTAACCTCTCGTGTACGGCTTTCCGTCCGAAGGATTTCCCGATCAGCTACTTTAGCAGTTTCCGGTACACCAAAGTCAGGCAGCTCATCATCTGCAGCTTGAGGCGGACGCACCGGAAGCTTGAGATTAGTCTTTTCACCCGGGAATACATTTAGAGTGACTGGCTCCGGGGATGGCCATGCTTGCGGCCAGAAGGTTGGTGACAGTGCGACCTGCCATCTGTGTCCAGCTGGAAGTACGTGACCAATGACATTAAGCTTTACATTCACCGTATACTTCTCTCCAGGAACCAGCGGCTCTGGGAATTCATGACTGTCTCGATGCGTCAGATTAAGCATTCCCCAGGTTACCATTGTCGATGATCCGTCTGGCGCCACGTCACACAGGCGTACAGCAAGCAAAGCGTTCGGGCGGTCAGAAGTCAACTCAACCGTGACCTCAGGATGGCCAAGAATCTCCATTGGGGCTTCCAGCGGCTCCGATGTAAAGCAGACTGACAATCCATTTTCCAGACGTTGGTCTGCGGGTAAATCACCAGGCTGGCCAAACGGACAGAAGACACCGGCATAATGACCGTAACCCTACATTCCTGTAACCATAATTGCTTGCTCTTCTTCCGGTGCTTTCACCAGCTTTTGTTCCGCAAGATAATAATGCTCAGGGGTAACATTTGGCGAAGGCCATTGCGATTCAGCTACCCAACGTCCCGGACGTTCAGGATATTCCGTATGCGGCGGCACGCTGTCCTGCATCCATGCCCTTAGCATCGGCTCATCCATAATACCGGTGTCGTTCCCTTTCAGCCAGTGATCCCACCAGCGCAGGCATTCCTGGAGAAAACCGATCGACGGCCCGGGAACGGCAACCTCCGGATATTCGTGCGCCCAGGACCGATCAGTCCTTTACGCGGTCCTGACAGTCCCTCAAGCAGGCGCGGGATCGCATTTGTATACCCATCAGCCCAGCCGCCGACAGCAAATATCGGGATGTTAATATCAGAGTAGTCCTCGCACACAGATCCATGCTTCCAATAGTCATCACGGCGTTGGTGTCTCACCCATTCCTCCACAAACGGAGGTGTTTTTTCGAGTCGCTCGAGCCAGTTTGAGCGCCACTCTTCTCCCACAATGCGCGGATCTTGCGGCCTTGCGTTGTACGCCAGCATTGTTGAAGCCCACCATAGCATGTCTGATGACAGCATACAGCCGCCTTTATAGTGAACATCATCCGCATAACGGTCGTCGGTTGAACAGAGAGTAATGACCGCTTTTAGCTGAGGAGGACGGCGTGCAGCCACTTGCAACCCGTTGAAACCTCCCCAGGATTTGCCGATCATGCCTACATCCCCTGTGGACCAAGGCTGCGCCGCAATCCAGTTTAATACCTCTATAGCATCATCCTGCTCCTGCGGCAAGTATTCATCATACATAATTCCTTCCGAATCACCGCTTCCGCGAATATCGACGCGAATGCTTGCATAGCCATGTCCGGCAAAGTAAGGATGGCGGATGGAATCTCGCAATGCCGTAAAGTCATCTTTACGATATGGGATATATTCCAAGATAGCGGGCACCGGATTCTCCTCTGCGTCCTCCGGCAGCCAAATCCGGGCAGAAAGCCGAGTCCCGTCCGACATTGGAATCCAAACATGCTCTATCTCACTTACTTTGCGCGGAAATTCTTTCTTAATAGATAGGTTAGAGTCTCGTACGTTAAAAACCATTCATTTACCTCCTACGTTAATTTATATTGATAATCATGATTATATTTTTTATTATGATTATATTAACACACCCTTTTTGCTGATGTAAATTAACCAACTTTAAATGGTAAACTAATAAGACACGTGAATAGATGTGAGGAGAATGACGATGAATAATAAAGAAATTCAAAAAAGCCGTATGTGGAAGTATTTTGTCGATGCAACAGCTGAAATTATTCAAGAAGAAGGCATCGAAAAAGTTACGATAAGAAAGGTGGCTGATCGGGCAGGCTACAATAGTGCCACCATTTATAATTATTTTTCCGAGGTTTCCCATCTCATCTTTTTTGCCTCCATGAAATTCTTGAAAACCTATACCGACGATGTCGCTAAATATATGGAAAAAGGAAAAAACCCTATTGAAAAATACGTTTTGGCGTGGGAATGCTTTTGCACCCATTCGTTTAAACAGCCGAAAATCTTCCAGGCGGTTTTCATCATGGATTTAGGTGATCATCCGGAAAATATGTTGGCAAATTATTATAAAATATTTCCTAATGATTTAATTAATATTCCGGATGAACTCAAACCGATTTTGTTCAAACGGAATGTGTCAAAAAGAGGAAGATCCGTCTTGGAGATTGCCATGAAGGAAGGGTATATAAAAGAGGAAAGCATTGATGCTGTAAACGAAATGACAATCCTTATCTGGCAGGGAATGTTTACAAATATTTTAAACCATCGAAGCAGTTATGAGCCTGAGGAAGCTGTGAGGATCACGATGAAATATATTTCTGATATTGTTCGTAATGTGGATGCTTTAGAGTTTAAAAACACTTAAAAAATCCCGGGGATTACCCGGGATTCAAGTGAAATTTGATTTTTTATATATGCTGTGGACCACAATTGCTGCACCTAAGGCCAGCAATGAAAGGAAAACCGAGGAAAGCAAGAATCCGGCAACGAGTAAAAATGCACTAATAAAAATCCATATATGAACGATAGCTTTCACGTCCTACTACTCCTCTAAATTGTAGTTATAAGCTTCTTTCTTCATTTTTTTAATATTTAATGCTTCGAAGACCAGTGCTTTTGAAGCAACGTATGAGTTATATTCAATTCGTTCCAGCATGTCGTATGCTTTATGCAGAGTTTTATCAAGAACAAGAATCCCGTGTTTATTCAATAGCATAGCGAATGGAACCGGACGGTGAGCAAGAGTGCTTAAATAGTCCCGGACGATATCTGCTAATTCCCTTGAAGTCGCTGGTGCAAACGGCAAGGTCGGGATGTGCCCCAGCTTTTGAGTCGCTTCTGTCAGATTGGGAAGGTCCATGCCGACAGTGGCAAAAACCAAGGATTCTCTCGGATGGGAGTGCAGCACGCAGCCGATGTCCGGCCGGCTTTTGTAACAGGCCATGTGCATATTGATTTCGCGGGTAATGTTTCCTTCGCCCTCGACTTTTTGTTCATTCATATCGACGACAAGAATTTCAAAGGGCTTTAGATCACAAAATTTTTGTTGGGACATTAATGTTGGTGTCATGATAATGTGCTCTTCATTCATCCGGACGCTGACATTTCCTCCAGCAGCATTGGTTTCAAAACGGTCAAACATTAACTTTACAACCTTGCACAAGTCTTCTCGTTCTTTACGATATAACATGCTGATTCTCCCCCATTTGAAAAATAGTAATTTCGTTAAAAAAACCTTCCGCTTCATGAATGTCAAAGCTGGTGCAATCCGATTTCGTCACCTTCGAAGCTGAACACCCTGTCGCATATCTGATCACAGTCTGCAAGTCGGCTCCTTTTGCCAATTGGGCTAAAAATGCTCCGACAAATACATCTCCCGCACCTGTATCATTTCTCTCCTTGATTTGGGGAGGCAGCACACGATACATCTCCTCCCCATGCACCACATAACTTCCGTCTTTACCTAATGAAACAACTACATAGGCAATTTTTTTGGCAAGCTTCCGAATGTTATCAACAAAATGAGACTCTTGATTCGCAAACAGCTCTTCTGCCTCAAATTGATTTGGCTTAATAAAATCAACTTCCATTTCAACTGCCGCAGTAAGGGCTTCGCCAGATAGATCGCAGCCGATAAAGCAGCCTTTTTTCTTTAACATCCTCATGATTTCTTTTAATTTTTGTAAGGTGTAATCGGGCGGCAAAGATCCAGCAATGATTGCCATATCCTTTGAAGTGACCTGTTGTTGAATGAAATCGATAAGCAGCTGATGGTTTTCATCCGATACATGAAATCCATCTTCTGTGACCATCATGCTTCCGTTATGAGAATCATCGACGATGACAATGCATTCTCTTGTCGAAGCCCCCTTTTCAACAAAGAGCTGATGGTTGATTTCTTTTATCTCCAGAATCTTTTTCATTTGCTCCAGATTATTTTCCCCTATAAACCCGAGCGCCTGATTCTCAATACGAAATTTGGTTAGTACATGGGAAACGTGCAGCCCTTTGCCTCCCAGGTCGAATTCTGTATTATTGACACGATTTGTTTTCTTTTTTGTTAAAGATCCCCTGACTTTGATCAGACGGTCGATTGCTGGGTTGAGAGTAATCGTATAGATCACGATGAAATCTCCTTTTCAAAGCCTGATTGACTTTCAATTTTCTCTGTTCGTTTGCTCATCATTTTGTAATAAACGATAAACAACGCAATCCAAACCGCGACAAGAATAATACCTAAGAAATTGCCTTCTGTAATCTCACCCGCCTGTGCAAAAATATATCGGAAATCAGGATATTCCAGTGTGCTCCATGATAAAAGCTGGCCATCCTTTAGGGTTACCGCTCCCGTATCCTTTGCCAATTGAGTGATCGTCGGTGCAAATCCCGTAGCCGTATACAAAAAGACGGGCGTTGAGATGATTCCGAGCAACAGCATTCTTAACAGATTTCCGCCAGTAATGATAAGCGCCGGCACAGCAAAGGAAATGTTGATGATCCCGGCAAAAGGCAAAATGTTATTTCCGGGCAAAATAATGGCGTAGATTAATGTGATCGGAACCATTAAAATCATCGCAACCCACGCTTCACTGCTTCCCGCTAAAATCGGCCAGTCCAGCCCGATAAACAGCTGCCTGTTTTGAAATTTCTTTTTCATATATTCAGAAATGGCATCCGATAAAGGAGAAAGCGCTTGCATAAATAACTTTGCAACCATGGGAAATAAGGTCAGTGCAGCCGCTGCTTGGACGGCCAGCATCAACATATCAGGAACCGAGTACCCAGCTACAATCCCGAGCAACAAACCGATAATAAAGCCCATGACATGATTTTCTGCAAAAATCCCGAGCTTTTCCTTTAAGGTATCTGCATCTACATGCCGGTCAAAAATTGGTATTTTTCCTAAAAGCCAATTGAAGGGAAGCAGAAATATTCCAAACAGCATCATGCCATGCGAAACAGTGACCCCCGGTATTCCCGTGATTTTTTCGATCTGCTTCTGGTTCACATCCGCAAGCAGCAATTCGAAAACAATCTGAATCGCGGCTACAAAAAAAGCGATATAGATATTTCCTGTCACTCCAATGACTAATACAGCCGTCAAAATCTTTCCCCAAACGTTCCATAAGTCAACGTTTAAGGTTTGCGTTTTATTGAAGATTAATAGAATGCCGTTTATTAAAAGCTGCAAAGGGAACATCAAGAATGCCAACGGCCAGGCCCATGCCAATGTTGCCAGTGAGGTCCAGCCGCCGTCAATGATCGTCAGCTGAATTCCGGTCCTCTCCACCAGTCCTTGAGCTGCCGGAGTCAATGCATCCAGCATAAAGCCAATGACGATATTCATCCCAACAAACGCAACTCCTAAAATGATCCCTGCCCCGAGTGCGTCCTTCCACTTCATTTTTGCGGCAATTCCCACGATCACCATCAAGAGAGGGACGAAGACTGCGGCGCCAAGATCCAATACATACTGAATAACGCTTTGCAATAGATCCATCTTATTCACCTCTTTTTATTTTAATAAGGCGATCAGCCGCTCTGTTTCTTCCTGCATCCCCATCCCTGTCAAGAATGCGATTCCGTTTAAGGTTGGTATCGAATATTCTTTTTTAGATTTCGTAATGGCAATGTAGACGTCACTTGATTTTACGTAATGCTCCAGCGATTTTATATCGACTGCTTCGACATTTGCCCGAACCCCATTTTGCTCAAGAATTCTCTTTACCTTTGATGCTACAGTTTGACTTGTCGCTACACCTGATCCGCAAGCTACTATAACCCTCTTCATCGCACTCACTCCTAAAATGTATGTTTTAAAAAGCTAATCATTTGCTGCTTATCATGAATTGATTTTAATTCCGTGACAAATGTTTGATCATTAAACTTTTCCATTAACACTTGCAGCAGCTCAACCTGGCTTTCCGGTTCTTTAATCCCCAGTACGAAAAAACAATCAACCCAGATTTCTTCGTCGTCAGTTCCCATATGGATAACGGGTACCTTCGTTTCATTTTTAACGACCGCTATAAATGGGCAGTTTACATGAACGGTATCAGTATGCGGGATACCGACATTAAAACGGTTTAACGCCAGTCCGGTAGGATAATTTCTTTCTCTCTCTAAAATGCCCGGTATGAAGGACTCTTTCACATATCCTAATTCAGCTAAGCTTCTTCCGACAAATGATAGTACTTCTTCTGCCGACTTTGCTTTCAGCTGTGTGAAAACGAGCTCCTCCTTGAAAATTTTTGCTTCAATCAAATGCGCTCACCCCCTTTTCAGATACAGGAGATATGACCTCTAACACATCAATTTCATTTTTGGCTTGAAAAATCTTGTCAGCTTTCGCTTCATCCAAGAAAATTTCATTTAAATGCAGGAGTGTCGGAACGTGATGTTTGTAGTCTTTAGGAGACAATATCACCATCATTTTTGCTGCACCTCCATCAGGCATTTCAACAAGATGCTTGCAAATGAGCAGGCTGAAATCTTCCATTTCCACCCCATCACCTGGACTTGCATGGGGTAGATACACTCCTGGCCCGATCATCATCCGGCTGCTTTCTTTCTGAAATAATTCCAGCACTTTTCTACAGTAGCTTTCTTTTACTGACTTCCTTTGCATCATTGGATTCATGGCTGTTTCGATTGCTTCCTCCCACGTCATATCTCGATCGGAAAATAAGATATGCCGGGAAGAAAATGAAAAAATGGTTTCTCCGTGCTTCGTTTGTACGCTTGTCAGGGCAGGCGCTTTAAAGAAATCAGTAATTTTGTTTTGAATCGCCTGATAATCCTTGATGTCAATATGTTCTTTCAATTGGTAGAAAAGCTCTTTTGCTTTTTTTTCATCATCCTTGTCAATGCATTTTCTTAATTCTGCTTTTAACGCTTTGCGATTTTCTTTCGTTAAAATTGGATCAACGAGAAACGTTTTCTTCGATGTGTTTAGCGGTACCGTTGAGAAAATAAAATCGACCTCATGCTCATGCTTTTTATAATTCCTCTCAGCAAAAGCGCCAATAAAATGAAAATGGGGAAACATTCCTCTCAAAGATTCAAGCATGAGCTTTGATACTGAGGTGCCATTCCGGCAAACAACCAATGCTGTGAACACATGGTCCCTCTGCTCTGCCGTTTGGTAAATCCATGCTTGAACAAGCATAGCAATATAGACGATTTCCTCTTGAAGGAAAGACTTGCGTGCGAATTCCTCTATCGGATGAATAGACTTGGATACAATCGAGTAGATTGAAGGAAATTCAGTGATAAATTGTTCTTTTAAAGGGTTTCTCATATTTAATCGCAGCCTCGCTCTGTAAATTGCCGGTTTTAAATGTAAGATAAGCTTGTGCTTAAGCTCCGTTTTATTCATTAATGCAGTAGCCAAATAACCTTCTAAATTCTCTAAAAATCCATCTACAGCCAGCATAAGGTCCATACTGCCCGATAGGTCCAGCGCTGACTCCAGCATGCTTGAAGACAGGACTTGAAGTGACAAGTATAATTTATCCTTTTCACTCAGCACCCCGGTTCCCCAGAACATTTCCTTCAGACTCTGGTACTCTTTCGTATTGACCAAATCATAATCATCCAGTTCAGACGTCCACTCGACTTGAAATTCTGAAATTCTCTTAATTAGTAAATGAAGAACAAACGGCAAATCTTCAAGCTGTTCATCTGTCAACGAAACCTGAAGCTCATTCTCCATTTTTATCAGCCGCTGTTTTAAAAAGAAAAGCTCGGTTTCATCAACCATTTTTTTTCGTTCAAAGAGCGCAGCTCCAAAATCATTCAAAAGCAGTTTCTTGGCTTCGGTCACTAGAAGCTTGCGCATATTAAATTCAGAGCCGTGAATCTGATATCCGCAGCTGCGGGAGTACTCTAACTGCAACGAATAGCTAAGCAAGACTTCTTTTACGGCCTTCATATCATTTAGAAGCGTATTTTTACTGACACCGACAAAATCAGCCAAGTCTTGAAGCGAATCACAGTTGCAATCCGTTAATAGCTTAATCAGGATCAAATGAATTCTGATTTCCGGAGAGATATAATCCAAATTGATAAACCTTGATTCCTTCAGCATCTGGTACAGGCTTTCTCTCGTAGCTTCAGATATTAAAATATTCCCGTTATCATCATTCAGGAGAATACAACCTTTATTCTCTTTTATTAAGCAAGCATTTATATCGTTTATATACTCTTTAATCACGTGTTTCTTTTGCTTGATGTCTTTTTCTATTGATTCAATTGAAGATGATTGGTTCACTAATAAATGGAGAACGACATCGTTTAATTCAACCTTCATTGTCAACACCCCCGCCTGACTTACTTTCATTATAAAAGATAAATCCATCGATTATTTGCCGTTGAACACAATTTTAGTAAGCGCTTTCAAGTGGCGATTGTGATCATCAAGGAGATTAAACAAACGTTTGATTAAGTCAAAGTACAAATGAAAACAGCTGCTCTTGTTTCCCTTCAGAGCAGCTGTTTCTTTGTGTCTCATATTACCCGGGATTGCGAGATAGATCAGGCAGTTTTTCCACTCTCTTTGCCAGGCTTGGTGATCGCTAACAAAAGAAGGACATTGACTGCGATTTCACCAATTGTTCGGAGCCAGCTTAAAGTTGTCCATTGATCTGCCCGAGCAGCAAGTGCTACAGAAGAGGGACCAGTTGGAGGTGTATTCATAAAATCAGTAATCTCCGGAACGAAATAAAAGAAGGTTGCGATCCGTATGAGAAGATAAAGTCCAAGCACAGCAAGAAGTAGATTTCTAGGACGTTTTTCTTTCCAGTACATGACTAATGCGATAACTAGAAAGATATTCGCAAGTATATGGAACGGGACCCAAAAAGAAATAAGCGAAATACCATCGGGTTCTTGAATCAAGGCAAATGACCCCTGTATATTCTTCAGTGGATTTTTTTACATATTTTTAAGCAGACGGTTCCTTGTCTTCCTCACCGTTTCCGTTCCCATAATAATTTAGAATCCACTCACATACTGTTACTTGTTCATTGGCATCACTCAAAGCTTGTCCCTCCCTCTAACTTGTTAACTTAAATTAAATTATAAGGCTCTCTTAAATATGTTCCGAGGTTTGCATCAGAACCAAAAATATTGACAATCTACTAGACATCACTTAATATTCAATTAAACCAATAGATTTACTAGTAATTGATACCTTAATATTAGTAAATGCTTACCAGGCAACTGGTGGCCAGAACACTGTATAAACAGATGGGCTGGCCTTTTTGCTTTTTTACAACTAGATAAAGAAAGAGATAGTGGAGTGGTTGACTCCATGAAAAGGAGATATTTCATATGAAGGATCGATATCAACCTATTTTGGAACCATTTGTATTACCAAATAGTACTCAGTTAAAAAACCGAATTGTCATGGCTCCAATGACTCATGGTGCTTCAAATACAGATGGTTCCATTTCAGATATGGAAATAAAATACTATGCACGTCGTGCAAATGGAGTAAGCATGGTCATAACGGCTGGCACATCGGTAATGCCTAATGGTGGATTGGCAGGATCAGCCGCAGTTGATAGTGACGACATGATCCCTGGTTTAAACAGACTCGCTTCTACCATTAAGGATCATGGTGCAAAAGCTGTTCTACAGATTTTCCATGGGGGGCGAAAATCACTTCCGTTAAATGGAGACGTTGTGAGTGTTAGTGCTATCCCCGAAGACAAAGAGGAAGATATTTTACAGCATATATTGACTGATACAGAGATTGTCGAGATTATTCATGCATTTGGTGAAGCTACTCGACGTGCAATCGAAGCGGGATTCGATGGAATTGAGATACATGGTGCGAATGGATGTCTCATTCAGCAGTTCTTTTCACCTTATACCAACAGACGTAGTGATCGTTGGGGAGGAACCATTGAGAAACGCATGACTTTTCCTTTAGAGCTAATAGACGAGGTGAAGCGGGCCATTCGCCAACATGCGAAAGAACCGTTTATTGTTGGTTATCGTGTCTCTCCTGAAGAGCCAGAAACACCAGGAATTACGATGGCAGATACTCTTGTATTTGTAGAAGCTATCGCATCTAAAGGACTTGATTATCTACATATTTCCTTGAATGACTTTTGGTCTGTTCCACGACGCGGTATCGATGATTCCCGCACCCGATTAGAGATCATTCAAGAACGTGTGGGCAGTCAGGTTCCTGTCATTGGAGTTGGAAACATTCGTACTCCTCTGGATACCATTAAAGCCTTGCAAACAGGTATTCCGCTCATCGCATTAGGACGTGAAATCATAATGGAACCAGACTGGATTAAGATGATCGTCCAAGGACGTGAGGGAGAAATTAAAACAACTCTATCCGAAAAGGATCAGGATAAATTAGTTATTCCTGATTCATTGTGGAAATTTATTCTAGATGTCCCAGGTTGGTTTCCAGTCGAAACTGAGTAATAAACATTTAAGTACAAGTTTGCTTTGACCTTTGAATTATACGACGATGGGTTTTTTCGAGAGGTTGAGGGAGTTGTCAGTCATGTGAAGGATATAATGGGAGATACAAATTTAATTAGATTTAACGGTATTGTAGATGTAAAGAGTAAATAAAAAAGCCCATGATTGGCTTTAGTTAACTTGCGAATCTAACACAAATGCATTGTGTTAATTCACAAGATTAGCCCTCCCGGGTGGAAGGGCTAATACAGTTTACAATAAAAAGACGTCATAACGACGTCTTTTTATTGTAAACAGATATTAATAAAATCCTTTCCTAATGGCGTATATGGAAGGAGAGTTGATGGATCAGGTAGTTGGGCTTAATGAGTTAAAGTAGCATGTGTAGGACTGAGGACGCCAGACGGTCAGGTATGGATAGAGCTAATCAAATTTTATACGCCGTCAGATGAAAAAGATATTCAGCAACCTTTTGCAAATACCCTGGGTATCCGGCATATTGCATTTGCTGTTGAAGATATTGAAGCCTTTGTTGCCAAATTGAAAAAGAAATGTATGGAAATCTTTAGTGAGATACAAAACTATGAAGAAAGATATAAGTTATGCTACTGTCGTGGGCTAGAGGGAATTATTTTAGAGTTGGCGGAGCAAATCAAATAAATTAAGGGTAATTAATAGTTATCGGGCCAATAATTGATGGATTTTGACATACCGCCAGTGAAATATGTAATCACGTCGATAAAGTTGTTCTGCAAGCGAATATTAAATAGAACAAAAAAGAGTATAAAGAAATGATTTTATACTGCAAAACATGATGCAATATTAGCAATAATTTTTTCTTTGATTGTTGTCGCTTTAACTTTTATTGGATAAATCCTATTTAATCTTTATTGGACTAACGGGTGTGATACTTCAAGATGGCATCGACTTTTCTTTATTGTCCTAACGAAGCAGGTTAGTACAATAAGAGTAGTTTAAATGCGGTATAATTTTTGAAAGGGGAGATGAATTATGCTTAGGGTAATCTTAGAATTATTTCGCATCGTAGCTATCATTTTTATTCTTGGCAGTTTAATGGGAGCTTTAGTTAATTTAATCTATGCGAGTATGGAAATAAACGTAGATAATCCAACTGGTGGATGGTTTGTTGGTGTAGCAATCTTACTTTTACTATTTGTATTATATAGAAATCGCCTTCAATTTTCAGGATTTTATAAAAGTAAAGGAAAAGAAAAACTCTCAAATAAAATAAGTATTTTCTTAATTTGTTTTTCAATGCTATTGATAACGATTGCTCCCTTATTTCGCTAACGGGTGCTTTACTTTAATAAAGAGTAAAGCGTTTTTTTATTCAGGTTAGTTCAACTGGAGACAAAGACCCTTGTTACACCGAAGAAAGATACTTGAAAATAGTAGAAAACTCAAATATCACTCCGAAGTTAATTCCGAATGTTAATCATAGTTTAGAATATGACGAAAACGCTGTGGAATCTATTGGAGTATTGAGAAATGTGATAAACGACATAGAACAATTTTAATGAAAAACGCTTGGATAAAATATATCCAAGCGTATGCAACGGCTTTTCGGGACATCGATCTGTAAAGATTGATTATAATCCCCCTTGGGGAACCATCCTCCCTTCGAAAGTCAAAAGGAGCTCCTAATACTCGGAAACGTTTCATCATGATTGCTTGGTGTGATTACGGCCAATTGTTTAACAACACAACGCCCAGTGTAACGATAATCATTTTAAACTTTTTCATGCTCATTCCTCCTAATCAATAAAATGTCGTACATCAAAATTGAGTTATTTTCTTGTACTTTAATACCACCATCCAAACGATAAACATTCTCTCCCCAACTTAATCAACAAATATTCTGTCTTTGAAGCTCAATAATTGATTTAATTCAAAAAAATCCCCCTTCTCAATTGTTATAATGTTGTAAAAATTGAGCCCAAGTTCGCCAATTGAAGCATATCCATGTGTTTTTGCCCTTAATTTCATTCTAATATGTGCACCTTTGCTCTTACATACATCGGTGAAAGAGTTTGCTCCCATTTACTTTAGCAATGAAAGGGTTTACTTTGATGATGAAAGGCATTGTGTTGATTCACAAGATTAGCCCTTCCAACTGGAAGGGCTAATTTTATGCTTTCTATCTCCATGTATCATAAGAAGTAACATTGAAATGGTTAAACATAGATATGGCAAGTACAGAAAGGACCATCAATGATTAATCTTTGATTTATGTACAATTAATTTTTGTAAAATATCAGCCAGTCGAAACTTGGAGCTTTGGCTTTAATATGGGAGGGTCTATTCTTGTGGTTCATGTAGCTAAAACCTTAGACAAACCCATATTTTACGGCACAAGAAAAGAATCCATTTTGAAAAAAGATTGATCAAAATGGATTCTTTTCTTGTGAATTAGTATACATTTTTTATAAAAAAGTTTGATCAAAAGTTTTCAAAAATATTGCTACGAGAATATTTTCTTTAAAATTACCATTTAAAAACGGTTAAACTTTTTAATAAACGGTACGACATTATTGAAAACGTCGCAACTTTTTATAAATATCGTGACTTTATTTTAAATCCACACATCGCCGATATTGCAAGCATTGTCAACATGTATCATAAGAAGAAATATGGAGAGTAACATTTCTCGCGAGATATAAGCGAAATTTAGTATTTTAGTCATTCACTAATTATTCGTTATTTCATACGCGCTATAAAGAGGCTAGGGACTTTTCATTAGGCTGTACAAAACGCAGATCGTAAATTGAATGATGTCGCCTTTTGGGTAATTAACCGAACATAAGGGGCCTTGACTTTCGTATGATCAAGGGTAAAACTTTCAACTTTTGCCATAATTCAGATCTCCTCACATGCGCTTTTTTCATTACTTAAATGCAGGGACATATACACCGTTATATGTCTTTTTAATGGTGTTTGCGACCGATTGTGTCTGATAAGCTTTGACCACTTTCTTATACGTGCTGTTGTTCTTGTCTGCAGTACTTGAAACAATGACATTGATCCACGGTTTGTTATTCGGGTCATTGAGATCCGGTTGAATATGATAAATCGAATCTTTTATCGGATCCATTTTATTATCGATGATAAAGTTGCTATTTGTGATCCCTGCAGCAAAGTCTGGAAGCAGACTAGGGATCTTAGCAGGGTCAACTTCGACAATATTCAAGTGCAGTTTATTTTCTGTAATATCTTTCACAGCTGGTGAGTACCCTTTGCTTGGATCAAGTTTGATCAAGCCCGCACTTTCCAAAACTTTGAGTGCTCTTCCAGCATTCGTGACGTTGTTCGGGATAGCAATTTTATCCCCTTCTTTAACCTGTTTGATACTCTTAAGATGATGCGAATAGACGTTTAAAGGAACAATATAGGATTGGCCGATGACGGTAAATTTATACCCTTTTTGCTTTTCTTCCTGATTCAAGAATGCATTGTGCTGGAAAGCCGTTAAATCCAGCTCTTTATTATCTAGAGATTGATTGGCAATGATTCCATCTGTAAATTTCACAAGGCTTACTTTGATGTTATCTTTTGCTAAATTTTTATTGACCTGTTTCCAGATCGGATCATCACTGTTGCCGACAACCCCAACTTTTACTTCCTTTACTTTGTCCGAGCTGCCGTTTGAAGACGAACCGCAGGCAGCAAGAACCAGTATAAAACTAAATATGAGAACTAAACTGCTGATTTTTGTGATTTTATTCATGATGAATTCCTCCTAATGCGTGGTTTTTTTGGTAATCAATGTGCCTATTATTTGAACGATACTGACAAAAATTAAGAGAACAATAATCGATAGATAGGTAGCATCTAATTGATTTTGCTGATAGCCGTAACGAATCGCGAAATCGCCGATCCCTCCGCCTCCGACAACGCCGACAATCGCCG
Source organism: Bacillus gobiensis (assembly GCF_001278705.1). Classification (GTDB taxonomy): domain Bacteria; phylum Bacillota; class Bacilli; order Bacillales; family Bacillaceae; genus Bacillus; species Bacillus gobiensis. The sequence goes on from NZ_CP012600.1 coordinate 3,318,219, forward strand.
TGAGTCCGATCAGACTGATGACAGTTATCGTTGTTACTCGCGCGATGGAAGAGATACCTTCTTTTAAATAGACGGAAACAATAATTTGAAAAGGCGATAACCCCATGGCAATCCCTGATTCAACCAGTCCTTCATCCACTTCACTTAAAGCGGACTCGATCTGTCTGGAGAAAAAGGGCGTAATGCCAACAATAAGCGGGAATATGGTGCCCTGTACACCGACAGCTGTCCCGGAAATCAATCGGGTAATCGGGATTAATGCTGCAATGAGAATAATGAATGGAATCGAACGGAACAGGTTGATCAACTTATCAAAAATATTAAAAATAAAGGTATTCTCTAAAATCCCATCTTTTTTTGTGGATACCAGAATGATCCCTATCACTAGGCTAAGCAGAAAAGAGATAAGTCCTGACTCAAATACCATTTTCAGCGTTTGAATAATTGAAAGATAAAATTCATCCATCACTTGAGAAACATTAGGAAGCAAGAATTGTATCAAGTTACCCATGGTTTTTTAGCACCTCAATCGCAAAATGCCTTTTTTTCAGATACTGCAGCGCATGATCAATATCCGGCTTCTGACCGCTTAAAATAACAATTAATCCCCCAAGTGGATTATCGCTTAAGATTTGAATATCCCCAAAGACAATATTTGCATCAACGTTATACGCCCTTGATATATAAGAAATGAGCGGCTCGGAAACACTGTTTGAGGTATAGCTCATTTTAAGCAGCAATTGTCCCGGCTGCAGCTGCACCACAGGAGATTTTGTTTTAATTAAGTTTTCCACACTGCCTAACGTTGACGTCGTTTCAATGAATGACTGCGTCAGCTCCTGCTGCGGATTTGAAAAAACTGAGTAAACATCACCTTCCTCAAGGATCTCCCCTTTATCGAGCACCGCGACCTTTTGGCATATTTCTCTGACAACGGACATTTCGTGGGTAATCACCACAATCGTTAATCCCAATTCCTTATTTAATTTCTTCAATAAATAAAGGATCGACTTCGTTGTCTTGGGATCCAAGGCACTTGTTGCCTCATCACACAAAAGGATCTTCGGCCGGTTAACCAGTGCCCTAGCGATCGCCACGCGCTGCTTCTGACCGCCGGACAACTGAGAAGGATAGGCATTTCTTTTGTCCGGCAGCGCAACCAGCTGCAGCAATTCCGTAATTCGCTCATTAATCTCTTTCTTAGTTAAGCCGCTATGTTTCAAAGGAAGAGCAATATTATCAAAAACCGTTCGGGAAGGCATGAGATTGAATTGCTGAAAAATCATACCAATCTTTCTTCGGACTGCCCTTAGTTCTTTTGCTTTTAAACCAACGATATTGCGGCCTTCACAGAAAACATTGCCTTCCGTTGGTTTTTCAATCCCATTAAAACATCTGACCAGCGTCGATTTTCCAGCACCGCTATAGCCAATGATGCCAAATATATCCCCCTTTTCAATTGAGAGATTAACGCCTTTTAATACGGGATGTTCTTTCTTACCATCCGTGAAAACTTTAACCACATGCTCCATACGAATAATCTCTGACGCTGACATTAGTACAGGCCCCCTTTCAATTATTTTCTATCAAAAAGTCTCAAAGATAAGAAGTCTTGTTTGTGGTTCTCCCCATCTTTTGAACACAACCATGTGTTCCTGGAATGAGCAACATAGTGATTCTGCTGGTTTCCCGAGTTTCATTGGGCCAGTCCCTCCGCCGCTCTGGATAAGTAAAAGGATTCATTTTATCTTTTATAAAAGGTTAAGGCTCCCACCTCTAAGCGAAGTGGGACTTTCCAATCAAGTGAGGTCCCCATCTGATTCCCCGATGTTTTAGCTTGCTGAAACGAGTTCACTATTGATGTTTCTTATGAATGTAAAAAAATATCCATATTTATATATAGATGGATTTTTCCAGACGTTGAATTGCTTCAAAGACGGAGGTCTCAGTCACTTCAAAAGGAAGCAAATGAATCGTTTTGTCCGGACTCACAGAATAAGCGGCTAGCTTGCGAATATCTTCTTCAGGACGCGCATCAAGGTGTAAATCCCGCAGATTCATAGGCAGCTTTAGGCACTGGTAAAACGGCTGAAGACGACGGACTTCCTCCCACTTTTCTTCAAGTGCTAATTGAACCATGATCCCATAGGCCACCTTGACGCCATGCAGGATATGTTTTGTCTCAGGGAAAACGGTCAGTGCATCATGGATCGAATGCGCTGCAGTTGCCCGTCCGTATTCGTCGCCGAACCCGCCGACAAGGCCGCCAGCAATTATATTCGTTTCCATCACGAGCTGCCAGGGCTCGGATAAAACGCCTCGTTTCATATCCTCCACAGCCTGTATTGCATACTTCAACGGAATGTCCCGACAAAGTTTAGCGGACTCTCTTGCATACAGAATGGAAAGATGATTCTGATGAACATGGGTGAGCAAACTGTCGGACTCATACCACTTCGCCAGTGTATCAGCAATACCGGCAATAAAATAATCAATGGGAGAATCCAATATTACCCGAGGCTCTATGAGCACAAGACTGGACTGTTTTGGATAAATCTCATGTCCAATGGATACACCATTATCTTTGTAAATAACGCTGAGTGCCGACCATGCCGCACAATTGCTCGCCATTGTCGGCAGTATCACCAGCGGACGCCCGCCAGATTTAAAAGCCGCGGCTTTCGCAGTATCGATCACTTTTCCACCACCAAGCCCGATAACAAGATCAATATCTGATTCCCGGATTTTCTGAATGACACGGTCAATCTCCTGATACGAACATTCGCCTCCGAAGGTCATCTCGTGTACATCGAAACCCGCTCCATTTAGATCGGGCAGATAAGGAGCCGTTTTGTGCCAAGATTTTACACCATGAAGAATAAGAACCCGAGCGGCCGACAGCACCTTGAGAAATTCCGGCAGATAATTATAGGCGCCTTCTTCAGAGATATACTGCTGAGGCCCGACTCTGGATACCAAATGAAAAGACATCGTGCTGAACTCCTTTACCGATAGAATAAATTGCCGTCAACTCTGCTGTTAATTCATCGTCATACCGCCTGTCACATTAATCGCCTGACCTGTCATATAGGAAGACAGGGGGCTAGCCAAAAAGAGAGCGACATTAGCTACATCGGACGGGAGAGCTGTCCTGCCAAGCGGAACTTGCGAACAGTCTTCCTCATATATCTGTTCCGGCGTCATGTTTCTTAATTTGGCACCGTCAATCCGCTCTCGATGCTTCATACTCGTCTCCACAATGCCAGGACAGATCGCATTGACCAAAATTTGTTTAGGAGCCAATTCGATGGCCATGACTTTCGTAAATCCCAGTACTGCATGTTTCGATGAACAATAATTTCCCATACAGCGGTAACCGTTTTTTCCGGCTTGCGAGGCTATGTTGATGATCCTGCCTTCAATACCCCGTTCGATCATCTGACGGGCAACCGCCTGTGTGACTAGGAAAGTTCCTTTGGAGTTGACATCCATGACTCTGTCCCAGTCTTCTTCTTTAATATCTACGGCATAATCCATCGTCGATATCCCCGCGCTATTAACAAGAATATGAATCGAGCCTAGCAAATCAGTCGCCGTTTTCACCGCCTGAGCCACATCCGATTGATTGGTGACATCCAGTCTAAGATGAACCAAACGTTCTGATTTCTGATCCACTTTCTGGTCAAAAGCGATATCGGCCACGGCTACTCCTGCGCCGGCTCCAAGAAACAGATCGGCGATTCCCTTGCCAATGCCGGAACTCCCCCCTATAATTAGTACATTTTTATCTTTTAATTCAATCGTAATCATTTTTCACTCTCAATCTCCCAACTTAGAAAACATTATTTAAATAAGTGAAGCGCCTCAATCCGGTCAACAGCCTCTGCCAATATATCTTCACTGTTCACCAAGCTGATTCTTACAAACTGATTGCCATTTTCTCCAAACCCAATCCCCGGAGCCACGACGATATGCGCATGATCGAATAACAAGTCAGAAAAAGACTGGCTATCATAACCTTCAGGCACCCTCAGCCAGGCAAAAAATGTCCCCGGCGGCGATGCAACATTCCAGCCGATACGCCGCAGGCCGTCGATCAATACATTACGCCTACGCTGATAGGTGCTTACAATATCAGCTGCACATTTCTGGGACGACTTCAGCGCACAAGCTGCCGCATCCTGAACCGCACCAAATACTGTGCTGTAGGCATGCATTTGAAAATGGTTCAATGCCTGAATAATCGATGCATTGCCCACAGCAAATCCAAACCGCCATCCTGCCATATCATAAGTTTTAGACATCGTATAAACTTCAACACCTACGGTCTTCGCATGCTCCGTTTGCAGGAGACTCAATGGTTTGTTGTGATCAAATCCAAGTGAAGCATAGGCAAAATCATTAATCACCGGAATATGATACTTTCTGGCAAAATCAATCGTCTCTTCGCAAAACGCCTTTGTCGCAAGCGTACCGGTCGGATTATTAGGATAATTCAGCAGCAGCACTCGTGCTTTTTTTAAAATATCCTTTGGAATCCGGCTATAATCCGGAAGAAACTGATTCGACTCCTCTAAAGGCATAGCGTAAGTCTGTGCCTGTGATAGAATGGCCGAGGAATAATAGATGGGATAGCACGGATCAGTAATGAGCATATAGTCTCCGGGATTAAGCAGTACCTGCGGAATTCCGGTAATACCAATGTGAGCACCATGAAAAATGGCGACCTCTTTTAACGGATCCAATGTCACCCCATACTCTTTTTTATAGAAATCGGTGATCGCTAACCGAACATTTTCTTTCCCGAGAAAAGGAGGATAAGCCTGATTTTCCGGCTTATCGACCGCTCTTTTTAAGGATTCAACAATATGCCCCGGAGTTGGGAGATCCGGATTCCCTTTGGAAAGATTGATAAAGGGCTTCCCTGAATGCTCTGATTCAGCTAATCTATTGTCCAGCTGATCGAAAAAATTAACTGGAAGCTTTCTAACACGTTCAGAAGACTGAAAATAAACCAATGCCTCTCCTCCTACTTTACTTCCACACAAGATAATCTAATTCTTATGTCCAAAAACCAGCTGCACAAGTTGTTCAAGGTACATTGCATCAATCGCATCAAAATGGTCAAAAAGAGGGCTGTCTAAATCTAAAACACCAAAGAATCTATCGCTGTCCGGCCAAAACACAGGCACGACAAACTCTGAATTTGAGCACGGGTCACAGGCAATATGTCTGGGAAACTGATGAACATCAGCAACAATCTCCGTATTTTTCATAAATGCAATCTTCACACAAACACCTTTATTAAGAGAAATGTGCATGCAAGCTACCCTTCCTTAAAACGGGCCCAATATTAATGCATCATTTTTCCAGCGATAAAATGTCGTGACATTTAAATTAAAGATCTTTTCAAAGATCAGAGACAACCATATTGCTCATATTAGCCACCAAGTCAAATTCATTGTTAAACAAAGCCCGAATTTGTTCCGTTAATTCAATATGTATATCCTTTTTTTCCACTCCAAGCATCCTGTCTTGTTTACTTATTCTGCAATCTATGAAAAAAACAGATCGAACTTTTTTCTGCCACTATACCCAATACATCCAAAATCTCATTTCGTATATTGCCAAATACAATATGGCAAAATGGGAGTTTCATAGATAATCGTGATTAAAATTTCTGTATCATCGTTAGCCTATCAATTTGCTCCAAATGAGTTGAACCAACAATATTGGTTAGTATTATTTTCACACGAAAAAAAGCTTTGTCTTTTCGTACATCTCCTCTCTAAATTTATTTAATTTTATACACATAATTCCTATATGTCAACTAGGATTAATAACTCAACTTTCGGAGTTAAAAAATGTAGTTATGCCTATATTCAATCCAGTTATTCTTTGAAAGCACGATTCTTATTCCATCGAATTTGACCTCTGAAATATAGTTGTCGTCGTCAAATGGCTCCTTCACTGATTCTAATAACATAGGAAAAATAACAAAGAAATCACACCTCACTTACTATAAAATTGTAAGTGTTTTTTGATCTCTTCCCAATTAATTTGATTAAGTAATGGAAAGAATTAAAAGCCCTCCATACGTATGAAGGGCTTTTGATTATCATCTATTTTAATCATCATATTGGCCCTTACGAATTCAATCCCAGGCTTCTACATATACTGTTCCATTATCAGAGTATCTTTTCACATAAAATTCAGCTTGATTATTAGAGCCATCGACCCAAGCATTGACATCTTTGAAGACATGACAATAAAATCCATGGGCTGATTCCGTATAATAAAAATCATCACTTGTACTATCACCAAAGTAAACGCCAGATTTTACTTGATCGTCTGGGTTATATGCATCTTCTTCAAATAAATAGTAATAACCTTTTGGACTATAATAGGGAAGACAAACCCTAAAATCGCCTCCACCTGATTTAAAGTTTTTACTTTATAATCCCAACTCCCAGTACCCAAAGGTTTCATGCTGCTTGCAAATGCAGAAGAAGGGACTAATAACGCAACTATCAATGCAGTGACAATCATTTTAAACTTCTTCATACTCATCCCTCCTCTCCCGTTTTGACTTGAAAAATCTTATTCTCCATATAATCCCACAAACCTCCTTTTTATCCAATAAAAAGCAGTTTATTATGATGCAACGGTTTTTTGGGACAGCAGTCGACTTAAAAACAGGATACCTTTAGAAGCAGACTGATTTTTAAGAGACTCATTGATTCATTGCAACGCTTTGAATCAACCGGCTTACAGGGACTCGATGTCCCGAAAAACGGTTAGAGAAGATTCTTCTATTACTTAATCGGAAGGAGCTGTAACTTTCAAAATCAACGTAAATAAATTTAATAAAAAAGGAAGCAAATGAAATCTACTCAAAAAGCAAAAAAATGGTTTTTTTCTATCATTAGTAGTGTGCTGGTGTCGGTTGTTTTCGTAGTGAATAACCAAAATCGGCATTGGCAGATCGTTTTAGACCCTTGTAGCACATGACACTGAGATTAATCATTACATTCCTACTATTTTTTACATAAAATTATTAATTTGATTGAAAACAGATTTTCACATGTTAAACTTATTTATTGTAAGGGTTTACATATTAGAAAAGGAGAGTGGCTAAACGGTTATTATAAAGGCACAATATTATCATGTTAAAAGGCAACGTAATTGATGAAACACAGGAGGCAGAGGGGAATGCAAGAGATAATCAAAAGAAGTGTCAGAACTTTCATACTATTTATTTTTGCAGGAGCTATTACATTTTCTTTCAGCGTAGATGCATTTGCAAAGCAAGTACCTGCAGAGCCAACGTCATATCGTACGGTTACAGAAATCCATGACTGGGGCGCAGCTATTACAAAGGTAATTGTTGATTTAGGGAAGCCGGTGAATCGGAATTCAGTAACGAAGGATACTTTTAAAGTACACGTAGCAAGAAGTGATGACAGGTTGGCAACTCCGTTATTGGAAGAAGGTTACCGAACAGTCACTAAAGCGTATGTTGCTGATAAAAAAGGAAACCCTGTTGGAAGAGGGAAATATGTCGTATTAGAAATGGAAATTGGACCAACTGTATCATTAGGTTCTGCACTTAACTATGATGGTGAATTTAATGAATGGGTGAATTCTGACTATACGATAACTCAGGCGGAAGATATTATTTCAAGGTCAGGAACAATTTCAGGATTAGTTGCTGATACATATGCAGGGGGAACGAAAGAGATTGTAGATGATTTCTCATCCGGAAAAGCAACGTATGATAATGTTACTTTAACTTATGCAGACTATGCGCCATCCAAAGACAAAGGAAAGAATCCACTAATTATTTGGTTGCATGGTGGCGGAGAAGGCGGCACAGATACTACGATTCCACTTTCTGCAAATAAAGCAGTTAACTTTGCGACAGAAGAAATCCAATCCTATTTTGAAAGCGCTTATGTTTTAGTGCCTCAGACACCAACTAGATGGATGGACGGTTTTACAGGAAAAGCTGATGGAACGTCTATCTATCAAGAAGCACTTATATCTTTAATCAAAGATTATGTTGCTAAAAACCGTGACATTGATCCAAATCGAATCTACATCGGCGGAGCTTCTAACGGTGGATATATGACAATGCTGATGATTCGTGATTATCCAGGGTACTTTGCAGCAGCATTTCCGGTATGTGAAGGTTTAAATGATCGATTAATTACGAATGAAGACATTCAGACAATTAAGGACACTCCAATCTGGTTCGTTACAGCTAAAAATGATACAACATTAGATCCAACAATCAATACACTTCCGACGTATGACCGTTTGATCGAAGCTGGGGCCAATAATGTTCAATTATCTTTATTTGATGATGTTCATGACACTACAGGTTTGTACAAAAACGAAGACGGCACCCCATATCAATACGATGGACATTCCTCATGGGTTTATGTGTTTAACAACGAAAGTACAGCAACAATTAATGGAAAAACAATAACAATTATGGAATGGATGGCTGCCCAGTCATTAAAGGGGTCCTACCACATGCCCATCAAGCTAATATTTTGAAGTACCCCCAAAACGAAAATTTTATAAAAAGTTTCACTGTTTTAATAAGCCGATACGAAAGAATTCGTGTTGGCTATTTCTATATCACGTCATCACAGGTTCATACGTACCTGTTGATGGCGGTAAAAGTATGATTTAAGTCGATTTCATATTTCTCTCAACTTATACAAATTCATTTCAATGAATCATATGTGACTAGAGGGAGGACTAATTAAATTGATAACTGAAAAAGTAAATTTGAATTGATATGTATGGATTCTGAAGAGTATCCATCCGTGAATCTTATTGAGGATACGTCTTCTCAAATTACGCTTGATACTAAACTATTCAAAGTGGAATTGGCCAAAGTAGCATTCGCAGCTGCGGACCAAGCCACGCGACCTATTTTGCAAGGTGTCTTAATCCAAAAGAAAAATGACAGTTTAGAGTTTCTATGTACAGACAGTCATCGGTTGGCCCTTATGAAATCTCCAATGAGCGGCAAGGAGACGTTTCAGTTTGTCTTTCCTGCCAAAGAGTTAGCACAAAGCTTCAGCAAACTCATGGATGATTCCTATGATGTGATGCTGATCGTAAATGAAAGATTAAATACGGTGACGAACTCCAAACCGGACTGATCACTATTTCCTCATAGAGTCCTCCTCCATTAATTACACCGAACATCAAGATTGTCACGAATAATACTATAAATGCAATTTTTTTCTTCAACACAATCCACCTCTTTGGTTTGTCGTATCAAACATTTCATCTTACTAAAAATAAATATAAGATAATTGCGTATTTTCTATAACTGGCCAGAGAGGTATTTCAGATCAGACCTCTCATTTAGAAGTTTCGAATTGAGAAAGCAAAATTTTCTCCATTTTTACATCCATGTTTAATTACACCGGCAATAGGTAAATTTATTGTTAGGTACCATGTTAAAGGAGATGGATTGTATGAGTTATCAATTAGAAGGAAAAGTCGCAATCGTGACCGGTGCGAACGATGGGATTGGTCTTGCGACAACAAAGGCTTTATTGAACGAAGGCGCGAAGGTAGTCGGAGCCAGCCTCACCATCGAAGACATCAAGGATTTAGCGGGAAAGGATCAATTTCTCCCAATAGCGCTTGATTTAACTGAACCCGGCAGCTGCAAAAAATTAGTAGATGCTGCAATTTCTCAATTCGGTCAGATCGATATCCTTGCAAACATTGCAGGCATTGCGATCTACAAGGACAGCTTTTTAGATGTGACCGATGAAATTTGGGAAAGAACATTTGCGACGAATTTATTTGCCATAGTACGTTTAACAAGAGAAGCAATTCCACATATGAAAAAACAAAAAGGCGCAAGCATTATCAATATCGCTTCCGAAAGCGGCCATGTTCCGGACTCGTTTGCGATTGACTACAGTGCCAGTAAGGCTGGAGTGCTAAATCTCACACAAGCTCTTGCCAATGAATTCGGCGGTGATATTCGTGTGAATGTTGTATCCCCCGGACCAACAAGAACAGAAATGTGGAACAAGCCTGGCGGAATGGTCGATATGCTGGCAGAAATGTTTAATAAAGAACGCGAAGAAGCCGTTTCACACTTTGCTAAAAACGTCCGGCAAATTCCCCGCGGTTCGATCGGCCAGCCAGAGGAAATTGCAAACGTCATTTTATTTTTAGCGTCTGACAAATCCTCCTACGTAAATGGTGCTGAATTCCCTGTAAACGGCGGCTCAGTAAAATACAAATGACATCAACGCTTAAAAAGGCATCCTATATTCATTTGGATGCCTTTTTTCTATTACTTTTTCTTACCTATATAAAGCAAATGCGATGAGATTCCTAAAATCGCCGGATCTGCTGCAGTATCTTTTAATAGCTCTATCAGCTGGACAAACTCACCTTTTCCCCGGTTTTTCCAATATTCCCACTGCTCGTTTGATAAGAGGCTGCCTATATTAGATGAGCCAATCAAATTCAATGTCTCAAATCCGTTTGACTCCATGAAGGGTTTAATGTCTTCAATACGAAAATAATACGCTCCTGTAAAGCGTCCCTCGTCACTATGATCAAACTCGCCAGTACGGATAAATTCCTTGATTGACTCCATGTTGTCATTCGGCCGCCAATGCTCCGGAAATTGCAGAGATGACAGCACGTGTCTGATTCTTGGCATGAACGCGACAAATACAATTCCATCTTTTTTTGTTACCCGATACAGCTCTTGAATCGCTTCTTTTCGAGACTGTTCCAATTGCAAATGGTACATCGGGCCAAGCGCAAGTGCTGCATCGAATTGATCATCCCGTAAAGCAGATAGATCTCTTGCATCCGCAACGTGAAATCCTGCAAATCGTCCGGCAACACCCAATTCGGTTGCTTTCTCTTTTGCAATCTCTATGAGTCTTGGGACAAGGTCGGTTAATGTAACTTCATACCCTTGCTGCGCTAATCGCATAGCATATTTTCCGGGTCCGGCACCATTATCCAATACCTTTCCTGTTTTCGGTAAATACGCCTGAATAAAGTGCCAATTAACCTGAAATTCCAATGGCTCACGATCCAGCCGCCCCCATTCATCAAATCGGGAGTAATAGTCGATCATTTTGCCCATAAATTGCTCTCCTTTTTATCCAATTATATGCAAAGTTATTTCTCTTTCAAAATGATTCATTGATCGTTTTCTTGAAATATTTTAAACTATAAAAAAATCAAGGAGCGTATAATGAAATTAAAAGGTTTAATTAGTACTATCAATATTCTTATTATCTCTGCAGCAATTTTACTATGTACACTCATTATTTCAGATTCTTTTAAGGGTAGGTAAAACATCGCTATGGAAAATGAAATATTAACTGAAAACGAATTAGCAAACTACTTATCTATTTCCCCTGATGAATTAGATGAGATCATTCAAAAAGATACAAGAGAAAAGATATCTTTAAAAAACGGAACGAATTCTTGGGATACATATCGGTTTATTCCTTATACGAATTTTAATGGTGAAAAACGTTTCCTTAAAAGTGAAATCAAAAAATGGTTGAATATCAATCTAGTATGTAAGTCATATATTGAACTGCCCCCTGTCAAGTAGACAGGGGGCAGTTCATATTTATTGGATTCCTTTTTCTTTCCCATTATTAAGTAAATTAATGAGTAGGATTTGCACGTATATTCCGTAAGCGGAACATATATCGCGTATGAAGCACATATATTCCGCTACTTGCTCATATTAGCAAGAAACATTTAGGGAGCGACCAAAAAAGAATATCCCGACCAGGCCAAAGGGTTTTAAAGATCTTTTGGGAGATGCAAAGAGAGAAAAATTCTCTTTCAAATAACTAAACCCCTCATTTCCAAAATACCTACAACCGGCCACAATGTCGGCAACGTCCCCGCCTGCGGATATAGTAGGCCGCAGTAGCTGCACCAAGGGAAACTCCCCACGGAAGCCAAGAAAGAAATGGTCCGGCCTCGCCCCAATTCTCCATTGTGATACTCCCGTTTAGCATCATAATGATGATCGGTGGAGCCATTTTCACTCCTGCAAGCGTAATGATAGCCGCCATAAGTGTAGAAGGAACAACTGCTAACCATACGGGAACCGGCTTTCCGGCCATGAATAGAAACCAGCGCGGAAATACTTCTCCCCATCGCTGAGTAAGACCCAGAGTCAGTATTCCGCCGCCTATACACATGGCTCCCAAAAATAATTCCATCATGATTAAAGTCGGACTCGAATTCGTGTCCAATGTTGTCCCCAAAGGGATTCCAAAAGCCCAAGCCCAGCGTACAATTGCATAGGGGAGCGCCATCACAACTGCGATATAGGTGAACCGCTTTCCCCAACGTGCTGCAGATTTCACTGAAGCTCCGTGGGAATCGTCTTTTCGGCCGCAGCAGCCGCATGCTTCGTTTAATTTCCTGTGGTAGGACAAGGCAGCTGCTCCCCAGAGAAATCCACCTGCTATGCAAAAGACCTGATTTAGTACGAGCCAATCGACAAGTTCCACGTGTAACACGAATAAATACGCGAAGTTCTGCACGATTCGTACATCGGGAATCACCAATAAAAGCGTCACGCACATCAACCAGCTAAAGAACAGCAACACCCAGCCGAGAATAAGGCGGCCACTCGTTTTAACCATCGCTAATGCAACCGCAAAGCCTATAAAGTTTGTAGCAGCGATAGTGAGACCACCTGTGTCTGCCCTCAAACTCGTCAAAAATGATCCCATCATCATTGCACGAGGGTCATTTTCACCAAAAGGAAAATGGGAACCTCCCAATCCCCAGTATATTCCGAACACGGCATAAATGAGCGACCATCCTGCAGCTGCGTATCCTGCCCATTTCGGCCATGCTGAGAACCATGAAGAACGGGTTGAGATACTAGATTGCTTCTCGTTTGAAAACATCAACATTCAGAACCATTGCAATACTTACATCGGCCGCGACGGCGGTAATAGTAAGAGATAGCCGCTAAGCCAAGGGCAGTTCCCCAAGGAATCCATAGAAGCATTGGTCCAATCGTTCCCCAAATGTCGTTTAATAAGATTCCTTCAGCTGGCATGAGCTGCAGCTGTATCGCAAAAAAAGTGAAAGTAAAGACAACACCGGCAGCAGTTACCGCAATCGCTACAATCGACGCGGGAATAACGGCCAGCAATATGGGAACTCTCTTCCCGCCCACAAACGGAAACCAGCGCGGGAACACTTCCCCCCATTTCTGAATGAGTCCAAGCGTAAGGAGGCCGCCGCCTATACATATTCCGCCAAAGACCAATGATGTTATCTGAGCAATTGGATTCACCTCAAAGAACTGACTGTCAACACCGAAAGCAACTCCGAACGCCCAAACAATTCGAGTACAAGCATAAGGGATAGGAGCAAATGCAGCGATATAAGTGATCCATTTCCCCCACCTTACTAGAACAAATGCTTTTCCATTCTCTGTCCGCCCGCAATAAGTACACGCTTGGCGGACTCTCCGAAAATAAGAAACAGCTGCAAAGATCCATAATAAAGCACCTATAATACAAATGATTTGATTGAATATTAGCCAGCTGAAATCAAATTTAAATAAGAAAGCATAAGCCATAATCATAATTAAACTACTATCAGGGACAAAAAGGAGTAAGACAGCAGCCAATCCCCATGCATATGTCATGATCAACCAGTAAGGCACCACTCTTCCCCAGGCTTTATGCATAGCGATTCCAAAGAAAACGCCAAGAGAACAAAGAACAACAAAAGCGATGCTTCCTGCTTGAGCCGGAAGGTACGTCACCATTGCAGAAAACATGACCATTTCTTCCTGGATAAAGGGATATCCTTCTCCTCCCAGCAGCCAGTATAAGTGCACGATCCCATATACGATTGACCAGGCCAAAGCGGCATATCCTATCCAAGAGGACCAGTGCCAGAGACGGGGAGCAGATTTTTTCTCCAATCCTTGTGCGCGAATTTCCATCCTGTTCATCGACCTTTCTATTCATAATTTTATAAACAGCGGCACTTTCTTAAACGAAAGAAGCCTTTCCATACGAATAGAATAGTCTGCTAGGATGACCATTAAGATGACATCAAGTTTAAGTTTTGTTTAACTTTTCCCTCCCCAAATAAATACACGTTCCATCTGAAGAAGCAGCCACTTCCCATACTAACCCCATTTCCTTTGTCATCAGTGACACGATCGAAAGGCCGATACCCGCACCCTTAGCTTCAGATTCATGCTCAAAGCCTTCTCCCTTATCCTTTATAGCAATGAAAGTAGAACCATTTCGCTCAACTGTTTTGATTCCAATATATTTGCCAGAATTCGCATGACGAAGTACATTTTGAAACAAATTATCCAAAATGCTCCGGAACCATAAAGAGTCTACGTGCCATATCAACGCTTTTTCCGGCAAATCAATATCCACTTGAAATCCGTGCTTTTCAAAAACCGGATACCATTCCGCTATCGAATTGCGGAGCACGTCTAATATATCGGTGTCTTTCTTATTAATGGGATGCTTTCCAGCAGTAAGCAGTGTATAGGAAAGAAGGTTGTTGATCATTTTGTCGACGTCACCCAGCTTGTTCACAACAATTTGTAGAGATTCTCTCCCTTTTGGAGATGACGGATCCATTTGTACTGAATACGCATGCTGCCTGATCACTGTTAAAGGCGTACGCAAATCGTGGGAGATATTGGCGATCAGCTGCTTTCTAAGCTGCTCTTCCTTCTTCTCACTTTCCCGACTGGACTTTAATTGCCTGATCATCTCGTTAAATGCTCCTTGCAGTCTGCCAATCTCATCTTTTTTTCTAATCACGACCTTATCAGGGATGCCTTCAGTTCCCATATCAGACATTGCAGACTGGAGCTGGACGAGCCTTTTGCGTATGCTTACAAAAAAGAACCAAGAAAGCATCAAAAAAGCCCCGCTGACAATAAAGAAAAAGGCGATAAATAAGTAGTCCTTAAATAATGACATATTGCCGAGGTTTGTCTTCACTTGTAAAATCCGAAAGACGATGACTCCCTGATGAGAGTCATCTCCGATTAATGACGAAATTGTATACGTAGCTTGAGGATCGCTATTTTGTAAAAAAGTTTGGGCTTCGAATTTGTTCTCTTCCAAAAATGCAAGAGCATCAACAAATGTCCAATTTTCCGGAATGTCTACCGGCCGATCCTGAACAAATCTGGATTTCCCATTTTTATCGATCCAAAAAATCTCTCCTTCAGGATACTTGTTATGAAACGCCTGAAGACGAAGATCAATCTCACTCGCTGGCTGATCGTCTAATTCAGCAGCCTCCCGTTTCAACGCACTCTCTACTTCTTGTATATCGTATAGCGAGCGATTGAACAAAATTTGCGGAAAATAATAAATTGCTGGAATGATAGGCAAAAGCACTAAAGCGCATAGGATTAGGAGCAAATATCTGGTCATTAATGATTGCAGGATATTCATGGTCTCATCCGATATCCAATGCCGCGAATCGTTTCGATGATTTGCGGTTTGCTGGAATCGAGCTCAATTTTTTCGCGTAAATGGCGAATGTGGACCATCAGCGTTTTGTCCCCCTCTATGTAGGAATCTCCCCACACCGCTTCGTAGATTTGTTTTTTCGTTAAGATTTGATCTAGGTGGTTTAACAAATACATAAAAATATGAAATTGCTTGCCCGTCAACACGATTTCTTCGTTGGAAACTGTGTTAAGTATGCGGTTCGCATTCTGATCAACACGGAGGTGCATGAGCTGTATTATTTCCGTAGAAACAACCCCAAAGCGCCTTAACAGCACTTGAATCCGGGCAGCTAGCTCGTCAGGATGATACGGTTTTGTCATATAATCATCGGCAAAGGCGAGCCCTTGCAATTTATCCTCCATTGACGTTCTCGCTGTCAGCATGAGGATCGGCGTTTTCGGATACTTTTGCTTCAGACGCTGGCCAACCGTATATCCGTCCAGTCCAGGAAGCATAATGTCCAAAATAACAAGATCGACTCGCTCCATATGCTTCATAGAATCATATCCTGAGGTAATCCAGATGACTTCGTAGCCGCAGTCGTTTAAAAATTCGCTCACCCAAGAACCTATTTCTTGATCGTCTTCGATATGTAAAATGGTCAGACCCATTGTTTGGTGCCTCCCCCGCCAGTAAAATCCAACCTTATTTTACCATGGCAACAGGCCAACTACCATTGCTAGATAGACCATTTTATTGATAACAATAATATTCCTCGAACATTATATGTTGATAACTCTTTTTCTTACGTTTATTTATTGAAGTAAGTTGTGACATCATTCAATACCTTGATATTTAACTTATATATTTTTTCGCACGTTTTTAAAACTTATTTTGCGTGAATAACAAATAAGGATCATACATATTAGGGCTAAATGTATGATCTTTTATATCTTTTAGATCAATGAAAATTAGGAAGGGATTCGGAGCTTTCCTTTTTTGTTTTGATGTTTTACATTTGTGGTAGAGGTAGACATCATCACAATACGTATCTTTTTCAATTAATCCTTTTATCCCGCGAATTTGCCCTTCAATTCGATTTAATCTTGTTACTAAATTGTTTTTCACTTTATCTGAATGATGACTTTTTCTTTCACCATCTGATGAACAGCATTGATCGATTTCAATCATATGATCAATGCTTTCTAAATTAACTGACATTGGATCACCTCCTCAATTACATATTACTATACCCCCCTATGGTATATAAAGTGATATTTTTAAAACATTCATCATAAAACCTTCGATAAACATAATCTGAATGACATTAAATTTTGTCCTTAACAATTGTTAAGTCTTGAGTACTAGGTTAACCTTTTCAATGTATTACAAATTATGGGTTTCTTTAGCTTAAGCACCTATCCCATCTTTATTGAAGATAGGTGCTAGGTTGTAATTTGTTTAAACTTTATTTAGGCGATAGCTCACCTTCTGTGACCCATTTATGATTTTTCACTTCTTCGCCACCATTTGTCTGAGTGAAATCAACCATATATACAGTCGTTTTTTCGGCAGAATCAATTTCAGCAGTTGCGCCATCCATACCTTCCATATGGTCTGCATTTACTTTAACATTTGTTCCAGGCTTTAATGGTGCCTCACCAGCATCTTGTAACTCTTCATGAATCACCCATTTATGATTTTCCACTCTGTCTCCGCCAGTTGTCGGAGTATACGAAATCGTATAAACGGTCGTATCATATGCACCTACAATCGTTGCCTCAGCACCCTTCATACCTGCCATGTGATCTGTTTCGATAATTGCATGACTTCCAACTTTATAGGTTGGATTTTCTGCTTCTTTTAAACCTTCAGGAACTTCACCTGAGCTAGAATGGTTCATATTATCATGATCCATGCCTTCTATGTCTTCCGTTTTTTCCCCATGTTCTGCGTGTTCATTGTTTTTTGTGTTTTCATCATTAGCGTTGGCGCAGGCACCAAGTATTAAGAAAAGAGTTGCAATTAAAGACAATATAACCTGTTTTTTCAGCATGTAAAAAATCCTCCTTTTTTACTGTACCACGCTTCTTTTTCTTATTTGTCCTTCAATTTAATGTAATCTTGTTATTAAATTATTTTTCATTTTATCTGAATGGTGACTTTTTCTTTCACCATCTGATCAACAACATTGGTCGATTTCAACCTCCACCTCCTCAACATTGTTACTTTACCCCCCTAAGGTATGTGGATTGTTTTTTATTAACCTTTAAAAATGCTTAAAATCAAGTTATGTTCTCGTTTTAAGCTTTTTAAAGGTTACATCTTTTTTAAAATCTCTAAGCTACTTCTTTGCAGTGATCTGCGCATTTAAAGCAGGTTTCAGCACATTTTTGACAGTGATCATGATCATGTTTTTTACATTCATTTCCACAGGCTTCACAAACCGCAGCACAAACAGAAGCTAATTCAGAAACAAATGGGGTTCCTCGTGCGATTGCCTGTTCTAGATAACCACAAATCTCAGCACATTCCCTATCTAACCGAATGCATTCAGACATCATTTTCATATCTTCCTCTTTTAAACATGCATCAAAACAATGATTACATTCCGTCATACATTCATGTAACGTTTGAAGAAGCTTTTGATACTGTTCATGTGGCATACATTTTGCCTCCTTGACCATAATTTTTTTCTACACCATGTAAGTTTTCCCACCACTTTTTTAAATAAACAAGAATCATAAACATATAGGAGTGACAACTTGGTCTCGGCGAATCATCGCTTGTTTCCCAGTGCCGCAATACAAGTAATCATCGCAAAGAGTTGCAATTTGGCATTTACTCATTTACTCCCAACCACAAGCAGCGATTCACCTGGTCCTTCAAAGCCGTTATCTCCGTCGAATTTCCGAAGAGCTTGCACGATTTCCAATTTCGCCTTTTTACGATCAGCTTCGCTTAACCAACTGAATGCCTCTCCAAGAGGACCGGACGTAGCATTCGCACGAGCGCTTACAAATTCTTCCGCTGAGGATGCGCGATGAACATGTGGAACAGCTTGAACCCTTACTTCATGAAAACCTGCGGACCGAAAAGCATCTGAAAGAGCATAGGGATCGCTGAGAGCGAACACCCCTGGACTTCCAGGCTTCGGAAGTGGAATCCCCGTATATCGATAAAAAATAGATATGGGCAATCCAAGCACCGGATTGTTCTCCGCTTTTGACCAGACCAATGCCGCAAACTTGCCGCCCGTTCGGAGAACTCTGTTAATTCTGGTCAAAGCCTTTTGAAGATCAGGGATAAACATCAAACCGTGACGCGAAATGGCCGAATCGAATGAATCAGGTACCAGATCGATGTTCTGGGCATCCATGACTTTGGTCTCAACGTTGGTTAACCCTTCCTGTCGTATAACCTCAGTTGCCACCTTGATCATGCTGGATGAGATATCTGTCGAGAGAACATATCCTGCCGACCCGACAACTTGTGCAGCCATAAGGCTTTGATCCCCAGTACCTGCTGCAATGTCGAGCACCCTGCTGCCTAACCTAATTTGAGCGGCTTCGAGCATCAGTTGCGTTGCGTTTCCAATTATTCGCATACGCTCCGCTGCATTGCGTCGCCAAAATTCTGCTGCTTCATAGGATTGCCAGGAATTGCTGTGCCTTTTGGCTTCGGACACGCTCATCTTAATCTGAATTCCTCCTTTATATGCGCAAGCAAGCAGCCTGACTATTTACTACACTATTGTAGTATTTAGAAAGACTGTCTGTCAATTGTTACACTTGAACATGCGATAAGGAGGTTAATAAGGCAGCAATAAGAACAGTAATAACAGTAAGATTGGCAAAGGAAAGAATCCATGCCTTCGTCGATATTTTTTCTTTCGCAGAATTTCCATTTACTATTGCTTCAATACGGGCATCAATCGAATTGTTTAGCCCAACCGTTGCAGTATTCGGCAGCTTCTCAAAATTAAACTGCAATAACTTGTACAAACCAGAAGCAAGGGCTTTTTCGCCAATAGATTGAATCGCGTATTGATCCGCATCAAGCTCTTTCTCCAAAAAGTAGCGATCACGCAGATGCTTGATTACAGGTAAAAAGAACAAAGAACAGCTTGCTCCGTAGGCAAACAAAATTTTGATCGGATCTTTTTGTGTACAGTGATAATACTCGTGTTCTAAAATGGCTAGAAGTTCCCGTTCGTCCATGATCTCAATCAAAGAATGGCTGAGCAGGATGCGGGGGCGAAACAAACCGTAAGCCAAAGCATAGGGTTCGGTGGTATACACCACATCTACCGGGACTCGTTTGCTATTGCTAAATTTATCAATAATGGGATTGTTCCATTCGACAACTCGGAATCGCAAAGAAGAAATCAATTTATGAGTTCTTCGCAGAATCCGCAATGTTCGCCCAACAAAAAGAGTACGTACGATCAAAATGAGGAACGAGAAAATAAAGAAGGTCAACGGAATCCGATGGTTTTGAAAAACGAATCTGCAGCATGAGATCATCCAATCCAACATGGTGTTGATCGCCGCATTCGTCGAAACGATCGCAGTAATAAAGAAGCTTGCCTCGATAAAAACAGTAGCAGCAAACAGCTTAAGAAACGTATTACGTTTCATCCTTTTCCCCTTCCCCCTGATCCAGCTTTTCAATGAAATGCTTTAACTTAACCAGCTGCTCCCGGTTTGTGCTAACATTCCCGACGAACTGGGCGATAGCGGCATCCCCGTAATCATCGAGCAGCTCTATAACAGCTTGTGATGACATGCGCTCAATAAATTCTTCCGGACCATATGCCGGTTTATAAACATAAAACCGTCCGGACTTTATTCGATGCAGAATCTCTTTGTCAACCAACCGGCTCATGATTGTCATAATGGTCGTATAGGCATAATCATTTTCTTTGTTTAAATCGTTAAGAACCTCTTGCACTGAAGCTTCACCACGCTCCCAAATGATTTTCATAATCTGAAGCTCCAGCGGTCCGAGCAATTTAGATAAAATAGATAAGTGATTTTTCTGCAATCCTGATCCTCCTCTATAGAAACTACACAATTGTAGTATACAAAATGTGCTAGTTTTGTTCCAGTCGGGGATTATTTTTTCTATCTTTTTTGCCGTTTTATTTTATTATTACTTTGAATATTTTCCACTTTCACCCTATACCCTTGTCCATTTCGAATTTATAGGACGAATCATACTATTAGTAGAGAAGGGAAATTATTTATTTAAAGTGAAACTCCTTCAAAATTAGTTAAGAAATGAGGTAAATCTATGTTGTGGGGAAAACGCAAAGACCTCTGTCAGAAATATGCCGAGATTCTCGGGGGAATGGGTAGTTTAGATGAAAATGATGTTTGTCTTGTGCAAAAGTTTAGAAACCTAGATTTTACTATTCTTGGAAGACCCACTAAATCTCCATTGGTCGTTCCGCAATTTTTTTCTTTTGAAGATGTCGATAGTAGAGGAAGAGCTTTGAATTTAGGTGAAACAGTGCTATTACAGGAAGAAGTCAATCCCTTATTAACTGAACTTAGAAAACGAGATATTATTGTAACAGCAATTCATAACCATTGGTTATTCGAAGAACCACGAGCAATGTATATGCACTTTGAATCAGTTGAACCACCATTGGATTTTGCTAGGAAAGTAAGAGAAGCATTTAAAGTTTTGGAAGCATAAATGATAAAAAACATTTGTTTAACAGAAAGTTAGAAATTGAGGTTGCACCCGCCTGACAGATGGGTATTCGTATTATAAGGTTAACCAAGTTATTCTTGGTTGACCTTTTTTATGATTGGTCTTAGATTAAGGTAACCGGGTAGTGTTTTGCAGGAATAGATCCTACGGTCTTCTCCTAAGGACACGCAAACAAGCTATTAAACTAAATATATACTATATTGACGAAAAAACAACTTTTTGTTAATTAATGCGACAAAAATATCTTCAGTTTATTTGTCGTGCAATTTTGAAGTGCTATCATATTGGAATGTTCCCCTTCTCTCTAGACCGAACAACAGCAACGCGTTTAAAAAACTCGAGATGCCAAGTAACTGAAATAGTATTAAACTGTACACTGCAAACTTTTGGTACATCAACTAAAATGATTCATCTGATAGTTTTATTCAGCTGCCACGGCATCGGCTTTTGTTACATGTACAGTACCATGTGGATGGTGTGGAGGTGCATATATCGAGTAAAGTTTTAGCGGTAAATTACCTGTATTGGTTACATTGTGCCATGTTCCAGCAGGTATCATAATGGCAGAGTCATCATAGACTTTTCTTTTAAAGTTTAATTTATCTTTACTCTTACCCATTTGAACAACCCCTTGACCTTGTTCAATACGTAAGAATTGATCAACGCTATGGTGAATTTCCAAACCGATATCTTCACCAACATTGAGACTCATTAATGTAACTTGCAAATGATTTCCTGTCCATAAAGCTGTACGATACGTACTGTTTTGCTTCGTAGCCTCATTGATATTAACTGCAAAGGGTTCTGGTCCATAATCTTTTAACTCAATTTTATCTCTTCCCTTTGATGATTGTAATAAACCAAATCGTTTAGCATGTTCTTTCCCATTAGGAATAGTCCAATAAACAGGCTGTCTTCCATAGTTATACATTGATGTGTTAACACAATAAGGATATGGATACATATAAGGAACATAGTACATTTATCTTATTCCCTTCACAGATTTATAAAATTATTCTATGCACTATGTTTAGGGAATGTACATTGATTCAAGGTGACTTATTTAAAGAAATCATTGTTAGTCCCATACACTTACTCAATTAAATTGACCGTTTGCTGAAGAAAAAACACTCTAATAAACAGGTTTCTTATCAATCTCTATTACAAACAGGCTTAATTAGCTGTTTGAACTATTGAATTTTCGCTTCTGTAAAAACTCTTCTTAGAATTTCATCAACTGTCTCTTCTGGTGTTAAATTTGATGAATCAATCCACATACCTATCCTTGGGGTTTCTGATTGCAAGACACTTTCAAGAGAAGAGATATCCATTGCACCATACCCTTTTTTCGGTCGAGATGCTTCCCTAGCAGCCACAATTTCAGGACGGGGTGTTAACACAATTACATACAGGGGTCGATGTTGAATATATTCAACAATATCCTGTAGCATAGGTCCAATAATTACATCCTGTAAAACCACATTAAATCCTGATTGATAATACTCATCAGAGACTTTAGCTGCGAGTTTATAACGAAGTCTTAATTGCTCTAATGCTTCAATTGAAGGGGTGTCTGACATTCCGACTCCACCATTTACTATCATTTTTCTAAACAAATCTCCACGAACATGGACACTCTTTTCCAAACGTTCTGAAAGGAGTTGAGCAATTGTAGATTTACCTGCTGCCATTATCCCAGTGATTAAAAAAATGCCCCTCTCATTTTTACTTTCACTAGTAATCTCATTATTATTGTTTGTCATTAAATAATTATCCCCTTATAATTCATTTTGCTTTGGAAAAAAGTCACTTTCAACTCTTCAAGTGTTAACTTTCTATTTAACTACCTTGCCCAGTAAGTTTAAGAAAACAAGTGTATCCTCTTCAATAAAATTAATAGAGCAAAATTTGGTATAGATCAATAAAGCAGACATAATTTTTTGGTTTTTTCCTCTACCGCGCTTTTAATGAACTCCTTAGAGTATTTCTTTTTCCAATTATGAACCGTGTTGGGACTGATCTCTAGATCCAGGACTGTTTTGGCAACGAACTTGTTTTGTTCGATCATCATCTGCAGTGCTTCTTTTTAAACCTTCATCAAACGTTTTTCTGCTCATGTAGACACCTCATATGATTAATTAGTTTTATCACAAACTGTGTCTACTTTTGAGTTTAATATCATAAAGGCGTTCGTCGTTCACTACACTCCGCAAAACATAATTACCAACGTTTCAAAGGCTCTCAACCAAGTTTTTAATCTCAGCGATTATGTTAATTTTAAAATACTCTATTGTCTTTACAATTCCTTGATTAACTTACTAAACCGTTCAACTTCTTTTCGAATACTTATGGTTGGTTCCCATGAATCAATAAGGTTGATAGCCTTTTCAATTGATTGCAGTGCTTTTGCATGGTCCCTTTTGCGGGATAACAATTGGGCCATCCCATAATGATAATAAATTAACTCAATCTGATTCGCCTTATTTTTGTCATAGAGAATATTATGAAAAGATGATACCGCCTCCTCGAATTCATCACAATGAACATAAGCGACACCTAGATTAAAATAGGCTTCTATCGTTTTTTCACCGCCATAGATTTTGCTTATTTCATTGGCTGTTTTGTATAATTGAATTGCCTCTTCATAATTTCTACGCAGAAAGCATAGGTCCCCCCGAACTAATAAAACTCTATGTTGGATAAGGGGCGAAGCAGGAGTATCTATGATTTCTTCTAAAATGGCTTCTGCTTTCTTAAGGCAGCTTGCTTTTAAATAAAGTCTCGCTTTTAAGGCAAGTCCCCAAACCTTTAAATCGTTTACATCCTTATGATCAGTAGTTAATCCCTCCAGGACCTTAAGCCCTGTTTCGATTTGCTGGAGCGCTCCATCCAAATCATTGACTTCCATAAGGGCCCAACCCGCAGTATCTATTCGAAATAATGCCTCAAGCGGATGGTTTTCTAATTGATTGGCACATTCAGCAGCTTTCATTCCATATTCGATTCGTAATGGCAAGTTAACCCGGCTTAAAAAATGACTGACGCGCGTTACCAGTTCAATTAATAGCTCCTTTTCTCCAGTTTGGCTTGCCCACTTTATGACCTTAAGTATGTTCGGCCACTCTTTTTTCATTTGATCCAAATCACGTCCAAGCAAGTAACTCCAATACTCAGAATTTAGCTGCTTTCGTTTTAAATGGGTTTCCAAATATTCAACATAATACCTGCCCCATCGACTGCGCGCTTCCTTTTCAAATTCCTGATTCTCGGACAAATGTTGTTCGCCGTATGCTACAACCGTTTGATGTCCCAAATATTGCAAATCCCCTTCTATACGCTCTGGTTGAATCAAGGTATAGGCCCGCATCTGTTCAACGGCATAATGAAAATTCCGAACATCTAATCCAGCAGCTGTTGCCCAGCTCTCTTCATCAGGAGGTTTGCTGAAAAAGCATAGCACCTGCCATAAACGCCGGGTATCTTCGTTGCATCGCTGCCATGTACGGCCAAAGAGGAATTCAAACAATTCCAAGAGGGAGTAGCCGGCTTTCCCAAGTTCCTGAATCAGTTGCTCCGCAGGAATGTCATCATCTAAAATATAGGCTATGCTAAGAGCAATCGCTTTAGGGTTTCCCGCTGTCGCCAAAATTAACTGGTGCTGGATTTCTGGGGATATATTCAATAATTGTTTGATCTTTTCTCGTTTATTCGGTGAATTACATGTTTGTAAATGACGACGAACTTCATGAGAAAGAAAATCAAGCGCTTCAGCTATTTCAAGGCCCTTCAGCTGAATCGTAACCATTTCCCGAAAGGCATCCCGATATGTTTGATTCAAGTTCTCGCGAGATGTCAGGATGACTTTTACACCTTGAGGCAGGTTGGTAATGAATTCGCGAATTTCACTTTCCGCCGTATCAATGCTGTCTATAACAAGCAGCACCCGTTCTTCCCTAGAATAGTTTGCCAACGCGTTGCGGACAACAAAACGTTTTTCATTAATCGATGTATCGATTTGTTCCATTCGTCCGAGCTGATAAGCGATTGTATTCAGGAAATCACTAAAGGTTAACCCTTTCCAATCAGCACTGACCCAGATGATGCAGTTAAATATTGGCCAGTCTGCGTCGACACGAACAGAATCTCCATGGGAATCCCTCACACATGCATATGCTGCTTCAAGAGCTGTCGTCGTTTTCCCCATACCGGCCCATCCGGTAATTAAACATACCGGTGAAGGAGACAGCAGCCATTGCCGAATCGCTTCCAAGTCAAATCTCCGTCCGATAAAGACCCCTGACCAGCGTGTTGGCAAGTTATGCGTCATTGGATGGTCAGTAAGCGCAATTTTTTTGCTATCTGGTATATCATGAAACAATCGTCTAATTACGTGTTCAATCTCTTCATCAAGAGGTGCGCCGAATGACCCGTCTTTTCTGAGCATTTTTGCTTTTTTCAGACATGAAGCTACCCATACAGGTAATGCAGGTTTGAGCACAGGGAGGGAAGTCGTCTCTAGTAATCTAATAAACCACTGTATATCCATGTCACTTTTCATAATGATCCAAATCATACCGAAAAGCTTCCCGTCATCAATCCGGCCAGGAACATATTTCGGACCCATTTGTCCTATCCAGCTTTTAATTGTGTTAGACGAGACCCCAATCTGGTAAGCGATTTTATCTACATAAGACTGCCCCACAGAAACATTTTCACTTTTCTTTCTGCTAATCTTATAATCAGGATGGAGTTTTAGTGACTTAACCCCCTGCGATAACAGCTCCGCAAATTGTATCTGATCTTCTAGTTCAGCCATTATTCCTGCACACCTCCTGCTTATTTTCTTCTATCGATGCATCAAAAATTAAAAAGTACAGCGCAACTGTACTTTTATACAGTATAAAAAACTACTCAATCTCTTTATGAGAATCTAAAATTAGATTATACATTCTATTATGTATGCGATAACATTTTAAATTGTATGCGATAACATCGTCAACCGCCCGGGTTATAAGATGAATTTATATTCATTCTAATATAAATCATTTTAATAGGTATATAAAAACTTTATTTAAAGAAAGGAAAATTGCCGATGAATAACACAGTACCAAAAACGATGAAAGCAGCAGTTATGCACAGTACAAGAGAAATTAACATTGAAACAATACCTGTACCTCAAATCGGTGATGACGAAGTATTGATTAAGGTTATGGCCGTTGGAATTTGCGGGTCGGATTTGCATTATTATACTCATGGCAGGATTGGTAATTACATTGTGGAGAAACCATTTATCCTTGGTCATGAATGCTCAGGTGAGGTGGCAGCTGTAGGATCGTCTGTCAATCGTTTTAACGTCGGCGATCGCGTTGCTGTTGAACCAGGTGTAACCTGCGGACATTGCGAAGCGTGCAAAGAAGGACGTTATAACCTTTGCCCCGATGTACAATTTTTGGCAACGCCACCGGTGGACGGCGCGTTTGTCCAATATATAAAAATTCGCCAGGACTTTGTCTTTTCAATCCCAGATTCTCTTTCATTTGAAGATGCTGCCCTGATAGAGCCATTTTCTGTCGGTATTCATGCAGCGATGAGAACGAAACTTCAGCCGGGATCAACCATTGCGATTATGGGAATGGGACCGGTCGGTTTAATGGCTGTTGCTGCCGCAAAAGCATTTGGGGCAGGCACAATCATCGTGACCGATTTGGAGCCGCTGCGGCTTGAGGCAGCAAGAAAAATGGGAGCAACTCATGTGATCAATATTCGGGAACAAGACCCTCTAAATGAAATCAAAACCATTACGAATGGCAGAGGAGTTGACGTGGCGTGGGAAACAGCCGGAAATCCGAAAGCGCTGCAAACCGCACTGGCTTCATTGCTCCGTGGCGGTAAGCTTGCCATTGTGGGCTTGCCTGCCCAGAATGAAATTCCTCTTAATGTACCATTTATTGCGGACAATGAGATTGATATTTACGGCATTTTCCGTTATGCCAACACGTATCCAAAAGGAATCCAATTTCTCGCTTCCGGTATCATTGACACTAAGCATCTTGTGACGGATAAATTTACGTTAGAAGATACACGTGAGGCGATGGAACGAGCACTTAACTTTAAGAATGAAAGCTTAAAAATTATTGTCTATCCAAATGGCAGCACCCGAGTGGGCGATAATCAAACTGATGAAATGAAAGTGCATAATTAGAAAGCGGTTTAACACTCCTGGAGCGGATTTGATATCTAGCAGAATAACAATATCAATCCCTCCCGATATTTTATCTTTTAAATATCACGATGAGATAGACAGGCTGTTGAAGGGACAAGTTGATCATTGTTTAAAAGGTTTACTACTCAAGAAGTTATTAGGAGGAGAGATGGAGGAGATTGGTTTGGCATTTCCATCTTATCGACTTGAATACTCCCAATGAAGCTTAATATTGAAAACGGATTCAGGAGGTAGATCCATGATAGAACCAGAACAAATAACGGTAGCAGAGGCGAAAAACAGAAATAAACCCTATACTAATGCTGGTTTGCCCTGGTCAGAACGAATTGGATACGGACTTGGTGATATGTCGTATAATCTTGTTTTCCAATTTGTTAACGCGTATCTTCTATTCTTTTATACGGATGTCGGCGGCATTCACCCCGCGGTTATCGCCACTTTATTCTTGGTCGTTCGAATTTTAGATGCTATTTTTGATCCTATAATGGGAGTCATTATGGATAAAACCAATACGCGGTGGGGAAAAGCAAGGCCATATTTATTGTGGGTCTCACTTCCTTTCGCATTATTCTTATTCTTGTGTTTTACCTCCCCTCCCTTTGGACCAACTGGGAACATTTTATATGCGTACGTTACCTATATTTTACTGGGCATGTCCTTTAGTATGCAAACGATTCCAGTTAACAGCTTAACAGGGCGGATTACTAATGATGTGCAAGAAAGAACGATATTAACGACTACTCGTATGGTATTGGTTTATATAGGGATCCTTCTTTCCATTTCGTGTGCAACACCACTTGCAACAGCTTTTGGAGGGGAGAATCAAGCGTTTGGATTTCAGATGACTGCTCTAGTCTATGCAATTGTAAGTATAATTTTGAACCTCCTTAGCTTTTTTACAGTACGAGAACGAGTTGTCCCTAAAAAAAGCAAGAAACATGGAATTAAAATGACTTTATCTGTTTTATTTAAAAACAAGCCTTTGTTAATTCTAACTTCAGCATTTTTGGTGTTTTCAATTGGGTTTAATATTAAAATCAGTACAATGGTGTACTACTTTACGTACAATATCCATCAAAAGGAATTAGTGTTCTTGGGAACCGTTTTATTTTTTGGTGCAGCGTTAATTAGTAACTTATTCATACCTGCATTTTCCAAAAAGTGGGGTAGAAAGAACATGATGATTATATCAGCTGCTATATCTCTTATTTCGTACGTCGGGCTGCACTTTACTCCTTATACTTCAGTCACGTTAATTTTCATTTGGTTATTTGCTTCGGGATTCTTTACAACTCCCTTAAATACGCTTGCTTGGGGTATGATTGCGGATTGTGTAGATTATGCGGAATGGAAAGCTGGAGTTCGGGCAGATGGAGTTGTTATTTCCAGCATGAGTTTTACTAATAAATTAGGAGTTGCACTTGCTGGGTCGTTCTCTGCCATTTATTTAGGGATCGCAGGCTATGTGCCTAATGTAGAGCAGACTTTAACTTCACTTAACGCTATTAAAAATATGAATGCCTTGATACCAGGAGTATTTATTTTACTTTCTATAATCATCATATGTTTCTATCCTTTAACTGAAAAAAGATATAAAAAGATGATCTCAGATTTGGAGCAAAGGTCTAACCATGAGTGATTTATTTTACAATCTCGATTATTTATATCTATATTGAACGATAAAATGAAAGCATTTCCTGGTCTACCAAAGTCAATATTTTGTAGCCTATGCTAAGTTCAGCATAGGCCTTTTTATTTTCACCTAAATTCGTCCGATAAATCTCTTTGTTTTTGAATTTACTTTGTTCTTTTGCAATAGTCGTTTGATCCTTGTCTCCAAGATTAGAGAATCGAGATAGTTGCTAATAGGGTGCTGGTCAGTTCTATCAATTTTTTTAATATATATAGAGACTAAACGCTTGTCTATACCTTTTCTATCGATCGAACATAACATGTTTATGAGCTTATTAAAGTTGAAAGAAAGGGTGTATAAACTTGTCAGGTTTTCATAAAGACGGAAAGTTTTGCAAGCAGGTTTTTCCGATTGCTGGTTCTACAGAAAATCAGCTGTCTAAGTCTCCTATCCTAGGTGGGCAACCTAACCGAAATTTCCCAAGCAGTATTGGAGGAGGCGCTCAAGTTACACAGTTTCGTACCTTCAGTAGAAAAGAAGTTAGGCAGTTTTGCGATTATGATCCTAGCAGAGATTTCGACCGTTGTTTAAGAGAACATCAAAATGTTGAGCCTTCGGTTTGGACCAGGGAACAAGCAGAACAAATTCGAATCACTCCAGACAACGTTACGAATGTAATCAACGAACCATTCCCGAGAATATCAGCAGACTTATGGATTTGGGATATGTGGCCATTAACAACTAGAGATGGTTCGATTGCTGTTCTCCCAGGCGGCTGGAGAGTACTTTTTGCTCTATCAGCGCCCCGCAGCGTATTACCTGGCCAGCGTCATGACGTGGCAAGAATTGCGTACTGGTATTCTAGAGATGGTCTTGACTGGATCCAAGGAGGAGAAGTCTTCCCGCCTGGAACAGCATTAGGTTCCCGTCAATGGGCAGGTTCTACAATGCTGGACAATGATGGAACGGTATATTTCTTTTATACTGCAACCGGCAGACGAGGTGAGACCGAAACCACATTTGAACAGCGAATTGCTCTTGCAAGCAGCGATGTTTTTTCTGATCTCAATGGGGTTCTATTTGATAACTTTTCAGCGCACCAAATTATTTTAGAGCCAGATGGAGTGCTGTATCAAACACAAGAACAATCCAGCGGCGGCATTATTTATGCTTTCCGTGACCCATTTTTCTTTAAAGATCCAGCAACAGGCTGTGAATACTTGTTATTCGAGGGAAATGTCGGGGGCACTGCTGATGAAATTGATTGCGGACCAGGTGTACCACCAGAAGCTAATCAATTTTCGGGAAATATCGGAATTGCCCTTCTTCAAAATGATAACTTTACTGAATGGGAGCTGCTTCCAGCTTTACTTGAAGCGACTTGTTTAAATCAACAAACAGAACGACCTCATATCGTTGTCAGAGACGGTCTTTACTATTTATTCACGGACTCCCACGAGTTTACATTTGCACCTGGACTTGAACCAGGACCTGGACCAGATGGTTTGTACGGGTTTGTAGCCGATGCACTTCGGGGAGATTACATTCCGTTAAATGACGGGGGACTTGTCATTACAAACCCACCTCAAGAGCCATTCCAAGCATATTCTTGGCTAGTTCTTCCAGACTTTACCGTTCTTAGCTTCATTGATAACTTTAACCTGCAGGGTATTCCGATTCAACAAGTTGGTACTCTTCCAGCCGAATTCCAATTCGCTCACTTTGGAGGTACCCTTGCCCCAACTATCCAATTAGCAGTTGATGGTGCAACCACTCAAATTGTTAATGAATTGCAATTCGGGTTAATGACGGTATCGCAAACAGAAAGCCCGAAATGTGATTTAGAATGTCCGGTAATTGAAGGTGGAGCTAGTGATGGAAAAGCCTTCGACAAACTGGATAAAATTTTTAAAGTGTATAAAAATTTATTTGATTTGAAATAGATGATCCGTGTCCCCTAATTTTTAAAATAAAGTATAAGTCGGGCAGTTTTCACCTATTCTTCTGAGTAGGGGCTAACTGCCCGTTTATGTGTGATAAATCTTCACAATCGTGGCTTTACCCCTTTTCACCACCTAAAACGCATAATTTGTAACGCCGCCATCAACAAATAAGTTTTGCCCAGTGATATAACTCGCACCATCCGAACAAAACATAATAACAGGTGCAATAAGTTCCTCCAGCTGTCCCAACCTTCTCATAGGAGTCCTTTTCTCGATAAGCGTCCGAAACTCTTCGTTTTCCAGTGATTTTTCGTTCAGAGACGTTTTGAAAAACCAAGGGCTGATCGCATTTACAGTAATGCCTTGCTCTGCCCACTCATTGGCCAGCTGCCTGGTCAGTTGCACAACGCCTGCTTTGCTTGGTCCGTACGGGGTTCCTGATGAAAGACTAAGAGAAGAGGCCACAGAGGCAACATTGACGATCCTTCCATACTTTTGCTCTGCCATATGCTTACCGACTGCCTTTGACATAAGAAATACAGACTTGAAATTGACATTCATTACTTTCTCCCAGTCGTCCTCCGATATATTGAACGCCGTTTCCCTTACACTCGTCCCCGCATTGTTTATTAAAATATCAATTTGGCCAAAACGGTTCATTGCTTGATTGACTGTCTCTTGTACTGAGTCACTGTCTGTTACGTCACAAACCATTGCCAGCGTTTCCTTTCCTGAATGATTAGTAATTTCCGCAGCTGCTTGTTCTAATTCTTCTAACGTTCGCGCCACTAACACGACATTAGCCCCCGCATTAGCCAGCCCCTCTGCAAGTGTTCTTCCGATACCTCTGCCAGCTCCTGTGATCAACGCTACTTTTCCATTTAAATTGAAATTTGCTTCCATTTCTTCTGAACACCTCCAAAAAGAAGTAAGTTATATCAATTATATCTCTTTATCAATTGCTGCTTCCACATTCTGATTCGACAACTATAAGTTAGTTCGGATATAGTAATGCGATGAACCCTCAAAATTGAATAAAACAAACTTAAAAACCCTTTACAGTCGTCGCAAAGAGTTCCCTTTATATTACATATCCTTTTGAATATATTTAGTTTATTTTTTGAAAAATTGAACATTTTTTATAACATTGACATAAAGTTGAGATGCTTATATCATCATTGACATTGAGGGTAATCATTCATTGACATGCAAATAAGTATCATCATTCTTTTCGTCTTAGAAATTGATTAGTTTTTTAACTAGTCAATTTCTGAGGCGTTTTTTATCTTTAAAAATTTTATAGAGGTAAGCCCCCACTTATAAGCGAAGCATAGGTGGGATATTCTAAACTATTAAGGAGGTTTTCGCATATTGAAAACAATTTATAAAGATATCCTTTTAATTATTGTTGGAGCATTTCTTGTTGCTGCTTCTATTGATTTTTTTGTGATCCCAAATAAGTTAGGGGACGGAAGTACGGTTGGTATAGCTCTGGTTTTATATTATTTATTTCATATACCTACAAGCGTCAGTACGTTTATCGTTAATCTTATTTTTATTGCTTTAGCTTATAAATTTTTAACGAAAAAGACGATTCTTTATACTGTACTAGGTACTATTATGACCTCTGTTTTCCTTAGTATTGTAAGCTTTATTCCATTTGCAGTTCATGACATGATTTTAGGTATTGTGTTTGGTGCGGTATTAATGGGGACAGGATTAGCGCTGATTTTTATTGCTGAAGGATCTACTGGCGGAACTACTCTTTTAGCCTATTTATTAAATTATACAAAAGGCTATAACATTTCAAAAAGCATGTTCTATATGGACAGTGTCATTATATTAGCTTCTGTATTCGCTATCGGTATCAATAACACACTTTATACGTTTATATTTGTTTATTTGTCCGCTAAAATAGTTGATTTAGTAATTGAGGGCTTCCACAATAAAAAAGCAATGACTATTATGTCTGATAAATATGAAGAAATTGCTCAGGTCATTACTAGTGAATTTGGGAATGCCGCAACCATTTTTTATGGATATGGATACTATGTTAATAAAGATAAACGAATTATCTATGTTGTAATTAAAAAGAATGAACTGCTAAAAATCAAAAAGAATGTACAAAAAATCGACCCTGCTTCCTTTATTGTTATCCATGAGGTAAAAGAAGTGGTAGGAGGAAAATTCGGCTTTGCAGGTTATCCTTCTATTAATAAAGGGAGATAAAATGTTTTTTAAATTGTTTTAATGTGTGCAAAAAGGCTTTAAAAACGTAAAAGTTTTTAGAGCTTTTTTGTGTGTTATTACTTAGTAAATTATTTATTAACATGCACAGGATCGGAACAATTTTATAATCCGCATGATCGAATACTGCCAGTGTTTACTTTTTGATAATTTTAAATATAAATCGTTTATTGTATAATTATTTCCAAACTCAAAATAAAGGACAATTGAAGTTGGATCGCCCCCTGGCTTTTGATAATCCAGCAAAAGGGAGAATGCTATGAAGAACGATGCTATTATTCAATTTAAAAATGTGACAAAACAATTCGACAATGATCCAGCAGTTCTGAATCATGTAAGCTTTGAGATTGAGCGCGGGAAATTTTATACGCTCCTCGGCCCTTCCGGATGCGGGAAAACTACCATTCTAAGATTAATTGCCGGATTTACAGAGGCAACCGGGGGAGAGATTTATTTTAACGGAAAAAAAATCAACAACGTGCCTGCCAATAAACGGCAGGTGAATACAGTATTTCAGGATTATGCGCTTTTTCCTCATCTAAATGTATTTGAAAACGTGGCGTTCGGATTACGGATTAAAAAAATGAGCAAGACGAACATCGAATCGAAAGTAAGGGAAGCGCTCAGCTTCGTCAACCTGGAAGGCTATGAAACTCGGGAAATCAGAGAAATGTCAGGCGGCCAAAGACAGCGAGTTGCGATTGCCCGGGCGATTGTCAACGAGCCGGAGGTCATTCTTCTTGATGAGCCTTTGTCAGCACTCGATTTGAAGCTGCGTACAGAAATGCAGTATGAATTGCGAGAGCTGCAGCAGCGCCTGGGGATTACCTTTATCTTTGTCACCCACGACCAAGAGGAAGCGTTGGCAATGTCAGATGAGATATTTGTTTTGAATAAAGGGAAAATCGAGCAAAGCGGTTCGCCAACAGATATTTACGATGAGCCGATCAACCGATTTGTTGCTGATTTTATCGGGGAATCCAATATTGTCAAAGGGATCATGCTTGACGATTATCTCGTCGAATTCGTTGGAAAGCGGTTCGAATGCGTCGACCGCGGTTTGGACAAGAATGAGCCGGTAGAGATTGTGATCCGTCCGGAGGATTTGGAAATCACCTCTTTGGAACACGGGAAGCTTCAAGTGCGTGTCGATTCCCAGTTGTTTCGCGGTGTCCATTATGAAATCAGCAGCTACGACCAAGACGGCAATGAATGGCTCGTCCATTCCACGAAAAAAGCGACGGTTGGAGATCAAATCGGCCTCTTTTTTGATCCGGAAGCGATTCACGTCATGCGCTTTGGGGAAACAGAGGAAGAATTCGACCGCCGTTTAGAAGCGTATTCAGCAGGAGACGCTCATGGAAAATAAGCTGACCCGGAATTTATATATGCTGCCTTATGTGCTTTGGATTGCACTATTTGTAATCGCGCCAATTGTCCTTGTTCTCTATTATTCCTTCATCGATATTGAAGGAAATTTTTCGTTTACCAATTACCAAAACTTTTTTACTCCTGTGTACCTTCAAATGGCGCTCAGTTCACTTTGGTATGCACTTTTGATCACGTTGATTTCGCTTGTTATTGCTTACCCGACTGCATATTTGCTCACACAGACAAAGCATAAGCAGCTTTGGCTTCTACTAATCATTGTCCCTTCTTGGATCAATTTACTGTTAAAAGCCTATGCGTTTCTCGGTATTTTCGGAACGTATGGTGTGACAAACAGCTTTTTGGAATTGATCGGGGTTGGATCCAAGCAGCTATTATTCACTGATTTCAGCTTCGTGTTTGTGTCGGTTTATATCTTTATCCCGTTCATGATTCTGCCGATTTTTAATTCAATCAATGAACTCAACCCGACGCTTTTGGACGCCGCCAATGATTTAGGAGCTTCCAAATGGACAACCTTCCGACGTGTCATCTTTCCGCTCACGATAGACGGCGTGAAATCCGGCTGCCAGCTTGTCTTCATTCCGGCACTATCCTTGTTTATGCTAACGAGATTGATCGCCGGAAACCGTGTCATTACACTTGGAACTGCGATTGAACAGCATTTTCTTGTGACGCAGGACTGGGGGATGGGTTCTACCATTGCGGTCTTTTTAATCTTTTTTATGTTTCTGATGATGTCTGTTACAGGCAACGGAAAGCGAGGTGTGTAACGTGGATAAAAAAATATCTCCATTATCTAAAGTATTTTTGGTTGGGGTCTTTTTCATCCTCTATGCACCGATTTTTTTCCTAGTTATTTACTCGTTTAACAGCGGGGGGACGATGTACAATTTCGAAGGCTTCACCTTGGATTGGTACAAAGAATTGTTTAGCGATACAAGGCTCCTCATTATTGTTTTAAATACTGCGGTGATTGCTTTATTATCGGCGCTCATTTCGACCATCATCGGTGTGATCGGTGCTTTGGAGATTCGCTCGTTTAAACGGAGGCAAACGAAAAATACGTGGTTATCGTTAAATAATGTGCTGATTGTCAGTCCCGACGTGATTATCGGAGCATCCTTTCTAATCTTGTTCACGATGGCCGGAATACAGCTTGGTTTTTATTCGGTGCTCCTGTCCCATATCGCTTTTAGCGTTCCGATCGTTGTCCTGATGGTACTGCCGAAATTATCGGAGATGAGCCCGACGTTAATTGACGCGGCTCTGGATCTTGGGGCGAGCCGGCTGGATGTGCTGACAAAGGTGATTTTACCGTATATTACACCCGGAATTTTCGCCGGTTTCTTTATGGCGTTAACGTACTCACTCGATGATTTCGCCGTTACCTTCTTTGTGACTGGAAACGGGTTTACCACACTTTCCGTTGAAATTTATTCGTTGGCGCGCCGCGGAATCTCATTGAATATTAACGCTTTATCGACCTTGCTTTTCCTATTCACGATCCTGCTTGTCATCGTCTACTACTTTATTACACAGCGCAACAAGCCGAGTGGAATGGGGGTTAGAAAATGAATAAACTGATCCGTGTTTTTCTAACAGTTATCCTTGTGTCTGCGGTGCTTTTATTTGCAATAGCGAGATTGAACGCCTCGCAGGGCTTTTCAGGCGGCAACACGTTAACGATCTATAACTGGGGCGACTATATTGATACCGAGTTAATCGATCGCTTTGAAAAAGAGACAGGCATCAAGGTGATTTATGAAACGTTTGATTCCAATGAGGCGATGATGACAAAAATCCAACAGGGCGGCACGACGTATGATATTGCCGTCCCATCGGAATATATGATTGATAAGATGCGACAGGAGGACTTGCTCATCCCTCTCGATCATTCGAAGCTTCCGAATTTAAAGAATATTGACGAGCGATTTATGAATCTCCCGTTTGATCCCGGCAATCAGTACTCTATCCCTTATTTCTGGGGAACCGTCGGCATTGTCTATAACCCAAGCATGCTGAACGGCACGAAAATTACGACCTGGAACGACCTGTGGGATTCTGATCTAAGAAATGAAATCCTTTTGATCGACGGCGCGAGAGAAGTCATCGGAATGGGACTGAACAGCTTAGGTTATTCGCTTAACGATACAAACAAGGACCATTTGGAGAAAGCGAAGGAAAAGCTGGACACGCTAACCCCAAATGTAAAAGCCATTGTCGGAGACGAAAACCGGATGCTTCTTGAAAATAAAGAAGCGGCGATTGGCCTCGTATGGTCAGGTGTAGCATCAGAAATCATGGCTGAAAATGAAGATTTGGAGTATGTCGTTCCAAAGGAAGGCTCCAACCTGTGGTTCGATAATATGGTCATCCCAAAAACGGCAAAAAACGTGGATGCGGCCCATCAATTTATTAACTTCATGCTCGATCCGAAGGTTGCAGCGCAAAATACAGAATACGTCAGCTATTCGACACCAAACAAAGAGGCTCTTAAATACATGCCGGAAGAAATGGTCGCTGATGAAAGATTCTATCCCCCGCCGGAGCTAACGGAGAAGCTGGAGGTATATGAGAACCTCGGGCGAAAAAATCTGGCTTATTATAATGAGTTATTTTTGAAATTTAAAATGCATCGGAAGTAGGGGATCCTGAAGTTGGGATACCCTATTTTTCTGCACTTGGGAAGTCGGGAGGAACAACGGAAGGTAATGAATTTGCTAATTCAACAAGCTATTTTTCTTTTACGTTCCCTGAAACAACAACCGTTTTTTCAGTATCAAAATAGTACAAAAAGCTATTTTTGAACTTATCTTTCGAGATAAAAGCTTCATATCCGTTATTGAGAGAAATAATTTTCGTTTCTGGGTTCTCCTCGAAGGATAATTGATTAAATCTAGCAATGGTAATGATTTTTTCTTCATCAACAAATGCCCAAGCTTCTTGATTCTTATCTGCCAATTCAATATTGCTTGAACTAAATTTTTTCATTGGTAAATTCAAGCCATTACCTGTAAAAGAATTTTCCTCTGCTACTCCTAATCTCATAAATCCATTCATTATCCATTCATTTTTATTTTCATAGAGAAAAACGGTATACTTATTTTTCCCTTCCGGAGAACGAATCGCCACTATACTATGATTGCCTAGCGTTGTTTCGGTGATGATAGAGCTTGTTTCTGGAAAAGCCTTCTCACCGTTTTTAAAAGAAACTTCATACTGATGAATCGCGGCATCAGAAGGAGAAGTGACATTTTCAGGAGCTTCGTTGATTTTAATATCCTTAGCTTCCCTGTCTTCAGCTGCGCTTGCTGCCTCTTTTGATTCATTTGAAGAGCTGCCTTCTTGACACCCTGCTAGAATTCCTATTAAAACTAGTAATAATATAGGTAGAAAATTTAGTCTCATGAAGATGCTCCTCATTCCTTATTGTGTACTCTAAAGACTAATATACATTATCGTATATTAGTCTTTAAAGTATTCAGGAGACCTTACAAGCCTTAATTCCTTACTATGGCCAAACTCTTTTATATAACTAGCATGGCTAGTTCTCGGTGTCGGTTACGGGGGCTGGAATACTGTCGACCTGTTCTTGCTGTGTCTCTCCGCTAGGTCGTATATGACGGAGAAGGGTAACTGCAAATACAGCAACACCGATCAAAAGTATGGCGCTGATCGTGGCAACTGTGTTCATTCCACTGGCGAACGCCTCGCGAGCAGAGGCGAGGAGCTGCATACCAATTTCACTTGGCAAATTTTGAGCTGTTTTTGCAGCTCCGACAAGAGTGTCACTGGCGGCATGTACTGACTCGGTTGGGGTACCTGCGGGAATGCCATCAGCAATCTGGTTACGATACACAGATGTGCCAATGCTGCCTAGTGCAGCAAGTCCTAAGGCGAAGCCTAACTCACTACTAGTTTGAGACATCGCTCCTGCAGATCCCGCTTTCTCGGGAGGAGCGGATCCGACGATCAGATCGGGTGACAGGGTCATTAGCGGCCCTGAACCGAAGTTCGTGAGGGCGTAACCAATCACCAACGTCGTGATACCGGTGCTCATATCGACCTGGGTGAGCAAGAAGAGGCCAGTCACCGAGACAGCCAATCCGGCTCCTATCAAATATGCCGGACGGATTCGACGTGCGAGAAGAGGTGATAGCAAGAAACTAGTCATTTGCGCTGCCACAGCAGGTATCATCCACAAAGACGCTCTCAATGGCGTTAATCCCTCGACAAGCTGGAGGTACTGAGTGACTAACACCATAATCACCCCCATCAGCATGGTGCAAAACAGCTGCCCACCCATCGCTGTGCTTAACTCGCGGTTGATAAACAGTCGAAGATCAAGCAACGGGTCGTGAAGAGCATGTTGACGTCGTACAAATATCACACCAACAGCCAAGCCGGCCACGATGACGAAGATATTCAGCGGATGCAAACCGTTCTTGGCCAGTTCCTTAAAGCCATAGACGATGGGCAGGATCGCTCCTAACGAAAGTATGACACTCACTAGATCCAAACGTCCGGCATTCGTGTCACGATATTCAGGCAGCAGCACAGGACCAAGCACGAGCAGCAGTATCATCGCAGGTATGCCTAGCAGGAATACAGAGCCCCACCATAAGTTTTCCAGCATTACACCCCCGATTAACGGGCCAAAGGCTGCTCCGCACATGAAGCCTGCCATCCATATACTAATGGCCAGACCCCGCTGCCTTGGATCGTTAAACATGTTGCTGATCAGCGCCAGGGTAGATGGAGCCAACGTAGCCCCAGCGATGCCAAGCAGAGCGCGGGCCGCGATCAGCATTTCGGGGCTCGTGGAGAATGCCGCTAGTATTGAAGCCAAACCAAATGCCGCTGCCCCCAGCAACAACAGCTTACGCCGGCCGATGCGATCGCCCAAAGTACCCATCGTAATCAAGAACCCGGAGAGCATAAACCCGTAGATGTCCATAATCCACAGCTGTTCAATGCTACTTACACCCAGGTCCGCACTCAAATACGGCAGTGCAAGGACTAGTACGAAAACATCGATAGAAACGATCAAGCAAGCCAGAACCAGCACTGCCAGACCGATCCACTCCCGTATGCCAGCTTGACTGTCACTCCCAGTCATGGTGCTCTTCATCCCTTGCTCCTAGGAGAGTACTCTTTTTGCAGCTCCTCTCCCAGCTTGTCCAGCATAATCTTCGTTCCGTGCTCACGGTCGGCTGGTGAATCATGGCCGTCGAGGAATGCCCCCTGTTCGGTGAAAATCAGCTGTGTTCCGCCTTCAGCAGGCTTGAACTCCACTGTTGTCACTGATACGGAAATGCGAGTTTCATCGAGATCCATGGTATAGGAATAAACAATGCGCTCGTCAGGAACGATCTCCTGATAATAGGCGTCAAAAGTGTATACAGGTCCATCAAGAGGACCACCCCGACTGCTCTCTCGCCCGCCGACTCGAAAATCGAACTCGTCAGACTTCGTAAACCACTTGGCCTTGGCTACAGGATCCGCCCAGGCCGAAAACACCTGTGCAGGCGGGGATTCGTAAGCCCTTTCAATCACAAAAGTATCATGCGTTACAAATCGTTTGCTCATTACATATTCCTCCTTAGTTTGGTTCATTCGGATGCTTGGCAAGAAAATTGCCGAGCCTGTCGAATTGGTATTCCATGTTCATTTTCCTTTCGGCAAAATATCTCTCGTGACTCTTCTTCATCATTCCTAATAGATTTGTAAAATCCTCAACAGTCGGTGGTTCATGATTTTGCATAAGGCTAGATACATTCTGTAATTCCTTTAAAAGTTTTTGTTGAATTCTGATATTTTCCTTTAGACGGGCTATTTGAAGTGATACGACGTCGAATGGATTGTAATTGTCATCAGATAAAATAGATTTAATTTCCTCCAGCGATAAGCCCAAATCCTTTAAGGTTAAAATTTGCTGCAATCGCGATATGTCAGATTCGTCATACAGTCTGTATCCAGAATCAGAATAGACGGACGGTGAAAACAAGCCAATTTGATCATAATATCGTAAAGTTCGAATTGTTAATCCTGTTAGCTTTGCAAGTTCTCCTACTTTCCAATACTTTTTACTTTCGATGACCATCCCCTCATCTCGCGCGACTATTTTTACCGGTAACTTCAATATAAACCATTACGTGACGTAAGGGTCAAGTTAAGGATGGAGTAGTAGTATAGTTATTTGTTCTTTAAAAAAACACCGACCGATAATAAAATAACACCAATAACTCCTGCAACAAATTCAAGGATAAAAAAATCACCATCACGAAAAAATCGAATCAAGAACCCGCCCCCGAATAGTATCGTTATGGAAATGCCGTACATTAAGAAAAAACTTTTCCAAGAGATATCTTTAAATGAAGAATCTTCTTTATTGCTTTGCATACTTTCACCCCTAACCCGCTTCTATCTAAAATCCCCCTAAATTCCTGCTGTCTCTCTATTAAATTCATCTAAAATTAACTTCTTAACACCTTGCTGTTATTCCTATCAAAAAAGCTTTTTATCCCAAGAAATCCCTGATTAGTCACATCCTCATAATAAGTTAAGCTTTAAAACTTTGTATCTCCTATTTAATCTCCTACTATAAATCTAATTAGAATAAAGCCGATTCCCCTTTGTGAAGGAAATCGGCTTTAAGACTAGTTCTTTTTTTGTTGAGCACCCTGTAAGGCTAATTAGAGAGAATATACTTTCAGTTCAGATTTTGATCAAACTTTTTTTAAACGGTTGGACTTTTTTCAGTGCAACTTTCTTTGAAAGCTACACATATGAAAGAACCTTGATTTGAGGGATTTTTAGGTTATCTTTTACTTTGCAAATATGTGGTTTCCTATTTTAATCTCTGTTTCCCTAGTGAAGATCCAATCATTAGTTGCTATAGTTGGATTATAATAATAAACCGAACCGAATGTAGGGTCCGAGCCTTTTAAAGCATCAATCACTGCATGATAAGAATCGCTATCAGGAGTCAAATTATATTGACCATCATTTACAGCTGTAAAAGCATTTGGCTGAAAAATAACATCGTGAGTATTATTAGGAAAACCTGATTCTGACACTCGGTTTATAATAACAGCAGCTACAGCAACTTTTCCTTCATACGGCTCACCGCGTGCTTCTCCCTGAACAACCTTTGCCATCATTTCTATATCATCTAATTTTTGCTGTGTTTCGGATCCAACGTCTCCATCTTGTGATAATCCAGTATCTAGCTGCAATTGTCTAACAGCATTATCTGTAATAGAACCATAATACCCTGTCGGCTGATCAGTAAAGTAACCCATTTTTTTTAAATCCTCTTGCAATTTATAAACTTCTTCTCCTCGATTTCCTTTATGTAAAACTTCTTGCGCAAAGATTGAATTGGGGGCAATAAACAGTAAACACGTAAAAACAACAACCGGAATTATTACTTTTAACCTCAAAATACCACATCCTACAATTATATTTTTCTAATACAACAGTAGATTTTTCGATATAACTATATTCTTTTTGTCGGTCTCGAACCTCTAAGTGCTCTCCTCGCTCGATGAATGAAGCAGCATCTTCAATTACTTTCTTCTTGTTTGCTGGCAATTCAGTTGCCTGACATCATCATTCTGCTAATATGAAAATAAGACGCAAAGCCGGAGGGGAGAAATGATAAAGAAAGTAAATCTTTTATCTGCGTTTGATCAGATTCACGACTATTATCAGCCTATAAGTGTTGCTAGTGTAAATGATTCCTCAATGAAATTGGTTAAAATTAAAGGGGAATTTTTATGGCATCATCACGATGATTCCGATGAATTATTTTTAGTAGTGAAAGGTCAAATTACAATAAAGCTTCGGGATCAAGATATAGTTTTAAAAGAGGGGGAAATGGTAGTAATCCCTAAAGGTGTAGAACACATGCCTTTGGCAGAAGAAGAAGCATATGTAGCTTTAATCGAACCATACGAATTATTAAATACAGGAAACGTGCAAAACGAGCGATCTGTTCATCATGTGAAAAAGGTGTAAAACTAGAAAAAAGAATTTTCTTATTAAACACGCAGTCCATTAAAAAATGCCTAACAAGACAACTTCCTTGTTAGGCACAACAATTTAGATTTCTGCTTGAATCTGCTTCGAATAGAAGAAGCGGACGACGAAAAAGTAGATCACCTGTATGGCGAAAAAGACACCAAGCACCACGGCAGACTCTTTAAATAAATCATATTGAAACGCATGGGACAAGGCTGTAAGTGCAATGGCTCCATGGATAAGAGCGACAGAAATTGGCGCGAAGAAAAGAATCGCAGTTTGCCTGTTCAGCACTTTTTTCAGTTCGTTTTCGGTCAATCCCATTTTGGCAATGGCTTTAAACTTCTGTTTATCATCGTCTAAATCGGAATAAAGGCGGAAATAAAGGAAGCTTCCGGCAGAGACGAAAAAGACGACGCCGATAAATAATCCAATAAACAAGACCGGACCGAATTGTCTATTGATATCATACAATTCGTAATCCTTAGCCTTGAGTTGATAGGGCTCGAGGTCTTTCGATAAAATCTCTCCCGCCTCAATCACTGTCTGCTTGTTTCCTGATTCAGCCTGCCAGGCATAGATTCTTTCTACATTTATCGGATTTTTCAACTGTTCATAATCTTCATCAGTGACAACATAATACGATTTCAAATTAGGTAAAGCTTTTGACTGGATGATTTCTTTTGGCTGAACCTGCAGTCCCGATTCAAGAGGGATTGGTTCATTGAGCAATTGTTTTCCATTGCTGTATGGGTATCCTTCAAAGTCTACAACTTTTGCTTCTCCGTCAGCCAGCTCAATTTTATTCTCCCCGATCAACTCTGCAAATTGATTATAATCAGATTGTCTTGCGATCAATTGTTCCTGTCCATTCATATCAAAGTACCCGAGTATCGTTTCCATCTTCTCTGTCTCAATGTGCTTGTTATTTAACGTTTCATTAATAAAAGCTACATCCTTCTCTTCCTCAGTATTATCTTCCTGAGAGGTGTACGAAAAAGTATAGGCATTAAAGTTCTTTGTTGATCCGGTGAGCAGTGAATGTAATCCGTATAGAGTCCCGATCGCACTAAATGCGACGGTTGAAATAATAGCCACCATAAAAAACGTCCGCGCAT
Organism: Bacillus gobiensis; assembly: GCF_001278705.1. Classification (GTDB taxonomy): domain Bacteria; phylum Bacillota; class Bacilli; order Bacillales; family Bacillaceae; genus Bacillus; species Bacillus gobiensis. Next base: position 3,362,024 of record NZ_CP012600.1, read on the forward strand.
TATCCTTCATCCGAAAGGATAGATCAGAAAACAAAAGCATATTTGTTTTACGCCAGAAGACGGTATCCTTTTTCTTAAGTCTTCGAATCACAAATACACTTAACTGAGTAAACAATAAATACGTCCCTAGAATCACAACGATAACCACCGGAAGCATGACATTAAACACCTGAACTCCCTTTGTCATCAAAGCTAAACAATAACCGGAGGCAAGCAATAAAACGGCCAGAATCGTTAAAAAGATTGACGCCTTTGGCTCCCCTTTCGATTTCTTGTCACCTTTTATTAGGTTAATCAGTTTTCTGGAGCGAAGCACAAAGGAAACAAAGAATGAAATGAACAAAAACAAAACAATAAAGGAAGCAAGCGTTAAAAGAATGGCCATCAGCGGAAAATAGAAATTCAGCTTGTTTTCGATTATCAGCACATTTTCCGCTGCCAGTAATATCACCTTGGTAAATACCAATCCGAGAGCAATTCCTCCGATGGTCGCAAAAAATCCGATCAGCATGTTTTCCAGAAAAACCATCGTTCGAATCTGGCGCATAGACATTCCCTGAACCATCAATACCCCGAACTCCTTCTTACGAGACTGAAGAAAGGCGCTCATCGAGTATAAAACGAAGAAAAAGGAAAAGGCGTAAATGATACCTGCCGCCACATAAAGTCCAAAGGAAGCTTTACCGCCCATATCTGAATTCAGAGCATCACCGCTTAATGCTGGATGAAAAGCAAAAACTGCAAAAGTAAAAAATACCATCACCGTAAACATGCTGCTAAGGAAGTACGCTATATACAGCCTTTTATTGCGGGTAACGTTATTAAACGCGAACTGACGAAAGGTCATTTGCATTCCCTCCCATCAAGGAAAGTGTATCGATAATTTTTTGGAAAAAAGCCTGGCGGTTATCGCCGCGGTGAATTTCCGAATAAAACTTCCCGTCGCGGATAAAGACGACCCGATTGCAATAGCTGGCTGCCTGAGGATCATGGGTGACAAGCATCATCGTTGTCTGCTCGTTTCGATTGATTGCTTCTAGCATTTCCATGACATCCTTAGACGACTTGGAATCAAGGTTTCCTGTCGGCTCATCGGCAAGCAAGAGCTTTGGCGAATGAATCATAGCTCTTGCCACAGCTGCTCTCTGCATTTGTCCACCCGAAATCTCGAAAATACGCTTTTTCATGATTTCTGAAATCCCAAGTTTTCCGGCAATATCTTTTGCCTTTTGTTTCATATCACTAACGTTTTTTCCGTCCAGTGTCAAAGGAAGAACGATGTTTTCTTCAATAGTCAATGTGTGGAGCAAATTAAAATCTTGAAACACAAAGCCCAGCTCACGGCGGCGGAATTTCGCCAATTCATCTTTTTTCAGCAGGTGCGGATTACGACCGTCGAGTAAAACTTCGCCCGTTGTCGGTTCATCAATCGTTGCGATCATATTCAACAGTGTTGTTTTCCCGCTGCCGGATGGTCCCATAATTCCGACAAATTCACCTTTATCAATGGTTAAATTGATATCCGTCAATGCCCGGTAAGCAATTTTCCCTTCATAAACTTTACTCGCTTGTTTTACTTGAAGCATCACAAGATCTCCTTTCGTATTTATCATTCGATCTGTGATCAGTGTACCTAAAGATAAAGAGGGGCAACTATCGATTCTTCTTTCACTTATATTACATGGATGTAAGGTTTTGTGTTGACGTGAAAATGATTCGGATCGTCGTACCTTTACCCTCCTCCGTTTCCAGCTCGATTCGGTGACCTAGATGATCCGCAGCTGACTTGCCTACATAAAGGCCCATTCCCGTTGATTCCCTGAATTTCCGGCCATTCTCCCCTGTGAAAAACGGGTCAAAAACTCGTTTTCGATCCATATCAGGAATGCCGACCCCAAAGTCGGCCACCTCCAGTACTGCTTCCTCATCTTTTTCATAAAGGATAATGACGATGTTATTGCTTATTCCCTTAGAATATTTCACCGCATTGTTCACGAACTGAGACAGGATAAAAAACAACCATTTCTCATCGGTTTCCACTGTCATGTTTTCCTTTTGCTCCTGCAATTTCGGATATACCTGGCTGCGGATGTAGAAGCGCTTATTGTCACTGTTTACTTCATGAACTATTTTCGATAAATGGACCGGTTTGACGTGAAAATCCTTCTCGATTGTACGAAGCCGAGCCATATACAGAATCGTATGTAAACCTATCTTCATTCGCTCCGTTTCTTCACGTATATTGGAAGATTCCGGCTCATCCAGGTTTTGCGCCGTCAGTTCAATAACGGACAGCGGTGTTTTCATTTGGTGCACCCACTGATCCATAAACATCAGATGCTCATTTCGATCGCGTTCTGACGCTTTTAATTCCTGGCGATAGTATTTGTACTGGCTATGCAATAACTGGTCCAGCGCTTCTGCTGCAGGCGACAGATCCGTTTTTTGAAAAGAATCGTCAAGCGACTCCAATGGCTGGCTAAGACGCTGATAGTACCTGCGGCGGCTATAATAGTGATAGAGAAGGTAGCATCCGAGAAAGAAAAATCCGAGGAAAGCGGCATAAAGCGCTGGCCTGATGTTCCTGTACCCGTCAAGCCAGTAGATCAACAAAATGAAGAAAAATTGCAGCGTCTGAACGGCAATTAATAGCGAATGCTCTTTGAAAAAAAGCTTCATTCCTCTCCCGCCTTTGCCCAAGATACGTTCAAGCGGTATCCTGCGCCCCGCACAGTTTCTACCGCGTTTTCTATACCGAGCTCCTGAAATTTCTTCCTGACGCGTGTAATGTTCACATTAAGTGTATTTTCATCTACATACGCGAGATCGTCCCATAGCTTTTCAAGTAAATCTTCTCGTCCGGAAACTCTCGGGTACCGCTCTATTAAACTTTCAATTATGTCCGATTCTTTTTTTGTCAAAGAAGCCATATTTGTTCCGAATTTTAATTCCAGCCTCTCAGGGAAAAGCTGAAGCCCGTCCCTTTCCAGCACCCGCTCCTCAGTCTTATGCGCATATTCTCCATAAGCCCGGCGCAGATGGCTTCGAATTTTCGCCATGACAATTTCAGAGTGGAACGGCTTCGTAATAAAATCATCCCCGCCGTTTTCCAAAGCCATCACCTGATCCATTTCCCCTGTACGTGCCGAAATAAAAAGAACAGGACAAATCGATTCTGTACGAATTTGCCGGCACCAAGAATATCCGTCAAAGCTTGGCAGATTGATATCGAGAAGAACCAAATCGGGCTTGTTTTTCCTGAACTCATCCATCACATGGTCAAATTCAGTGACTAAAATGACGTGATACCCGTATTTCATAATGTACGAATGCAGCAATTCCGCGATTTTCGGATCATCTTCTACGATCATAATTTTTTGCATTTATCCGACTCTCCTTTGCTTAGGTATATTATGGCATGTAATAGTAAGATTCACAAAAGACACGGGCTACCTTACAGCCGTGTAAGTGAATTGAAAGATGAATCAATTTCTTCATGAAGCGGTTGCTTATAAAATGTGAAATGTACTTACTGATACCAATAAAGAAAGGAGGATACGTTGAAAAAATTAGAAATTGAACTCGGCGTTACAGCACTATTTGTTATCTTCGGGGTATTGGCATACAAACGACAACAGCGGGATTTAAAACCAGCAGCTGAATAAATTCACTAAGAATCGCAGTTGAAGCTTATTATGCAATAACAACAAATGAAACAGAAAGCTATAGAACGGAAAGTACCTATATACTTCACTCAAATGAAAGTGGCAAGGAACAGTGAATTGTAAAAGTCATTTACGGAAAGCTCCGATCTGATGCCTTTCTTAAAATCTATCAGAAGGAAACTACAGCAAGGGAAACAGACGAAAAGGAAAAGAATATAAAAAAATGCCTGAGGATGTTATTTTTCATTTCATCTAGGGAATCGTTTTATGAGTGACCAAATAATGGAAGGGGATGCATCGCATGAAAAAAATGATTCTTACATCTAGTTTGCTTGTTCCTACATTAATCTTAGGAGGCTGCTCATCAGCGAAAGGGGTTCAATCGAATCAGCATCAAGTACAAATTATTGATCAATCTAATAACGCCCAGGATGAAAACACTTCTGAGAAAAGCTATACGTCACTCGAAGCTTTACTAAAAGACGTCGAAGCCAATTTAAAAACAGACGTGCCGTTTGTCGCCCCAACCGATATTCCTAAAGATGATAATACCTATTACAGCGCCGCCATTGACAACAAATCAGCCGGATACAGCGTGATTATTTTTCAAACAGACAAGCCTCTGCAAATTAATGACGCGGAGTTGAACGATCTTGGCGAAGAGAATCAACTTGTCACATTGACGGGAACGAAATACGATTCAGCACAATCAGCTCAAGAAGAGACAGGCTATCAAGAGGTTCAGCAAGAAAATATCGACTTGGGACACGGGATTAAAGGATTGCAGGAAGGTGCCGCCGGTTCAAAATATCTAAGCTGGAACGAAGGCAGATGGTTTTTAAATTTAAGAGCCAATACAGATAATGCGATTAATTTGGAAGACGATGCAAAAGATATGGTTGAATTTCTTGAGACAAATACGCTGCCAATCCCGAACAAATATGGCCAGATCAGTGTCGATTATGAAAACGAGGGTCATAACGCAGCCATTTGGCAAAACGGTCAAGATGTGTATGAAGCCGTGCCAAATACTTCAGATCCTGTAGAAGCGTTGAAAATGATCACATCCGTAGAGAATTAAAAAAGGATAGGCTGATGCTTATCCTTTTTTATACATCTTTAGCTGTTGCATGCTGAACAGTTTCCGATTTTGCAAATTCTCTTTTCTGGCTTAGGTCAATGACGATTCCAGTTTTATCATCAGATGTTTTCAATCTGGGATACTTATCACACTGAGGATCAGATTCTTCCATTTGAATCACTTTGTTTGCATAATTTGATATTCCGAAATGATCAATTGTTGATACGATAGCATTCCAGTCTGTTTTTTCCTCGATTGACGTTGAAGGATAAAACAATCCATCAGATATCATGTAAATCCTCTCCACACCGGATAGGTTTATCGTTCCTTTTTCCAAGAAGTCGGCCAGCCTCGGGTCTCCATTTAATACAGAATATCCATCAAACGTATTCGCCATATTCCGATTTTCTCTGATTGTTGGGAGTAAGTATTGAAATAATTCATTCGGATCGTGATAGCCTAACCGCTTTCCATCGAGTGATTTTTTTAAAGATTTCGAATCAAACCTGCTTACTTGATCGTGAGTAATTGTTCGTATCTGCCCGTCTGAATATCTGGCAAATAACATACAATCGCCTGTCTGAACATATTCAAGCGTTGTTTCCTTAATACGTACAACAACAAAAGCTGCACTCCACAAATCCGTTTTTTTATTCGTATCGATACCACTTTCAACCATCAATTCGTGTAATGAGTCATTTGCCAGAAGCACTTGATTTTCAAGACTGCTGGTTTTATCAACATCCTGTAAAAATGACCCTAATAAATTCGCTGCAATAAAGCCGCCAGTTTCTTCATTACGATTTTTATAAGGGGTTACAGATGTCGCCCCATCAATCACAGCAAAAATTTGATCCTGTTCGTTTACAACAAGCACATCCTCATTTAATTCTCGAGATCCTTTTATAGAGCATTTCTCGAAACGAATCATTTTGAACCCCTCCTCATAAAATTTCACTTAATCAGCACTCGAAAAATCCTTTAACTAATCCTTCACCCCTGAATTTACCATACTATTAATTATATATTTATGAATAATGAAATGCACAATTATCAATAAATTAAGACTATGGCAATAGTACCGCCGTCATGTTCTACAGAAAGGTGTACTTTTCTCTAACATACGAGCCAGAATCTAAAGGAGTTTTACGTGTGTGAATTGAAACTCTAAGTTATTCAGTTCTATGAGAAAGGAGAGGCCATATGCCAAACGAAGAGATATTAACCGGTGGAAATGTCTCTAAAGTATGTCGTGTTGGAAATACCGTTAGACGGAAAATGAAGTCAAACAGCACTAAAATTCATAAATTACTAATCCACTTATCAGATAAAGAATTTGATTATGCTCCAAAGTTTTTAGGCATCGATGAGAAGGGCAGAGAAATATTATCTTTTTTCGAAGGGGAAGCGGGAAATTATCCATTAAAGAGCTATATGTGGTCAAATGACGTTTTAAGTCAAATTGCCAAAATGCAACGTCGTTATCATGATTCCGTCAGTGATTTTCCAATAGATGATGATTGGGAATGGTTAGACAACACTCCTAAAAAGGCAGAGGTGTTGTGCCACAATGACTTTGCTATCTATAACATTATTTTTCATAATAAGACGCCTGTAGGAATTATTGATTTTGATGTTGCCGGACCTGGCCCTAAGCTTTGGGACGTGGCGTATACTCTCTATACTTGTGTGCCTTTAAGCAGATTTTATCTTTCTGAAAAAGGTGAGAAAATTCATTATGATCCTTTATTGCATGCAAAGCTTCGAGAAGAGAGAGTTAAATTATTTTTTGAATCCTATGGGGAGAAGGTACCGACTGAAATTATTGACTTCGTATTATTACGATTAGAAGGCCTATGCAAGACGATGACCAGAAAAGCGAATGAAGGCGATACTGCTTTTCAAAATATGATCAGTGAAGGTCATTACGATCATTATCAAAAAGATATTAAATTTATACGTAATCATGCCCATGAGTGGAATTTAAAATAGGGAGTGTTCTCCTGGAATCAAATGCGGATTTTTCACACCAAATACAAAAAGATTAGGGAGATTCCCTAACCTCAGGTAAAAAAAATTGCGGACTGTTTTCCGTTAACTTTTTTTGTTTGTCGCCGCGACAAAGCTCTGACCGGTGCCGTTTAAGAACTCTACTAACACGGGAGCGATGGCTTCCGGGGCAACGTCGTGGCCCTGGCCTTGCAAAACATGATACTTCGCATCGGTTAGGTTATTGATGATCGCTTTTGCAGAGTCATGGAAAAACTTTTCGCTGTTCCCGCCGCTTATCACTAGTGTGGGGGAGGTTGCTGATGACCACTTGTTGGGTGGTAACGGTTTGCCCGCCATCACATCTTTCGCGATAATACCGTCATAGGCCAGTGTGTGTGCCACAGCATTAAAGTCTTTCCACATCGGGTCTTCCTTCAAAGCTGGCAGGTATTCAGGAGGAATGAGCACTGCCTGCGTCAAAAAGATATCGACCGCTTCACTGGGGTTACCAGCCGCTATAGCCTCGTTGATCTGTTCTACGTAATCCTCAGGCAATGGAGGACGACTGTTGTCGGGGACAAGCGGCGGCTCAAACACCACAAGCTTCTTGATTTTATTGGTAAGCTTGTTAGTGACATCAAGGGCAAGGATTGCACCTGAGGACATACCGTACACAAATGCAGATCCACCTGCTTCATCTATCAATGCCTCGATATCTTCAATTTCACGATCTACCGCATACGGCAACGTGTCACTGCTATCCCCCCGCCCCCGACGGTCATAGTTAATTACCGTGAAGTGCTTCGCCAAGAGCTCGACTAGCTGCACCTGTTTCCCGTGCGATCGGTAGCTTAACGCACCGCCTACCAATATGATCGCCGGCCCTTCACCCAGTCGATCGAAAGCAATAGTGGTACCGTCTTTTGAAATTACTTTTTCCATAAAAATCACCCCTTATTTTAGTTCTTCGGCGAGATCTAGGCTTTTCTCCCATCCTTCCTCCATACCTACAAGGTACTGCTGTCGTGTTAATGTGAGCTGTGTCTTTCCTTCGTACTCTAAAAGTGTTGCCGTTTGGAGCACGCAGGAAAGCTGTTTACCTCTTCATCCAATTCAGTGCCGGTAAAGAATCACCTTTGGCAGGACTATTGTTTGTTATCATGGTTCGAATTTCTTTTATTAGTGTTCCTGCATTCAATATACCCTTTTGAGAATATTCCTGTAAATGAATATTATAGATGTTTTTTTGTTTCTTGATATTGATTTAAATGTCTGATTATCAGATAAATATGCATAAGTCAGATTAAGAAACAATTTTCTTTAAGCGATTAAGTGATAAAATTGTTGACGAATAAAAGTTTAGCTACTAAACTAAAATTATGAATAACAATAAAATCCAATCAAATAACCATAATAGCAGTAAAACAGGCAGTCAAAATCTTGGCCGTTTAATCATGAAGCTGCGACAACTCGAACGCCATCCTCGTACTTTCGGGGAAGGTGGACCACTGACGCCCAGCGAAATTCACACGATCGACGCAATTGGTTGCGAAGGCGGTATCCTTATGAGCGAGCTTGCTGCCCGTCTCAGTATTACGAAAGGTGCTGTTACGCAGATTTTCCGTCGTCTAGAATCCAAAGGTCTCGTTAAACGTTCCCCTCACGCAAATGATTCTAGGGCTGTAATCATCTCACTGACTGAAAAAGGAAAAAACGCTTTCCGTGTCCACGAAGAATTACATCTGAATTTTTACAAAGAACTTAGCGCTCAACTAGACGAAAAGGAGATCCAAATTTTCGAAAAATGCATTCAAAAGCTAAATGAGTTTTTGGAGAAATAATTTTTTTAAGTATATAGTTTAGTATCTAAACTAATTTAGGGGGATTTGATATGAAATTCAGGGCAACAGTTCTTTCTGAAAACAGTGTATTCGGTAACTTAGGAGCGATTGCAGAACACGGCTGGGCCGTTTTTCTGGAAACAAACCACGGAAACTATCTTTTTGATACTGGACAGGAAAGGCACTACTTAATAATGCTCATGTATTTAAAAAAGATTTATCCAGCATTAAAGGAATCATACTTAGTCATCATCATATCGACCACACAGGGGGTTTAATGGAAGCTGTAAAATCAGCCAGGGAAAAACCGATTAATGTCTATGCACATCCAGAGTTGTTCAAAGAGGGATATCTTGTACGCGAAGGCCACAAATACATCGGAGTTCCTTTTTCAAAAGTTGCACTTGAAAGCAACGGGGCAAACTTTAAGTTCAACACAGAATTCAGCGAAATTGCGCCAGATGTTTTCCTAACGGGAGAGGTTCCCAGGGTTACGAATTTTGAGACCGGCGATACCGATATCGTTTTGAAGACAAAAGACGGGTATGTCCAAGATCCAGTCACGGATGACCAGTCCATTATTATGAAAACCGAAAAAGGCTTGTTTGTGATTCTCGGATGTTCCCATGCAGGGATCATCAATATACTTAATTACGCTGTTCAAAAGACAGGTGAAAACCGCATTCATACTGTCATCGGCGGTACCCATTTATCACCCGTTGGCGAAGAGCAGAAAGATAAAAGTATTCAGGCATTAAAAGAGATGAATTTGCAATACTTAGGCGTTTCACATTGTACAGGACTTCAGGTCGCTAATCAGTTGGCGCATGAATTTGGGGATAGATTCTTTTATTGTAATGTGGGGACTGTTGTAGAAGTGTGATTGCTGATTTATCAAGAGAAGCTCTACCCAGAGATTTCGAGGAGGGGAAAATCAAATCTTTTGTTAATGTCAAATAATAAAGCGGGAGGGTTGATATGAGTAAAAAGAAAAGGCAAAACTCTATTTTAGGAACAATCATGATCGAATATAGAAAATAGTGAACACGTCTTTAGTATGAATCAAAAGTTTTGAAAAATTCCTTATTACTTTAATATAGTGAAAAAAGAGCCCTTTCTTAAAATACAAAGGGCTCTTCAATATAGTGATATACGGTCGAATAAAAGAAAATTTGACGGAAGCGATCTATGTATGAAACCACAACCAATCGTCCGCCTAGAAAAACCCAGCATTGGTCGTCATACGAATGAAACAGCTTTACACTTTGATAGCATGTCTTAACGAAATGGCTTCCTTCGGAAAGTCCGTCATAATCGCTTCAACGTGATTCGTGCTTAATAATTGTTCTATTTCCTTTTCATCATTGGCCGTCCACACACGGATGCTAAAATCATCGGCACTTTGAACATCACCCTGCAGCAATAAATCTTTGTGGAGGTGTAATCCCTCTAATTCCAGGCTTTCAACGTATTCAGAAGGGCGGCTCAGTTCATATAGGACTAGCCATGCGATTTTTGCACTTGGTTCAAGCTTTTTTAATCTTAGGATGGAAGGCAGATGAAAGGATGAGTAAATAATTTTATCGGCATAATCAAACTGATTCACAATGGCTAATACTTTTTCTTCGATGCCTTCATAAGCAAAAATATTGGTTTTTAATTCGATATTTAACTCAATCTGATAAGGAGCAATCAATTCCAACACTTCTGCCAGCGTCGGAATCCGCTCTTTCTCCCAAACATTTCTATCAAACAGTTCGAAATGTGAGAATTTTATGCCTGCACTAAATTGCTGTATTTCATTTAGCGTGTACTCTTTCACATATCCTGTACCGTCTGTCGTTCGATCAATTGTTTCATCGTGAATCACAACGACTTCTCCGTCTTTTGTCAGCTGCACGTCAAGCTCGATCCCATCAACGCCTGAATCCAAAGCATGACGAAAGCTTAATAACGTGTTTTCCGGAGTAATTCCCATGCTACCGCGATGGCCATATATTTTCGTTTGTCTCATTTTCCTCAATCCTCTCATTTATAAATTGATTCAGTGAAGGGCTTACAGTCTGTAGTTAGCGGATAAAAAGGAATAGAGAACAAAGCTACATCTATAGCTTTATTCTCTACTCTTTGCTTAATGATTTAAAATTATTTGCCTCTTGCATCGTTCGATTTATTAATCGCGGCGTTCACTTGTTCGATGTTCGGCTTCGTTTTTGCCATTTGACATCCAAAGGCTTGCTCCGCCGATGGCAACACCTTTAATTTATCACGCAAATATTAACAAAGACCGTTTATTACATATTCATTACATAAAGACTAAGATCACTTAATAATAAGCGCTTTAATAGCATTGCGTTTTTACAATTAGTCAACATAACAGGATGACTAGATTACTCAACTGAATTGGACTAAAAAATCTCGGTCTCTAGTGGATTCATTGTGCCCGGCAGCTCCCTGCTAGTGATTATGAACAATTTGTTCTAGAAATTTTAGACATTATAAACATTCAATATAATTATTGACATGATAAGATATAAGATAAGCACATATGATGTTATAAAACATTACATTAAGCTGTGTTTTCTCTTTGGGGTGGATAAAAGAGGAACATATTACAGCTTTAGCATATGCGGGAAAGATTGTGAACTCTTAGAGACATAGTTGAAGGGAATGAAAATCATGAGTGTAGAGGCTTTAAACGAACAAGTGAAAACAGATCTTTCCTATATTGCCTATGGGGGACCAGACTGGGTGCGCAAGCATAGGTCTTCGGAAGGACATGTTTACGATGCAGTGATTATCGGCGGCGGCCAATGCGGCTTAGGAGCTGCCTTCGGGCTGTTGCGCGAGCGGGTATCCAATATCCTCGTCATCGACGAAAACCCGGAAGGATTAGAAGGTCCGTGGGAAACCTATGCCCGTATGGTGACGCTGCGAACGCCCAAGCATTTGACCTCCATTGACCTCGGGGTACCTTCTCTGACCTTCCGCTCCTGGTGGGAAGCGCAATTCGGCCCGCAAGGATGGGAAGAAGTCGATAAGATTCCACGAGGCGACTGGATGAACTATTTGCGCTGGTATCGGAAGGTTCTCAATCTGCCTGTCATGAATGAGGTAAAGCTTAAGCAGATCGAGCCAACTGAAGAACGGATCTACCGCCTTCATATCGAAGGAGCGGGAGCACCATCAGACACCTTACTGGCACGCAAAGTCATTCTGGCCACCGGCATACAGGGCGGAGGAGAATGGCATGTACCGCAGATGATTTCTGAAAAATTACCGAGTCATCTCTATTCTCACACTTCTAAGCTTATTGATTTTGAAGGGCTTCAAGGCAAGAAGATTGCTATTTTAGGCGGCGGAGCCTCTGCTTTTGATAATGCCAATTTTGCACTAACAGAAGGTGTGGCTGAGGCCCATGTCTTTGTCCGCCGCAAGAAGCTGCCTCAAATCAATCCGATCCGCCAGATGGAGGTTTCCGGCATGATCGAACGCTTCCACGCCTTGTCAGACGAAGATAAATATGCGGTGATCTCCCATTTCTTTAAGCAAAATCAGCCGCCAACCAATGATACATTTGAACGCGCCGCCTCATGGCCAGGATTTCAGCTGCACTTAGGCGCTCCATGGCTTGATGTCGAAGCGACAAGCGAGGGGGCAGTAGTGACAACGCCTCAGGGCAAATTCACTTTCGACTTCCTGATCATCAGTACCGGCCTTCTCACCGATCCAGCTTTGCGTCCGGAGCTGCAGTCTGTAGAAAGCCATATCGCCCGCTGGGGAGACATCTATAAGGCTCCGGAAGAGGCGGCGAATCCAGTGCTTGACGCGCACCCTTACCTCAGCCCCGGCTTTGCGCTCACCAGCCGTGATGAAAAAGGAAAAAGGCTCCTGCATGGGTTGTTTGCCTTTAACTACTCAGCTTTAATCAGCTGCGGTCTTTCAGCCTCTGCACTATCAGGTATGAGACACGCTATTCCGAAGCTTGCGTCTGCGGTGGCGGATCAGCTTTTCCTTGATGATCGCGAAGACATTCTGAAAAACTTCTTCGAATATGATGAGGTTGAATTTGTCGGGGAGTGGCCGAGAAAAGAGTAAGTAAGAGGCTTAAGCGCTACGTACAAAATGGACCATTCGATCAGTGGGATTTCCCCAACTGATCGAATAAATACAACGTTTCTCATTTCCTGTTTCTACGATACAAATCAATCGATTTATAGCCTTCTCCTACGATTGTTTCCATCTCCAGCAATCGTTTTTCTTGTGTTTCTTTTCTTTTGGCGCTATAAACGTATCGCGCCCAATCCTTTTGATAGCCAAAGGTTAATTCATTGTATCTTTTCAATACATCTTCATTCTTGCTCAAATATTGCTTTATATCTTCAACGTTCTTAATATAGTCATCAACACATTGACTTTTTTGTGTGCCGGCCTTATTCGCTTTCTTCGGATCTGACTTGAGGCCAACTACTGTAAACACTTCGTTTAAACTGACCATTCTTGAAAACTTTAAGCGGCTTTCGTAAACGAACCCTTCCTCATCCATAGGGATTGCCTCATAGAAGCTGTCACGGTCGATATACTCTTTGTATTGCCGGTTGTTCTTCTTGGGATACGCAAAGAATAAATAGCCTTTATCGCTTATGACTAGTTTTTCGATCACGTACTGAAGCTGTTTCGCAAAATCCTCCAAGCTAAACACGAAGATAAAGACCCTTTTCAATATCAGTGTCATATTCCAATTCATTGAAGTCATGAATATCATCAGGGAGATTTAGAATCAGCTTGGTTGGATATTTATTCAGATTTAGCTTTTCAACAATACTTTTCGTCGAATTCACTCGGGAATCCCCTAGTTATCTGTAAACAATATTTTCTTTCGCAAACGGGCGGACACCAACCCCTACGGCAATTAACCAGAAAATAAGCAGCCAATAGGTCCCGTATGAAAAGTCATAATCAACCATCCCATGTCCGAACAACATCGTTAATGCCAAAATAACCCCAATTCGATGTTTTAATGCTTTTCCAGATTTAAAAATTAGGAAGACCATCAGACCAAAAAACAGAGCATATACTGCTATGCCGATCCAGCCAATCTCGATCAAGAAGTCCAGATACCCGTTGTGCACTTGATTAAGCCCGAATAATCGATTCGCATACTTAGGATAATAGATTGTCCAGCTGTCGCCGCCAAAGCCAATCAACGGAGATTCTTTACTCATAGCTAACGCTTCTTTGTAGAAATCAAACCTTGTAACTGCATTTTGTGTCGAGAGACTGATTTCCGAGATTCTCGTTATTAAACTGTCAGGAATCAATCGAATCCCTTTATGCTGGTCGAAGGTTAATAAATTAAACGCAACCAGAAATAGCACAAGGGCAGAAACCGAAAACAAAATGAATTTTTTCCATTGCTTGATTAAGAGAAGAAATGCCAGAGCAAATGTACCCGCAAAAAAGATATAGGATCCCCGAGAATACGTATGCAATAGAATCGCACCATATCCGGCAAGCAAAATAATGAGAAGAACGTCTAACCTACGAAACGTTTTTCGACGAATAAAGATCGCAAAGATATAAAACCAATAGGCGCCCATGATCGCGCCAAACGTATTCGGATACCGAACCGGTCCGCATGAACGTGTTGGTTCACAGCCAACCATAAACATGTCAAGCCGAATCAGACCAAACAGATTGGCAACAGCAAAAAGCAGAAACGCAGCTCCCAATACGTGAAAGACGTACGGATAGAGCCTGTTGACCCTCGGCGATTCCTTCGTCCAAATTAATAGAAGAAAAAAGAAAGCATATGTAGAAAATCTGAAAATCGTATTCCAATTGCCTTCTTGGTTTAAAGCAAAAGGAACCGTGATCAAATACATAAAGGGCAAAAGCAAGACAAGGAAATACAACTTATTTTTTATTAAAACCTCGGGTTCTTTCACCCAATACCAGATGACATTAAGAATAAACAGTGCAAAAATTAACAATTCCCAAAGACGGATGTCCGGTTCATAATACAGGCCCCATTGAAAAGGAGTGATGAGAAAGACAATACTTAAGCAAACAAAAGTAAACCAGTTCATAGTGACCTCCTGCAGAGATATTTGCAATGAATTTTAGTAGAAATAGAGAACGACGAGGTACATTTAATATTTAGTGAGTTTCTTTTATTTACTGTATTATACCTTTCTTAGGGGATACAAGACAATGAATACCAATTATCAATCTAACCTGCTAAAATGGCAGCACATCCACTTACCCCCGTTTTTTCTGCCCACTTCGGGAATGATTGTGACCGGTTTTTATTTTTTTTGCCCAGTTCGGCATTTATTGCGATCACTTGCGATTTTTTTCTGCCCACTTGAAAAATAATTCGTCCTCCCCCTGCATTGATTTCTCACCTATTCCAACATGACAAAAAAACGGCCACCTCCGGTCATTCAACAGCGTGGATGTACATCCACTCACCCCCGGTTTTTCTACCCACTTCGGGAATAATTGTGACCGGTTTTTATTTTTTTTGCCCAGTTCGGCATTTATTGCGACCTCTTGCGATTTTTTTCTGCCCACTTGCGAAATAATTCGCCTCCCTCCTATATCTACAAGCCGAGATTTTATAGTATTTTTCAACATAAGAAATTCCTTTCTACTGTGATGGTTCATTTACTTACCCAATATTCCATGCCAATATAGAAGGAGGAAGAGGAAAAAAATAGAAAGTGAGTTGATAAGTGTGAACAACCTTACGAAAATGAAAATAGGAAAGCCAGCTAATGAAGTATTCGAAGCCTTTGTAGACCCTGAAAAAATCGGGAGTTTTTGGTTCTCGTCGAGCTCTGAGAGATGGGAAGAGGGCAAGACGATAACATTGAGGTATGAGGAATACGATGCCCAAGGCGATATAGAAATATTGGAAGTAGAGAAAAATAGCAAAATCATCTTTCAAGATGAGGAAGGACATATTGTTACGATTAAGCTAAAAGAGTCGGATGATTCGAGTACCATTATTGAAGTTAACCAAGAAGGTTTTAAAGAAAATGATACGGAGTTAATCAATCAATTAATAGATAATAAAGAGGGCTGGGTTTACATGTTGACCTGTTTAAAGGGTTATTTAGAATATGGTGTCAATTTGAGAGCAGCATTAGTGAAATAGCTTTGGCAATACCGTTATAAAAGGAGTAAGAGTATGACTCAATATATCTACATCGCTTCGCCAATGAGACTGCCTACGGGTTCGTTTGGCTTAAACCCTGTATCGCCGGAACAACCAAATGTTTTTAAAACGGAATTAGATTTCACACATTTATATTTTGAAAATAATTACAATAGCGAAAAGAAAGCAAGATTTACCTATAGTGCCCACTTTTCATTCAAACATCAAGTAGCGGCCAGTCATAATTTCCTGCCGTTGAAATATCAAGTAAACGGGAATTCGATGGAAGAAAAGTGTTTAACTCTATTATATTCGTACCTTGAAGAAGCCGTTCAAGCTTCCGGAATTATTGAATATTTTACTAGTTTAAACGGGAAAGAATATCTGCCAATTTCACATAAACGAAGTATTCGATGGGCGGATATTAAGACAAGCTATGACCTCGTGATGGAAGACCTTGAATTTTGGGAGATTACTTTGTAGAGACCTTTATCCTCCCAATGG
Organism: Bacillus gobiensis; assembly: GCF_001278705.1. Lineage (GTDB taxonomy): Bacteria > Bacillota > Bacilli > Bacillales > Bacillaceae > Bacillus > Bacillus gobiensis. Next base: position 3,378,269 of record NZ_CP012600.1, read on the forward strand.
TACGAAAAAACGTACTAAGTACGAAAAAAATAAGTACTTTTTATTCTTATTTCAGCATGAAATAATCATTTTTAGTTAGAAAAACAAATCGAAAAGGATGATTGATATGAAAGTACTGGTTATCGTTGCACATCCTAATCTAGAGGAATCTCGAGCAAACCGCTCTTTTATGCATGAGTTGAGCAAGCACGAAGAGATTACAGTTGTGAATCTTTATCAAAAATACCCCGATTGGAGCATTGATATCGAGCAAGAGCAAGCATTACTATTAAAATATGATCGTATCGTTTTTCAATTTCCTTTTTATTGGTACAGTTGCCCTCCTCTCTTAAAAAAATGGTTTGATGATGTGTTGACGTACGGATGGGCATTTGGGTCGCAAGGCGATAAGCTAAAAGGGAAAGAGTTTATTATTGCAACCACAGCAGGGGGAACTGAAAGAGAATTCCGTGCTGGCGGGGATAATTGGTTTACAATTAGTGAATATTTCAGACCTATCCAAGCCACGCTATGGAAGTGCAACGGAAGCTTTCTCCCGATATTTGTCACATATAATGCAGATGCAGGTTTGGATGAATACATTTCATCAGAAGCGCGGAAATACGTGGAGCATATCCAAAGTTCACACAACGCAATGATTAAGTAGTCGATAAAAAGGGGGTTTATGATGGTAAAACAATCACTTAAATACCCAATTGAAGTTACCCTAAAAGTAATTGGAGGGAAATGGAAACCGTTAATTTTATTTATTCTTTCCGAAGAAGGAACAAAACGGTTTGGTGAGTTGAGAAAACAGTTGGATGGAATTACTCAAGGGATGTTAACGAATCAACTTAGGGAGTTAGAGCAAGATGGTTTGATTTACCGCGTAATATATAATGAAATCCCTCCTAAAGTTGAATACTCTTTAACGCCATACGGCGAGTCACTTGAACCCATTCTTAAAGCAATGTGCAGCTGGGGAAGCGATCACTTGCATCTTTGATATATGTAAGTTTGGTACTTTAGAAGAAAAGAGGGATTCCCTAAAACTTTATATTGGGGCATCCTTTTTTAAGTTTAAAACCAGGTTTGATCACTGGGGTAGAAACAGGAGAAAAATAGAAATTACAAACAAAAAAAACAGATGATAGAAAAAATATTATTGTAATTGGTTTATTTTGATTAACTCTTAGTTCTTTGATTCCTAAAACAAAAGCTAAGAGTGCAAAAGAAATGAGCACAAATGGGTACATTTCTGACATTGTATTCGTCATAAAACCTTAAATACCTAACAGTAATCTCAATATTAAACTAGTAACGTCTAGCAAAAAGAATCATTATACTTATACTACAAGGGCCATGGTTACAATATCGGTTATAGCATTAATTCTTCGTGAAAGTTATTTATCGGTGCTTGCGTTAAATTTCTTAATCATTCCAACTATTATTTTGGCCGTTCTAATTGTTTTTACATTAAAAAAACTAATATAACAACAAAGAGTCTTAGTCTTACCAATAAATAGATACTTGCTAGATTAAAAAGCTTTCATCATTCAAAAATATAGGATGTCTTTAAAGCTATGCTTTTGAGACACCTTCTTATTTTAAATCTAACCTTTAGAAAACCTTAAAAAACATATGAAAAAGAGGGAGATTATCGATGAGATAAGCAACGAAACACTAATAACACCGAGCCCCATTCCTTCCCATCTTCCAACAATAAAACTTACAATAAATAAGATAATACTTAATACCATAAATAGAATTCCGTATTGTAGCGAGGGTTTTTTATTAAAACTGATAGAAATTCCTATGATAATCGCGATAAAAAAAGCTGTCATTAGAATAAATGCCATTTCATCTTACCTCCGTATGTCGGTCTAATCTATCTGTAACCTCTTATACAAGCTAGATAAATAATTCCGGCTGACAAACGCCATCTTTGATGTATTTTTGAAAAATACAACATAAGTTTGACCCGAAGGCTCAATTCGGCTGATATGTTTGATATTAATAATGTAGCTCTTGTGGGTACGTATAAAGATAGACGGATCAAGTCTTTCCTCCATATTTTTCAAAGATTCCAATGTTCTGATTTCTTTAGTCGGTTTTCCAGCAACCATAATTTGGGTAGATTTATTTTCTGTACTAATAAATATAATTTCTTCTTGGTCTATAACTTCCACGATGTTCCGGCTTCGGATGCTTAACCGAGGAAGAAATTGCGTCGTTTGACTGGTTTCAAAAGACTTATCAATGCGCTTAAAGCATTGATATAAACGCTCATGGGAAAAGGGTTTGACAACATAATCAACAGCCTCGATCTCATACGCTTGAGACGCAAATTCTGTCGTTCCAGTAATAAACACAATGCGCAAGTCAGGAATTTGCAAACGTAACTCTTTGGCAATCGTGTATCCATCTCCATCCGGCATTTTAATATCCACAAACAAAACTTGCGGTCGCAGATTTTGTACATATTTTTTTGTTTCTTTTGCCGATTTTGCTTCAGCCATGATAGTAAATCCATTATATTTCATAAACTCGACTAGTTCATTTCGTATTTTCTCATTATCTTCGGCAACTACTACGGTATAGGACACTTCGGATCCTCCTTTCATTCCTTCTTTTTCGAAAAAGGGATAAAAACAGAAAATGTTGTTCCTGATTCCGGGTCACTTTCAACCTCAATATGACTCTGATATTTTAACGAAAGCCGTTTTGCAGTTAGCAAACCAATCCCTTTATGTCCTTCCTTGGTTGTATATCCTTCCTGGAAGATTATGCTCATCTTGTTCGCTTCAATCCATGAATTGAGGTTATGAACGTGAAAAACAACCATGCTGTTCATCATTCGGTCTATTGTTACCTTTATCATTCGCCTATTAGAAGGAACTTTTATTTCTTCCTCAATGGCGTTATCAAGAAGATTTCCCAGAATTTGTACCAGTTCAAAGGATTTAATTTCCATAGAAGGAATCGATGTATAAGCATCAATCTTCATCGTAACATGATGAACTTGTGCGATTTCTTTTTTTGCCTGAAATAATGCGCTCAGGGCAGTATGGTTTAAATGCAATATTGCCTGTTGCGATTGTAACTCAACATTCAATTCGTTTAGATACTCAGAAACTTCTTCGTATTCCTTCCGGTGGATTAACCCGGAAATCACCTGCATGTGGTTGTGATAATCATGCCGTTGAGCACGAACGGAGGAAATCAATTCCCCTATATTCCGTAGGTAAACTCTTTCAGTTTGTTCCATGGTTTGAAGTTCAAGTTTCTTTCCAAAAGAATATAGCAAAAACATGGTTATTCCCATAATTCCAATTGAAATCATCGAGATGATAATAAAATAATCCCCAGACTGTTGTGTCATTTTTAGATTTCGTATACTGATCAGGCTTATGAGCTCATCTTGAATGAGGAACACCCCCATTAGAAAGAGGAGGTAATTCGTAAACTCAGTATGTTGGACTGTAAACCATTTTAAGAAAGATATCTTTTTTAAATAGAAAAATAGTCCGATTAAAAACAGCAAAAAGTCAATACCCAACATGATGAGTAATTCCCTTACCGAGTATTCCAATTTATCCTTAAGGTAATAAAGAGAAGTGACATCACACAAATGAATCATTATGTTCTCTACCATTGATTGGATAGCTAATTGGGACAGGCTAATTAGAGCAGCCACACTCCACGAGAAGAGATAAAGATTTCTCAATAAAAAAATATTGAAAATAGCGTGAGCGATCATTGTCAACTCAATGGGAAATTTTAAGAACAATAATAACTTGAATAAAGATAAAAGACCAATAAAACAAACGGCATGTTTCTTGAAACGTGCCCAATCTATACCAAATATGGTGAAAACTAAAAACAAATAGACAAACGATTCAATTATGGAAAGAAAAAAAATCAACCTTCTGGTTCCCTCCTACACATGCATGAACTTTATCTTAAACAAATTCTTCATAATAGAGATCATTGGAACACTTCAACCACTTTTTAAATTTGTAAAGGTTCTTTGCGTTTGATTATGTTTTCACAATTATAAAGTAGTATTGTAAAGAAATTATGAATTTTTACAATAATTTGAAATATTTATGAGTTTTTATATTTCCCCTGAGAACACTCTCTACCTTATGACTTTCTTCTTATTTAAATGGATGTTCGATGTCTTTTCTTTAATCCTATTAGACTATTTATCTGACGGTCGAGGGAAAATGGACAGAAAATACCCCTCCTAAATTTGTTTACTTTCTGTTAAAGTTTGTTTACTTTTGTTGCGAGAGCCAGTCGATACCTATACTAACTTCTATTCTCCAAAATTAACATCATTAATCAGACTAATACTTTCACATATCTTCCTGAAAACGTTCTCTTACCCCGATAAATCATCTTGTTATCGCAGAATGATAGACTCTGGTTTTGCATACTGTACAATTTGAATCGTTGTACAATTCAATCTTACGATGTAGCTCTTACTGATCAGGCATTGCCTTTGACCAATTTAAAATCGTTTCCAAGGGAGGGTTAAACATATGTGTGTTTGTAATTTTGCCGGGTGAGAGGATGGAATGAATATTAGCAAATAGAAACGATAAAACCTGAAGAAACAAACCAATAAAATCAATAAAAAAATCTTTTTAAGCTAATTACGAAGGAGAGGAAAATCCATGTCTATTATTCAGAAAATTACGGAATTTAATAATTCCTTTGTAAACCAAAAAAATTATGAAGCATTTCAGACCTCAAAGTTTCCAGATAAAAAAATTGTTATTCTCACGTGCATGGATACTCGTTTGCTGGAACTACTTCCAAAAGCGATGGGTTTAAAAAACGGGGACGCGAAAATCATCAAGAATGCTGGAGCTGTGGTATCGCATCCTTTTGGCAGCATTATGCGCAGTATTCTTGTAGCTATATATGGATTAAAAGCTGAAGAAGTATGTGTGATTGGGCACCGCGGATGTGGAATGGAAGGCCTTGAACCTGGTTCCATTCTAGACAGCGCAAAGCAAAATGGTGTTAGCGAAGATCGAATTGATACTCTAGTTAATGCCGGTATTAATGTATCTGAATGGCTGACGGGTTTTGAATGTGTAGAGAAGAATGTGGAAAATAGTGTTCATTTGATTAAAAACCACCCTTTAATGCCAGAAAATATTTCCGTTCATGGTATGGTGATCTGTCCTGAAACAGGTAAATTAGATCTCATCACAGATGGATATAAACAGGCCAATTCTAAGAAATCCAACCCAGTCACTATGTAGTTTTTCTCAAGCAGCAAGTGATTGTTGTGCCTCCATTAATTGATGGTATTTGATTTTGCTTCAGGTAAAGTTGGGTATTGCCTCTACACTTCATTATTGGAGGCATGTTTTCTGCTTTTAAAATGAGAATTATTTTGTGGTGAATCTAAATAGAGTAAATATCTATAGTGTCCCTGTCACTGTGATAAGTCTTAACTCTCGTCATATTAACATTAATAATATTTACCGAAAATCCCATTGTTCGTATTAACTCAAGTTACAAAATAACCTTTTTAATAATTCAATTGGGAGGGTAACGTACGTGAACTTAGACGCGTTCAGAGACTATTCCTTACACAACTTAAAAAAAGATGTGCTATCAGGAACTGTTGTTGGTATTATAGCTATTCCATTGGGATTAGGGTTTGCGATTGCTTCTGGAACATCTCCTGTCACAGGACTTTATACAACGATTGTGGCCGGTTTATTGATTTCCATTTTAGGAGGATCCAGATTTCAGATTGGAGGTCCTACTGGTGCTTTTGTTCCGGTTTTATTGGGTATTATTTTGCAATTCGGATTTGAAAACTTATTAATTGCCGGGTTTATGGCTGGTATTTTGCTTATCATCTTTGGGCTATGCAAGGTAGGAAATTTAATCAAATTTTTTCCTCAGTCAATTATTATTGGTTTTCAGTCTGGTATTGCGGTTATTATATTCAGCGGTCAAATTCCAAACTTTCTAGGATTGCACAATATTGAAAAATACGAATATTTTCATTTAAATATCAAGGAAATAGTAGGAAATCTCTACCTTGTAGGCATCTATACTATAATCACTGCACTTCTTTGTTTACTGATTATTGTAATTGCGCAACGTTATTTTCCTAAAGTTGGAGGGATTTCCTATTTACTAGGCATCCTTGTCTCAAGTCTAGTTTCGTCTTTTTTCTATTCGAATCAAATAGAAACCATCGGTTCTATTTATGGGGAAATCCCACATCAATTACCTTTACCTGATTTTCCTAAGGTGACCATAGAAAAAATCATATATCTCTTGCCATCTTCCTTTGTAATTGCCATCCTTATTGGATTGCAATCTTTATTAACGGCTCGAGTTGCAGATGAAATGACTCGTTCAAAGCATAACAGTAAAAAAGAGCTAATTGGACAGGGCATTGTAAATATGGTTATACCTTTATTTCATGGAATTCCAGCGGCTGGGGAGGTAGCACGAACCGTCACAAATATCAAAAATGGTGGCTCATCGCCAATTGCAGGAATAACACATGCTTTATTCGTTTTATTAGTATTATTATTACTTGCACCCTATGCTTCCCATGTTGCGCTTGCTAGCCTAGCTCCGGTTTTGATGGTTGTGTCATGGAACATAAGCAAAAAGGAACAATTTGCTAGTATCCTAAAAGAAAAATCGGGACATTCATTGATTTTAATGGTTACCTTTTTGTTGACTGTTTTTGCTAATTTAACAATGGGAATTGGAGCAGGATTATGTCTTTTTGCCTTTATGTGTCTTAGAAAGAGAATGAAAGATAATCAAAAACAATTAAAGAAGGCCATTTAACGGACTTCATGCGACAAATGTTAGTCGGATAAGCAGGTGTCGTTGCCTTGGACGTCAGTCAACAATTTGCATTTAGAGAATGTAACGAGGTGTTTATCCGGCACGTACTACTTGACAGCGAGAGTGAAGAAGAAAAAAGAATTGGTTACCGACTAATCACCCCCATAATACGAACAGGAATCTGAGACTCTTACCCTATAAGCAATATTAAGGAGGTATTGATGATGTTTTGGTTGAGAAGTATTATAATTGCGTGTTTTTCGTTAACAGCCCTTAGTTTATTTCTGTATCAAGGAACAGAGATTATTCATGCAATTTCCGATTTCTTTCATAAAAAAAATTAAAAAACAACCCCATTCTCAGCAGTGGGGAAGGAAAAAGAATCTAATCATGAGCATAATGAGAATATGAATCTGAGGCTCTTATCCTGAGATTGATCATAAACAATACTAGGAAGGACTTTTCCAAAGAGGAAGTTAAACTATTTAATATAGTGGCTTATGTTATGTTCTTATCAAGAATCTCCCTCACGTGATTACAATTGGAGGGATAACATTGAAAAAAACCGTCAAGGTCGTCGCGGCCGTTATCGAAAATGATCAAAAAGAGATTCTCTGTGCACTAAGATCTCCGGAAATGAATAACCCGAATATGTGGGAATTTCCAGGAGGGAAAGTAGAGGCCGACGAAAATATCTTCTCCGCGTTAGTAAGAGAAATAAACGAGGAATTGAGCTGCCAAATTGAAACGAAAGAAATCCTAATTGAAAATCTCCATGAATATGACACGTTCATTATTAATCTAATCGTTATTAAATGCCGTATTGTTGAGGGAACTCCAACACCGAGCGAACATTCAAAATTAATCTGGCTTAAAAGAGAAAATCTTGATTCCTTAAAATGGGTGCCTGCTGACATTCCTGCGGTAAAACAATTACTATCGGAAAAATAGCCTCCTCGAAACCGAGAAGACTATCCTTTTCTAGTATCGATTAATGAGAAAATGTAGATTTCAAATAGTGCAATCCTTCTTTCAGCTGCTGGTCGATTTGTTCCTCATTCGCTTGGCCGCTAAGATCGCGCCAGATGCGAATGTCTTTCCCAATTGTTCCTTCAGGCTTCACAAACGGTTCAAAGACGATCCGTCCTGAATAATCAATATCCTTCAACGCTTGAAGAATGCTTGGCCAATCCAATCTTGACCCTGGACGAGGCACTTTTCGATTGTTTTCACAAACATGAAAATGACCAATATTTTGTCCGGCTCGACGAATTGCTGCGGGAATGTCGTCTTCTTCTATGTTCATATGAAAGGTATCCAGCAATAGAGAACAGTTCGAATGGTTTAAGCTTTCCTGAAAAGCAACCCCCTCATCCACACTGTTCATCAGCCACTGCTCAAAGCGGTTAACAAGCTCCAAGGAACAATGAATACCGTAGAAGACAGCGGTTTCTAAAACCACCTCTAACGATTCTTCCGCCCGAACCAACGCATTCTTTTTATCATCCATCGTTTTGACTTCTTTGTACATGGCCGGCCAATCACTGTATAAAATGCCGCTTAACTGGCTTCCGCCCATTTGATACACCGATTCGATAAGCTGCTGAATGTAGCGAATCCCTTTTATCCGGGTAGTATCATCTGGAGAAGTAAGATCCAAATCCGGTGATAAACCCAAGCAATAGGTCAGCTCGATGTTATGGTCAGCTGCAATGCGTTTTACCTCGTTCATTTCCTGTTGGTCCTGCTCCATCAATCCTGGAAATGGCCCTACTTCCAACACATCAAAACCAAGATTTGCGGCCTTGGGGATTAGCGGTTTGATATCGGTATCCCACTCCTGTGTCCAGTACCCAAAATGAATGCCATACTTCATTTTATCCACCACCTTTGTTTAAAAACATATCTACTCTGGACTTTTCCATTTAATTGAACCGTTTAAACATCTCCATGCATTTCGGGTGGTAGAATACATAATTCTTGACCTCGAGTGCACTCTAGGCTCTAGACTAAAAAAGAAGCCAAATCATAACGAAAAGGAGCAGTAAACATGAGATATAAGCTGTTAGGGAATAGCGGATTACGAGTGTCGGAGCTTGCTCTTGGAACTATGACGTTTGGAGAGGATTGGGATCTAGGAACTTCAAAAAGTGAAAGCCAAGACATGTTTAACCTGTTTGTAGAAGCCGGCGGCAATTTCATTGATACTGCCAACTTCTATACCGATGGATCAAGTGAGGCATTTCTAGGTGAGTTTATCAAACCGGTCAGAGAGCAAATAGTACTTGGTACGAAGTATACGTTAACGAATCGGAGTACCGACCCCAATGGCGGAGGAAATCATCGGAAAAATTTGGTTCAGTCCGTTGAAAGCAGTTTAAAAAGGCTGCAAACCGATTATATTGATTTACTGTGGCTCCACGCATGGGATTTTCTCACACCTGTTGAAGAAGTCATGCGGGCGTTAGATGATTTAGTACGAGCTGGCAAGGTGTTGTATGTCGGGATTTCTGATACACCTGCTTGGATCATTTCCCAAGCGAATACGTTAGCTGCTTTACGTGGATGGACTCCATTCATCGGACTGCAAATTGAATACAGCTTGTTGCAGCGAGCGCCGGAAAGAGACCTATTGCCTATGGCAAAAGCGTTCGATATCGGAGTCACCGCATGGGCGCCGATTGCGGGCGGGGCGCTGACAGGCAAGTATTTGAATCAATCAGAGGATGCAAATTCAGAGTCTAAACGGCTTTCTCAGGACAACCCTCGTTTAACTCAAAAAAATAAAGAAATCGCGAAGCTTGTTGTGGAAATCGCCAATGAAATCGACAAATCTCCGGCACAAGTGGCCATCAATTGGGTACGCCAGCAATCTGACCAAATCATTCCGATCGTTGGCGCAAGAAAAGCAACTCAGCTAAAAGATAATTTGGATAGCTTGAATTTCACATTAAGCGCAGATCATCTCAAACAACTCGATGAAGCAAGCAAAATCGAGTTAGGCTTTCCACATGACTTTCTTAAAACGGACCACGTACGAAGTGTGATTCATGGAGAAACTTTTTCGTTAATTGATAACCATCGGAAATAATACTTTAGAACAAAATCGCTAACGCGACTTAAACGAGTCCCAAGTAGAGAACTCACTTGGGACTATTATTCGCCCTAAGCATTGTACCACCACAAAAGGACATTCAACCTTAACTTCTTCGTGTTTCTTTTTTAAGAAGCCAATAGATGGGGGATGTCCTTAAACCTCGGTGATTCTTTTGTCTAGATTAATAAGAGGAAGAAGCGTTACAAGGAGGTACAACCTGTTTTTTATTTATACGTCGAATTCTCTAACCCAATACCTGATGATATTACATAGTTCTGCCAATGAAAGGATTAGACACTTTTTTAGGAATGAACACTTTATATCAGTGTTGGCCGTTTACTGTCCCATACTGTGCTTGGGATCTCACGTCGCAACACCGGCATAACTTCAGTGGCGAATCTCTCGAGTTGCTCTCGCTGCTCATTTTTACTTAATCCCTCTACACTAATACTTTGCACTTGATGTCCGTAAGCCTCGTAGTATTTTAAAATCTTCTCGATCACTTGATCAGTACTGCCAACTAGTGCAGATCCGTTTTGAATGTGATCTTCCAGATCTCTAAAAGGCGGTTGATTGAACCTCGATGCTTCTGTATTCATATGGGCATCATAATACGGGCGATAGCGTTTAATTGCTTCTTCCGTAGTATTTGCCAAATACAAGCCTCTTGCGCCTGATCCGACTACTGCCTGTTTAGGATCATGGCCATAATAAGCTAGACGTTCGCGATAGTGATCAATTAACGCTTTGTACTTAGCCATCGGATGAAACGTATTCGATGAAAAAATAGGTTCGCCATACTTCGCAGCAAGCTCAGTAGAAAGCGGACTTGATGCACTGCCATGCCACACTGGAATTTGTTTTTGAAAAGGTCTAGGTTTTGTGGTTACATTGTTTATAGGCGGGCGATATTTCCCCTCCCAAGTGACGCCTACTTCATTCCATAAGAGCTTCAGAAGCTTATACCGATCTGCAAGAGATTCCCATTGCTCCTCCTCGGTAATCCCGAAAAGCGGATAATGTCGCGGATCGTTCCCTTTACCAATTATTACATCTAGTCGTCCGCCTGAAAGATGGTCTAGTGTAGCATAATCTTCAGCCACACGTACCGGGTCAAGCACGCTCAGAACCATTACTGTAGTCAACAAACGGATTTTTGAGGTCTGAGCTGCAATGGCCGTCAGCGTCACTGCCGGTGAGGAAGACAAGAATGGTGCACCATGACGCTCACCCACCCCATAGCCATCAAAACCAAGTTCTTCAGCGAGAACAGCCTGATTTAGCACGTTTTGAAACATTTGTTGCTCAGTAAATACTTCTCCGGTCACGCCGTTTGGGTGATTACTCAAAAGGCTAATCAAAACAAATTTCAACTTTTAAACCCCCTTCATATTATTTTGTTATCTATTGATTAACCGGTTTCATATTTTTTGTCTTTAATAAAGTGAAACTTCAATCAGTGGGGGGGTCGACGCATAGGATATGCTAGTGAAGGCGCCCGCACAGGACGCCTGAGCTTTTAGCCTTCGTACATTCGTCCCCCACTGATTGTTAGTTGAACCAATCGGACTTTTACGGGATAAACGTTTGATTAATAAAATCCTGTATGATATGTGATGCAGTCTCTATTTTTCATTGAATAACTAAGCTAAACACCTATCATACAGGTGACCTGTGTTTTTCAACACGATTCTGGAATTCCTCCTATTTTTGTAAATTCACATCAAAAAATAAAGGATAGCCAAGCGAATCAAACTTTAGCCCCTGCACTTTTTTAGCTGCAGCAACTGTATATGGGAAATCATAAATTGGAATAACCGCAACCTGATCAATTAATTTTTGTTGCACTTGCTTATAGAGATCCGCCCGTTTTTCTTTATCTAATTCTACAGCGGCATTCTCTAACCAAGTATCGATTTCCTTATCTTTTATCCAACTAAGATTAAGTCCTCCCGTATCACGAGTTTTTTGAGAATGATAAAAAAGAGTTAAGTCATCAGGATCTAAAGCCACTCGGCTGTTTCCACGAAGATCGTATCCTTTTGCATCCTTCAGAATACTCAATGGATCATTTGTTGTAATAAGTTCCACTTGTACGCCTACTTCTTTTAATTGTTGTTGAACCATTAGTGAAATATCTTGTCTTTTCTCACGATTGATAGCATCGTTAAGTATACGTAAAGTAAGTGTTTTTCCATCTTTTTTACGTAATCCGTCAGATGCTTTTTCCCAACCCAATTCATCAAATAATTGGTTCGCTTTTTTCACATCATATGAGTCTTTATTTTCGAGACTCTTATCATAACCAAAGGTAATAGGCGCCAGTGAAGACCATGCTCTTTTATACGTTCCCAAGTATAATGTATTCACAATCGTCTTTACATCAATAGCTGCCTTTAAAGCTTGTCTTGCTTTTACATCATCCCAAGGTGCCGTCGTTTGATTGATAAACAACGTATAGGGAAGTCCTCCTGTAGCTGCCTCAAGAATGTTTAATTGATTATTCGCTTTGATTGAAACTACATCTTGTGGAGGTACAGTTTCAATCGCATTCACTTGCCCGCTTTGGACACTTCCAATTCGAGTTGCCTCTTCAGGTATGATTTTAAAAACAAGTTTATCCAAATAGGCCGGGCCATCATGTTCAGCAAAAGGGTATCCTCCATGATAATTTTCATTCTTCTCCAGTACAATCCGATCATTTTCTACTTGTTCAACAAATTTAAAAGGACCTGACCCTACGGGATGGGCATTGAATTGATCTCCATACTTTTCTGCAGCTTCTTGTGAGACAATGGAGAGATTTGTATGAGCTAATAGAGTTAAAAATGTAGCCGATGGTTCAGATAAGTTAATTTTTATTGTATAGTCATCTAATATTTCTATAGATTTAAATTTTCCTAGATAGGACGCTGCAGTTGTAGCTCTTGTTTTTGGATTTAATATTCTTTCAAAATTATATTTCACCACTTCGGCATTAAATTTAGAACCGTCGTGAAAAGTGACATCGTCTCTTAATTTAAATGTGTAAGACTTTTGATCTTCAGAAATATCCCATTCTGTAGCAAGCCAAGGCTCAATCGTATTATCTTTAGACTGATATACTAACGTTTCAAAAATACTTTTAAGTACCCTGTACGAAACTGCAAAACCACTTGCTTGGGGATCCAAAGTATCCGGAGGAGTGGATAATGCATATGTAAATTCTCCACCAGACACTGGCTTACTCGACTTACTTTCTTCTGTACCTATAGTTGATGAGTTCGAATTACCAGCATTAGAGCAACCGGCTAAAAGAAACAGGAGGCATGCAATTTGAATAAGTATTTTCTTGTGTGGCTTGTTTCTTGTAATCATCATATTCATCCCTTCAAACTATGAAATAACTTTCTTTTCGTTATCAAAAACTAATGAAGAGTAATGGCATGCAACATGGCGTCCTGGTTTAAATTCTTTTAATTCAGGCACCTCCTCGCTACAACGCTCCGTCGCAAACGGACACCGCGTTCGGAATCGGCAGCCTGAGGGCAAATTAACCGGAGATGCAATTTCTCCTTGAATGGAAACAACGTTCTTCTTTAGATTCGTCGGATCAGAATGAGGAATAGACCTTATTAACGCTTCTGTATAGGGATGAGCAGGGCGGTTAAATAACTCTTCACTAGGAGCAATTTCAACTATTTTCCCTAAGTACATCACACCTACCCGATCAGAAATATGACGTACAAT